>MEDJ01000011.1:75850-122489 GCA_001724025.1 Acidobacteria bacterium SCN 69-37 | reverse complement strand
CCGTGCGGCGCTCGCGGCGCGGCCGGCGCGCATCGGCCTCCAACGCCTGGCGCAGCGCCGCGGCGAACGGGCCGATTTTCCGGGGCCCGGGGCGCCGCCGGTACTGCATCTCGCTCCGGACCGGCCCGCGGAGCCACGCTTTGATGGTGTTTCTCGACAGACTTGTCCGTCGCGCGATCTCGGTGATCGACAGCCCCTCCCGCAGGCGCATCCTGCGGACCTTCGCGTACATCGCCATGGTGTGCACCTCGGCATCCCAACAGGCCTCACCCCTGTCGGAACGCTCAGAACACCCTGGTCAATTTTCAGCGAGCAGAACCGCGACTTCCTGGTCAGTTTTCAACGAGCGGCAACAGCCTTACTGTTGACGTTGCCGAACAGGTCGCGCGTCGTCTCGTCCGCGAAGGACCGAATCACACAGGGACGATACACGCTACCCGTGTATCGATGCAAGCCGGCGACATTGATACCTGCGCCGTGGGGTGAGGTTGTCGGGGAGCAGCCGATGACGTGCGGGTTTCGCGGCCGGCGTGAGGCCTATAACGTCAACGCGGCGATCCTTTGGGCGACGGCGGGTGTTGTAGATGATGTTGATGATGCCGGCCATGCCGGCCGCATCAAACCGCGCCGACGAGTTGTGGATGATCTCGATGTTCGAGGCCGATCAGCGTAGTGATCGCCGATCGTCCAATTCAACTTTCCATACAGACAGTTACGGTGACGTGCGTGTGACAGCGCGAGCGGCGCACACGTCAGTTCGCCGGCCGAGGTGATCAGTCCTGCCGCAGCAGCGTCGCGTACAGACCGTTCAGCGCCATCAGTTCGTCGTGCGTGCCGCGCTCGACGATGCGCCCGGCGTCGAGCACGAGGATGCAGTCGGCATCGCGGACGGTGGCCAGGTTGTGCGCAATCACGAACGTGGTCCGGCCCTGCCGCAGGCGCGCGAGCCCCTCGAACACCTGCCGTTCCGACTCGCCGTCGAGGCCCGACGTCGGCTCGTCGAGTACCAGGATCCGCGAATCCCGCACCATCGTCCGTGCGATCCCGATGCGCTGCCGCTGGCCGCCCGAGAGCGCCTGGCCGCCCTGTCCGATCACCGTGTCGTACCCATCGGGTAACGCCATGATGAAATCGTGCGCGAGGGCGGCCCGGGCCGCCGTCTCGATCTCGTCGCGACTGGCCTCGGGCCTGCCATACGCGATGTTCTGCCACACGGGCGCGTGGAACAATTGCGTCTCCTGCAGCACGAACCCGATCTGCCGGCGCAGCGATCGAATCGTGAAGTGCCGCACGTCCCGACCGTCGATCAGCACCGCGCCGTCGCCGACGTCGTAGAACCGCGGCAGCAGCGCCACGAGCGTGGACTTGCCGCTGCCGCTCGGGCCGACTAAACCGACCAGCGATCCGGGCGCCACCCGGAACGACACGTCGCGCAGCACCGGCCGCGCCGGGTCGTACCCGAACGTCACGTGCCGGAACTCGACGGCGCCCTCCACCAACGCGACCGCCGTCGCCTCGGCATGGCGCGGCAGACGCAGGTCGGCATCGAGGACCGATCGCACGCGCTCGAGCCCCACGGTCGCCTGCGCCACGTTCGCACTGGCCCGCGCCAGCGCCTGCACGGGCCGGAACAGCCGGCCGAGGTAGTTGAGGAACACGACGAGCGCACCGGCGGTCATCGCGCCGCGCATCACTTCCTGCGTGCCGAACCAGAGCACCCCTGCCGTGCCGAGCGCCACGAGGGTCGTGGCCACCGGACCGAGGAGCGACCGCACGCGTCGCGCGTGCAGCGCCGCCTGCACGCTCTCGCGACTCTTTGCCTCGAGCCGCTGCCGCTCGAACGCACCCTGCGCGAACGCCTTGACCACGCGGATCGCGCCGAGGCCCTCCTGCACGATCGAGACAATCTCGCTCTGCCGTCGCCGCACCGCGTGCGTAGCCTCGCGAATCTCACCGCGCAGGCGCGCGACGAACACGAAGAGCACCGGCATCACGGCCATCGCCACCAGCGTGAATCGCCAGTTGAGCGTCAGCATGATCGCCAGCATGCCGACCACGGTCAGGGTGTCGATCAGCAGATCGAGCAGGGACGTCGAGGCGAAGTCCTGCACGGCGTTGATGTCGTCGGTGATGGTGCTGACGATCGGACCGACCTGCTGGCGGTCGTAGTACGCCATCGACAGCCGCTGCAGATGCCCGTACACGCTCTGCCGGAGATCGTGCGCAATCCACTGGCCGATGCTGACCGTGTAGTAGGCCGTGGCATAGGCCGAGACCGCCTGCAGCAGCGCGATCACCACCGTGCCGATCACCGCGACGTTGAGGAGCACCGCGGTCCCCGGTGACGGGCCGAGCCAGCGCTCGAACAGGGCCGGCGCCGGGACGTCACCGAGGACGGAGTCGAGGACGATCTTCAGGGGCCAGGGCGACAGCAGGCTCATGACGGTCTCGATCACCATCGCCACGAGCACGCACGTCAGCCACTTCCAGTAGGGCCGGACGAGCCGGACCGCGAACCTCAGCATCAGCCGCGCAGGTACCGCGAGAACCAGGCGATCGTCCGCTGCCAGGCGAGCGTCGCCGCCGCCTCGTCGTACCGCGGGGTGGTGTCGTTGTGGAAGCCGTGCTGCGCGCCCGGATACACGTAGCCCTCGTGGGTCGCGCCCGCCGCCTTCAACGCCGCCTCGTACGCCGGCCACGATCCCACCAGCCGCGTGTCCATCTCGCCGTGGTGCACGAGCACCGGCGCCTTGATCTTCGCCGCGTCCTCTGCCGACGGCGCGGCGCCGTAGAACGACACGGCCGCCCCGAGATCGGGCAGCCGCACCGCGAGGCTGCTCGCCACACCGCCGCCGAAGCAGAACCCGACGGCCCCGACCCGCCCCGTGCTGTCGGGCCGCGCCTGCAACCAGCGGACCGACGCGACGAAGTCCTCGAGCATCTTCATCCGATCGACCGTCTGGAACAGCCGTCCGCCTTCCTCGTCGTTCCCCGGATAGCCGCCGACGGACGTCAGCCCATCGGGCGCGAACGCCAGGAACCCCTCGACGGCGAACCGCCGCGCCACGTCCTCGATATAGGGGTTGAGCCCGCGGTTCTCGTGCACGACGAGCACGGCCGGGAATGGCCCGCCCGACGCGGGACGCGCCAGCAGTCCCGCGATCGTCCCGTTGCCCTGCGGCGACGGCACCGTCGCCCGCTCGGTCCTGATGCGCGCGTCGTCGGGCGCCACCTGCTGCGCCCAGGCGTAGTGCGGTCGCAGCGCCTCGAACAACACGGCCGTGCTCATGCCGCCGATGGCAAAGACCTTCGCCCTGTCGAGGAACGTCCGCCGGTCGATGTCCCCGTGCTGATACAGGTCGAACAGATCCAGTAACTCCTGCGGAAACTCGTGTGCCTGCCTGCGTTCCATGGATGGCTCCTTCGGTAGGCTCAGAGCATATCGTCAGACGGAACGCGCCGTCCCGCCCCGGTTCATCGGCGGCCGTCTCGTGTGCAGGAAGCCGTCCTCGATCAGGATCCGGCGCGTGAGCCAGGTCGATCCGAAGACCGCGCGTGAGGCCAGTCGGGTGATCCAGCCCGGCAGGTGCGCCAGGGGCCCCGGACGGCCGCGTGGACCGATCCGGTGCGTGAGGGCGGCGTCGTACGCGGCCAGGGTCTCGTGCGTATAGCAGCCGCCTGCGGCGATCACGATGGCCGCGGCCATCAGGCCCGACTCGATGGCGGTCAGGATCCCCTCGCCGCTCGGTGCCAACGCCAGGCCGGCGGCATCCCCCGCCAGCACCACGCCGTCATCGACGACGCGCCGCTGCGAGGTGGCGTGTACCAGGTACGCGTGCCCCTTCCAGGGCGAGGGCACGCCGCCCGGCACGATTCCCAGGCGTGCGACGAGCGCGGCGAACTCTCTGACGGTGGCGGGAAACGCCTCGGGATCCAGGCGCCCCACGCCGACGTTCAGCACATCGCCCTTCCTCACGCACCAGCCGTACCCGCGCAGATCGGGCCAGAAGAAGAGTTCCGGCCACTCGCCGTCGACACGACATGACGAGGCCGCGTCGAGACGAAACTCGATCTCCTGTGCGGCGATGACCTGCTCGTGGTGCGTCGTACCGTCGGCCGCCTGATTCAGGTGACGCGCGACGGGACAGAAGTGCCCGCCGGCACCGACGATCATCGACGCGTGGATCTCGCCGTTCACCCGCCAGCCCCGACCGTCCCGCCGCAGTTCGCGCACCGGTTCTCCCGCCAGCACGCGCACGCCGGACCGGGCCAGCAGGTACGCATCGAACTCGCGGCGGCGGATGCCGTAGCTCACCACGCGACCGAAGTCGGTCGCCCGCCTCCCGCCGTCGATCGATCCGGTCCGGAACCCGCGGAACGGCTGGAGCGTCTGACCTGCGGCGTAGTCGACGAGATCGAGATCCAGCGCGTCGACGACGGCCGGGGTGATCCAGCCGGCGCAGACCTTGTCGCGCGGGAACCGGGCCCGATCGATCAGCAGGACATCGGCCCCGGCGCGCACCAGTTCACGGGCGCACGTCGATCCCGCCGGTCCGCCGCCAACGATCAGGACGTCACAGGACGGCATCGGCGTGCGGCTCGTACCAGTCCTGCCGCGTCCACGGCTGGTCGTTGTCGAGCGGCCGGCCGAAGACCACCTGGAACAGCTGCATGTCGCCGGCCAGGAACGCCGCTTCGGATCCGGCAAGATACAGCCGCCACGTGCGCACGAAGGCGTCGTCGAACATCGCGCGGACCTCGTCGACGTGATCCTCGAAGCGCGCGTGCCAGCACGCGAGCGTGCGGGCGTAGTGCAGGCGCAGGTTCTCGACGTCGATGAGCGACAGCCGCGATGCCTCGAGGACGTCGGGCAGGACCTCGCTCAGGGCTGGTGGATAGGCTCCGGGGAACACGTGCTTGTCGATCCAGGCGCTCAATTCGAGCGGGGCGTTGCGGCCGATGAAGTGCAGCAGGCCGCGGCCGCGCGCAGGATCGATCACGCGGGCAATCGCCCGGCCCAGATCCGCGTAGTTGTGCCGGCCCACGTGCTCGAGCATCCCGACCGAGACGAACGCATCGGCCGGGCCCTCGATCGAGCGGTAGTCCCCGTCGATGAACGTCACCCGGTCATCGAGCCCCTCGCGCGCGGCCCTGTCGCGCGCATAGGCAAGCTGGTTTGCGGAGATGTTGTACGCGCGGACGATGACGCCGTACTGCCGGGCCATGTGCAGGGCCAGCGCGCCCCACCCGCACCCGGCCTCGACCACGCGATCGCCGGGCCGCAGGCGGAGCTTGCGACAGACGTGTTCCATCTTCGCGCGCTGCGCCTCCTCGAGCGTCATGCCCGGGTGCGCGAAATAGGCACACGTGTAGAGCAGCTGATCGTCGAGCCAGAGGCGGTAGAACTGATTACCGAGATCGTAGTGGGTGTGGACGTTGTGTCGCGAAGCGCCCGGCGCGATGGGACGCGCGCGCGGCCGGCGACGCTGGAACGGCCGGCCGGCGCACGCGCGATCGATCGTCTCGAGTGCGGCGACCAGGTCGCCCTGCACCTCGATCCGTCCCCTGGCGTACGCCTCGCCGAACGCCACGTCGCTGTCGACGAGCAGACGGACGAGCGTCCAGCGATCGCGGACCACCACCGTCGCCACGGGCAGGTGATCCGAGAGCCGGATACTGCGTCCGTCCCATAACTGCACGCGCAGGCTGGCGCCCGCGAGGGCCTGGCGGATGCGCGCCAGGCACCATTCCTCGAAGGTCCCGACAGCCGTCCACGCGGCTCCCGGGGTGACACTGCCGGTTCTGGCACGCACGCTGGGCCCCCCTTCGCTGAACCGATGGGGCCGCGCCTGCTGCCACGACCGCCATCAGGATACCGATGTTCCCGAACGCTGTCCGTGTCGAGTGCTGGGGTGACAGTTCCGCAGTATTGCACGAGTCGGCATCATCGTGCGCCCCCCGATGCCGCCACCTGGGCGCCGCCCGCCGATCCCCGGAGGAACTTCAATTCCTCGGCGGCCGGCCCCAGAATGCTCAGGGCGCGACGCCAGAGATCCCGGGCTTCGGCGTGCGGGCAGTCATCGGACACACACACGGTCCCGAGCGCGGTCTGCACGCGCTCATGCCGCACCATCGTGTCGTGCCAATCAGTGAGTTCCTGGGCCAGTTCCAGTGCATCCGGCGTACCGGCACGGCCCGCGAGCAGGCGATAGACGTCCAACATCGTGACCCTCCCAGGTCAAGTGAGCGAAGCTCTGTTGTAAGAAGAAAACGAACGGCTGAGCAGAAGAATGGAGCGCGCCCTCGGCGCGCAGCTCAGCGAATGGTGCGCGGCGAGGTCTGAATGGGAGCGATGCGACGATGGATGAGCGGGGTCATCACGAGATCGAGTGTAACAGAAATTCCAGGAAAGCCAAGGGGGTGGCTGACACGTGCCGAAAACCGGCACGCGAGGTCGAGCGTGCCGGCGGTCCGTGGGCTATCGCAACGAAATGGTGCCGAGGGCCAGAATCGAACTGGCGACACTACGATTTTCAGTCGTATGCTCTACCAACTGAGCTACCTCGGCACACGAGGCGCGGACGGGACGTCCGGAACTGAGGAAGTATACAGCAAAACAGGCGGGAATCCAGCCGTGTGTTCCCGCCCGCGACTCCCCTACTCCACCGGTGCGAACCGGACGACCAGGCCCTTCGCACCGGCCCGATCGTCGAGCACCAGGAAGATGTCGCCCGCCGCGTTGGCGCGCACGTCGCGCACACGCAGATCGGTACCGAGCATCGCGTGTTCGCTGGCCACCGCCGTCCCGTCCATCACCAGCCGCGTCAGCGACGTCGTCCCGTTCATGCCGCCGAGGAAAAGGTTGCCCTGCCAGTTCGGGAACCTGTCGCCCGCATAGCGCATCAGGCCCGACGTCGCGATCGACGGCACCCAGTGCCGCACCGGCTGCTCCATGCCGGGCCGCGATGACGACTCGTGGATGGGCCGGCGTTCGGGCCCGTAGTTGACGCCGTAGCCAATCACCGGCCAGCCGTAGTTGGCGCCGGGGCGGATCAGGTTCAATTCGTCGCCGCCCTGCGGACCGTGCTCGCTCTCCCAGACGTCCCCGGTCACCGGATCGACGAGCAATCCCTGGAGACTGCGGTGTCCGTAGCTCCAGATCTCGGGCTTCGCCCCGGGACGCTGCACGAACGGATTGTCGGCGGGCACCGTGCCATCGGCGTGCAGGCGGAGCACCGTGCCCTGATGGTTCGAGAGTCGCTGCGCAGGATGCGCCTCCAGGTCGCCGGCCGGCGGCACCTGACGATCGCCGACCGTGACGAACAGGAACCCGTCGGCATCGAACGCAAGCCGTGATCCGTAGTGCGCCATGCTCTCCGCCCAGGCGTCGGCCTCGAAAATCTCTTCGACGTCCGTCAGCGCCCGGCCGTCGAGCCTGCCGCGCACAACGGCGGTCGTCCCGCTCGCCTCGTCGGCACTCGGCTTCGAATAACTGAGATAGACGAGCTGGTTCGTCGTGAAATCCGGGTGCAGCACGACATCGAGCAGTCCCCCCTGATCGCCCACGCGCACGGCCGGCACGCCGCTGACGGGCGCATCCGCCAGACGGCCATCCTGGATCAGGCGCAGTTGCCCCGAGCGCTCCGTCACGAGCATGCCGCCATCGGGCAGGAACGCGAGCGACCACGGGTGATCCAACCCATCGGCAACGGTGACCAGACGAAAGCGATGCCCGCCGGACTCGTGTACCTGATCGGGATCGAACGGGACAGGCGGCCGGGACGCGCCGCATGCCACGCCGGCGATCAGTGCACCGGCCAGCAGCGTCAGAGGCGCGATCGACGAAGAAGACGAACGGGAGGACGACACGGCAGGCGGGAACGGCGTCGATGACATGGGCACGATCCGATCATGCCACGAGCCCGACGCCTCCCACACCGCTGTTTCCCGGCTGCGCGCGCATTCGGCGCAGACCCGGCACCGATGGCGGTGCCATCTTCAGCGCAGCTTCATGTCAGGCCGGTGTCGCGTGTCTCGTGCATGGCCAGGAAACCGGCCAGCGAGAGCACGGCCGCTCCGGCCAGGTAGAGGCCGACCGACGCCAAGCCGTAGCGCCCGGCCAGCCACGTGGCGGCATACGGGGCCAGCGAGGCGCCGAAAATGCCGGCGAGGTTGAAGGTCAGTGAGCTCCCGGTGTACCGCACGGTCGTCGGGAACAGCTCGGACAGCACCGTGCCGAGCGGGCCGTAGGTCAGCCCCATGAGCGCCAGCCCGATCGCCAGCGTGGCCATCGCACCAACGGGCCCGGCCTCGAGCAGCGGCGCCATGACGAAGCCGAAGAGCCCGATCGCCACCGTCACCCAGACGAGCGTGCGCCGCCTGCCGTACCGCTCGGCCGCCACGGCCGCGAGCGGAATCGTCGCGCCGAAACACAGGATGCCGCCAAGCTGCATCAGCAGGAACTGCTCGCGACTGTAGCCGAGCGCCGTCGTGCCCCACGAGAGCAGGAACACGGTCATCAGGTAGAACAGGACGAACGTCGTGATCGCCGCCACCGTGCCCGCGACCAGCGTTCTCGGCTGCTCGCTCATGACCGTGAGCATCGGGACCTTGACGCGCTCCTGCCGCGCAATCGAGGCCTGGAACGCCGGCGTCTCGGAAATCGTCAGGCGCACATACAGGCCGATGCCCACGAGCGCCGCACTCGCGATGAACGGAATCCGCCACCCGAACGCGAAAAACTGCTCATCCGTGAACAGCTCCGAGAGGAGCAGGAACACGGTCGCCGAACAGATGAACCCGAGCGGCGCGCCCAGTTGCGGGAACATGCCGTACCAGGCGCGGCGGCCCGGCGGTGCGTTCTCGACGGCCAGCAGGACCGCCCCGCCCCACTCGCCCCCCAGGCCCAGCCCCTGCCCGAACCGGCACAGCGCGAGCAGGATGGGTGCGGCCACGCCGATCGTGGCGTAGGTGGGCAGCAGCCCGATGGCCACGGTCGACAGACCCATCGTCAGGAGCGCCGCCACGAGCGTCGCCTTGCGACCGATGCGATCACCATAGTGCCCGAACAGCGCCGACCCAATCGGACGCGCCAGAAACGCGATCGCGAACGTGGCGAGCGAGGCCAGGCGCGCGGCGACGGGATCGGAGTCGGGAAAGAAGAGGAATGGAAAGACGAGGACGGCCGCTGTCGCGTAGATGTAGAAATCGAAGAACTCGATCGTCGTCCCGACGAGGCTGGCAAAGAGCACCTGCCTCGGCGAGTTCCCTCCACGCACGGCCGTCGTCGACGTTGTCACGGCGGGATCAGAGGCGCGCGACGATGGCGTCGCCCATGGCCACGGTCGAGACCGACGCTGTACCTTTCGGCGCGATGTCGCCCGTCCGGATGCCGTCCTCGATGGCCCGGGCCACGGCATGCTCGATGGCGAGCGCCGCCTCGTGCGCGTCGAACGAGAACCGCAGCATCAGCGCCGCCGAGAGAACCTGCGCGATGGGATTGGCGATGCCCTTGCCCGCGATGTCCGGCGCCGATCCCCCGGCCGGTTCGTAGAGACCGAACGTGCCCTCCGCCAGACTCGCCGACGGCAGCAGGCCCATCGATCCGGTCAGCATGGCGCACTCGTCGGACAGGATGTCGCCGAACATGTTGCCGCAGAGCATCACGTCGAACTGGTGGGGATTGCGCACGAGCTGCATGGCCGCGTTGTCGACCAGCATGGGCGTGCACTCGACGTCGGGATACTCGCGGGCCACGCCCGCCACCACTTCGCGCCAGAACACCATGCTCGTGAGCACGTTGGCCTTGTCGACCGAGGTCACGCGCTTGCGGCGCGTGCGGGCCGCCTGGAACGCCTTGTGGGCGATGCGCTCGATCTGGGCGCGCGTGTACTGCTTGACGTCCCAGGCGCGCTCGGTCGGCCCGCTGCCCTCGCGTCCCTTGTCGGACGCCTGCCGCGCGAAATATGCGCCGCCCGTCAGTTCGCGCACCACGAGGATGTCGAAGCCATCGCCGGCGATGTCGGGCCGCAGCGGGCAGGACGGCACGAGCGCCTTGTAGACGCGCGCCGGCCGCAGGTTGCAGTAGAGATCGAAGTGCTTGCGCAGCGGCAGCAGGGCCGCGCGCTCGGGCTGCTCGGCCGGCGGCAGCGACTCCCACTTGGGACCGCCGACCGATCCGAACAGGATGGCCTGGCTCTGCTCGCAGGTCTTCAACGTGGCGGGCGGCAGCGCCTGGCCGTGGGTATCGATGGCGAGGCCGCCGACGTCGGCGTGACGATAGTCGGCCGTGAATCCGAACTTCGCGCCGGCCGCGTCGATCACGCGCAGCGCCTGCGCCATCACTTCCGGACCGATCCCGTCACCGGCCAGTACAGCAATCTCGAAGACCTTCATCGGCGGTCACTCTCCTGGAGAAAGAAACGACATAGGGTATCGCACCTTCCCCGCCCGCCGCACCTACCGCACGCCGAGCAGCAGCTTCCCGACGGTCTTCCGCCCTTCGAGCGCCTCGTGTGCCCGGGCCGCCTCGGCCAGCGGATACGTGGCCGACACGCGGATGGTCAGATCACCACCGATGATGGCGTCGAAGATCTCCGCGGCGCGCCACCGCAGTTCGTCCGTCGTCGCGACGTAGTGCGCGAGCGATGGACGGGTCAGGTAGACCGACCCGCGCGTGTTGAGGATCTGCGGATCGATCGGTGCAACCGCGCCGCTCGACTGGCCGAAGAGCGCCATCACGCCGCGCGGCCGGAGTACGGCGAGCCCTTTCTCGAAGGTCGTCCGTCCCACCGAGTCGTACACGACATCGACGCCGCGGCCGCCGGTCAGCGCCTTCACCTCGACCTCGAAATCCTGCTCGGTGTACTTGATGACCTCGTCGCACCCGAGCGCACGCGCCTCCTGTGCTTTGGCGTCAGTCGAGACGGTGCCGATCGTCCGAACGCCCAGCCGACGCGCCATCTGCACGATCAGGCCGCCCGCCCCGCCTGCGGCGGCGTGCACCAGGCAGGTCTGACCGGCCTCCAGCGGAAACGTCGATCGCGTGAGGTAGTGCGCCGTCATGCCCTGCAGCATGGCGGCCGCCGCGGTTTCGAGCGGCACGGCGTCCGGCACGCGTACCACCATCGCGGCCGGCACCACGACCTGCTCGGCGTACGCGCCACGCACCATGGCGTAGGCCACGCGGTCGCCCGGCTTCAGATCACGGACATCGGCGCCCACGGCCGAGACGGTCCCGGCCGCCTCGCTTCCCAGCGTCAGCGGCACCTCGGCCTTGTATTGACCGCTCCGGAAATAGACGTCGATGAAATTGACGCCGGCCGCGACGACGTCGATGACCACGTCGGCTGGACCGGGCACGGGCGCCGGCCCGTCCTCGAGGACCATCTGTCCGGGGCCGCCCGGTGTATGCACGACGATGCGCTTCATGGGTGTGACTCCTCTCGTCAGGCTGACGGACGACAACGGATGGCCGGCGACCGTTCGACGGCCGCCGGCCCGGCGATCACCGGCTTACCAGCCGAGGATCTTGGCGAAGATCAGCGGGGCGACGATCGTCGCGTCCGACTCGATGATGAACGACGGCGTATCGACCGCGAGCTTGCCCCACGTGATCTTCTCGCTGGGCGTGGCCCCCGAGTACGATCCGTAGCTCGTGGTGGAGTCGCTGATCTGGCAGAAGTAGCCCCAGAGCGGCACGTCCTCCCGCCGCAGATCCTGGTGCAGCAGCGGCACCACGCAGATCGGGAAGTCGCCGGCGATGCCGCCCGCGATCTGGAAGAACCCGATGGTCGACGCCTCGGTCGCCGTGGCCGTGTACCAGCGGGTCAACTCCATCATGTATTCGATGCCGGTCTTCATTGCCGACGGCTGTGCCACACGGCCTTCGAGGCACCGCGCAGCAAAGACGTTCCCGAGCGTGGAGTCCTCCCAGCCCGGGACGAAGATCGGCAGCCGTCGCTCGGCGGCCGCCAGCATCCAGCTGTGCTTCGGATCGATTTGGTACGACGACGCCAGGCTGCCGTCGAGCAGGATGTCGTACATGTATTCGTGCGGGAACTGCCTGCGTCCCTCGCGCGCGGCAACCATCCAGCGCTCGATGATGACGTGCTCGATCCGACGCATCGCCTCGAACTCCGGGATGCACGTGTCGGTCACGCGGTTCAGGTGGCGTTCGAGCAGCGCCTGCTCGTCGGCCGGCGTGAGATCGCGATACCTCGGGATCCGCACGTAATGCTCGTGCGCCACGAGGTTGAAGAGATCCTCTTCGAGGTTCGCGCCCGTGCAGCTGATGGCGTGGACCTTGTCCGCCCGGATCATTTCGGCCAGCGAAATGCCGAGCTCGGCCGTGCTCATCGCGCCCCCAAGCGTCACCAGCATCTTTCCGCCGCCCGCGAGGTGCGCGGTGTAGGCATCGGCCGCATCCTTCAGCGACGCCGCATTGAAGTGCAGAAAGTGTCGATCGATGAACTGTGAAACGGGACCCGGCATGAGGCCGCCTCCTCTCTTGCCCTCGAATCGTTCGTGAAGGCTGGAAAACGGTCGACGCGGGATCGCCTGAGGGGGCGCCGACCGGACGCGCGCACCTACGGCTCGATTCGACGAACCGCCATCGGTGACGCAAGGGTGGCCCGGAGAGTGTAACATCGGCCGCCGGTCGTGACCATCCACTCACCCGCTCGGCACACCCCGTTCACGCCGCGCACCGTCGCGGCGCTCACGGGCATCCTGCTCGTCGGCGCGTTCCTGCGCCTGCACGCGCTCGACAGCGAGAGCGCCTGGCTCGACGAGGCCTTCGCGATCCGCATCGCGCGCGGCGGACTCGACGAGATCTTCCTCGAGACGCGTCTCGACGTTCATCCGCCGCTCTATTACATCGTGCTCAGCGGCTGGCTCGCGCTCACGGGCGGATCGGTGTGGAGTGCGCGCCTGCTCTCGGTCGTCTTCAGCCTCATGACGCTCGTGGCGACGCACGTCGTCGGTACGCGCCTGGCCGGACGCACCGCAGGCCTCGCGGCCGCGTCGCTGCTGGCCGTGTCGGTCTTCCAGATCGAGTTCGCGCAGGAAGCGCGGATGTACGCCCAGTTGACGCTGCTGGCCACGCTCTCGATGTACGGGTTCATCCGGCTCTTCGATCGACCGCATCCCGGCTGGTTCATTACATATACTGTTGCAACATCATTGATGACATGGACGCACGTCTATGCCGCGTTCATCATCGCGGCGCAGGCGCTCGTCGTCGGCATCGACCTGCTGTGGCGACGACGCGGCGCGCTCGAGACGACCGGCTGCTGGATCGCTGCGCAAAGCCTGGTGTTCGCCGCGTTCCTGTGGTGGCTGCCGGTCTTCACCTGGCAGGTGTCGCTCGTCCAGACGCGCTTCTGGATTGCCGAACCGCCCCCGTTCGGGTTCCTGACGGCGTTCCGCACGTACGCCGGATCGCCGGCCCTGCTGCGGATCCTCCTCGGGCTCGCCGCGCTGGGGCTCTGGCGCGTGAGTCGTCCACGTGCCGAGGCGTCGTCACCGCGTCCGGCGTGGCTCTTCCTGCTCCCGTGGCTCGCGGCGCCCATTGCCATCCCCTTCGCACTCTCCTTCGTCGGATCGCCGATCTTCCTGCCGAAGTACACGATTGCCGCGTCGGTGCCCTTTGCCCTCCTCGCGGCCGCCGGCATCGCGGCGCTGCCCGGCGCGTGGCTGCGCCTGGCGGTGTTGACCGTCACCGTGATCGTCAGCACGACGTCGCTGCCACGCCTGTATGACGTCCAGACGAAAGATGGCTGGCGCCAGGCCGTTCCGATCGTCGAGCGCCTGGCCGGGCCGGACGATGCCGTGGTGGTGTATCCGTACTTCAATACCCTCGCGTACGATCTGTATCGGCAGCGGACCGATCTGCAGGTGCGGGCCTTCCCGCTGTTCACGGCACCGCCACCGGCCGACGGGTGGTCCGTGACCTACAGTCGCGCAACGGCCAATCGCGATCGGATCTGGTTCGTGGCGCTGCGCGCAGATCCGACTGTCGAGGTCGCCATTGAACCGCTCCGGGAGCATTTCGATCTCGTCGACGAATACCTGGAGCAGCAGATCGTCATTTATCACTTCGTGCGCCGACGCTGAGGCCGAAAACGGGTGTCCGTGCTGCCGTGATTGGGCTATCCTCCTCGGACGCATGTCAATCGATCACAAGCAGGTGTTCCGGGGTCGGCACGTCACCAACCGCCTCCTGACCGGACACGGCTCGAACAAGATCACGCGTCACCACGAGATCGCCTTCGAGGATGCGCCCGTGCCGTACCTGCCGGGCGACGCGCTGGGTCTGCACCCGGTGAACGATCCCGTGCTCGTCGATTGCGTCATCCGTGCGCTTGGTGTCGCGGGCGACGAGATCGTCACGATGGCCGACGATCAGACGTCGACGCTGCGCGATGCCCTGCTGCGGCTGAACCTCACGCAGCCGACACGTCGACTCCTCGAGATCTACGCGGATCGCGGGGCGACCGATCTGGCGTGCCTGCTCGAGAAGTCGAATGCGCAGGCGCTGAAGCACTATCTCGGCGCGATGGACGACGCGCACGATGTGCTGGACGTCCTCGACGCGTATCCTTCAATCGCTGTGACTCCCACCGAACTCGTGGGCGCGCTCCGACGCAACCTGCCCAGGCTCTATTCGGTCGCGTCGAGCCAGAAAATGCACCCGGATCACATCCACGTGCTGATCGTCTCGGTGCAGTACACGATCCGCGACCGCCTGCGTCGGGGCGTCTGCTCGACGTGGACTGCGGACCGATGGCCCATTGGCGAAGACGTGGAGATGTACCTGCAGAACCAGCAGCGACACTTCGCGATGCCTGCCGATCCGGCGACGCCGATGATCATGGTGGGCCCCGGCACCGGACTCGCACCGTTCCGCGCATTTCTCCAGGAACGACGCGCGACTGGCGCGACTGGCCGCAACTGGCTGTTCTTCGGGGAACAGCGCCGCGCCTCGGACTTCTTCTACGGGGACGAACTGACTGGTTACGCGCGTGACGGGTTCCTGCGGCTCGATCTCGCCTTCTCGCGCGATCAGGCGCACAAGATCTACGTCCAGGATCGCCTGCGCGAACAGGCGGCCGACGTCTGGGCCTGGCTCGAAGACGGCGCCGAGGTCTTCGTCTGCGGCGACAAGGACCGCATGGCCGCCGACGTCGAACGCGAACTGCTGCAGGTGATCGAGACGGCAGGCGGACGCACGCCCGATCAGGCGCGTGAGTACCTCGAGCAACTCAGACTCGGGAAGCGGTACAAGCGTGACGTTTACTGATTTCAGGTACGACAGGGACGACTGGCGAAAGGTGGCGTGGCTTCGGCGCTGATCGTCAGCCGCATCGGCTCTGCACGACGCGCATCCAGTCGATGAGATCGTCGGCGTCGGTCACGGCCTCGTCGTCGAGCGTCGCGTAGATCTCGCCCCAGCGATCGGCCACGAGCGCCCCGGGCCGCGGCGCGCCCGGGACCACGTCGTGTGTCACGACCAGGCGTGTTTCCACAGCAGCCAGCGCATCGCCGCGCGTCGTCAACGCCGCAGCCACGACAGCCGTGCGCGCCTGCGCGTCCCGTTCGTCGAAACATAACAGCAGCAACTGGGTGCGCTGCCAGATTTCGCGATAGTCGACGGCCTGGCCATCGACGGCGTGCACCACGAAATGCGCGACGCGCGGCCGCGGTTCGAACATCACGCCTGCCGCCCGCCCCGCCCGTACCGCCAGCCTGCGACAGCGAACATCGCCGCAGCCACGGCAAAGCACAACGGGATGAATTCGAGGGCGCGCCCGAGACCCGACAGCCAGCGCACCGCGACGACCTCGAGCCCCACGGCCACCAGGAGCGTGACGACGGCCGACAGCCAGAGCCCACGCGACAACATCTGCCGGGTGGCCGCATCGAGGGGCGGCGGATACTGCACGCGCAACTGAATCAGGATGCCCGCGGCCACGACGAGGAGAAAGATCCCGGCGGCAATCAACGCCAGCCCATACTCGGCCTGGCGATCCCGGTTCCACTCCCACTCCCCCTGACGCACCTGCGTTCGATCGATATCGAATACCGCCAGCAGCGTGGCGGCTTCGTCAGCACCGACGCGATCGCGCCGCGCGATCACGCGTCCCGTGGAAACCTCGACGTCCCATCCGGCCTCGGCCATGCCCGTGCCGCCGTAGATGGCCACGCCGTCCGGCACATCGAGGGTGACGAGCACCTGGCCGACATCGAAACCACGCCCGGCCGGGAGGATCGGCCAACTCAGTTCGCCGCGCAGCCGGCGCACGGCAACGGCCGATGTCGCCACGTACGTCAGACCGAACGTCGTGGGCGCGGTCCCCTCGCGCTCCAGGACCACGTCGAGCGGATCCGTCCCGCCGCCGGCGACGCGCAGGCCCTCCCGGCCCGGCTCGACAGGGACGTCATCGATCGACGCCGTCGTCCAGTCGAGACGATCGGTGGTCGGGCTCTGGATGACGTGCGCGAAGCGGAGGGTGGTGCCTGACGGTGCGAGCGTCGCCGTCTCGCGCACCTCGAGATCGCCTGTCGGACGGACGCGCAGGTGCACCTCGAGACGCTCGACCGTTCCCACCGTCGGCACGGGTACGCGTTGACATCCCGCACCAGCCAGCAGGAGCAGGCCTCCGAGTCCCCACCCGATCCATCGTTGCCTCATCGTCGTTCGCGCGTCCGTTCCTTGTCAGGGGTTCGCGGCCCCTTCTGCGGCGTCCGGGCCTGGCGCCTGGCGTCGTTCAGCTCGCGCGCCTCGCGCTTGCGCGCCAGATCGGCCTGCTCGTGCTGCAGCTTCAGATAGCTCGCGTATCGTGCGCGATCGACGCCGCCCGCATCGACAGCCATCTTCACCGCGCAATCAGGTTCCGTATCGTGCCGGCAGTCCCGGAAGCGGCACGCCGACGCCAGGGCGGCAATGTCGTCGAACGCCTCACCCACGTTCCCGACGTCCCACAGCTGGAGTTCGCGCATGCCCGGCGTATCGATCACGAGTCCGCCCGCGTCACGCACGACGAGCTGCCGGTGCACGCTCGTGTGACGGCCGCGCTGATCCCACTCGCGCACGGCGCCGATGGCCAGCATGTCGCGTCCGACGAGTTCGTTGACGATCGACGACTTGCCGACGCCGGACGGGCCAATCAGGGCCACGGTGCGGCCCCGCTCCATGCGCCCCTCGAGTTCCGTGAGGCCAACGCCGCCCTTCGTGCTGACCAGCAGCACCGGCGCACTGCCGGCCACGGCCGCGGCCTCCGCGCGCACGGCCTCGGGGCGCGTGGCCAGGTCGGCCTTGTTCAGGAGGATGACCGGATCGGTGCCGCCGTGCCGGCCCACGACCAGATACCGCTCGATCGCGCGCGTGTTCACCGGCGAATCCAGCCCGAAGACGATGAAGAGCGTGTCGATGTTGGCGGCCACGACCTGCTCGACGGTGTCGCGGCCGGCAGCCTTGCGGGAAAAGCGCGTCTGGCGCGGCAGCACCTCGCGAATCTGGCTGCGGGCGCCGGCCGGATCGAGCCTGACACCGACCCAGTCGCCCACCACGGGCAGTTCGTGCCTGGCCGACGCCCGGTGCTTCAGCGTCCCGGCCACCTCGGCCAGCACCTCGCCGCCGGTCGTCCACACGCGGAAGACGTGGTTGTGCTCGAGCACGACGCGCCCGGGCACGAGGCCGGACGCGGCCAGCGGCGCGAACGCCGATTGACGCGCGGCTGACCATCCGAGTTCGGCGATCGACGGGGGCGGACGCACCGCACGATGTTAGTCGAGGACGCGGCCGCCGTGCCGCGCGCCTCTGTCCCTCGCGCCGGCGGACAGCGAAACGGCGCCGCGATCGACGCGGCGCCGGTATCGATCGTCCCGAGGCGATCAGTTCGCGGCGAAGCAGTACAGCAGACCCGCGCCGCCCGTGTTGATCAGCTGCTGCTGGCTGCAGCCCTGCGAGTAGTGCACGGCGTTCCACGAGGTGTTCGCTCCGCCGAGACGATCGTGGTGTCCGACCATCGCCCGGCCTTCGCTGTTGCTCGTCCAGTTGCTGCACGTATCGGCGGCCGTCGCGCCCTCGGCCAGGCGGCCGAGCGAGTTCGATCCGGTCAGGATGTCGTGCTCGTTCGGCTGATCGCCGGCGCCCTTGACCTCGGCCCCCTTCTCCGTCAACGCCGAGGGCTTGCGGATGTTGTTGCGGTCACGTTCGACGTCACCGTGCAGGTCCGCCACGTTCTGCGCGATCAGCTGTCCCTTCGCGTTGTGCCACGGACCGCTGCCGATGCGATCGCGCGCGTTCACTGCGGACTGGCCGTTACCGGCCGCCGCGCTGAGGTACGCGTGCCACGTCCGATCGCCAGCCCCGGCTGCGGCCGCAAGCGTCTGGCAGTGCTTGTCCGCGCCGGCCAGTCCGCCGAGGTTGCCGCCGTCTCCGACGCCGACGCTCGTCACGAAGAACGTCATGGGTGCCGGTGGTCCACCCTGCCGCTGCGCCAACACTCCGCTCGTTGTCACGGCACCTGCCACGATCCCGGTCGCGGTCAGGGCCAGGAGAGTCTTCTTCACTGTGTCGTCCTTTCTGATACGGCCAGCCGCGTCCCACGACGGGTGCCCGGCACCCGACCGTCACGATGGCCAGTCATTGGAAGCGCTTCACACTATATAGTCCAGTCCACCCGGCCGTTCAGCGGATTCGGCTGCCGGCCGCGTCGAACTCCGGTAAGCTTCGACACGATGCCCCGGCAGGATGAAATCGCGGTGAAGCCGTCCGTGCGAGCCCCGCGTTGGCGTCACGTCGGCCCCGGTCTGGTCGTCGCCGCGACGGGTGTGGGCGCCGGCGACCTGGTGGCCACGCTCATTGCCGGCGACCGTTTCGCGTACAGCCTGCTCTGGGCCGCGGTGGCCGGGTGCCTGGTGAAAATCGCCCTGGCCGAAGCCGTCGGCCGATGGCACCTGGCCACCGGACACACGATCTTCGACGGCTGGACACGGCTCGGCCGCTGGACCTCCCTCTACTTCGCCCCCTACATCGTCATCTGGGGATTCGTCTACGGCGCCACGGCGATGTCGGCCACGGCCCTGCCGCTGGCCGCACTCGTTCCAGCCGTCCCGCTCGAGGCGTGGGCGATGATCGCCGGCGTGACCGGCCTGCTCTTCGTGTGGTTCAACCGCTACGCCGTCTTCGAAGCCGCCATGGCCCTGCTCGTGGGCGTGATGTTCGTGACGGTCGTCACGCTGGCCGTCCTGCTCACCCCTTCGCTGCCCGCGACGCTCGCGGGCCTGGTCCCCGTGCTGCCTGACGGCTCGACCTTCTACACGCTCGGCCTGATCGGGGGCGTTGGCGGCACGATTACGATGGCCTCGTACGGATACTGGATGCACGCCAAGGGCTGGCGCGATGCGTCGTGGATGCGCGTCATGCGCTGGGACAACGGGACGGCGTACGCGATCACCGGGATCTTCGTCGTCGCAATGCTCGTGGTGGGCGCCGAGCTCCTGCACGACAGCCAGGTCGCGCTGACTGCCGGCGATCGCGGGCTGATCGATCTGGCGGGCGTGCTCGAGGCCCGGTTCGGCCACGGCGTCGCCGTGCTCTTCCTCGTCGGCTTCTTCGCCGCGGCCTTCTCGTCGATCCTCGGCGTGTGGCACGGCGTCAGCCTGCTGTTCGCGGACTTCGTCGATCACGTCCGCGGTCGTCCCGGGGCGTCACTCGCCGCACGCGCCACGAGCCCGGCGTTCCGCGCGTACCTGCTCTGGCTGACGTTCCCGCCCATGCTGTTGCTCACGCTGGGACGGCCGTTCCAGCTCGTGCTCGTCTACGGTGCGCTCGGCGCGCTGTTCATGCCATTCCTGGCCACGACGCTGATCTGGCTGCTCAACAGCCGCCACACGCCGCCCGAATGGCGCAACGGCTGGACAAGCAACATCGGCCTCACCATTGCCGCGGTGCTCTTCATCGTTGTCAGTGGATCGGAACTGATCGGCCTGCTGCGGTAGCAGTCGCGGCCGCGACCGCGGCGGCGTCAATACGTGGCGGCGGCGCGCTGGCCCGTCACGATCTTCACGCCCGCGCTGGCGCCGACGCGTGTGGCCCCGGCCTCGACCATCGCCTGGAGCCCTTCGAGATCGCGCACGCCGCCGGCGGCCTTCACGCCCATCTCGGGGCCGACGACGCGGCGCATGAGCGCGACGTCTTCGACCGTGGCTCCACCAGGCCCGAAGCCGGTCGACGTCTTCACGTAGTCCGCACCGGCCGCCTTGGCCAGCGTGCACGCCGTGATCTTCTCGTCGGCGGTCAGCAGCGCGGCCTCGATGATCACCTTGCTCGTCGCGCCGGCACTCCGGCACACGGACGCCACGGCGTCGATGTCCTGCTCGACCAGGCGCACATCGCCCGACTTGAGCGCCCCGACGTTGATCACCATGTCGATTTCGGCCGCGCCGTCGAAGATGGCGCGACGGGCTTCGTACGCCTTGACGTCGGCGGTGGTCGCGCCCAGCGGGAACCCGACGACCGTGCAGACGTCGACACCGCTGCCTCGCAGGAGCGACGCGCACAGCCGCACCCACGTCGGATTCACGCACACGGTGGCGAAGTGGTACTCGGCGGCCTCGCGGCACACCTGCTCGATTTCGGCGCGCGTCGCGTCGGCCTTCAGCAGGGTGTGATCGATCAGGCCTGCCACGGGATTCGGCGCACCGCCCGACGCGTGCACGCCAAGCCGCACGGCGCCGGCCTCGACGATCGGCGCCATGCGCGTCGGACAGCAATCCTCGCGCACGGCATGACACCCGCACCGCCGGTCGGGCGCCAGCGCGCCGGTCTGCGCAATGACCTCCTGCGCGAGCGTGGCCACCAGGCGCGCCAGATCGACGGGATACCGCTCGGTCATCCCGCCCCCTCGACGCGGCGCAGTTCGAGCAGCCGTCGCAGGTACCGCGCCTCGGTCATCGGCGTCGACCGCCACGCATCGACAATGGCGATCGCGTCGGCCGGCGTCACGAGCGTCGCACCGAGTGCCAGGACATTCGCGCCGTTGTGCTCGCGCGCGTACCGCGCCAGCGTCAGGCTGTTGCACATGGCCGCGCGAATCCCGTGCACCTTGTTCGCGGCCATCGCCGAGCCGAGCCCGGCCCCATCGATGACGATGCCGGCGTCGGCCTCGCGCCTGACGACGGCGCGGGCCACGATCTGCGCGATGTTGGGGTAATCCACGGGGTCGGTCGAATGCGTACCGAGGTCGTCGACCGCCAGGCCGGCCGCCCGCAGATGGGTCGTGATGGCGGCCTTCAGGACGAGGCTGCCGTGATCGCCGCCGATCGCGATCCGGGCAATCGGAAAGACCGGCGCCAGGTCGGCCGGCAACGTGGCATCGAGCGTGCCGGCGCGCACCACGCGGATGCGCCGCGCCGCGATCGTGTCGCTGGCGAGCGGCGTGATGTGCCCGCCGGCCTCGAGTTCGACGGTGGCGCCCTCGGGAATCCGCAGGGCGTCGGACTCGGCGATCAGGCGGAAACGGAACGCCGCCACGTCACCCCTCCTCGTCGATCACGCCGATGTACGGCAGGTTGCGATAGGCCTCGTCGTAATCGAGCCCGTACCCGACCACGAAGCGATCGGCGATCTCGAAGCCGATGTAGTCGACGGGCACGTCGATCTGCCGCCTCGACGGCTTGCTCAACAGGCACACGGTCCGCAGCGCGGCCGGCTCGCGCGCGGCCAGGATCTCCTGGAGGTACATCAGCGTGTGCCCCGTATCCAGGATGTCCTCCACGACGACGACGTAGCGCCCCTTGAGCGGGTGATCGAGATCCTTCGTCAGCTTGACCTGGCCCGACGACATCGTGCCCGCCCCATAACTCGCCACGCCGAGGAAATCGCAGCTGACCGGGCCCTCGACCACACGGAGCAGATCGGCCAGGAACACGAACGCCCCTTTCAGGACGCACACGAAGTGCACGAGCGTCCCGGGGCCGGCATCGCTCCGGATGTCGGCCGCCAGTTCCGCGATGCGGCCGTGCAGATCGTCCGCGCCGATGAGCACCGGGATCATCGCACGCCCCCGCGCGTGCACGCCGGCCGGCCGGCAGGACTGTCGAAAGTCGAGGGACGCACGGACGGGATTCTAGCATCGCGATCCGGCGGAGGCCTTGTGTATAGTGCTGACGTGCCAGTGCACCTGGTTTCCCATCCCATCGCCCAGAACGCCCTGCTCCTGCTCCGCAGTACCGCGTCGTATCCCAGCCGCTTCCGGCGGCTGGCCGAGCGGCTGAGCCTGATCGTCACGATCGACGCGACGCGCGATCTGCCGACGATCGACAGGACCGTCCAGACGCCGCTCGAGGCTACCGTCGGCCAGGCGCTCAGCGGCGACATCGTCGTCGTGCCGGTCCTGCGCGCCGGGCTGGTGATGGCCGAGGCGGTGCTGGATCTCATTCCCGATGCGCGCATGGGGCACGTCGGCCTGCAGCGTAACGAGGAAACGGCCATCGCGTCGCGCTATTACCTGAAGCTGCCACCGATGTCGGCGACGACCACCGTGCTCGTCGTCGATCCGATGCTCGCCACCGGCGGCAGCGCGTGCATGGCGCTCGACCTCGTTCATGGCGCCGGGGCATCGCGCGTCAGGCTGTTGTCGATCGTCGCGGCCCCGGAAGGTGTCGCCACCATCGAAGCCGCCTATCCGGACGTCCCGATCTACACGGCGGCCGTGGACAGGCAACTCAACGAGCAGAAGTACATCCTCCCCGGCCTGGGCGACTTCGGGGATCGCCTGTACGGCACGTAATCCCCCGACCTCGTGCGCGCCAATCGTCCGGTGCCGCGGGTCTCATGGGCAACGTACAGCCGGATCGGACGACGATGACATCCCTCGCGCAGCTTCAGCAGCAATTCAACATGCCCGGCATGGCCGGTGTGGAAGCGGGCCGGGGCGGTCTGCCCGTCGTACGAATTGCGTCGCCGACGGCCGCCGGCGAGATGTACCTGCACGGCGGGCACGTCACCGGCTGGGCGCCGGCCGGTGGCCGCCAAGTCCTGTTCGTCAGCGACCACGCGCGGTACGAAGACGGCCACGCCATTCGCGGTGGCGTCCCGGTCTGCTTTCCCTGGTTCGGTGCGCTCGCGGACCGTCCCGATGCGCCGGCGCACGGTTGCGTGCGCACGAAGGCCTGGCAGCTCGACGCGATCGATCGCGACGGTGACGCCGTACGCGTGACGATGTCGACGACGAGCGATGACCACACGCGGCACGACTGGCCGGGCGACTTCCGCCTCGAGCACGCGGTCACGTTCGGGACGTCGCTGGCGATGACGCTCACGACGGTCAACACCGGCACGACGCCGTTCACGTTCGCCGAGGCCCTGCACACCTACTATCGCGTCGGCGACATCCACGAGGTCGGTATCACCGGCCTGGCCGGCATCCCCTATCTCGATTCGCTCGATGGCCGGCGCCAGGGCGTCGATCGCGGCGACCTGACGTTCGCCGGGGAGGTGGATCGCATCTACCTCGGCAGCGCCGATCCGATCCGGATCGAAGATCGGGCGCTGAACCGCACCCTGGCCATTCGCGCGCAGGATTCGCGGACGACGGTGGTCTGGAATCCGTGGATCCGCAAGGCCCGGGCGCTTGCCGATCTCGGTGACGACGAGTGGCGCGACTTCGTGTGCGTCGAAACCTGTAATGTGTCGCCAATGGCCATATCGCTCGCGCCAGGCGAACGGCATGTCATGCGGGTCGAGATTGTTTCTGGCACGACAGGGACGACGGGCGGCAGATAAGAGCCTGCCGAAAGACGCAGGCTCCCAAGCCAGAAGGTCCTGGAGAGAGCCGGCGGCGGGCTATCATCGCGGGAGACCATCGCCCGCCACTGGAGTTGCGCCATGTATATCCCGCCGCCCTTCGAAGAGACCCGTCCCGACGTGCTGCACGCCGTGATCGCCAGGCACCCGCTTGGTGTGCTCGTCACGAACGGTGCGGGCGGGCTGGACGCCAATCACCTCGTCTTCGAACTGGATCCGCGCCAGGGCGCGCACGGCGTCCTGCGCACGCACGTCGCCCGCGCGAATCCGGTGTGGCAGCAGATCGCCTCGGGCGACGAGGTGCTCGTCGTGTTCCGCGCGGCCGACGCGTATATCTCGCCGAACTGGTATCCCACAAAGTACGAGACGCACAAGGAAGTGCCGACGTGGAACTACGTGGTCGTGCACGCCCACGGGCGGGCGCAGATTCGCGATGACGTGCGCTACCTGCGCGGACTCGTCGGCCACCTGGTCAAGACCCAGGAGGCCTCGCAGCCGGTGCCCTGGAAGATGGCCGACAGTCCCCAGGCATTCATCGACGAGGAACTCAAGGCCATTGTCGGGATCGACGTCGAGGTGACGCGCCTGATCGGGAAAGCCAAACTGGGACAGAACCGTGAGTTGCGGGACGTCCACGGTGCCGCAGCAGGGCTTCGCGCGAAGGGTCCGAACGCCATTGCCGACGCCATGCTCGAGTACGCCGCCCGTCGTGGCTCGTCAGACGAGGACCGCTGACGCGTCCCGTCTGCCCCGACTGCCCCCCAGAGACACGAACGCCGCGGCAACGGGCCCGCGGCATTTCCTGCAAGTGCTTGTTGCTGGTGAGCGAAGGTTGGTGGGCGCTAGTGGACTCGAACCACTGACCCCCGCCGTGTGAAGGCGATGCTCTACCAACTGAGCCAAGCGCCCAACCGTTCGGAACCGGATGAGTCTACCGCATCTCGGCGATGGGATGCCAGCGCTCTGGTGAGGCGCTCACCCGTCGCAACCGGCATCCACATCCGTTCCAGCCCGAAGACCGTCCTGGAGCCGTACCGGCATCACCCGAAGGTATTTTGAAGTGGCCCCAGAAGTGCGCCGGGCCCACCACTCGCCCGTCGTACCGGTCGTACCTGACGCTCTTATCCCACGAACAGGGCGTCGTCCTCGTCGTGGTAATTCGCACGACGACGCCGGGACTTCCAGTCACGAAGGACGCCCACCACGGCCTTGACCGCACTGATGGCTGCCGCGCCCTGGCCGATCGGCCCCGACGCCGCGCTCTGGATCAATCCCATCGTCGTATCGAGCCGGGAGGCCGTGCTCGCCAGGAACTGATCGACGCGCTCGACCTGCAGCGTGGCCAGCGTCGTGGCCCGCGCGGCGTCATCGGCAATCGCGTGGGCCTTCTGGATCAGCGGGCGCAGTTCCTGGTGCAACTGGGTCGTGGCTGCCGTCACCTGCTTCGCGACGCGGATGCCGACGACGATCAGCCCGATCTGCACGGCGGCCATGATGGCGAGCGACACTGCCATCACGGCCAGGAAGACGCTCGCCCACTCGGTCACAGGTTCTCCTTCCGCGCCCTGTCGAACGCCTCGCGTCCCCGCTCGAAGGCCTCACGCCCGCGATCGACAGCCTCGTCGACGACGGCCGTCACGTTCTCGCGCTGGCGATTGACGAAGTCGCGCCCCTCGCGCCGCAGATCGTCGGCCCGATCGCGTCCCTCGCGGGCACGATCCGCCAGCTTCCGCCGTGTCTCC
Organism: Acidobacteria bacterium SCN 69-37; assembly: GCA_001724025.1. Lineage (GTDB taxonomy): Bacteria > Acidobacteriota > Vicinamibacteria > Vicinamibacterales > SCN-69-37 > SCN-69-37. Next base: position 96,932 of record MEDJ01000011.1, on the reverse strand, counting down.
TCACCCGCCGCCGGCGCATAGAGGAGTGCCACAGCTGCCCCGGCCGCCGCCCCGATCACGAAGGCCATGAACACGCTGCCCGAGTTTCCCTGCTGTGCCATGATGCGTTCTCCTCAGAAGATGCTGACGTTGACCCGCAGGTACTTCCGCGGATCCTTCCGGATGTCCGCGAGCAGTTCCCGCAGTTCAGCCGCCGCCCGGTTCATGTTCTCATAAAGCTCCCGGTCGCGCAGCAACTGCCCGGCCGTGCCTTCTCCCGCGTTCAGGCCCGACGTCAAAGCATTCACGCTGCCCACCATGCCGTCGAGCCGATCGTGCAGTTGCGAGTCGGTCAGCAGCTTGCCGATCGTGCCCTCGCCGCGCGACAGCCTGCCCGTCACGTCCGCCATGTTGCCGGCCGTGGAGGCGAGCGACTGCCCCACCGCGTCATCGTTCAGCAGCCGGCCCAGCGCCCCTTCGCCCTTGTTGATGCGATCGGTCATCACCTGGAGATTCTCGAGCGAGGTCTTCAGCGACGCGTACGCCGCCGGATCCTTCAACAGTCCGCCGAGCGTCCCCTGCCCGGCCTGCACCGACTGCGTCACCGACGCCGCCGACGCCATGAACGCCTGCATCTCGGTGTAAAGCGCGTCGTCCGTGAGGATGCGCCCGAGCGTCCCCTCGCCCGACCGGATCTGCCTGAGCACCTGGTCGATCTCGTCGAGGGTCGTGGTCGCGGCGGTCGAGATGTCGCCGATGGCGCCGGCCGACTCCCGCGTCCGCACGACCCCGTCGTCCTCGAGCGGCGTCCCGCCCGGCGCGGTGGTGATGTCGAGAATCGGCTCGCCGAGCAGGCTCAACGCCCCGACGACGGCCACCGACTCGGTCGTGATGGCCGGCCGCAGCGACTTGAGGACCTCGAACTGGACCTCGATCTCGGCGCCGGCGAACTCGACCGCGGTGACCATGCCGATCTCCTTTCCGCTGAGGCGGACGACGGCCCCTTCCTTCAGGCCCTGGGCATTGGCGAACCGGGCCTTGAGCGGATAGCGCTGCCAGAAGTAGCCGCCGTCGCCGCCAACGGCCACGACCAGGAGGGTGAGCAGCGCCAGCGCCGCCACGCCGGCAATGCCAATCTTCAGTTCCGACCAGGCAAGTGAACGAGTACGCGGCATGAGTTTCGATTATGACGCAGCGCGATGCTGCGTCGGAAAAGGCGGCCCCCCGGGAGCGGCCGCGTGCAATTACGACAGGAACGCCCGCAGGTAGGCGTCTTCGGTCCGGCGCAGGGCGTCCACCGTCCCCTCGAAGGCGATCCCCCCCTGCTTCAACATGACAAACTCGGTGCGCGCCAGCCGCTCGGCCGAGGCCGGGACGAACTGCACCGCCTGATCCGGGCCCCGGACGGCCTCGTGGGTCGCGACAAAGAACGCGTCGCGCAGCTGGTGCGTGACGAGCAGCCCGCTGGCCCCCTCGAGATCGCGCACCTTGACGATCTCCTGATCGACGGTCATCGCCGTGATCGGATCGAGCCCCGTGGTCGGCTCGTCGTACAACAGCATGCGCGGCCGCGCGGCCATGGCGCGCGCAATCGCCACGCGCCGCCGCTGGCCGCCCGACAACGCCGACGGCATGCGATCGGCGAACGCGCTCAGGCCGACGAATCCGAGCACCTCGTCGACACGCGCGTCGGCCTCGTCTTCCGGGACGTCGCCCTCCTGGAAGAGCCGGTACCCCACGTTCTCCCGGACCGTCAGCGAGTCGAACAGCGCCCCGTCCTGGAAGATCATCCCGACCTGCGACCGCACGGCCATCAGGTCAGCCTCGGGCATCACGTCCACGCGCTCGCCGAGCACCCAGATCCGCCCGGCATCGGGACGCAACAGGCCGAGCACGAGCCGCAGAATCGTCGACTTCCCCGATCCACTCGCCCCGAGGAACACCTTCATCCGGCCCGGCAGCAGCGTGAAGCTGATGTCCTGCAGGACGACGTTGTCGTCGAAGGCCAGCGTCACGCGATCGAACGCGATGACCGGCACCTCGCCGTCGACGAGCGGCGGGCCGTCGGGAGACGTGTCCTCCCGCGGGGCCGTCGGCCCCGGGGCCTCACTCGCACGCGGCGTGTCGATCGGCACCGTCATCAGTACAACACCGAAATCAGCAGCTTCGTGATCAGGAAGTCGAGCACCAGCACCGCCACCGATCCGGTCACGACCGCATTGGTCGTGGCCCGCCCCACGCCCTGCGTGCCGCCCTTCGTGCGCAGCCCGACATGACAGCCGATCGACACCAGCGCGAATCCGAGCACGACCGGCTTGATGAGTCCCATCCAGATGTCGGCCATGTACAGGCCGTCGACCACGTTCGACCAGTAGATGCTCGCGGCCACGCGCAGCTGCGTGACCGAGATGATCATCCCGCCGAGCATCCCGACGCCGTTGGAGACGACGGTGAGCACGGGGACCATGACCGTGCCGGCAATCACGCGCGGCAGGACCAGCTTGCGGATGGGATCGGTCCCGAGCGCGCGCAGCGCGGCGATCTGGTCGGTCACCACCATCGAGCCGAGCTCGGCCGCAATGCCCGACCCGACACGGCCGGTCACCATCAGCGCCGTGAGCACGGGCCCGAGTTCCTTGACCATCGTCGCGCTGACGAGCCGGCCGACGATCGACCGGGCGCCGAACTGGTCCAGCGTCATGCCGGACTGCAGCGCGAGCACCATGCCCGTGAACAGGCCGGTCAGCAGCACGACGGTGAGCGAGCCGACCCCGATGAGGTCGAGCTGCTGCACGACGTCGCGGCCGTAGAAGGGCCTGGACACCAGCGCGCGGCCCACCTGGCTCACCAGGCGCAGGTATTCCTGCACTTCGAGCAGGGCGTTCTTGATCCACTCCACGAATGTCTTCACGAGACTCCCCCGTCGGCCGTACCGGCCGTCGGATCCGGGCTGCGCAGCCGCTTCAGGCGATCGCGCAGCGAGGCGGCCTTCTCGAACTCGAGGTTCGCGGCAGCCGCCCGCATGTCCTTCTCCAGACGTGCAATGGCTGCCGCCAGTTCGGCCGCGGTCTTGAATTGATCGCGCGCGTCGGGCGCGGTGGGCACCGTGACGTAGTCGCGTTCGTACACCGACGACAGCACGCTGTCGATGTCCTTGACAATCGACGCCGGCGTGATGCCGTGCTCCCTGTTGTAGGCTTCCTGGACCGATCGCCGCCGCTCGGTCTCCTCGATCGCCTGGCGCATCGACCGCGTGACGACATCGGCGTAGAGGATGGCGCGACCGTTGACGTTGCGCGCCGCGCGGCCAATCGTCTGGATGAGCGCGCCGGCCGATCGCAGGAAGCCTTCCTTGTCGGCGTCGAGCACCGCGACGAGCGAAACCTCGGGCAGGTCGAGCCCCTCGCGCAGCAGGTTGATGCCGACGAGCACGTCGAACGTGCCCAGCCGCAGGTCGCGCAGGATCTGCACGCGCTCGAGCGTGTCGATGTCCGAGTGCAGGTAGCGCACGCGCACGCCGAGTTCCTGGTAGTACTGCGACAGGTCCTCGGCCATGCGCTTGGTCAGCGTCGTCACGAGCACGCGCTCGCCGCGCGCGGTCACGGTCCGGATTTCCGCGAGCAGATCGTCGACCTGGCCCTTGATCGGCCGGACCTCGATCACGGGATCGAGCAGGCCCGTCGGCCTGATGATCTGCTCGACGATCACGCCACCCGCCCGCTGCAGTTCCCACGGCCCCGGCGTGGCGCTGACGTGGACGAGCTGGCCCACGCGCGCTTCCCATTCCTCGAAGTTGAGCGGCCGGTTGTCGAGCGCCGACGGCAGCCGGAAGCCGTACTCGACCAGTACCTGCTTGCGCGACCGATCGCCGGCATACATGCCGCGGATCTGCGGAATGGTCTGGTGGCTCTCGTCCACGATGACGATCGCGTCGGCCGGCAGGTAGTCGAGCAGCGTGGGCGGCGGCTCACCCGCCAGCCGGCCCGACAGGTGCCGCGAGTAGTTCTCGATGCCGTGGCAGTACCCGATCTCGCGGATCATCTCGAGATCGAACATCGTCCGCTGGTGCAGCCGCTGCGCTTCCAGCGCGCGCCCCTGCTGTTCGAGATCCGCCAGGCGCGCCTGCAGCTCCGCCTTGATGCCGTCGATCGCGGCCTTCGTGCGCGCCCGCGGGACGACGAAGTGCGACTTCGGGTAGATCGCCGTCCGCTCGTGCCGCCGCACCTCCTGGCCCGTCAGCGGATCGAACGACACGAGGTCGTCGATCTCGTCGCCGAAGAACCCGATCCGCAGCCCCACGTCGTCGTACGACGGGTAGACCTCGACGATGTCGCCGCGGACGCGGAAGGTGCCGCGGGCGAAGTCGTGATCGTTGCGTTCGTACTGGATCTCGACCAGCGAACGCAGCAGCGCGTCGCGCCCGAGCGTCGCGCCGGTCTCGAGCGGGACCATCAGGCCGTAGTAGGCCTCCGGCGATCCGAGACCGTAGATGCAGGAGACGCTCGCCACGATCAGCACGTCGCGCCGCTCGAAGAGCGACCGCGTGGCCGAGAGCCGCAGCCGATCGATCTCCTCGTTCACGATGGCCTCCTTCTCGATGTACGAGTCGGTGGCCGGCATGTAGGCCTCGGGCTGGTAGTAGTCGTAGTAGCTGATGAAGAACTCGACGGCGTTCTTCGGGAAGAAGCGGCGGAACTCCTGGTAGAGCTGCGCGGCCAGCGTCTTGTTGTGCGCCATGACCAGCGCCGGGCGGTTCACCCGCGCCAGGACCTGCGCCATGGTGAACGTCTTGCCCGACCCGGTGACGCCCAGCAGCACCTGGGACGTGTCGCCCCGTTCGAGCCCCTCGACCAGCTGATCGATGGCCCGCGGCTGATCACCGCGCAGTTCGAACTCGGTCTCGAGGTGGAAGCGATCGGACATCAGGGTGTGACGGGTCGGAAAAGGCCGTGGGGAGGCAGGTGACGATGCCGGCCGTCCCCTCATTATGATGCGGGACCGCGCCATCCGGGCCGCGCGTCCGGCGCAGGCCGCCGGCGCCTGGCGCCCCCGGCCAGCCAGACCGACCGCAGGGGGCGAAGGGGCACCGGGACGTCCCGCACCGTCGATTCTATCGTCTCGTCGCCGGCCCCCGCCGGTCCGGGTGGCCGGCCCGATCCACTTTCCGTATAATGCGGAGCTGTGCGTGCGCTGGCCGTCTGTCAGGACGAGCTGGTTATCAGGACCCTTCACCGGGTCCTGTCGGGCGTGTTCGAGATCGAGTTCCTGATCGAGAGCCGCCCACTGGCTCGGCGTCTCGTCGATGACGGTGTAGCAGCAACCGTCGCGGATCCCAGGCGGGTCGACTCGTATCTCCGGGTCGATCTCACGCCCAATACCTGTGTGATCGTCGAAGACAACGGCCGTCGCGGCCTGAAGCGCGTCGTCAGCGCGATTCGCGACGCGGGCGGCAGCCTCGTCTACATCCTGCACGTCGGCCACACGCCCCAGCGGCGCAACGTCGACGAGCTCAAGGCCGTCTGTCCGGAACTGACGCACCTCGACTTCGCGGAACTGCTGGCCGGCCCGCTCACCACCGAGCTCGGTCGATCGCTGACGCGGGCGCGCGTGCAGCAGTACCAGCGCTACTTCGCCGACGCGGACCGCGTCCTGATCCTGCTGCACAACGAGCCGGACCCCGACGCGATTGCCGCCGGCCTGGCGCTGCGCAACGTGCTGCGCCGCACCAAGGCCACCGCCATCATCGGCGCCGTGCAGGGGGTGACGCGCCCCGAGAACCTGCGGATGGTCGACATGCTCGACATCCAGATCGAGACGATCACCCCCGCGGAATTCGCCGGGTTCGATCGCATCGCCACCGTCGACGTGCAGCCGCACTACTTCGGCGGCCTGCTGCCGCGCGTGGACCTGGTGATCGATCACCACCCCGAACAGCCCGGCTACACGTCGGTGTTCAAGGACATCCGCGCCGACTACGGCTCGACCTGCACGATCCTCACGGAACACCTGCGGGCCGTCGACGTGAACATCTCGGAGCGCACGGCCACGGCCATGCTCTACGCGATCAAGTCGGACACGCTCTTCTTCGCGCGCCAGACGAACCGCGTGGACCTCGAGGCGTTCTCGTACCTGTATCCGCTGGCCGACGCGGCGATGATCCGCAAGATGGAAGGCGCCGAGATCACGCTCGAGCGCCTGGAGCACGTCACGCGCGCGCTGGCCACCAGCCGGCTCCGCAACCGCGTGTTCTCCGCGTTCCTCGGCCAGACCTCGCGCGAGGACTTCATCCCCTACACCGCCGACTTCCTCCTCCAGGTCGAGGACGTGAAGTGGACGATGGTGTCGGGCATCGTCAACGACCAGTTCGTGCTGAGCGTGAGGAATCTGGGCTACGCGCGCAACGCGGGCGAATTCGTCAAGGCGGCGTTCGGCGACATCGGGAACGCCGGCGGCCACCGCGCGATGGCGAAGGCCGTCGTGCCCATGGAACGCTTCCGCGCGAAGTTCGGCGACATGTCGGGTGTCGGCATCGCAGCCCGCATCGGCGAGATGGCCGAAGCCTTCCTCAGCGACGCGAGCGAGCCCAGGACGCCGCGCGTCGAAGCCAAGGCCACCAAATAGCGAGCGATCGAGGCTGACGTCCTGCAGGCGTCACTCGGCCCGGACGCTCGACCTCAGTCGCGGGACAGCATCGCCAGGAACGTCCCCACCGCGCGCGCGAACTCGGCGGGCGCCTCGAAGAACGGCATGTGCCCCACGCCGTCCATCATCACCCGCGCACACGGCTGCGGCAGCTGATCCAGAAACGCTTCGACGGACTCGGGCGGCGCGTACGCGTCGTCCGTGCCGCTGATCGAGAGACAGGGCACCGTCACGGTCGACACGACGTCGACGGCCGAGGCCGCGAGGAGCGCACGCATGTTGCGGACGTAGGTGGCCGGCGGGTGCGCCTCGAGCAGCCGCTCGAAGAGCCCCACGAGTTCGGGCCGCTCGCGCAGGGCCCTAGGTCCGAAGACGCCCGGCGCGATGCGCGCGCCCCATCCGTCCATCCTGTGGCTGGCCTCGATGGCGTCGGCGCGATCGGCCAGGCGCGGACGCACCTGATCGCGCACGCGCGGCACGCCCCCGACGAAGACCAGCGCCCGGACGGCACGCGGGGCGCGACGCCATAGTTCGAGCGCGAGGATGGTTCCGAGCGAGTGGCCGACGACCACGACCGGCTCACGTTCCCGCGCCGCGAGGTACTCGACGAGATCGTCGGCCCACGTCGCCATGTCAGCGGGCGCGACGCTGCCGTCGGGCGCCAGGCCCGACGGCAGGTCCGTCGCGATCACGCGATACCGGTCATCGAGCCGACCGGCCAGCCCGCGGAAGAAATAGGCGCCGCCGCCCACGCCGTGGAGCGCGAGCACCGGCGGCCCGTCACCGGCCGTCTCGATCGGCCAGACGGCCCCGCGGGCGGATGTGAACCGATCGGCAGGCACCGCCGGCTACTTGCCCGCCTGTCCGGCCAGGCAGGCCATCGCCTCGCGGTAGAACGCGGGATGCTCGCGCCAAGTGGGCGATGTCACCAGTCGACCGTCGCGTACGACGTCGGTCCGGATCCAGGTCGCACCCACGGCCTCGGCCTCGAGCCGGACGTGCTCGTAGCAGGTCAGCTTCTTGCCGCGCACCAGGTCGGCCGCGGCCACGAGCTGGACGCCGTGACAGATGGCGAACAGCCACTTCCCGAGCTGATCGCACTCGCGGATGATCTCGAGGACGCGCTTGTTGTTGCGCAGGTACTCGGGGGCCCGGCCGCCGATGCACATGACCGCCACATAATCCTTCGGCGAGACGTCGTCGAACGTCGTGTCCGCCTCCATGATGTAGCCGGGACGCTCCATGTAGGTGTCCCATCCCGGCTCGAAGTCGTGGATGACCAGGTTCAGCCGCCGCTTGCTCGGCGCGGCCACCACCGTCTCGTACCCGGCTTCCTGGAACCGGTGCACGGCATACCAGGTTTCGTAGCTCTCGCCGCCATCACCCACGATGATCAGGATCTTCTGACTCACGTCTCGCCTCTCTTTCGACCGTTCGGATCGCTGGTAACAGAGCAAACTAGGCCGATCGCCACAGGCAAGTCAAGACGCGGCGCCGGCCGGTCCCCGTCCGAGGGCCTGATCGAGATCCGCCATCAGGTCGGCCGGATCCTCGAGCCCCACCGAGATGCGGATCATGTCGTCGGTGACGCCTGCCGCTGCGAGATCGGCCGCCGACACGCCGTAGTGCGAGGTCAGCACCGGCAGGCTGCAGATCGTCTCGACGCCGCCCAGGCTCACCGCCCGCTGGATGAGTCGCACGCGATCGAAGACGTCGCGCGCCGCGGCCAGGCCGCCGTGGACGGCACACGTCACCATGCCGCCGAACCCCGACATCTGCCGGCGCGCAATCGCGTGATCGGGATGCGACGGCAGGCCCGGGTACGCGACGGTGCGCACGCGCGGATCGGCCGCCAGCCACTCGGCCAGCCGCTGCGCCGACTCGTTCTGCCGCGCCACGCGCACGGCAATCGTCTTCATGCCCCGGGCCAGCGCATAGGCCGCCGACGGGTCCAGCACGCCGCCCAGAAACCGGCGCGCCGGCTGCAGGCGATCGATCAGCGCCGCCGGGCCGGCGAGCGCGCCCGCCACCACATCGCTGTGACCGTTGAGGTACTTCGTGGCCGAGTGCATGACCAGGTCGACGCCGAGCGCGAGCGGCTGCTGGTTGATCGGGCTCGCGAACGTGTTGTCGCACACCGACGTGATGCCCCGCTCCCGGCAGCCCGCGGCCAGGTGCCGGATGTCGAGACACCGCAGCGTCGGATTGGTCGGGGACTCGAACCAGACGACCTTCGTTGCCGGTCCGATGTGCGCCAGCAGATCCCCGCCCATCGGCACGAGGCGTACGGTCACGCCGAACTTCCGCAGGAAGCCGGTCATCAGGTGGATCGATCCGCCGTAGATCGCCGCGCTCGCCACCAGTTCGTCACCGGCCGCGAGCAGGCCGAACAGCGCCGTGGCCGTGGCCGCCATGCCCGATGCCGTCACCATCGCGGCCTCGGCCCCCTCGAGCGCCGCCAGCTTCGCCTCGGCCGACTCGACCGACGGGTTGGCGTAGCGCGAGTAGAGATACCGGCCGCTGCCGCCGGCCACGTACTCCTCGAGATCCGCAGTGCTGTCGAAGACGAAGGTCGAGGTCTGGTAGATCGGGGCGGTCAGCGGGCGTGCGCGGTCCGACGCGCCCTCGCCGGCGTGGATGACGGTCGTGTCCTGTCGAGGCATGCCCACACGCTACCGCGTCGTGGCACGCGGCACAACGGCAGCCGGCAGTCCCCCGCGGCTGAAGCCCCTGGGCTCTATCTTGCCAGCGGCCAGTGGCCGTTCGCGTTACCCGATCGTCTCCGACGCGTCGGCGGCTGCCACCATCGGCTCGATCAGCCGGTGATACGCATCCGCGTAGCCCTGCTGCATCAGTTCGGCCACGGTCCGCAGGCGATCGGAGGATTCGTCGTAGACGCCGGCAAAATCGAACGGCCCGATCGGGTTGTGATCCGGACGGACGACGAAGACGCTGCTGCAGCGGCTGGCCGCGACCGCGACCGCATCGGTCAACGCCGCCGATTCGAGCGAACGGACCAATTCGCCCATCCGCGCGCGCAGGCCGATCGGCGTGGCGCGAATCCCGTGCGGCCGCGCCGCCCGGGGGGCCGGGCCGATCAGGATGATCTGCTCCACGCCCAGCGCGGCAATCTCGCCGACCAGCCGGCTGACCAGGTCTGGCCTGTCGCAGACCCGGTGCCGTTCACCGCGCCAGTAGTCGTCGGCCCCATACGCGACCACGGCCGGGGCCGTCACCACGGGCAACCGGAACGCCCCGGCAAGGAACCCGGCCAGCATGTCGCGCTGCGGCCCGGTGAAGTCCACGATTTCGCCGGCTCGATCGTCGAGCCCGCCGCGGCTCGTCTCGATCGCGGCCCGGCCCGACGCCGAGAGCACCGCGCCCACCACGTCGCGACGGGCATCGATGTCGTGCACACCAATCAGGACCTCGTGAAATCCCGGTTCGCCGAAGTTGTCGGTGAGGACGTCGACGTAGCGTCGCCCGAGCGCCTCCGCCACCGGCAGCTTGTCCGACGAGGCGCCGTGGACCTGCTGCCACAGCAGATCGAGCGCGATGGCCGACGGCTCGGTCGCGTCGAGCGGCCACGACAGCAGCCGCCACCAGAACGCGCCGACGCGGCGCCGACGCGATCCCTCCACGCGCGCGGCGCGCCAGGACGCTGCGACCAGCACCCCCGCGATCACCAGCACGCCGAGGACGAGCAGGCGCGGGACGATCGTCGGCATCATCGGCGGGTCGAAGAGCCACGCGAGCGCCGCCGAGTACCAGCCAACCAGTGCAGTCGAAACGCCCGTCAGGCTGACGAGCCCGGCCAGCGTGGCCAGCGCATAGATGGCCGCGGCCAGGATCAACACGACCAGCGGCGACAACAGGAGGAGGAAGCAGGCGAGCAGGCCGCCCCAGGCCACGCGCAGCGCCGGACGCCAGCGATACGCGTGGTGCAGGCGCGCATCGGTCCACGGACCGGCCGGATCCCACACGCGCGGCCCGCCGTCGACGGCCGACGCCAGCGCGGTCAGCGCGCCGGCGCCGTGCGCGGCAACGACATCCACGCGGATGCCGGACTCGGCAATGGCCCGCAGCGCGCCGGCATGGTAGGCCCCGGCCGTGCCGGCCCCGGTGAGGACGACCCCCGTCCGCAGCCCCGGCGAATACGCGGTGTCGGCCACGGTGCGCTACTGGTCGTCGTCGTGAATCGTCGTGAGCCGGAGGATCTCGAACCGACGCTGGCCGCCCGGCGTCGGAGCGACGACCTCGTCGCCCTCCTCCCGTCCCACCAGGGCCCGGCCGATCGGCGACGCCACGGACACGAGGCCGCGCTCGGGATCGGCGTCCTCGGGCATGACCAGTTCGTACACGATCTCGCGGTCGCCCTCGCGCAACGTCAGCTTCGAGCCGAAGCCGGCCTTGTCGCGCGGAATGCGGTCGAGGTTCATCAACTGGATCTGCGACACCCGCATGCGCAACATGGAGACGCGCGCCTCGACGAACCGCTGCCGCTCCTTGGCAGCCGCGTACTCGGCGTTTTCGCGCAGGTCGCCCAACTCGCGCGCGCGCTGGATCTCCTTGGGCAGTTCCTGCGTCAACTCGCGCTCGAGCACCACGATTTCATCTTCGAAGCGTTTAATCAGCCGTGCCTTCATCGGTGAGCTGAGGCTAACACGCTCCACTGGAGGCGACAAGGCGGCGCGGCAGCACGGCGGCGGATAGTCTCCTCTGGCAACGCCCTCCTCTCTTCGGAGCCCCGAGGCTTCAGCCTCGGGGGGACACGCGCAGCGCCCGGCACTCGCTCCCCTGGGGCTGAAGCCCCAGGGCTCCGACCGTCACGCGCCCGCGGAGCCCCACGTCCCACACCCTCGCTCGTCGGAGCCCCGAGGCTTCAGCCTCGGGGGAACACGCGCAGCGTCGATCCCCCCTCTCCCCTGGGGCTGAAGCCCCAGGGCTCCAACAACCAGTGCCGGTCGTCGGTCGTCAACGGTCCGCGCCCGGTCGCCGGCAGCGCCCCCCAGTGGCCGCGTAGCCCGCGGCCCGCCGCCCGTGTAACCTGTTCGCTGTGATCACCAGTCGTCAGCACCCGTTCGTGCAGCGCTGCCGCGCCGTAGCCGCGGGACGGGGCGAGGCCGACGACGTCCTGCTCGACGGCGCCCACGTCGTCGCCGATGCGATCGAGGCCGGCGTCCGGCTCGAAGGCGTGCTGGTCGACGATCGCCACGACCGACTGGCCGAAGCCTGGCAGGCGCGCGGGATTGCGGTGCTGCACGCCAGCGCGGCCGCGACCGAGGCCGCATCGCCCGTGCGCTCGCCCAGCGGGATCGTCGCGATCGCGCGCTGGGCCCCTGCCGAGGCCGTCACGCTGCTGGCGCAGTCCCACCCGCGGCTCGTCGGGCTCGTGGGCGTACAGGATCCCGGCAACGTCGGCACGATCATCCGCAGCGCCGACGCGCTCGGCGCCACGGGCGTCCTGGTTCTCGACGACTCGGCCGCCCCCGGTGGCTGGAAGGCCCTGCGCAGCGCCGTGGGCAGCACGTTCCGCCTGCCCGTCGGTGTCGGGCCAGCCGCCGACGTGCTGGCCGAGGCACGCCGTCGTCAGGTCAGGACCGTGGCCAGCGTGGCGACGAGCGGCGCAGCCCCTGACGCGGGCCTCCTCGACGTACCGCTGCTGGTGCTCGTCGGCAACGAGGGTGCCGGCCTGCCCCCCGATCTCGTGGACGCCTGCGACCAGCGCGTGACGCTTCCGATGCGCGCGCGCGTGAATTCGCTGAACGTTGCCACGAGCGCCGCCATCCTCCTGTGGGAGATGACCCGGCCGCTGCGTGACAGGAGACCCTCATGAGCTCGCTCTTCGACGACGACGACCCGTCGCCCGCCATCGTCGGCACGCCCCTGTCGGAACGGATGCGCCCCCGCCAGCTCGACGACGTCGTCGGGCAGGAGATGCTGCTGGGCCCCGGGGGCGCGCTGCGCCAGGCGCTCGACCGCGGCCTGCTCCACTCGCTGATTCTCTGGGGCCCGCCGGGCACGGGCAAGACGACGCTGGCACGGCTGATGGCCACGGTGGCCGGCGTCGACTTCGTCGCCTTCAGCGCCGTCACGTCCGGGATCAAGGAAATCAAGGAGGTCATCGCCGCGGCCGAACGCCGGCGCCAGATGACCGGACGCCGGACAGTCCTCTTCATCGACGAGATCCACAGGTTCAACAAGGCGCAGCAGGACGCGTTCCTGCCGCACGTCGAAGCCGGCACGATCGTGCTGATCGGCGCGACCACCGAGAACCCGTCGTTCGAGGTCAACTCCGCCCTGCTCTCACGCGCCCGGGTCTACGTGCTCGAGCCGCTGACGCCCGACAATCTGATCGTCATCCTGCGGCGCGCGCTGACCGACAGCGCACGCGGACTCGGCGATCTGCACGTCGAGGCCGACGACCAGGCGCTGGCCGCGCTCGCCATCCACGCCAACGGCGATGCGCGGATCGCCCTGAACCAGCTCGAGCACGCCGTGGGCCTGCTGCCGGTGCGGGACGGCCGGCGTCACCTCGACCTCGCGTCGCTCCAGGGCCTGATCGCCCGCCGCGCGCTGCGCTACGACAAGGATGGCGAGGAGCACTACAACCTGATCTCGGCGCTGCACAAGTCCGTGCGCAACAGCGACGCCAATGCCGCGGTGTACTGGCTGGCGCGCATGATCGAATCCGGCGAGGATCCGATGTACCTCGCGCGCCGGCTCGTCCGCATGGCCTCGGAGGACATCGGCAATGCGGATCCGCGCGCGCTCGAGGTCGCCCTCGCCGCAAAGGAGGCCGTGCACTTCCTCGGCCTGCCGGAGGCCAACGCGGCGCTCGCACAGTGCACCATCTATCTCTCGGCCGCGCCGAAGAGCAACGCGGTATACATGGCCTACAACGCGGCCGCGCGCGACGCCCTCCGCGACGAGGCGTCGCCCGTCCCGCTGCACCTGCGCAACGCGCCGACGTCGTTGATGAAAGGCCTGGGCTACGGTCGCGACTACAAATACGCGCACGACGAGGCCGAGGGCGTTGCGGCCATGTCGTGCCTGCCCCCGCACCTGGAAGATCGTCGCTACTATCAGCCCACCGACCGCGGCATCGAGGCGCGCATCAAGGACGCCCTGGAACGGGCGAGGAAGATACGGGGTTGATCTTTAATTTCGCCCGAGCCGCGCGCCGATCTCGTCGGCGATCGACTGGCTGCCCGCGACGATCGTGATCTGACTGCTCGACCGTGCCGTGTAGGGCTGACCGTCGACGTGCTCGACGCGACCGCCGGCCTCCGTCAGGATCAGCGCCGGCGCGGCGTGATCCCACGGCAGCAGCCGGTAGTAGACGAGGAAATCCTTGGCCCCCCGCACGGTGTCGGTGTACTCGACCGCGGCACACGAGGAGTCGGCAAACAGCTCGATGCCGTCTGTCGTGCCCGTCGTGACGCGTGCCCGCACATCGGCCGGCATGTAGCGCGTGAAGAGCGACCCGCGCAGCGGTCCGGTCGCATCGATCGCCGGGACGCGGATGCGCGCGCCGTTGAGCCACGCGCCACTGCCCGTCTCCGCCGCGAACGCCTGGCCGCGCGCCGGCAGCAGCACCCAGGCGGCCTGCGCACGCCCGCCCACGACACGCGCCACCATCACGCCGAACCCATCGTCGCCGTGCACGAAGTTCCGCGTGCCGTCGATCGGATCGATCAGCCAGACAGGCGCGTCGTCCTTCAGGCGATCGAGCAGACCGGGCGTGGCGTAGACGGCCTCCTCGCCGATGACCGTCGAGCCGGGATCGAGACGGACGAGCGCGGCCGTCAGCCACGCTTCGGCTTCGCGATCGGCAATCGTCACCAGGTCCGCGCGGTCCGACGACGGGCTCTTGTCTTCGACGTCCCCGCGACCGAGGTGGCGGAACCGCGGCATGACAATCGTTGCGGCCGCTTCTGCAATGAGGCGCGAGACCGCCTCGATATCCACGCCGTCGCTCACCGCACCTCCCTCATCTCGACGCCATCATCACCCGCGCCGGGATCATCCATTGAAGTAGAGATACGCCGCCAGAATCAGCGCGACCACGACGGCCGTCCCGGCCACGTCCCACTGGTTCCAGCTCGCGCGCGTTTCGGCCCGGTCCGCGTCGCTCACCGTGCCGTACGTCAGACCCGCCAGCTGCGCTTCGGAAGGCGCCTCGGTCGCGTAGCTCACGCCCACCAGCACGGCGCACGACACGACGAAGATGAGCAGGCTGTAGTACTGGAAGTACGTGTTGTTGATGATCCAGAGGAACGAGCCCTCGGTGTAGCCACCGGCCAGCATCCCGAGCGTCACGGGCGTATCGACCATCAACCGGAACACCCCGAGCGCGAAGCCGACGATGAGCGCCGACAGGCAGCCCTTCGCGTTGAGCCGCTTCATGAACACGCCCAGGAAGAAGACCGCGGCGATCGGTGGCGCCAGGTAGCCCTGCACCCCCTGGAGATAGTCGTACAGACCGCGCGCGCCCTGAATCACGGGAATCCAGAGCAGCCCGACGATGATCAGGGCGATCGTGGCCACACGCCCCACCCACACGAGCTGGCGCTCGCTGGCGAGCGGTCGGAACTTCTTGTAGAAGTCCATGGTGAACAGCGTCGAGCTGGCGTTGAAGACGCCGGCCAGCGAGCTCATCAACGCGGCCAGCAGGCCGGCCACGACCACGCCGCGCACGCCGGCCGGCATGATGTGCTGCACCAGCAGCGGGAAGGCGGCCTGGGACAGCTCGGGGGCCGCGTTGCCCGACGCATCCACGAACGCCGCCAGTCCCGCGGCGCCCTTGCGCGCGAGCGCCAGCGTGACCATGCCCGGCACGATGAAGATAAATACCGGCAGCAGCTTCAGGAAGCCGGCGAGGATGGTGCCGCGCCGGGCCTCGCGCACGTCAGGGGCGCCGAGCGCGCGCTGGACGATGTACTGGTCCGTGCACCAGTACCAGAGGCCGATGATCGGCGCGCAGAACAGCATGCCGATCCACGGATAGTCCGCGTTGAAATACCAGGCCATGCGGCCGGCTTCCTTCACCGGCACCCATGTCGACTCGACGCCCGCGGGAACCATCGGCCGCCACAGGTTGAACATCTCGCTGCCGAGGACCGCCCGCAGTTCGCCCCAACCGCCCACGGCCTGGAGCCCGAAGAATGTGACGAGGGCCGCGCCGAAGACGAGGATGCCAGCCTGGAATGCATCGGCATAGGCCACCGCCCGCATGCCGCCGAGGACCGTGTAGAGCCCGGTCAGCAGGACGACGGAGACCGATCCGATCCAGAAGCTATTGAAGACCGCCCCGCCGACCTCCATGTGCAGTTCCGGCAGCAGCGCCGCGAACACCACACCGCCGGCGAAGATGCCGACGGCAATCTTCGTGAGGACGTATGCCACCAGCGAGATCAACGACAGCACCCACCGGGAGGCCGGCGAGAACCGGCGCTCGAGGAACTCGGGCATCGTGAACACGCGCGACCGCATGTAGAACGGAATGAGTACCCAGCCCAGTACCAGC
Organism: Acidobacteria bacterium SCN 69-37; assembly: GCA_001724025.1. Classification (GTDB taxonomy): domain Bacteria; phylum Acidobacteriota; class Vicinamibacteria; order Vicinamibacterales; family SCN-69-37; genus SCN-69-37. The sequence continues at coordinate 80,782 of MEDJ01000011.1, read as the reverse complement.
ACGCACCACGCGTGTAGTTCGTAGTGGGCCAGCGCCACGCCGCTCGTCGCCCCGGCACCGGCCAGGCCGACGATGTGCTCCGACCCGATGTTCGAGGCGAAAATCGACGTGCCGACCAGGAACCACCCCAGGTTACGGCCCGCCAGGAAATAGTCGGTCGACGTGCCGCGGTTCTTGGACACGACCCACCAGTTGAGGGCGAACAACGCGACGAAGTAGCCGGCAACGATGAGCCAGTCGAGTGGAGTCATGATTTCGTGGCGGCATCATATCCGAAGAGGGCTGCACGGCTGCGGGCGGCACGGCAGCACGGCAGCACGGCGGTGTAGGATGCAGGGCCTGATGGCGGTCCAACGGACGGGGCACCGGGATGCGTGCCCATCGACCGCCAGTCGCGCCACACCATGACTACCCGCCACGTGCCCCTCGATCATGCCGTGCCCGACGTCCTCACACGCGGGCTCGACGTCGTCTTCTGCGGGATCAATCCCGGGAGGCGATCCGCTGTCGCCGGCTTCCACTTTGCCGGGGCCGGCAACCGGTTCTGGCCCTCGCTGTACGGGGCCGGGTTCACCGACCACCTGCTGCGTCCGGCCGACATCGGGCAGCTGCCGGCCTACGGGTGCGGGATCACGAACCTCGTGACACGCACGACCGCGCGCGCCGACGAACTCACCAGAGCCGAACTGGAAGCGGGACGTCGCGCGCTCGAAGCCAAACTGCGCCGGTTCGCCCCGACCTGGCTGGCCGTGCTCGGGATCGGCGCGTATCGCGCGGCGTTCGGCGACAGGCACGCGGTGCTCGGACGCCAGGCGCGCACGATCGGCACGACACGCGTATGGCTGCTGCCGAACCCGAGCGGCCTCAACGCGCACTATCAGCTGGCGGACTTCGTCCGGCACTTCGCGGACCTTCGCCAGGCGATCGCGCGGGGGAAGCGGGACCAGGAGGAATTGGCGGCAGGCCGCGTGCGAGGCCGCAGCCGGAGTCCTGAGGCTTCAGCCCCAGGGACAGAACGCACACGCTCCGGGCGTGCGCCCCGAGGTTGAAGTCTCGGCGCTCTGACGAGATTGGGGCCCCGACGAGAGGATGGCCGGTTCACGCCACGCCGGCCATCAGGCGCATGAGCCCGTCCTGCGTGGCCTCGACCCGCGGGACCTCGCCGACGATGCGGCCGTCGCGCAGTACGATCACGCGCGTGGCCAGGTGCAGCAGTTCCGGTAACTCGCTCGAGATGAGCAGTACGGCCACGCCTTCAGCGGCCAGCTCCGCGATCAGCGCGTGAATCTGCGCCTTGGCGCCCACGTCCACGCCGCGCGTCGGCTCGTCGAGGATCAGTACCTGGCAGCGGGCCGCCAGCCACTTGGCCAGCACGAGCTTCTGCTGGTTCCCGCCCGACAGACCGGCAGCCGTGGCATCGAGGCTGTGCGCACGCACGCGCAGCCGCTCGAAGAAGCGTCGTCCGATCGCGCGTTCCTCCGCCGATCGCACGAACGTCAGCCGTGCCAGCGACGGCAGAATCGCCATCGTCGTATTGGCGAGGGATGACATCGAGAGGACCAGGCCCTGGCGCTTGCGATCCTCGGGCACGAGGCCGATGCCGAGCCGCATCGCCTGGCGCGGCGATCGGATCACGACAGGGCGGCCATCGACGACGATCCGCCCCGTGGCTCGTCCGTCGAGCCCGAAGATGGCGGCCGCGGTTTCCGATCGTCCGGCGCCGACGAGCCCGGCCATCCCCACCACTTCGCCGGCCCGGACCGAGAACGAGATGTCGCGGAAGCCCGCCGGACTCGACAGCCCCTCCACGCGCAGCCGCTCCTCTCCCGTCGTCGCGCCGTGGTCAGTCGGAAAGTACTGTTCGAGCTTCCGCCCGATCATCAGCTCGACGATGCGGCCGGTGTCGAGCGCGGCGATGGGTTCGGTCGCCACGTGCCGGCCGTCGCGGAGCACGGTGACGGTGTCGCACAGCCGGAAGATCTCCTCCATGCGATGGCTGACGTAGATGCCGGTCACGCCCCGCTCGCGCAGCCGGGCCATGAGCTCGTACAGCTTCTCGGCCTCGTGCTGCGACAGGCTGCTCGTCGGCTCGTCGAAGACGATGACGCGCGCGCCGTGGCCGACGGCGGCCGCGATCTGCAGCATCTGCTGCTGGCCAATCGTCAGTTCCCCCACTCGCCGGCGTACGTCCAGGCGCGCGTCGATCGCGGCCAACAGCGACTCGGCCTCGCGGTACATCGCCGCGCGTGAGAGGAACGGCCCCGTGGCCGGCAGCGCGCGCAGGCACAGGTTCTCGGCCACCGACAGGTTCTCGCAGAACGCGAGTTCCTGGTGCACCATCCCCACGCCCGCAGCCAGCGCGTGCTCGGGCCGCGTGGCGGCGAAGGGCTGACCGAACAGCCGCACCTCGCCGGCATCGGCGGTGTGGACGCCCGCGAGGATCTTGCCGAGCGTGCTCTTGCCCGCGCCATTCTCGCCACAGAGCGCGTGCATCGAGCCCGCGGCAATCTCGAAGCTCACGTCCTCGAGCGCAAGGACGCCCGGGAAGCGCTTCGTGATCCCCCTGAACGCAACGGCAACGTCCGGCATGTCCGCGTTCGCGGGGACTAACGTCCCCGCGCTCCCTTCACGCATCGTCACGCGCGCACCTACGGCAGGGACAGGTACTCCGCCGGCACGTCCGAGAAGCCCCACTCCTGGAGCTGGCGCGCCCACGTGCCGAGGTTCTCCTTCGAGACGCGGACGAGTTCCATCTGGTTGTGCACGGGCACCTCTTCCTTGTCGTGCACCTTGCGGAAGATGATCTGCACCGACTCGTAGCCCCAGAGATACGTCGGCTGAGCGAGCAGCACGGGCGCGAGCCCCTTCTCGACGTACGGCAGCTCGGCCGGCAGGCCATCGACGGCGACGATCTTCACGCGGCCCGGATCGAGGTCCGTCAGCAGCGTGCGCGTGAAGAGCGGCCAGCCGCCAATCATCGCCCAGCCCTGAATTTCGGGATACGCGCCCTGCACGCGCAGGACCTCGGCCGCCGCGTCCTGCGGCGTTTCGATGTGGTAGAAGGTGTCGACGACGCGGATGCCCGGATACTTCGCGGCCGCCTGCTTCACGCCGTCGACGCGCTTGCGCAGGTTCGGAGCATTCTGGTTGCCCGCCAGGATCGCGATGGCGCCCTTGCCATCCATCTGCGCGGCCAGTTCGTCCATCACGGCCTCGCCGGTCTTCATGTCATCGACGCCATAGAAGGCGAACCGGCGCGACTCGGGGACGTCGCTGTCGAAGGTCATCACCTCGACGCCGCGATCCACGGCATCGTTGATGGCCCCGGTGACCTTGCCGGCATCCGACGAGGAAATCAGGATGGCGGCGGCACCCTCGTTGACCGCCTGCGCGATGCGCTGGGCCTGCACCTGACCATCCTCGGCCGGCGGCGTGAGCCACGCGATCTCGACAGGGACGTTCGTCCGCGCCGTGATCTCCTTCGCGGCCGCCTCGGCGCCGGTGCGCGCCGAGAGGAATACGGGGTTGGTCGAGCTCTTGGCAATCAGCGCGATCTTCAGCGGGCGGATCCCATCGGCGGGCGCCGGGCTCGACCCGCCGCACGCGGCGGCGACGATCGAAACCACGGCGGCCGCCATCAGCGTCGAGGCGGTGCGGAACGGAAAGCGTGTCATGGGCAGACTCCAGGAAAACGCGCCTCGGCTCATCGCCGGACCGCGTCGGCAGACAGACGTCGCAGGGCCGCGCGGCTGCTGGCCTGATCGAGCACGACAGCCAGGATGATCGCGCAGCCGATGATGATCCACTCGTAGTTCTGATCGAAGCGCATCGTCCGGATCGACTGGCGAATCAGGACGATGAGCAGCGCGCCGAGCGTCGCGCTGACCGCGCTGCCCCGGCCGCCCGACAGGCTCGCCCCGCCGACGACGGCCGCGGCGATGACGTACAGTTCGTAGCCGGTCGCATCCGCGCACGACGCCGACCCGTAGAAGGCCGCGCCGAGCAGCGCGGCCAGGCCCGCGGTCAGGCCCGAGATGGCGAACACGCCGATGGTGATGCGGTTGAGCCTCAGGCCCGAGAAGCGGCTGGCCTCGGGGTTGCCGCCCACGGCGAACACGTGCCGCCCCATCACCGTGCGCGTCAGGTACACGCTGCCGATCGCCATCACCGCCAGCATGACCAATAACGGCACCGGATAGACCGACGAGGCCATGCCGAACGACGCCTTCGCCACGGCGGTGAGCGACGACGGCACGAGGATGCTTTCGGCGTGGCTGCTGACGAAGGCAATCCCCCGCACCACCCACATGGTGCCGAGCGTGATGATGAACGGGTGGACGCCGAGCCCGGTAACCATCACGCCGTTGAGCACGCCGCAGATCAGGCCGATGCCGAGCGAGACGGTCGTCGCCAGCAGCACCACGGTCACGGCGCTGTCCGGCGCCACGGACCGCAGCACCATGGCCGTGGTCACGCCCGCCAGCGCGTAAATCGAGCCTACCGACAGGTCGATACCGCCCGAGATGATGACGACCGTCGCGCCGACGGCCATGATCGCGAAGAAGCTCGCGTCGGTGGCCGTCTGCAGCAGGGTGTGCAGATTGTAGAAATTGTGGACCGACTGCCCTGTTCGCGGATCGAGGTGACTGCCGGCCGTGAGCGCCAGCAGGACACCCAGCAGCACGATCACGAACACGAGCCCGGCCTGTTGCGTGCCGATCGCACGCTTGAGAATCGACATACCCGTTCGCGCCACCTTCCGGAGGGTCATAGCTTTACACAAAAGGCTGGGAGGCGACAGGCGGGAAGGAGGCCGGAAGACGGGGGAGGCGCGAGGCCGGGGGGCGGACGCGGACACGGCAAGGCTACAAGGCTGCGCGGCGCGGCGGCATGGGGCTCCGCCGAGACACGCGCAGGGAGCACGTGCCCGCC
>MEDJ01000011.1:0-75820 GCA_001724025.1 Acidobacteria bacterium SCN 69-37 | reverse complement strand
CGTGTGTCGTCTGCTCCGGCCTCCAGCCGCACGCTCGCGCGCCCTCCGCAGGATCGACCGTCGGCCGCGCTGCGGCAAAGTCGGCCAGCCGCAGACGACACACGGCGGGCACGTGCGGCATCGGGACTGGTTGCTTCGCAGGGGCCGCCCCCTGCGTCGGCCCGCACACGCTACTCAGCCCGTAGCGCCCCCCGGGTGTGTTCCGCCTCAACCTCGGCTCCGCGATTCTGCCCCGCGTCCAGGAAATCCATGTCAATTCGGGCGTATTCGGCATCGCCCTCGGCTTGGCCACACTCACAAGTATTCTTATTGGTGCGTGGCCGGCACTTCGGCTGTCGCGCGCCGATGGCATGAGTCGCGAACAGTCGCGCGGAATGAGCGCCGGCATGAGCGAGTCGACCACCCAGGGCCTGTTGGTCGTGGCGCAGGTTGCCATGGCGACAACGTTGCTCGTCGGCGCCGGGCTGGTCGCGCACAGTCTTCTCAAAGCGTCGACGGTGAACAACGGCTACGAGCCGTCGAATGTCGTCGCACTGAATCTCCTCATCCCGTTCCCCTACCCGGTCGCGCACAAGGTCGAGACCATCGAGTCACTTCTGACGCGATTCCGCGCGATCCCGGAGATACAGGCGGCAGGCTTCTCGCGCATGGGCTGCTCATCGGCGAGCAACTGACGATCGGTACGTTCGTGCCGCCCGCCGCCACACTGGAGCAATTCAAAGACACGAGAACGCTTGTCCGATCGGTGAGCAGCGGTTGGCTGGCAGCCATGGGCGTGCCGATACTCGAAGGCCGTGAGTTCGAAGAGAGCGACAGTCCGGCCGGGCCGCCGGTCATCGTGCTCAATCGACCGGCCGCCCGCCGGTATTTCGGCGACGCGAGCCCGATTGGCCAGGTGCTCGATTGGCACTTCGACAGCTACGACACGCAGGCGACGGTAATCGGAGTCGCGGAAGATCTGCGCCAAACCTCGCCCCTCGATGAGGTGCACGCGGAGGTGTTCGTCGAATATCGGCAATTCCTCTCGCTGCTCGAACGCTGGGAGCGACCGCCACTGCACCAGAACGAGTGGGCGCTGGGTGTGTTCTCCTTTGCTGTCAAGACCCACCTCGACGCGACCGGCGCGATGCCCGCGATCCGTCGGGCGGTGAACGCGGTCGACCCGAACGTTGCCGTCGATTCAATCGCGCCCATGGACCAATTGACGGGCAGCTCTCTTGCTCTTCATCGCTTCTACACGACGTTTCTCGCGCTGTTCGCAGGTATTTCGGCGGTGCTCGTGGTCGTTGGCGTGTATGGCGTGCTGGCCTACTCGGTGTCGCAGCGCACGCGGGAATTCGGGATCCGGACCGCGCTTGGAGCCCAGGAGCTGCAGCTCCTCGGACACGTCATCGGTCGCGGACTGCTCCTCACGAGCGTCGGTATCGCGGCAGGCCTGGTGGTGGCGGCTGGCGTAACGCGGACCCTTCAGAGCGTTCTATTCGAGGTGACACCCCTTGACCCTGCGACGTTCGTTGCAGTCGCGGTGCTCTTCGGTCTCGTCACGACGGTGGCGGTCTATGTTCCCGCGCGGCGGGCAATGAAAGTCGATCCGGCGGTGGCGTTGAGAAGTGAGTGAGCAGGCGAACGCGCTACTCCAGCGAGAACGGCCGTCGGCTCGCCGGCGCTGGCGGCCGACGTGCCGCGGCGCCGGCCGGCAGGAGGGCGGCGATCTGCTCGTAGCTGAGGTCGAGCCACCCGGGCACCTGCGCGCGCAACGCCCGCAGCACACGCACGTCCTCGGCCGTGGTCGGCAGATCGCGGTCGAGATCGACGAGCGCGCGATCAGAGGAACCGTCTGAGCTCATGCCATCGCTCCGTGAGTCCATGCTGCTCGAAGTATCCCGCGACCTCATGGAGATCGACGCCGTCCAGCCGAACGAGATGGCCGATGTCCACCAGTTCCTGCCACGTCCGCTCCGGCGCATCGCGCATCGCCTGCACCTTCATCGCGATCAGATGCTCGGGCCGTGGCACCGCGATGGTCCGGCCGCCAGGCCCCGGCATCGAGCGCACGCCGTCGAACAGGCGGCGAGCCGTCTCGCCGCGGACGTAGACGAAATCGACACGCCCGTGCGCCGGATCGGGATGCAGATGATTGGAATAGCCGCTGGACCGGTGAAGCGTCGCGAAGCCGCGGCCTTCCATGAACGACACGACGGCGTCCTGCGCGCGGGCATCGGTCACGAGATCGAGATCCAGGGTCATCCTCGAGTGCCCATAGGCCGCGAGAGCGACGCCCCCGACAACAGCAACCGGAACGCCCTCCTGCGCGAGGAACGAGCCGACCGCGTCGATTTCGCTCGCGAAGTCCACGCTGGGATTCTGCCACGGACGCGCCTACATCAGCCCATCGTGCAGCGCGCCGCCGTCGAGACGGACCTTGTCGGGCGTCACACCATCGAACCGCACGACGTCGCCGCCGTATCCGGCCACGAACGCGCGCGCGTCGGCTTCGGCCGCAAAGCTCGCGATCGTCGGCCCCATCGATCCGTGCCGCCGGCTGCCGACCACGAAGAACGCCGTACGCGCGTCGATCCAGTGGCCTCGCGGCTCGTCCCAGTCGGCCTGCCCCATGTCCTGCACGAACAGCGCACGCACCTGGCGCACCTGTTCCGGCTGCAGATATACGTTGAACAGTTCGACCAGGTCGCAGAAGAAGTCGGGATCGGACTGGCCAGCGTAGTGTATCTGCCCCTTGGGGCCGGGATAGTCGGCCAGCAGCATGCCGTCGAGCGCGCACGACGTGCCGCCCGTGATTTCGCGCGGCTCCGGAACGGTGCCGCCTCCCCCACCGCAGGCCGCAAGCGCAACTGTCGCCACGATCACTGCCGCCAGCAACGGTCGCCCTTGCGTCAGAACGCGTGTCGTAACCCCGCCCTTCGCTCCCTCACGCCCCGCAGGGGCTGAAGCCCCTGCGCTCCATCGGAGAGTGCGAAAACGCGCGCGCATCTTCTTCCTCATCGGCGAAACCTCCACGACGCCAGGATCAGCGGAATCACAATCCATCCGCCCATCACGATCGCGAGCCGCCCGGGCGACGCCAGCGCCTCCGGGAATACGGTGGCCAGACCATACAGCGTCCGCACCTCGTCGAGCGAGACGATGTTCAGGATCCGGAAGACGTCAGCCGGATTGAGCAGCAGCGCGTAGGGCACGAGATCGCCCCCGACACCTCCGCCGGTCGCCACCAGGATCCCGAGCACCGCGAGGTCGAAGACGAGGACGAAGAACAGCCAGATCCCGATCGCGACACCCGACGCGCGCGATCGGTCGCGCGCCACGGCCGAAATCAGCACGGCAAGGCTGAGAAACGCCAGGCCGAACAGCACCGAACTGCCGATGAACGCGAGATAGTGCAGCAGGCCCGACGCATCGAGTTCCGGCGCCAGCACGACAGCCACGAGCCCGAACCCGGCGAGCGTCGACGTCGTCAGGGCCGCGGCCAGGCCGAGATACTTGCCGACGAGCACCTCGGCGCGCGTGACCGGCATCGACAGCAGCAGGCTGAGCGATCCGCGCTCGCGCTCCCCCACGATCGTGTCGAACCCCAGCATCAACGCGATGAGCGGCATCAGGTAGATGACCAGGCTCACGAGACTCGCAATCGTGACCTCGATCGATCGGAACCCGACGGCGCCCTGCTGTGCGCTGCCGAAATAGGCAATCACCAGCGCCAGCACCGTGAAGACGAGCGACACGACGAGCACCCAGCGATTGCGGATGCGATCGCGTGCTTCCTTCGAGGCAATGGTCAGGACCTGCGCCAACTCCACGATGCTCCCTCAGAGGCCGACAATGCGTTGTCTACCTCGCGTCCGGCTTCCGTCTTCGAACCTCTGACTTCAAGTCTGCACCGGTCAGCAGCCTCGCTACTCCGCAACGCCGAAGAACACATCCTCGAGCGACGGCTCCCGGATCTCGATGTCATGCACGTCGTCGCCGCACGCCGCGAGCCGGGCGAGTGCCGCCATCTTCCTGTCGCGCGGGCACCGGAACTGGAGGGCGTCGTCGACGAGACGCACACCGTCCAGCGGCAGCCCGTCGAGCGCCGACTGAACGGCAGACTCCGCGCCCGGCCTCGTCCGCAGACGGAAGGCCACCGGCAGCGCGACGGCCGCGCGCAGTTCCGCCACCGTGCCCGCCGCGCGTACACGGCCAGACACCATGATGGCCACGCGATCGACGCGCTCCTGAATCTCGGCCAGGCTGTGCGAACTGAGCACCACGGTCGCGCCGCTGGTCTTCAGGTCGCCGAGCAGGGCGTAGAACGCGCGGATCGCCTCCGGATCGAGCCCGGTCGTCGGTTCGTCGAGAAACAGCAGCGCGGGACTGCCGAGCAGCGCCTGCGCAATCCCGAGCCGCTGCCGCATGCCCTTCGAGTACTCCCCGACGCGCCGCCCGCCGGCGTGCGCGAGCCCGACCCGTTCGAGCACCGCCGCGCCGTCGGCCGCGGGCGCGCCCTTCAGCCGGGCATAGAACGCGAGCGTTTCGAGTCCCGTGAGGTTCTCGTACAGCACGACCGTTTCCGGGACGTACCCCATCCGCCGCCGGACGCCGCGGAATCCGCGACCGAGCACCGGCACGCCATCGATCGCCAACCGACCCGTCGTCGGCCGCTCGAGTCCGAGCATGAGCCGGAACAGCGTGCTCTTGCCGGCCCCGTTGTGACCGATGAGCCCGAAGATCTCGCCGCGGCCGACGTCGAGATCCACGCCGTCGACGGCCTTCACCAGGCCGTAATGCCGCGTCACCTGCTCGACGTGCACCATGGAATCGCCGTTCATCGTGCGCTACCGCGACCCGGGAAAGTACCGCCCCCGCCACTCGCGCCATGCGGCACTCGACGGCCGCATGCGCGGCAGCGGATCGACGACGCTCGGCGCACGCAGCACGGGGAACTGCTGCGCGACCAGCCGCAGCGCCTGCACGGCCGGACTGGCCAGCAGCAGCTTGACGCCCGGATACTGCCACGCCAGGCGATCGACGACGTCGTTGGCCTCGTACCGCACGTCGCCCACGCCGTCGCCATCGCGATCCCACCCGACATAGCTGCTCCAGTGATTGCCTTCCCCCGCCCCCCAGATCTCGTCGCGCGATCCAACGTACCGGACAGGCTCGCGGTTGGCGATGAACTCATTGCGCTCCACCTGGTTCCGCACCGATCCCGCCGACAGGTGGACGCCGACCAGGTTATCGACGACGAGGTTGCCGCGCAGCGTGTTGTCCTGGGCATCGTAGATGAAGAACCCGCGCGCATTGCCGGCAACGACGTTCTCCTCCACCGTGGCGCGCTGAATCGTCCGGAGCATGATGCCGTGATCCGAATTGGCCCACACGCGATTGTGACGCACGACCTGGTCGCGCACTTCCATCAGCGCCAGCCCGCCGCGGTTGAGCCACACGTCGTTGTCTTCCCAGACGTTGAAGTACGAGTTCATGTAGTGCGTGCCGTAGCGCGCGTGGTGCAGACGGTTCCCGCGGAACTCGGCGTGGTGTGAGACGTCGACGTAGATCGCATCGCGCACGAAGCTGATCGCGTTGTCCAGGATCCGCGCGCGACGCGTGTTGTAGAGCTGAATGCCGTTGCCGCGCTGCGACGACGCGAAGTCACGCTTGCCGGTAATCAGGTTCCCCTCCACGCGCACGTCATCGGCCTTCTCGATCCAGAGGCCGAACAGGTTATAGACCAGATCGCAGTGCCGGACGACAGCGCCGTGGGCTCCGGGCTGGATGTAGATACCCGCGTTCTGGTGCAGCAGGCTGCTGCCGGAGTCGCGGACGATCAGCCCTTCGATCGTGACGCCCGGAGATGCCACGCGAATGGTGTCGCCCGTCAGGCCGCCGCTGATCGTGGGGCGATCGAGGCCGCGCAGCGTCAGCGGCCTGTCGATGCGGAGATTCTCGCGGTAGTGCGCCCGCGCGATCTCGATGACGGTCCCCGGCACGGCGGCATCGATGGCCTGCTGGATCGATCCGCCCGCGTCCACGCGGACGACAGGCGCCTCAGGCACCGCGTGCACGAGGGTCCCGGCTGCCCAGAGCAGCGCGACGACGCACGATCGCCATCCCATGACGCCTCACAGCACCAGGAGGCCCAGCGCCTTCAGCGTCAGGAACACGAGGGCGCCAATCATCAGGTTCTTGAAGCCGACGTAGCTGAGCATATCCATCGGCCGGGCCGCGCGATACTGGTGCTTCCACCAGGGACCTTCCTTCACGAAGCGCAGCGACGCCATGCGCGCGCGGGCTTCCCAGAAGCTGAGCAGCAGCGCCGCGCCCAGCACCGACACGGGTGGGATGACGCGCGCGATGGCCAGCGCGAGCACCACGCCTGCGCCCGCCAGGGCCGCCACCGCAATCGCGTGCGCGGACCAGCGCCGTCCCTCGCCGATCGGCCAGAAGTGATGGCGCAGTTCCGCCATCGCCCGCCGCACGATCGACGGCTGTCTCTCCCAGGCCGGCTCGACCGGATCGGTCTGCATCCGCGGATCGACATTGCTCTTCGGCTTGACCGGCCAGACCGCTGCCGGCCCCGACGCCACGGCCGTGAGCGGGATGTAGTGCCCGTCGGCGCCAATCGGCGTCAGCGGCAGGCCCGCCTTCTCGCGGCGCTTGCGCTCCACGACGAGCGGCGGACACGTGTGCGCGTCCGTGTAGAGGATCATGCACTCGAGGCACAGCAGGCACTCACGGTGATCGATCCGGCCGTCCGCGTCGATCGCCTGCGAGCCGCACCGCACCGCGCACGCCGCGCAGCTGTTGCAGGCCGGCTTGCGCCTCAGCCCGATCCAGCGGAACGTCGACGGCATGGCGAGCGACGCGCCGAGCGGGCACAGGTACTTGCAGAACGGCCGCTCGATGAACAGCGACAACCCGAGCAGTCCCGTCGCGAACAGGGCGAACGGCCAGCTGCGATTCCAGATCCCGACGAGGAACGTCGTCTTGAACGGCTCGACCTCGGCGAGCGTCTCGGCCAGCGTCATCGAGAAGAACGACACGACGAGCAGGCCGAGGAAGACGGCGTACTTCACCCACTTGAGCCGGTCGTGCCACTTCATCGGCAGCTTGAACTGGAAGCGCCCGAGGCCGATGACGCCGCCAATCTTGTGCAGCATCTCGCTCAGGGAGCCGAACGGGCACAGCCAGCCGCAGAACAGCCCGCGGCCCCAGATGAACACCGTGATCAGGATGAACACCCAGAAGATGAAGACGAACGGCTCGGACAGGAACAGTTCCCAGTTCCAGTCGAAGACCACGCCGTGAAACCAGGTGAGCACCTGCGTGATCGAGGGCTGCGCCATCAGGTGGAAGCCGACGAACCCAATGCTGACCGCCCAGCCGACGTACTTGATGCTCTCGACCGGCCAGTGGTTCTGACGACTCGACGCGCGCGTCAGCCGATCCCGCACGGTCTGCGCGACCGCGATGCCCACCAGCAGCGTCACGAAGATCGCGATCTCGGGCGCGCGGTTCCGCCAGATGGTCACCCATGCGGCCTCGGGCGTGGCCACCTGTGGCCGCCCGCCCTCGAGGTACTTCGCCGCCAGCCAGTACTCCTGATCGAAGCTCGTGAACGTGCGCTGCCCCGTCGCGCGATCGACGGTGTTCGCGAGGAACACGAGGCTCCACGGATACGCCCCGCTGAACGACGCGCCGCGCACGATGAAGATGGCCGACTCCGAGAACGCTGGCGCCCCGGGCGCCTCGATCCCGTAGAGATTGAGATAGTCGCGGTCGCGGAAGGTATAGGTATCGACGTCCTGCGCTACCTGCACGCGGTCGTAGATGCCGCCGCGCACGAAGCCGGATCCCTTGAACGATTCGCGCCCGCTCGCGATGAGGAAAATCGCGTGTTCGTCGGGACCGAGTCGTTCCATCAGCCGCGTCCACGCCGCGTCGCCCAGCACGCTGCGCCCGACGGCCGGAGCGTTCAGGTAGCCGAAGTGGATATCGATGATCGGGTCGCGGGATGTCTCGCCCACGTCGGCGGCGGTCACGCGCAGCCGCTGCACGCTGCCCTCGCGCACGAGACCTGCCCAGTCCTGCCGCGCCCCATCGTCGACGAAGACGGCGGGCGCCCGCGGCTCGGTCTGGACGATGCCCACCTGACGTGCCACCTGGTACGCGCTGCGCATCATCACCTGGTTCTGGGCGATGACCGTCACCGTGGCGCCGCTGATGCCATCGACGCCGATCGCCGCGGCGTCGCGCGCCCGGCCAATCTCGACCTTGTCCCAGGCACGCTTTCCGATGAACTGGTTGACGAAGCGCGTCAACTGCGCCTCGGGAATGCCGACGAGCAGAATCGGCTCGCTGTGCTTGAGGATGCGCGTCCCGACAATCGTCCCGGCCGTGTCCATGCCGATCAGCGTCACGACAGGCTTGCCCGAGTACGCCGGGATATCGACGATGTCCGTCGACAGGAACACGTAGCCGAGCAGCGGCGCCGCATCCGCCTCGCCCGGCCCGAACGCTTCGACGTAGGCCGGCCGCCCCTTCCGCAGCGAAAAGCGCTCGGCCCCGGGCATCACGTCACGACAGGGCGCGTATGTGCACAGATCCGGGCTGGAGGTCAGCTCAACTGGCAGTGCCACATCGTAGGCGGATTGACCGTGGGCAGTCTGGCCCCACATGACGAGCAGGGCCGCGAGCAGGAATGGTAGACGACGGGACATGGCGATCACCTGGCAGGTCGAGCGAGAGTGGCGTGGGAGCGGGCCGCCAGGCCCCGCCCCCGCGCGCCGGTCATCCCTCCACGATCATGCGTCCGCGCATCTCGAGGTGCAGGGCGTGGCAGAAGTGCGTGCAGTAGTACCAGTACACGCCCGTTCTGTCGGCGCGGAACGTGACCGACTTCGTCTCCTGCGGATTGACGATGAAGTTGATGTTGTACTTCTCGATCGCGAACCCGTGCGTCAGATCCTCGACCGTGTCGAAGTTGGTCATGATGACCGTGACCACGTCGCCGCGCCTGACGGTGAACTCCGAGGGACTGAACACCGGAGCGACCGAGGCGATCTTCACCGTGACCCGGTTGCCGCTCCGCGTGACACCGGCATCCTCCCCCGAGGCCAGGGCCAGCGGAAAATCGCTGAGCTGGTAGACCTGCTTCGGCGTCAGCAGCTCACGCTTGAAGATGATGAAATCGTGCGGCTCCGGGCGCACCGGGTGCTCGGCCACGAGGACCATGCGTTCGCCCCGGATGTCGATCAGCTGCTCGTTCTCGGGATGCAGGGGACCGGCAGGCAGGAACCGATCCTTCGAGAACTTGCAGCCGACGGCGAGCCATTGTCCATCGGCGGCCTTCGTCTCCGACTGCGACGCGTTGATGTGTCCCGGCTGATAGTGCACGTCGAGGCGATCGACCACGTACGCAACCGACTGGTCGCCTGCGTGGAACCGAATGGCTGCGTCGACGTTCCACTTGACGATCTGGCTGTCGAGAAACAGCGTCGTGTAGGCATTCCCCCGACCATCGAACGCCGTGTGCAGCGGTCCGAGCCCGATCTCGACCTCGGCGACGATCGACGAGTCGATGTCCTCGCGCGTGCCGCCGAACCACTCGAGCACCCGCGACAGGTCGATGACGGTCGCCGTCGGCGACAGCTTGCCCGAGCAGATGAAGTACTTGCCGTCGGGTGACGCGTTGACCCCGTGCGGGTTCTTCGGCACCGAGACGTAGGCGACCAGCGCCGTGGCCGGGTCCCCGTTGGCCGCGATGGTACCGTCGACGACGGGCACCTTCGAGTCGCCGTAGGTCCGCGTCCGGCCGGCCGCCACGGCGGCCTCGATACGCTCGATGTGGAAGAACGCGCACCTGTCACGCTCGGCCGACATCATGTCGGCGAACGTCACCCCCATCTCGGTGTTGTACTGGTTCGTCGCCGCCAGCTTCCCGTCGAACGACGTGGCGACCAGGTCGCAGTTGCCGTCGATCAGCACCTGCCAGCGCACCTCCATCGACTCGGCATCCACGCACGTGAACAGCGACCGGTAGGCAGACGCGTCGTTCATGCCGCGGCCGTCGTTCGGCAGCGGCGTGCTGAACTCCGACCCGCAGAACACGCGCGTCGTGTAGTTGATGGCCGGATCGACCGGATCGGCCTTGTCCGGAAAGATCCCGTGGAAGCCCTGGACGTTCGGCAGTTCGGTAATCTTGTCGCACGTGAACGTATCGAGCCGGATGCGGGCGATGCGACAGTTGATCTTGTCGTTGATCCAGGCGTACCGGCCGTCGTAATTGCCGTCCCGGTACGACGCATGTGTGTGATGGGTGTCGCCAACGGTGTACTTCAGGCTGCCGTCGGGGTTGGTCCCCATGATCGCCTTGGACTCGTTGGTGATCCCCCAGCCCACCAGCGGATCGGGGACGAAACAGGGCACGCGATGGATCTCGCGACCGGACGGCATGCCGAGAACACGCAGATCCCCGGTGTGGCCGCCACTCCAGAGTCCGTAGTAGGTGTCGAGTTCACCCGGCTTGACGTGCGGATCGGCCCCTGCCGTCGCCTGCGACTCCGGCTCGCGCCGGCATCCGGCCGCGCCGAACGTGGCCAGGCCCGCCCCGACCACACCGGCCAGGCCGGCCGCGCCGAGGAATTGACGACGTCCCGTGGTTGTCGTCCGTTCTGCCGTGTCTGCTCTGTTGCCGCCCTGTTCCGTACTCATCACATCCACTCCCCTCGGACCGTCGCGCCGCGCGGCCTGGCGCGTACTCCACCGTGAATCCCGCTCCCCACCCGGGGGACATGCGGCGCGTCGTCGTGAAGCGGCCGACCGCGCGCGGGCTGCTCGCAGGCTATCGAGGCGGCGCGACCGCGCACATGACGCCGGTCATACGCGGTACCCGGCCCCAATCACGACGTCGCACGCGACAGGACAGGGCAAGGACGATGCCACGTCGAGCGCACTGAAAATCCCGACGGGAGGGCGAGCGGCCCGCGGACGATGTGCGGAGATTTCCGCACGACCGCGGCATCCTCGGCGCCGATGAAATGCGGAGGCGTGGAGGGCGCGGACAAGACCTGAGGCTGGTCAGGAACGACAGTGCGACACCGCGCGCTGTGCGAAGACGGGCGTCGGCGGCGAGAGCTGCACCGTCGGGGATGCGGCGTCAGCGCTGCGATTGCGCGAGATCGATCGCGGCCTGTACGGCCGCCCTGGCCTGCGGACTGTTCTTCCAGCAGGTCGATCCCGTGAGCCCGGCAGCCGTCGGCACGACCTGCAACACGTCGGCCCGGGCCAACTGCTGCAGGGAACAGAAGCCCATCTGCTCGAGGCGCTGCAGAACCGTCGGGCCGACGCCTTTGACGGCGAGCAACGCTGTCCGCTCGTGCGGGGGAAACGTCATGCGTGTTCTCGTCCTTCCGTGTTCATCCGCACCGGGCTCGCGCGCGCCACGACAATATCGACGATGACCTCCGCGGGACGACCTTACGACGCCACGTCTCCTCGTGCCCGGGCGAGCGACGCCTCGACCTCGTCACAACAGTCCGCACAGACGCATCCCCGTCCCTCGACCACGAGCGCCTCGGGTCGAGGCACCGGGAGGCCGCACAACCTGCACGTCACGATGGCGATCGAGGAGTCCGATGCCCGCTCCGCAGTGCCGATGACCGCGCGCGGTGCCGCATCGTGATCACCGCTCATCATCTCGACGCACACGTTCACACACTCGTCACAGATGAAGGCGGACGGCCCGGCGATCAGCTTTCGAACCTCCGCCTGAGCCTTGTTGCAGAACGAGCAGCACATGCGCGGTAGGGCTGGCTGAGGAGACCATGTCGTCATCACGTCACCTCCGACTATCGACCAATCGTCGGCCGGCGTCGGGTGAAAAGGCGTCGTCCCGGGTCGATGAGAACCCTGTCGGCCAACGACGCCCCTTACGCCCGAAGGATCTTCGCCATGGGCCTGCCTTTGGCGAGTTCATCCACCAGTTTGTCCATGTAGCGGATCTTTCGCATCAACGGGTCGTCGATCTCCGCGATGCGCACACCGCAAATGACGCCCGTGATCTTGCTCGCGTTGGGATTGAGCGCGGGCGCCTCGCGGAAGAAGGTCTCGAGATCCGTCTTCCGCTCGATCTGGTCCGCCAGCGTCTGCCTGTTGTAGCCCGTCAGCCAGCAGATGACCTCGTCGACGTCTTCTCGCGCGCGTCCCTTCTTCTCCACCTTCTGGACGTAGAGGGGATACACACTCGCAAATGAGATCCGGAAGACGCGATCGATCTTCGTCATGGTGTGCCCTGAGCGCGAATGGCTGTCGTGTTCAAGCGCGAGAGCCACGTCCCGCCGCTGCGTGAATGCTCCGCCGAGCTTCAGACCAAGACATGAGGCCAGCCCACCATCGTCTGGTCGCGCGGGCCGGCCCCGTGCGTCCGGTTCACTCGACACCGGCGCCTCAATCCGACAGCGTCTTCGCCCGCAGCCGCATCGCCCGCAACGCCACGTGCCAGTCGTTGCGCATGCCACGCGCGAACCACAGAATGGCCTGCGCGATCACGGCCACGACCACCGTGCCGCCGATGACGTCTGAGCCCACCACCTGTCCGTCGCCCGACGCTGCCAGGTAGAGCGCGCCGGCTGGTGCCGCCAGCCGCATGAGATGCCGCAGCCAGCGATACGGCGCGATGGTGCCGAGGCGCTGCTCGATGCGCATGCCGAGCGCGAACACGATCAGCGCGGGCACGACGATAATCGCGTAGCTCGCAGGCGATGTCAGCCGCTGCACGTCGGCGATCTCGCCGGCCACGAATGCGGTGGCGCCGGCCGCCACGGTGAGCAGCGGATACAGCCACGGCGACAGCGCCAGGCCGGTGAGTGCGATCAGGAGCCTGGCGGTTTCCGGATCCTCGACCGGCGTGCCCGCTTCGTACTCTTCCCACTTCTCTTCACCGGTGAAGACATTGACGACGGGGCGACGCGGCATGGGGTGCGCGAATCATAGCCGAGGTGTCATCGCGCGCGAGTGCGATGAGCGCGATAGCACCATCCACCTCGGAATCGAGGCTGTCGAGCAGTTCAGCGGCTAGCTTAGTGCGGCCGCTCTCCTCACTGAGCCAACTTGCCGCAGCGCGGCCGACGGTTCGTCGAGTGGAGGTCGTGCGAGCGTGCGGCTGGAGGGTCGGTGCGGATGGCCCGCATCCCAGAAGTGTCCTACAGATTCCCCGGACCTGAAGGTCCGGGGCTCCATGAATCATTTTCCGCGCCGCCCGCCGCCGCGCAGCCTCATCGCCCGCGGCCCGCCGCCCGCCGCCGGCAGCCACCAAGCCCTCACGCCGTCGGAAACGTCAGGTTCTTCAGTCCCCAGGCGAGCGTGGCGCGATGGTTGTCTTCTTCGGCCTTCAACTGTTCGGCCGGGCTGAGCGTCGACACGATCGGCAGCTTCGTCTGCCTCGCCTCGACCATCGCCATCCACGCGTCGCGGCGCGTGCGCATCGCCGGCGGGAAGGACCGATAGTAGTCGTCGGTCAACACCGGCACCTTCAGCGGATCGCGCGTGATCAACTCCTCGGTCGCCTGGACGCGCGGGTTGAACTTGCGCGCGATCTCGAACAGCGCCTTCTGGTCCGTTCGGCCGGTGCCGAACACGACTTCCGACAACAGAAAGCCGTCCTCGTACGGCGCCACGCCCATGTCCTTCAGCGACACCGCCTTGACGTACGGCGCCAGCAACGTCACCGTGTGCTCCGGTTCTTCCATGAACGACATGTTGTTGCCGGGATCGATGAGGGATCCCAGCCACTCGCTGGAGATGCGCTTCAGGAACGCGGCGTGGTCCTCGGCCGCGCGGTCCTTGTGGTTCTCGAGCGCGATCGCGATCCGGTGCTTCTCGGCAATCGGCAGCACGCGCTCGACGATGGCGTTGGCCGTGCGCTCCCATTCCTGATACTGCGCGTAGGACGTATACGTCTCGTAGCGACGCCCCGTCCCGCCGGGCAGCGACCGGCTCACCGCCCGCACGCACGTCGCGCCCAGCGCCTTGGCCGCCAGCAACGACTGCTCGAAGGGCGCGGTGTCGCCGTCGAGCGTGGCCGGCAGGGCCGCGTTGCCCTCGTAGTACATCCCGAGTTCGTCGAGCTTCGCGCGAATCTCCGTCAGCTGCGTGGAGAACCCGGCCTGGATCCCGCCCGCCCCCATCATGCGGCAGTACTCCACATAGCGGACCGGATTGTTCCGCAGCCCTTCGAATACGCCGGGCACGCCGCGATTGAGCGCGCCCATTGCCGCGCCGCCAATGCCGATGGGGGACTTGGCCGGCAGCGCGTTCTGTGCGCGCACGTCGGCGAACGCCGCACTCCAGCCCACGGCCGCTACACCGACCACGAATTCACGACGACTGATCCCGCTTCCCACGCGTGCCTCCTTCGCCGCCACCATGGCGACGTCGTACAAATGGTCAGGGGAGCATAACACCCGAAAGAAACGCGCGGTCGCGGCAGGCTCCCCGCCTTCTCAGATGCGCTCGAAGTTCTTCTCGATCTCGCGCCGGGTCAGGCGCAGCACAACTGGGCGGCCGTGGGGACAGACCGAGGAGTGCGCGGTGCGACGGAGTTCGTCGAGCAGGTACTGCATCTTCTCGCGCGTGAGCGGATCGTTGGCCTTCACCGCCGCATGGCACGCCATCGTCGCGGCCATCTGACGGAGAATCTCGTTCATGCCGGCGCCCGGCGTCAGCCCGTCCAGGTCACTCGCCACCGCGCGCAGCACCTCTTCGCTCCTCGAGAGGTCGAGCACACCGGGGACCGCCGCGATGCGGACGGCCGAGCCGCCGAAGTCCTCGAGGTCGAAGCCGAACTGCACCAGGGCCTCGCGATGCTGCAGCAGCGTCTGATGCTCCCCCGCCGTCAGTTCCAGTACGACGGGCGTCAACAACCGCTGCGATTCCAGCGTGCGCGTGGTGAGACGCTCGGAGAACTGCTCGAACAGGATGCGCTCGTGTGCCACGTGCTGATCGATGATCGCGATGCCCTCGTCATCGACGGCGAGAATGAACGTGTTGCGGAACTGCCCGAGCGGCACCATCGGGCGGATGAGGGCCCCCACCGATTCGCGCCCGCTGACGATCTCGGCGGGCTGCGGGCCGCGGGCGGCGGGCGGCCAGGCCGCAGCAGACGCGTCTCCATGGAGCCCCGGGCTCCGTGTTTCATCGTTCCCTGTTTTCCCCGGGTCTGAAGACCCGGGGCTCCATGGAACTCCCAGCGGCAGCCCCGGCGTCGACGGCACGAACGACGCCGCGAGTGGCGACAGAACGAGTTCGGGCGCCGCCGTCGTCCCGAGGGCGTCGATCACGGCGCGGCGCAGCACCTCGTGCACGAGCCCCTGATCGAGAAAACGCACCTCGGCCTTCGTCGGGTGGACGTTGACGTCGACGCGGTCGGGCGGCAGGTCCAGGAACAGGTGCACCTCGGGACTCCGCTCCTTGATCGTCGCCACGCTGTAGCCCTGCTGGATCGCGTGCGTGATCGTGCGGTCGCGCACCATGCGGCCGTTGACGAACACGTGCTGCGGACCGCGCACGGGGCCGGTCTCGGCCAGCGCCGCCACGAAGCCTCGCACCGTGATACCCGCTGCCTGCTTCTGCACCACGACCAGATCCGGCCGATCGCCATAGATCTGGTAGAACCGCTCCTCGAGCGACCCGGCCGGCGGCGCCTCGATCAGCACGCGCTCGCCGCTCCGCAGCACGAAGCCGACCTCGTGGTAGCCGAGTGCGAGCTGCGTGACCAGCCGCGAGACCTGCGCCGACTCGGCCGTGTCGGCCTTGAGGAACTTGCGGCGCGCCGGCAGGTTGTAGAACAGCTCGGCCACCTCGACGCGTGTGCCTTCCGGTGCGCCCACCTCACGGACCGTCGTGACCGCGCCGGCCTCGACGACGATCTCGGTGCCGGACAGGTCGCCGCGCAGCCGCGTCCGCAGCTTGAACCGCGAGACCGACGCAATCGACGGCAGCGCCTCGCCCCGGAATCCGAGCGTACGGATCGCCGCCAGGTCGGTCGCCTGCCGGATCTTGCTCGTGGCGTGCCGCTCGATCGCCAGTTCGGCATCCGCGCGCGACATGCCCTCGCCGTCATCCTCGACGACGAGCAGCTTCTTGCCGCCGAACTCGATGGTGATACCGATCCGCTGTGCACCGGCGTCGACGGCGTTTTCGATCAACTCCTTCACGACGGACGCGGGACGCTCGACGACCTCGCCGGCGGCGATCTGGTTGGCCAGGGCCGGTGGCAGTCGCTGAATCCGGGTCACAGCCACCGCATCCTCCGGAACCCCCACAGCATGACGCCGCTGATGCTGGCGATGAAGGCCGCGATCCACCAGAACTGCGCGGCCTCGCCTCCGGGCAGCTGCGGCAGCGGGACGTTCATGCCCCACAGGCTCGTCAAAACCGAGAGCGGCATGAAGATCGTCGAGATGACCGTGAGGACTTTCATGACCTGGTTGAGCCGGTTCGACTGGTTCGAGAGGTGCGCGTCGACCAGACCCGTGGTGCGATCCTGCAACAGGATCGCCTCATCGCTCAGCCGGACGAGCTGATCGTAAACATCGCGGAACCGGTAGGCCAGCGACTCGGTGATGGGGGCGAACTCGCGTCTCGCCAGGCGTCCCACGGCGTCGCGTTGCGGGAGCGCGACGCGTCGCAGCGACGCCAGGTCGCGCTTGATGTCGAGCAGCGCACGCAGCGGGTTCCCCGTGGCCTGCTCGAACACGGCTTCTTCCAGCGCCTCGAGTCGTCGCTCGATCGCGTCCACTTCCGGGCCGTACCGATCGACCATCCGATCGACGATGCGATGGCAGATGCCAGCCGGTCCATCGAGAAAGATGTCGGGCCGCCGTCGGCACGCTTCGTACTCTTCGGCAATCGATCGCGACGGCCCGTGGTGCACGGTCACCAGGAAATTACGGCCGAGGAAGAAGTCGACGTCCTGCGTGTCGAAGCCGCCGCTGCCGCCGTTGGCGACGATCCCGTGCAGGATCAGGTACAGCAGGCCGTCGTAGGTTTCGATCTTGGGGTGATGGATCTCCTCGAGCGCGTCTTCGATCGCGAGCTCGTGGATATGGAACACGCCGCCGAGCAGGGCCCGGTCGGCGTCAACAGGTCCTTCGATGTCCGCCCACACCACGACCGTCGATTCCGGCGCGAGCCACGCCGGATCGACAGCCTCCGCCCGTTCGACGCGGCCGTCACGCTGGACGAGGACGGTCAGCATGCGATGAATCGCGGTTCAAGTTAGAAGCCCGAAGTCAGAAGTGAGGAGTTCATCAAATTTGGAACTTCGAAGTTCGAACTTCGAAATTCTGCGTTTGTCGACTTCTTACTTCTGACTTCTCGCTTCCAACTTGTCCCCTGCCTTACTTCCTCAGCGCCGCCTGTGCGGCCGCGAGCCGGGCGACCGGGACGCGGAACGGCGAGCAGCTGACGTAGTCGAGTCCGGCCTTCTCGAAGAACTCGATCGAGGCGGGATCGCCGCCGTGCTCCCCGCAGATGCCGAGCTTGATGTCGGGACGCGTCGCGCGTCCCTTGGCCACGGCAATCTCGACGAGCTGGCCGACGCCGCTCGCGTCGACCGTGGCGAACGGGTTCCGCTTCAGGATCTCGAGCTCGGCGTACCCGGGCAGGAACGAGCCGGAGTCGTCACGCGACATCCCGAGCCCCGTCTGCGTCAGGTCGTTGGTCCCGAAGCTGAAGAACTGCGCGGTCTGGGCGATCTCGTCCGCCGTCAGGGCCCCGCGCGGCACCTCGATCATCGTGCCGACCGTGTAGGCGATCTTCACCTTCTTCTCGGCCTGCACCGCCTTCGCCACCTCGTGGACGAGCTCGACCTGCAGATCGAGTTCGCGCTTGAAGCCGACGAGCGGGATCATGATCTCCGGCTTCGCCTTGAACCCGGCCTTCGTCGCGTCGGCCGCGGCTTCGAGGATTGCACGCGCCTGCATGCGCGTGATCTCCGGGTACCGGATGCCGAGACGGCATCCGCGGAAGCCGAGCATCGGGTTGAACTCGTGCAGCTCGTGGACGCGGTGCATGATCTTCTCGACCGAGATCCCGAGCTTCCGCGCCA
The DNA here is from genome assembly GCA_001724025.1 of Acidobacteria bacterium SCN 69-37. Taxonomy (GTDB): domain Bacteria; phylum Acidobacteriota; class Vicinamibacteria; order Vicinamibacterales; family SCN-69-37; genus SCN-69-37. The sequence goes on along the minus strand of MEDJ01000011.1, from coordinate 57,714 downwards.
GATCCATCTGCTGTTCCTTCGTGTGCGGCAGGAACTCGTGCAGCGGCGGATCGAGCAGGCGAATCGTGGCCGGCAGCCCCTTCAGCGTCTTGAAGATGCCGTAGAAGTCCGCCCGCTGGAACGGCAGCAGCTTGGCGAGCGCCGCTTCGCGCGCCGCCACGGTCTCGGCCAGGATCATCTCCCGCATGGCGTCGATGCGGTCGCCCTCGAAGAACATGTGCTCGGTCCGCGTGAGCCCGATGCCCACCGCGCCGAACGCCAGCGCGTTGGCCGTCTGCTCGGGCGTATCCGCGTTGGTCCGCACCGACATGCGCGAGGCCTGCGCACACCACTTCATCAGCTGCTCGAAGTGCCTGAACTTCTCGCTCTTCCGCGCCGCCGCGTCGCCGTGGATCAGGCCCGCGATGATTTCCGACGGCGCCGTGTCGACGTTCCCGGCGTAGACCCGGCCGGCCGTGCCGTCGATCGACAGCCAGTCGCCTTCCTTGAACGTCTGGCCGGCCACCGAGACCGTGCGCGCCGTGTAGTCGACCTCGAGCGCCGCCGCGCCGCAGACGCAGACCTTGCCCATCTGCCGCGCCACCAGCGCCGCGTGCGACGACACGCCGCCGCGCGCGGTGAGGATGCCCTCGGCGGCAATCATGCCGCGCAGGTCCTCGGGCGAGGTCTCGATGCGGACGAGCAGGACCTTCTCCCCCTTCTCCGCCGCTACGACCGCGCGGTCGGCGTTGAGGTAGATCCGGCCCGAGGCCGCCCCCGGCCCGGCGGGCAGGCCGGTCGCCACCGTCGCGGCCTTCGCCACCTCGGCCCCGTCGAACACCGGCGCCAGCAGCTGCTCGAGCTGGTCGGCCGGATTGCGCAGGACGGCCGTCTTCCAGTCGATCAGCTTCTCCCGGACCATGTCCATCGAGAACTTCAGCGCGGCCATCGCCGTCCGCTTGCCGTTGCGCGTCTGGAGCATGTAGACGACGCCATCTTCGATCGTGAACTCGAAGTCCTGCACGTCCTTGAAGTGCTTCTCGAGCGTCAGGCGGATCCGATCGAGCTCCCGGTACGCCTTCGGCATCTGCCGCTTCAGTTCGGCCACCGGTTCGGGCGTGCGCACGCCGGCGACGACGTCCTCACCCTGCGCGTTGATGAGGAACTCGCCGTAGAACTCCTTGAGGCCGTTGGCCGGGTTGCGCGTGAACGCGACGCCCGATCCCGACGTCTCGCCCGTGTTGCCGTAGACCATCGCCTGCACGTTGACGGCCGTGCCCCACTCGGACGGAATGTTGTACTTGCGGCGGTAGACGATGGCACGATCGTTCATCCACGAGCCGAACACGGCGCCAATCGCGCCCATCAGCTGATCCCACGGCGAATCGGGGAACTGCTTGCCGGCGCGTTCCTTGACGAGCGCCTTGAAGCGGAGCACGAGCTCCCGCAGGTCATCGACCGTGAGCTTCGTGTCCTCGATGTCCTCGTGATACCGCTCGTGCTTCAGGGCGTGAATCACGGTCTCGAACGGCTCGTGATCCTCGTCGGGTCGCTTCTGCACGCCGAGCACGACGTCGCCGTACATCTGCACGAAGCGACGGTAGCAGTCCCACGCAAAGCGCGCGTTGCCGGTCTTGGTCGCCAGCGCCTCGACGGTCTGCGCGTTCAGGCCGAGGTTGAGGATCGTGTCCATCATCCCGGGCATCGAGTCGCGGGCGCCCGACCGGACCGAGACCAGCAGCGGGTTCTTCAGGTCCCCGAACTTCTTGCCCGTCTGCTGCTCGACGGCGGCGATGCCCGCCTCCATCTGCGCACGCAGCGCGGCCGGGTACGATCGGCCGTGCGCGTAGTAGTACGTGCAGACCTCGGTGGTGACGGTGAATCCGGGAGGCACGGGCAGACCGATGCGGCACATCTCCGCCAGGTTCGCGCCCTTGCCGCCGAGCAACGCCTTCATCGTGCCGTTGCCATCCGACTTGCGGCCGAAGAGATAGACGTACTTGCCTGCCGCCGCCGGCGCCTTGGCCTTCGCCCCCGCCTTCGCAGCGCTCACGCGCCGCTTCGGCGCGGCCAGCCGCTTCGCCGTCGACGCGCCCCGCTTCCGGGCCGCCGTCTTCGCTGCCTTCGCCTTCGTCACCTTCTTCGCCACGGACTTCCTCTTCGCTGTTTTCGCCATCTGCCTGATCACTCCGATGCCACGATTTCCGAGATATCGCCGAGCTGGAGGATGACCGTCTCCAGCCGCTTCATCAACCTCAACCGCCCCTGCCTGAGGCGCAGGTCGTCGCTCATCACGAACACCTCGTCGAAGAACCGGGCGACGACCGGTTCGAACTTCGCTGCTTCCAGATAGGCGTCGCGGAACCCACGCCCCTCGGCCACGGCGCGATCGATCACCCCCCGCCGTGCCTCGATGTCCGCCACGAGCGCCTGCTCGGCCGGCTCGACGAGCACGGCCTCGAGCGGCTCGCCGGCGTCGTCTCCAGCCCCGGCCGCGGGCGCCTCGCGCGCGATGTTGCGGACGCGCTTGAACGCCGTAGCCAGCTGCCGGAACTGCTCGGACCGCGCCACCTCGGGCAGCGCCGCCAGGTTCTCGTGCAGGTCGGCCACGGGCCGCTCCAGGGCGACCTCGGGTCCGGGTACCACGGCCCGGATCGTCCGGCGATCGGCGCCGCGCGACTCGAGCACGTACGCCAGCCGTTCGGCCAGGAACGCCCGCAGATCCGTGTCGTCGTCGGGCACCGGCACACCCGCCTCGGCATACCGTGCACGCGCCTCGGCCACGAGCGTGGCCAGCGGCGTGCGAATCCGGACGCCGGTCAGGGCCTCGCCGTCGATCAGCAGCCGCATCACGCCGTGCGCCTGCCGCCGCAGCCCGAACGGATCGCGCGACCCTGTCGGCCGCTCGCCCGCCAGGAACAGACCAACCAGCGTGTCGAGCTTGTCGGCCAGCGACACGGCCGCCCACGTCACGGCCGCCGTTCCGAGCGTGGCCGGCGCAGGGGCCGCGGTGCTCTCGAGGGCCGTGGGCAGATAGTGCGAGTAGATCGCCTTCCAGACGGTCTCGGGCTCGCCCGCTTCGCGGGCATAGATGCCGCCCATCGTGCCCTGCAGCTCGGTGAACTCGCGGACCATGTCCGTGGCCAGATCCGCCTTGGCGAGCCGCGCCGCGCGCCTGGCGGCGTCGGCCTGATCGGGCTGCCCGAACACCTCGGCCGCCACCCACGCGGCCAGCGTCGCCATCCGCTCGGCCTTGGCGCGGTACGACCCGAGTGCCTTGTGGAAGAGCACGGTCTCGAGCCGATCCAGCCGCGCCTCGAGCCCGATCTCCCGATCGGCGTCCCAGAAGAAGCGCGCGTCGCGCAGCCGCGCGGTCACGACGCGCTCGGCGTTGGTCGCAATGGCGCGCTCGTTGTTCGTCTGCGTGTTGGTCACCGCGAGGAACGCAGGCATCAGCGCCCCGTTCACCCCGGCCACCGGGAAGAAATGCTGATGGTGAATCAGCGTCGTCGTCAGCACTTCCTCGGGAAGGGCGAGGAACTCGGCGCTGAACGCCCCGGCGACGACGGCCGGGAACTCGACGAGATCGGGTACCTCGTCGAGCAGCGCCTCGGCCTGCGGATCGCCCTGCAGCACGGCGCGGCCGCCGATGCGCCGCGCGTGCGACTCCAGTTCGCGCATGACGCGGTCACGCCGTTCGATGCGCGAGAGCACGACGAAGTTCTCGGCCAGCTTCTTCCGGTACTCGTCGAAGCTGCGGACCTTGATGGCGCGGCCGGCCCGGCCGCTCGTGGCCAGGAACCGGTGGCCGTAGGTCACCGCGCCAGAACTGACGTCCTGCACGCGCGGGCTCGAGGCCAGCGCGTGGCGCGCGATCGTGAACGGCACGACGCGCCCGCCGTACAGGAACAGCAGCCAGCGGATCGGCCGGCCGAAGACGAACGACTGCTTGCCGTCCTCGAGCAGCGCGTCCCAGTGCATCTGCTTCGGGAACGTCAGGTCGCGCAGCACGCGCGCGAGCACCTCGGGCAGCACGTCGACGGTTGCCCGCCCACGCGTGCGCTTGAGATACGACAGGTACGGCCCGCGCGGCGTGTCGGTCCGCTCGAGAGCCTCGAAGTCGACGCCGAGCTTGCGCGCGAACCCGAGACCCGCATTGGTCGGGTGTCCCTCACCGTCGAAGGCCGCGGCCACGGGCGGTCCCATCAGCCGCTCCTCGCGATCCTCCTGACGGTCGACGAGCTCGGGCACGCAGGCCGCGAGCCGGCGCGGGGTCGAGTGCGACTCGACCGCGGTCTTGATGGGCAGCCCGATCTCGGTCAGCCGCGCGTCCACCCGCGACGCCAGTTCCGTCGTCAGGCCGGGCAGCCACGACGCCGGCATCTCCTCGACGCCGATTTCCAGCAGCAACTCACGATCCATGCACGGCGTCCTCCATCACGCCCCCCCCGGACTCCGTCCAGGCTTTCGCAATCGCCACGGCAAGCTGCCGTACGCGCAGGATGTAGGCCGTCCGTTCGGTCACGCCGATGCTGCCGCTCGAATCGAGCAGGTTGAACAGGTGCGAACACTTCAGGCACTGGTCGAGCGCCGGCAGCACGAGCCCCGACGCGATGAGCGCCTTCGCGAAGTCGTAGTGGCGCGTGAACAGGTCGCGATGGAACGCCGCGAACTCGCCGTCGGGCAGCGCCACCTGGCCGAACGCGTATTTCGACTGCTCGATCTCGTCGCGCAGCCGCACCTCACGATAGGGCACGCCCGGCGCCCACTGCAGGTCGTAGACGTTGTCGACCCCCTGCAGCGCCATCGCGAACCGCTCCAGGCCGTAGGTCAGTTCAACGGCAATCGGCAGCAGGTCCTGGCCGCCGGCCTGCTGGAAATACGTGAACTGCGTGATCTCGAGCCCGTCGTAGAGCACCTGCCAGCCAATCCCCCACGCCCCGAGCGTGGGCGATTCCCAGTTGTCCTCCTCGAAGCGCACGTCGTGCGCGCGCAGGTCGATGCCGCACGCCTCGAGACTCTGCAGGTAGAGATCCTGCACGTCGTCGGGTGCGGGCTTCAGGATCACCTGGAACTGATGGTGCTTGAAGAGCCGATTGGGATTCTGGCCGAACCGCCCGTCGACGGGGCGTCGCGACGGCTGCACGTAGGCCACGTTCCAGGGCTGCTGGCCGAGCACACGCAGGAACGTCTCGGGGTGCATCGTGCCGGCGCCCATCTCGACGTCGAGCGGTTGCTGAATCAGGCAGCCCTGGGCGGCCCAGTAGTCGGAGAGTTTGGAGATGAGGTCCTGAAAAGTCACGAATATGTTCCAAGCTCCTTGACGACCCGCGACGATCGCAGCGTCTTTTCGAGGTGCATCCCGATCAACTGGTGATGGACCCGTTCCAGATCGCGTCCCGCCGCGACGTCGATCCCCCGATCGGCCACGTCGGCCGGCGGCCGCGTGCCCATCCCCCGGAGAAAGGCCAGCGCCGCGGTCGACACCATCGGGCCCTGCCCGTCGCACGTCCGGCAGACGTACGCCCGGTCGGTCGGGGCAAACCGCACCGGCCCCTCGAGCCGCCTCTCGCACCGCGGACACCTGTCGATGGCCGGGTACACCCCCTCGAGCCGCAGCAGCCAGTACTCGAAGTACCGGGCCAGGGCCTCGATCGATCCACCGGGCCGCGACAGGGCGGCACTCACCGCCGCTCCCAGCCGGAACAACCGCTCATTGGGCGCATCGACCGGCGCCCACTCATCGAGCAGTTCCGCGAAGTACGACACGTGCCCGAGCACCTGCGCTGCCTCGCCCAGGTCGCGCCCGGCCGCGGTCCTGAGCGGCATGTCGGTCGGCTCCACGCGATCGAGCCGCACGAGGTCGCGTCCTTCCCGCTCCATGAACGTCGCGCGCCCGCAGGTCAGCGGTTCCAGCGCCGCCCCGAACCGCCGCCGCGACCGGCTCGCGTGCTTCGCCACCCCGCGCTTCTTGCCGCGATCCTGCGTCAGGAACACGACGATGCGATCGGCCTCCCCGTACCGATACGTACGCAGCACGAGCGCCTCCGAGCAGTAGAGCGGCATGTGTCGGCCGCCATCCGTCGGCAGGCCCGCAGAAAAATCTGCGCCCCTCCGATACCGCCGGGCTGGCGTATATCTTGCCTATGATACCCGCAGTCAGCCCAACTCGAGGTATCGACGGAAGATCGTGGCCAGTCCGAGGAACGACAGGAAGCCGAACAGGTCGGTCAGCGTCGTGATGAACACCGACGACGCCAGCGCCGGATCGACCTTGATCGCGCGCAGCCCGAGCGGGATCAGGGTCCCCGCCACGGCCGCCACGAAGGTGTTGGTGATCATGGCGGCCATCAGGATGAACCCGAGCGGCCAGTTGCCCCAGGTGACCAGCCAGGCGCCAATCGCGCCCACCAGGCCGAGCGCCAGGCCGTTGCCGACACCGACCAGCACCTCCTTCACCAGCGCCTGCCGGGCATTGCCCCACGTCAGCTCGCCGAGCGCGATCCCGCGGACGACCACGGCCAGCGTCTGCGTACCCGCGTTGCCGCCCATGCCGGCCACGACCGGCATGAAAGCCGCCAGGATGACGATCTGCTCGATGGTGTCGGTGAACAGGCCGACGACCGACGCGGCCGCGAACGCCGTCACCAGGTTGAGCATCAGCCACGGCAGCCGTCGCCGCAGCGAATCGGCCGGCGGCGTCAGGACGCCGTCGTCGACCGACACGCCGGCCAGGCGATAGACGTCCTCGGTCGCCTCGTCCTTGATGACGTCGATGACGTCGTCGACCGTGATGACGCCGACGAGCTTGTTCTCGGCGTCGACGACCGGGATGGCCAGCAGGTTGTACGACGCGACCTGGCGCGCGACTTCTTCCTGATCGAGGTCCACGCGCGCGCTGTAGACGTCGGTCGTCATGATGCGCTTGAGCGGCGTGTCGGGCGAGACCAGCAGCAGGCGCCGCAGCGAGACCACGCCGACCAGGTGCCGGCGCTCGTCGACGACGTAGAGATAGAAAACCATCTCGACGTCGCGAGCATTCTGGAGCCCGACGATGGCCTCGGCCACGGTCACGTCCTCGGGCAGCGCGAAGACGTGCGGGTTCATCAGGCGACCCGCCGTACGTTCGTCGTACTCGAGCAGTTCGCTGACACCGCCGCCCGGCCGCGGGTGGATCAGGTCGAGGACGGCAATCCGCAAATCATCGGACAGTTCCTCGATCAGGGCCGCGGCGTCGTCGGAGGCGATGTCCTGGCTGAGCCGGGCAATCTCCTCGGCCGAGCGCTGCGAGAGCAACTCCGCGCCCTGCTCGGGCCCGAGTTCACTCAGGGCCTCCATGGCCAGCCGGCCGTTGCGCTCGACGAGAGTATTGAACGCGGCGTGGCGTTCCTTCTCGGGGAGTTCCGCGAAGATCTGCGCCAGGTCGGCCGGGTGCTGCTTCTGGAGCAGGTTGATCAGGTTGGGCGTGGCGCCCACCCGCAACAGCCGGCGGACCGACTCGAGACTCACATCGATTCTGCGCGGCGCCGACATCGCGCATTATTTGTAGCACGGGCGGTCGGCGACGACGCGACAACGGATGGCGACGAGGCGGCGACGCGGCAGGCGGCGGGCCACAAGGCTTCAGGGCTGCAGGCGACAAGACGACGAGGCTGCGAACCCCGGGCAGCAAGTCCGCAGCGCTGAACGCCACACGTGGCCGTAGCCTTGTAGCCTCGTGGCCTCGTGGCCTGTCTCCGGCACTCCGGCGCGAATACAGCGTGTACGCTATGGTGGTGGCGCCTGACACCAGCATCTGTCTGGGGAGCCGTCGCGAAGTCAGTTACGACAAGGCGCGAAATCGATGTTCTGGAGCCGACGCAAAGAGACAGCCCCCCCCCGCGTACATCGGTGCCGATCGATGTGCACGCCATCGAGCCGGATGTGCACCATGCCTACCGCCTCATTCTCGGGCGCGAACCGGATCCGGATGGTCTCCGGCACTACGTCGGACGCGTGCGCGACGGCCTCCCGCTGACCGACCTGATCGGAAGCCTCCTGGACTCAGCGGAGTACCGGGAACGGGCCACCACACGCGCCCTCGAGCAGCCAGCCACCACGCCGACGGCCACGGCTCCGTCCACGGAGACGCAAGACGCAGCGCCGAGCCCGCGGATTGTCCCGTCCGATCTCATTCAGCGATACACGGTCGAGCAGTTGATCGAGACCGCTGAGGAATACTATCGGCGGGTTCCGGATACGACGCCGCTGATGAGCAAGCCGTGGTCGTTCCTCCACGAAACACCGGAGATGCTCGAGAATCTCGGCCGTCTGCTCGACGGCCTGGCCCCAGGCGAGGACCTCGTCCTCGACCTGACGCTCACGAACACGGGCGAGGGCGAGATGGCTGCACGAGAACACCGAGATCTTTGGTGTCGTGCGCGTGGGCACGCATCTCTACGACGCCAACGGCATCCTCCTCGACCTCGACCATTCCAGACACACACTGCCTGTCCCGGTCGAGCCGGGTGACGAACTGCCGCTGACGCTGACGGTGCCCGTCCCGGTGGACAGTCCCTGTCAGCTGAAGATCGACCTCGTGGCCGAAGGTCTGACCTGGTTCGAAAACGTGGGAGCAACGCCGGCGACGGTCACCGTCAGACGTCGTCAGTGAACCGACGGGCGACTTCGTCGCCGCGTCGCCTTCCCGCCTACCGTCCGCGTCTCAATCCCATCTCGTCGAGGATCCGCTCGTTGTCGCGCCAGTCTTCACGTACTTTGACGTGCAGGTCGAGGAAGACCTTGCCGCCGAGCATCTCTTCGAGATCGTGGCGCGCCTCGGTGCCGATGCGCTTGATCATCGCGCCGCCCTTGCCGACGACAATCGGCTTCTGCGATTCGCCTTCCACGAGGATCGACGCGTGGATCTTCGTGAGCCCGCCCTCGCGATCCGGCTCCTCGAACTGTTCGATGACCACGCCGGTCGTGTATGGCAGCTCGTCACGCGTGTGGTGCAGGACCTTCTCGCGGATCAGCTCGGCCGCCAGCGTGCGCTCGGTCTGATCGGTCAGGTAGTCGTCCGGGAACAGCGGATCGCCCTCGGGCAGCGCCGCCAGGATCTCGGCCTCGAGCTGTTCGACCCCATCCCCCTGCTCGGCCGATACGGGGACGATGGCCGCGAACGTGTGGGCGCGGGCATAGCGCTCGATGATCGGCAGCAGGTCGTTCTTGCGGATCCGATCGATCTTGTTGAGCGCGAGCACCGCCGTCATCCCCGCCCGCTTCACCAGGTCGAGGACAAACCGATCGCCCAGGCCGGGCCTGGTCGTCACGTCGAGCACCAGGACCACCACGTCGACTTCCCGCAGCGTCTCCGTTGCGGTCTCGACCATGCGACGGTTCATCCGGTGCATGGGTTTGTGGATGCCCGGCGTGTCGATGAACACGATCTGACCGGCCGCGCTGTGTCGCACGCCGACGATGCGATGGCGCGTCGTCTGCGGCTTGTCCGAGACGATGGCCAGCTTCTGGCCGGCAAAACGATTGAGCAACGTCGACTTGCCCGCGTTGGGGCGGCCGACGAGCGAGACGAACCCGGCCTTCATGCGATCACCTCGGACGCGTCGGCCGACGGCCGCCGGTGCAGGCGCACCTTGTGGATGCGGCGCCGCTCGGCTTCGAGGATCTCCACGTCGAGCCCCTCGAACTCGAACCGCTCGCCCACGGCCGGCACGCGGCCCACGCGCGAGAGCACGAAGCCGCCCACGGTCTCGAAGGCGCCGTCCTCGATTTCGAGCCCGAGCCGATCGGTCACTTCACCGATCCCCACCTTCGCGCTGAACACGAACGTATCGTCGTCCTCCCTCACGACCGGCTCGACCTCGCTGTCGTACTCGTCGTGGATCTCGCCGACGAGTTCCTCCACGACGTCTTCGACCGTCACCAGGCCCGCCGTGCCGCCGTACTCGTCGACGACCAGCGCCAGCTGCATCCGGCCCTGCTGGAACTCGCGCAGCAGATCGACGACGCGCTTGGTCTCGGGCACGAACGCGGGCGACCGCATCAGGACACTGACGGGCCGCGTGCCGTCGGGCTCGGACGTCATCTGAATCAGGTCCTTCACCACGATGAGCCCGACGATGTTGTCGAGGTTGTCGCTGTACACGGGCAGGCGCGAGTACTCCTGTTCGCGAACGAGCTGGCGAAGATCGTCGATCGTGGCGTCCGCGCGGATCGCGACGATGTCCGGCCGCGGCGTCATCACCTCGCGCACGAGCGTTTCGCCGAAATTCACGACGGCGCGCAGCAGCCGGTTCTCGTCGCCTTCTTCGGTCGAGGGCGTCTCGGTCGCGCCGTGGCCTTCGATGGCCATCCGGCCCGTGTCGTTCGTTCCGTGATGGTGCCGCCGGGCCTCGGCCGCGCCGGTCCAGCCGATGACGAGCGCCGTGAACGGCCCGAACACCGCAGCCACGGCCGTGAACGCCGGCAGCAGCAGCTCAAGGAACCGCTCGGGCGATCGACGCACGACGAACGCGGGCAGCACCTGTCCCAGCGCCACGGCCAACACGATGCCGATCCCGATGCCGATCAACCAGCCGGGGAATCCGGGGCCGATCACGCTGACCAGCAGCGCGACCAGCAGGACGAGCAGGATCCCGTGCAGCAATCGCGCCGGGACGAAGAAGCGGATTGGATCCTCGAGGTAGGCCTCGAGCGCCTCGCTCTCGGTCTCGCGCTCGGCCTCGAGACGCTGCGGCAGGCGCATCAGCAGATCGAACGCGGTCTCGAGCAGGGCCAGGACCAGCAACGCACCCGCCGCCAGCACGATGACAATCGACATCATGAGCGGTCAGCCGCGGGCGCCCGCGCGATCAGCCCCGACGGCAGCCCCACGCGACGACGCAGGCGTTCTTCGACACGACGCATCAACCCGTTGTCCTGCTCGTGGTCGTAGCCGAGCAGGTGCAGCAGGCCGTGCAGCGCGAGCACGCGCAGTTCGGTGCGCAGCGCGTGTCCGGCGGTGTTCGCCTGGCGCGCTGCCACGCCGAGCGCGATGGCAATGTCGCCGAGCGGTGCGTCGGCGATGCGCCCGGGCGCCGGACCGTCGTCGGCGGGAAACGACAACACGTCCGTGGCCTTGTCCACGCGGCGATACGTGCGGTTCAGCCGCCGCATGGCTGCGTCCCCGATCAAGGCAATGTCGACCGTGCCGCGAGCCGACCGTGGAGCGGCGTCCGCCAGCCAGGTGGCGAGCCCACGCGCAGCCGGCGGGACGCGCCGGCCGGAAACGGTCACGATCAATCGCGCCGGGGACCGGCGTGCGGTACTCATGAGGCTGGCGACGGCGACTCGAACCGCTCGTACGCCTTCACGATCTGCTGGACGAGAGGATGACGCACGACATCGCGTTCGTCGAAGTGCACGGTCACGACCGCCTCGATCGAGGCGACGACCTTCAGGGCCTCGACAAGGCCCGACACCCGGCCGGTGGGCAGGTCGATCTGCGTGACGTCGCCGGTGACCACGGCCTTCGATCCGTAGCCGAGACGGGTCAGGAACATCTTCATCTGCTCGGAGGTGGTGTTCTGCGCCTCGTCGAGGATGACGAACGCCTCGTTGAGTGTCCGGCCGCGCATGAAGGCGAGCGGAGCCACTTCGATCACGCCACGCTCGAGGAGTCGCTCGACCCGATCCGGCTCGAGCATGTCGTGGAGGGCGTCATACAGCGGCCGCAGGTAGGGATTCACCTTCTCCTGCAGATCGCCGGGCAGGAACCCGAGCTTCTCCCCCGCTTCGACAGCCGGGCGGGCAAGGACGATGCGCGAGACGCGCTTGGCCAGCAGCGCGCTGACGGCCTGCGCCATCGCCAGATAGGTCTTGCCCGTGCCGGCCGGGCCCACGCCGAAGACGATGTCGGCGCGATCGATCGCGTCGAGATACCGGCGCTGCGTCGGCGTCTTGGGCGAGACCTGCCGTCGTCCCACTGTGCGCGAGGTGCCCCGCAGGAAATAGTCGGCCAGCGCCACCCCTGGGTCGTCGGCCACGAGTTGGGCCGCCATCTTCACGTCACCACGGGTGAATCGATAACCGTCGCGCAGCACGTCGCCGAGCTGGCCGAAGACCTGCTCGGCGCGCGCGACGTCCTCCGTGTCGCCCTCGACCACGACAACGTTGTTGCCGCTCGTCCGCAGACGCACACCGAGGGCCGACTCGAGCGCGCGCAGGTTGTCGTCGAGGGATCCGAACAGGGTCTCGATGCCGTCTTCCGGCATCGCGATGCGACGCATCGTCGAGGCAGGCATTCGCTGAAAGGACATTAGCACGGGGCAGCAGGATCCGGCTACTGAAGCCGGTGCCGGGGAAATTCACACCGTGGAGGGATGGAGGACATGGAGGTCGATCAGGCTGGATCTCTCAGGACCCGCTGACCCTGACGCGAAGACCGCGCAGCAGGACCATCACGGTCTGGAGTTCTCAGGACCGGCAGTTCCTGACGGTGAGGACCGGCCAGCAGGGCAGGACCGGGCAGGGCCAGAATCGTCTGACGATCACCCCCGAGAGAGCCATAGGCCACTCTCGGGGGGCATCCCATCGAACAGCGCCAGGTCCTCGCAATGCCCCATGTCCCCCTTGTCCTCCATGGTTGGTCCGGCGCGCGCCTACCGGCCCCGTATCTGCCGGCCATCGGATCGCCGTGGCCTGCAGCGCTCCATGCTCTCCGTGTCCTCCATGGTCAATCCAGCACGCGTCCCGCGCCGCGTCTCGCCCGGATCATCCGATCGAGCCCCTCTGCCGCGGCCCGCAGTGCCTCATGCCCTCTCCGTCCTCCACGGTCAATCCGGCAGCGATCACCCAGTCGCTCCCGCGAGCCCGTGGCCTCCTCGGTTCACATCCGTCTATTCCCACAACCACGCCGCCCCGCGGACGCCGCTGGCGGCGCCGTACATCGCCGGCACCAGGCGGGTATCGATGCGATCCGAGAAAACCCACTCGCGCCACAGCCGCGGCACCTCGTCATATAGCGACGCGATCTCCGACAGCCCGCCGCCCATGACGATGACGTCGGGATCGAGCAGGTTGATGACGCTGGCCAGCCCGCGCGCGAGGCGTCCGGTCCACGCCTCGAGCGCCCGGCGTGCGTCGGCCTCTCCAGCCGCCGCGCGCGTCACGATTGCCTCGGCCCGAACGGACTCGCCTGTGCGTCGCGCGAAATCGGCTGCCAGTCCGGGACCTGACAACCACGTCTCGAGGCATCCCGCGCGTCCGCAGTAGCACGCCGGGCCCGGCACTTCGTCCGGCGACGGCCACGGCAACGCGTTGTGTCCCCACTCCCCCGCAATGGCATTGGCTCCGGTGATCACCTGCCTGTTGACCACGAGGCCACCGCCCGTGCCGGTACCGACGATGACGCCGAACACGACGGAAGCGCCAGCTGCGTTGCCGTCGGCCGCTTCGGATCTCGCCAGACAGTTCGCGTCGTTCGCGCAGCGCACCGCGCGCCCGAGCCGCGCTTCGAGATCCCGCTGGAACGGGCGTCCGTTCAGCCAGGTCGAGTTGGCGTTCTTGACGAGTCCCGTCGCCGGCGAGATGGCGCCGGGCATGCCGAGCCCCACGGTGCAGCGGTCGTCCACGGCCGCCTCTGCCGCGCCGACGACGTTGGCCAGCGCCTCGATCGTCGCGACGTAGTCGTGACGCGGCGTGGACACGCGTGTCTGCCAGGCGACGCGGCCATCGCGGTCGAGGACCACTGCCGCAATCTTGGTACCGCCGAGATCGATGCCGAGACGGTGAGACATGCAGGAGTCAACTTCTACTTCGTGCCATGGGGCTCTACCCCCGCGCCCTCGGGCCAGCACTGACGCCGGGCCCTCAGCACTCGCGCCTCCGCCAAGCCTACGGCGGAGCAGGCCGCGCTACGCGCTCGACTTCGGGCTGTCACTGTTCCGCGGGCCCGCGCAGCCCGCCGCCGCGCGGCCTGCCGCCAGGGCGACGCATGCGTCGCCCCTACTTGACCACCGCCCGAATGCTCAGTTCGCGCAACTGCTTGTCGCTGACGGTCGACGGCGCGCGCATGAGCAGGTCCTCCGCGTTCTGCGTCATCGGGAACGCGATGACCTCGCGCAGATTCGGCTCCTGCGCCAGCAGCATGACGATGCGATCGATGCCCGGCGCGAGGCCGCCGTGCGGTGGCGCCCCGTAGCGGAAGGCGGCGAGCATGCCACCGAACCGCCGCTCGACTTCGTCGGCGCCGTACCCGGCAATCTCGAACGCGCGCAGCATGAGATCCGGCAGGTGGTTCCGGATCGCACCCGACGACAGCTCCACGCCGTTGCAGACGATGTCGTACTGGAAGGCCTTGATCGTCAGCGGATCTTGCGTGTTGAGCGCGTCCAGTCCGCCCTGCGGCATCGAGAACGGGTTGTGACTGAACGCCACCTGCCCCGTTTCCTCGTCGAGCTCGTAGAACGGGAAGTCGGTAATCCAACAGAAGCGATACGCGTTCGGCTCGATGAGCTCGAGCTCGCGGCCGAGGTGCGTGCGCAGGCCGTCGATCGGCTTCGCCACGGTCTTCGCCGGCCCCGCGACGAAGAACACCGCATCCCCCTGCTTCACCCCCGCGCGCTCGAACAGCGTCTGCCGCACGTCGTCCGGCAGATACTTCGCGAGCGGTCCCTTCGGCGCATCGCCATTGACGATGTAGGCGAGGCCACCGAGGCCGAGTGTACCGGCCAGCGCCACGGTCTTGTCGAAGAAGCTGCGCGCCTTGTCGGCCGCGCCCGGCGCGGGAATCGCGCGCACCACGCCGCCCTCGGCCACGACCTGCGCAAAGACCGCGAAGCCCGATCCGTGGAACAGATCGGTGACGTCGGCCGCCTTGATCGGGTTGCGCAGGTCCGGCTTGTCGCTGCCGTACATGACCATCGCATCCTCGTAGCGGATGCGCGGGAACGGCACGTCCGATACGGTCCAGTCCGAAAACTCGCGGAACACGCCGGCCAGCACCGGCTCGATGGCCGAGAAGACGTCGTCCTGCGTCACGAACGACAGCTCGACGTCGAGCTGATAGAACTCGCCGGGCGATCGATCCGCGCGGGCGTCCTCGTCGCGGAAGCACGGCGCGATCTGGAAGTAGCGATCGAAGCCCGACACCATCAACAACTGCTTGAACTGCTGCGGCGCCTGCGGCAGCGCGTAGAACTTGCCCGGGTGCAGGCGGCTCGGGACGAGGAAGTCGCGCGCACCTTCGGGGGAACTCGACGTCAGGATCGGCGTCTGGAACTCGAGGAAGCCCTGCTCCTGCATGCGCCGCCTGATGCTCGCGATGATCTGCGACCGCAGGACGATGTTGCCGTGGATGCGCTCACGGCGCAGATCGAGAAACCGATAGCGCAGCCGCTGCTCCTCGGGAATCTCCTGCGTCCCCGAGACCTGGAACGGCAGCGTCTCGGCAGCCGACAGCACGTCGATGGACGTGACGTCGACTTCGATCTGGCCAGTGGGCAGCACCGGATTGATGTTCTCGTCCGTGCGCGCCACGACCTTGCCGGCCACCGAGATGACGCTCTCGTTGCGAAGTCCCTCGGCGATCCGGAACGCCTCCGATCCGGGCGTCACCACGCACTGCGTGATGCCGAAGTGATCGCGCAGGTCGATGAACAGCAGATTGCCGTGATCCCGCTTGCGATGGACCCAGCCCGCCAGGCGGACCGTCTGCTCGAGATGTTCTGGACGCAACACGTTGCAGGCGTGCGTGCGGTACGGGTTCACGAAAGTCTCCTTCTGTGGGTCGACACAGCCGTCGGCCCCCTACGGTCACACGGGCGAGGCATGCCTCGCCCCTACGATTGCGTGACACGGGCGGCGGCCAACGCCGCGCCGATCACGGCCACCACACGATCACGCGCCACGCTCTCCTGCGCGCGCGTCGTCAGATTCTTCACGGCCACCTCGCCCCGCGCCAGTTCGTCGGGCCCGACGATGGCCAGGAGCGGGACCTGGCGGCTGGCCGCATACTTCAGCGGCTTGTCGAACTTGCGACTGGTCTCCGGGTAGATCTCGATCGCCAGGCCCGCCTGGCGCAGGTCGGCCGCCAGGGCCAGCGCCGACGCGCGACAGCCATCATCGAGGAACGTGACCATCACGTCCGCCGCGCCAGACGCCACCGACGCCGGAAACATGTCGCGTTCCGTCATCACCACGATGATGCGTTCGAGCCCGAGCGAAAACCCGCAGGCCGGGATGTCGCGCCCGAGGAACATGCCGATCAGGTTGTCGTACCGGCCGCCACCGCCGAGGCTGCCTGCCAGATCCGGCACGGCCACTTCCATGATGGCGCCGGTGTAGTACGACAGGCCGCGCGCCAGGCTCGGATCGATGCGGATATGCGCGCCGGCCCGCGTGCCGGCCGACAAGTCCACAATCGTCTGGAGATCGGCCACGGCCGCGGTCCCCGTCTCGTCCGAGGCCACCAGCGTCCGCAGGCGTCCGATCACGTCGTCGACCGTGACGCCCGGGGCCGTGCTCCCGGCCAGGAACGCCAGGCACGCCGACGCCGCCACGTCGCTCACGCCGCGTGTCCGGAGTTCGGCGGCCACGCCGTCGACGCCAATCTTGTCGAGCTTGTCGAGCGCGACGAGTGCTTCACCGTGCAGCGCGGCGGGGATCCCGACGCACGCGAGCATCGCGGTCAGCGCATGTCGATGGTTGAGGCGGATCACGAAGTCGGTGAACCCGAGCCGCGTCAGCACGTCGCTCGCCGCCGCGAGCAGATCGGCCTCGACCACGAGCGACGTCGAGCCGACCGCGTCGATGTCGCATTGATAGAACTCACGGAACCGGCCGCGCGCCGGACGATCCGCGCGCCACACCGGCTGGATCTGGTACCGCTTGAAGAAGCGCGGCAACTCGGCCTGGTACTGCGCGACGACGCGCGCGAGCGGCACGGTCAGGTCGTAGCGCAGCGCCAGGTCGGCCTGGCCGCTGGCCTCGTGCTCGCCGCGACGCAGAATCTTGAAGATCAGCTGGTTGCCTTCGTCGCCGTACTTGCCCATCAGCGTCGCGATGTTCTCGAACGCCGGGGTCTCGAGCGGCTCGAAGCCGTAGCGCCGGTACACGTCGCGCACCACGTCCATCACGTAGTGACGCCGGCGCAGCGTGTCGGGCAGGAAGTCGCGCGTACCGCGCGCGGGCTGGGTGGAAGTCATCGAAGCGTCTGCACGGAACCGGTCGACACCGGCCTAACCGCGCACCATGTAATCGAGCCGATAGCCCACGTAATTGCGGGCATATCCGAGGATGGACGTCACGTCCTCGTCGGACAGCGGCCGCCGGACGGTCCCGGGCCGGCCCATCACCATCGATCGCGGCGGAATGACGGTGCCTTCGGTGACGAGTGTTCCGGCCGCGACGATCGAATCCTCACCGATCACCGCGCCGTTGAGCACGATCGTCCCCATGCCGATGAGCACGCGGTCGCGAATCGTGCACCCGTGAATCACCGCGCCGTGCCCGATCGTCACGTCGTCGCCAATCGTCGTGGCGCGCGTGTCGTGCATGACGTGCACGATCGTGCCGTCCTGGAGGTTCGTGCGGGCCCCGATCCGGATGACGTTCACGTCGCCCCGGATGACGACGTGCATCCAGACGCTGCTCTCGGCGCCGATGGTCACGTCACCGATGACCTGGGCACTGTCATCGACGAACGCGGACGGATCGACCACCGGCAGGCGGCCTCGGTACGGGCGGAGCATCCGAACGATTATAGAAGAGAAGGCGGCTGGCCGCGGGCTACGGGCGGTGGGGCCCTCTATCAGCCCGCCGGCCGCCGCGCCGCCTGTAGCCGCGCCGCCGTGCAGCCGTGTAGCCTCTATCCGTGCCCGTCCTCGACACGTTCGGTCGTCCGCTGCGCACGCTGCGGATTTCGGTGACCGACAGGTGCAACCTCCGCTGTCACTACTGCATGCCGCAGGACGCCTACGCCTGGCTGCCACGCGAGGATCTGCTGGGCTTCGACGAGATGGTCACGCTGGCCGACATCGGCGCGTCGCTCGGCCTGGCGCGCGTCCGGCTGACGGGCGGCGAGCCGCTGCTGCGTCCGCAACTGCCCCACCTCATCGTCCAACTGGCCAGTCGCCCGTGGCTGACCGACCTGGCCATGACGACGAACGGCGTGCTGCTGGCCGAAGCGGCAGCGGATCTGCGCGCGGCGGGCCTGCAGCGTGTGACGGTCAGCCTCGACACGCTGCGGGGCGATCGTTTCGCGCGGCTCGCACGCCTTGATGCCCTGCCGCGCGTCCTGGCGGGCATCCGCGCGGCCCGGCGCGCCGGCTTCACGGCGCTCAAAATCGACACCGTCGTCAGCCGCGGCGACAACGACGACGAGATCCTGGACCTGCTCGCTTTCGCGCGCGACGAGAACGCCGAAATCCGGTTCATCGAGTACATGGACGTCGGCGGTGCGATCGGTTGGCGGCCGGACGCCGTGGTCTCACGTGCGGAGATTCTGGAAACGGTCACCGCGCACTACGGGCCGGTCACGCCGCTCGGCGATCCCGATTCGTCGGCGCCCGCCGAACGCTTCCAGTTGCCCGACGGCCAGGTCTTCGGCATCATCGCGTCGACAACGCAGCCCTTCTGCTCGAGTTGCGACCGCGCGCGCCTGACGGCCGACGGCGTGCTGCTGCTCTGCCTGTACGCCAGGCACGGTCTCGACCTGCGTCGTCCGCTGCGGGCCGGGGCGTCGACGGCCACCCTGCGGAAGATGATCGACGCCGTCTGGCAGGGCCGCGCGGATCGCGGCGCCGAGGAGCGCCTGCGCGTTGACGACCGCGGCGTCTACATCCCGATCACCGCCCTCAAGCGCGACGCCCACCTCGAGATGCATACGAGGGGCGGATGACGGGACAATCCGGAGCCCCGGGTCTTCAGACCCGGGGAGACCCGACGCCCCCTGGGGCTGAAGCCCCAGGGCTCCGACGATCGCGTCACGGCATCAGCAACACCAGCCGCGGATAGATCAGGTTCTCGTTGGCGACGCGGTCGCGATTGAGATCCCAGATTTCGCGCCAGCGGTTCTGATCGTTCAGTTCGGTGCCCGCGATCCGGCTCAGGGTGTCGCCGGCCTTGACCGTGTATGTCCGACGGCCGGCGATCGGCCGCGTGAACACGTCCGATTCGCTCGACAGGTACTCGCGCATCAACTCGGTGTACTGCGGCGTCGCGCGGAACCGGTCGATGGCCTGGTTCACCTCGTACACCAGGTCGTAGTTGCCGGCCGGAATCCCGACGGCGTACCTCGACTGATTCAGGTTGTACTGCACGATGGTCGTGCGCGGGTGCGCTTTGATCTCCTCGGCGGCGAACGGATAGTCGTAGATCAACGCGTCGGCATCGTTGCGCTCCACGGCCTCGAACCAGCCGTCGTCGCCCGAGAACCTGCTGATGCGCGCGTTCGGGATGTTCTCGCGGACCCAGCGATCGGCAGCGGGATCATCGTAGATGGCAATCCGCTTGCCCGTCAGGTCGCGGACGGATCGGAACGTCGACGTCATGCCCTCGTGGACGATCATCGCCAGGCCGAAGTCCAGGTAGCCGTTCGACCAGACGACATCCGCGATCGACGAATCAGGCACGTAGCCGGCCATGATGACGTCGATGTCGCCGCGACGCAGCAGATCCGGGAGATCTTCGTAGTCGGCCTCGACCACCTGAATCCGCTGCGCGCCGAGCCCTTCGGCCACCACACCCGCGAGCCGGAAGTCGAAGCCGTCTTCCTGCTTGCGCGCGTTGATGAAGTGCAGCGGCGGGGCGTCGGGTTCCATGCCGACCCGCAACACGCCACTCTGTCGCACCCGCGCCAGCACGCCCGCCTGCTGCCCGCCTGCGGCCGTCGTGGTCGACGGCCCGGCTGGCGCGCCGCTGGTCGACGTTGAGTTCGACGTCGAAGTGGTCGTCCGCCCGAACGGCAGCGAGTCGCGGTAGGTCCACGCCGCGAACGCCAATACCGCGAGCCCCACGAGAAACAGCAGGAACTTGCCCGGTCCCGTCAAGCGGACGCCGCCGCCACCCGATCCATTCGCCATGCCTCTCCCCCCTCGTCCTCAGGCGCCTAGGCCAGTCGAGCCAGTTGCCGGCGCGAATAGCGCCGTGCGGCCGCCGGCAGGCGGCTGCCACTGATCTGTGCCAGCACGGCCACGGCCGTGTCGGCGCCGGACTGCGCCGCGCCGTTCATGAAGCCCTGGAAATCGTAGCTGCAATGCTCGCCCGCGAAGAACAGGTTGCCGACAGGCACACTCTCGCTTCCGGCCAGCGTCGTCCACTGCCCGGCCTTGTAGCAGGCGTAACTGGCCTTCGTCCACGGGAACGTCGGCCAGTGGAATCGCGAGACCTTGCCGTTACGCGCGCGCAGCGCCCCCGGGTACGCGCGTTCGATGCCGGCCAGCAGGCGCGTCGCCGCCTCTTCCGGGGTGCCCTGCCCGGCCTCGATCGCGGGCGTTCCCCCCGAATACAAGGTCAGTCCGCCGGCGCTGCCCGGCTGCAGATAGCTGTTGGCCCACGCAAGCTGGAACGTTTCGTCGCTGTAGGTGGCCCCGCTATAGCCCTGCGCCTCCCAGGGACGGCTGTTGAACCCGACGAGCACTTTGGCGTTGGCGCCGTAGCCGAGCTCCTGAATCACGTGGCGCTTGACGTCCGGCAGGTTCACGTCGATGCGCACCTCGCGCAGCAGCGTGAAGGGGATCGCGAGCACGACGATATCGGCGTCCTGATCGATCACGCCGCCATCGGTCTGGAACGTGAGCGTGAAACCCTCGCCGCGGCTGCGAATGGCCTCGAGCCGGTGCCGGCGCCGGATCTGCGACTCCACGCGCGTCGCCAACGCATCGACGATGCGCTGGTTGCCGCCGCGCACCTTGTAGCGCTCGTCGCTGTCGCCGAGCAGCGACATCGCCGTCGCGTCCTCGAGATCGCCGGTGCCGATGAGGAACACGAAGTTCAGCGCCGACTGATCGCCCGCGTCCATACCGTACTCGGTGACGTACGCCGCCTCGAGCAGCTCACGCATCCAGCCACGCGCGCCGATGCGATCGAGATACGCGGCAATGGACATCCGGTCGAGCTCGACCCCGCCGCCCGCGTTCCGATAGTCGACCACGTCGTCCAGTTCGTCGTAGTCGGCGAGAATCTTCTCGGCCAGCGGCACGAACGCCCGCGCCGCCTCGGCATGTGTGTAGTGTCGTCGATCAATGAAGTACGTCTCGGCGCGCAGGTTCTCCGAGCCCGCGCCCTGGGTGTCGAGCCGCTCGAGGTCGAATTCGGCCATCAACGCCAGCATCTCGTCGTGCGTGCTGTCGATGAACTCGCCGCCCAGTTCCGTCGTCAGCCGGTCGCCGAGCAGATCGGTGGCCGTGAACATGCGCCCGCCGGTACGATCCGCGCCCTCGTAAATCGTCGCGGTCAGACCCGCTTTGCTCAGCTTGTAGGCCGTGTTGAGTCCGGCCATGCCGCCGCCCACGATCGCCACGCGCGGGGGGCTCCCTGGCGACGTGGAACCCGCGGGTCCTGATGGGCCCTCGCCGCGCGCGCATCCCGCCAGCGAGGTCGCCGCCACGCCGGCGCCGACAGCCGCCGTCTGCCGGAGGAAACGGCGACGCGAGTACGCCATGTCGATGAGTTCGTCGATCGGGGGCGTTCGACCGCCGCCGCGCGACGACAGGGCTGCCAGGCGGAACGCACGGCGCAGGGAACCGAACAGGGGGCTTCGCGACACAATCAACCTCCGTGAAACGGACGGACGTCAGACATCCCGCAGCAGGGCACGTAGTTCGTTGACGCGGGTCAGGACGGCGGACCGATCGAGATCCCGGTACGCCTCGGGCAGGATCTCGCGCGACGTGCACTCCTGCACGGCCACGAGGATCTGCAGTTCGCGCTCGAGCGGGCTGGTGGCCGGGATGAAATCCGCAAAGCTCCGGCGCAGCGCCTCGGCCGACAGCACCGGGTGTCCCGCCTCGTCGACGCTGTCGGCCATCAGGATCGCGCGCGCGAGCATGGCCTCGATGTCGGCCCCCGACAGTCCCGACGGATCGTCGGTGACCTCGCGAATCGACTGCACGGGCGTGGTGACCTGCCCCTTGCGCAGCATGATGCGGAACAGCTCGTCGTGCTCGTCGATCGTCTGCGGATAGAACAGGGCGAGGTGCTCCTCGGCACGCCCCTGCCGCTTCAGGTCCACGGGCAGCAGGTCCGGACGGCTCGTGATGAGGAACCAGACGATCCGGCCGCGATACTCGGTGTTGCCCATGAACGACGCGAGCTGCGCGAACACGCGGTTCGACGTGCCCGAGTCGCCCTGCTGGTTGCGGTCGCCGAGGAACGCGTCAGCCTCGTCGATGATCACGCCGACCGGCCACATCGCGTGCAGCAGCTTCAGGATCTTCTCGAGGTTGCCCTCGGTCACGCCCTGCCACTGCGAGCGGAAGTTCAGAAACTTCACGCACGGGAATCCGATCTCGCCGGCGAAGCAGGTGACGAGGAACGTCTTGGCCGATCCGACAGGGCCGGCGATCAGATAGCCCATCGGCACGCCCCGCAGACGGCCCGCGAGAATCGCGTCGGCCGCGCGACGCAGGCGCAGCTTCACGCCCTCGTGCCCCGCGACCATGTCGAGCGAATAGGGCGCCTCGACGTACTCGAGCAGGCCGAAGCACTCCGCCTCGATCACGCCCTTCTTCTGTTCGCGCAGCGCCTTCGCATCGAGCCTCGTCCCGTGCTCGTCGACCGACGCCAGGATCTGCCGCAGCTGGATGCGCGTCAGGCCCGACGTCATGGCCGCCAGCCGCTCGGCCGACAGATCGGCGCGCGCGGCGAACCACGCCGGATCACGGACCGCCTCGAGGTACCGTTGCCGACCGGCCACGTCCGGCCGCTCGACCTCGATCTCGATCGTCTGTGGCGATCGCACGAGCCGCGCGCTGATGTCGGCCAGGTTCTCGGTCACGAGGACGATCGTCACGTGCGCGGCGATCAGCACGGGGTCGGTCGACCACTTCTGGATGAACACGCGCACGGCGCGGTCCTCGGCACTCGACTCGAGCGCCGAGTCGGGCACGAGCGTCTCGGCGTACGGGAAGATCACGGCCACGCCGATCGGCTGCGGCCGATAGGCCAAGTGCTTGAAAAACGCGTCGAGGAGCGTGCAGAACCCGATGGGATCGCGCGGCAGGGCCCGCGACAGATCGGTCCCATGGACGGCGTCGATCGTGGCCGCCACCTCCGTCAGGTCCCTGTGCGCATCGCGCGTGTGAAAGATCGGACCGTTGGCGCGTTGATACTCGATCACGACTTCGCGTCGACCGAAGATCCAATCGGCCAGGAACGACGCCGTCGGCACGAAGTCCGTCGCGATCGGGACACGGCCCTCCACCGGCGCCGGTTGCAGATCGTGCGTATTGCCGTGCAGGACGAACGTATTGCCGAGCCGCGCCCGGATGCCGTGCGCGAGCGCGCGGGCCCACGCGGGGTAGTGCTCGAAGCGTGGCAGCGTATCGCTCACCGGTCCCTGACCTTCCGTGGTCCGCCACCTGCCGCGGCATCCGCGTCCCACCGGGCCGGCATGGCCACGGGCGCGACGTCAGTGGCCCACGACGCGCCATCGGCCCGCAGCAGCGCTTCCATCTCGCGCACCACGCGCTCGGAATCCTCCGACTGCCTGACGATCGTGTCGAGTTCCTCCGCGATCGCCTGCGGATCGCGCAGCGAGATCGAGTTCTGGTGCAGGACCTCGAGCAGCGAGGCCATCGAGTCGAGCTCGGTCTCGAGCGTCCGCACCGTGGCGTCCACCTCCGCCAGCGACGCACGGAGCCGCTGCTTCAGCTCCAGGTTCTTTCGCAACGCGGCCGCGGTGCGTTCCGGCACGTCGGGCTGGGCGATCTCGCGTGCGATCTGCGCGATCTCCTGCCCGACCTCGTCGACGCGACGGTGCACCGGCAGGCGCTCGTAGCGCTGGAGCGCCGTCAACCGGTGCAGCGCCCCCTGCAGGATTAGGTCGAGCTTGCTGCGCTGCTCGGCGAGATACACCTGCGAGATGCCCGTCAGGCTCTGATAGTTCGCCTCGATGCTCCGGCAGCGCTCGGCCAGCGCCTGGTACCGGCGCGCGTGGCCCTGCGTCAATGCCGCGACGACGCGCTGACGAGCCGCATCGGCCTGGGCCTTCGCCGCCGCGCGCCGGCGCCGCGCCACGAGCCGACGGAGCGGCCCCGAGTCGAGCACCGGCAGCAGCATGAGCTCCGATCCGAGCCACACCAGCAGCGGCAGCGGGTTGAGCGCGACGAGCGACATCAGGGTCGTACCGCCAAGAATGATCGCCTGGTACTGATTGAAGATCAGTTCGCGCAGGATCGACCCGGCCGAGACGTCGTCATCCGGAGCCGCCATGAATCGGGGGGCCGCCTACGATCCCTGCTGATCTCCGACGCGCGCGCCGACCGTGGGCGTGGTCGAAGCAGCGGTCGTCGACGAGGGCGGCGCCACCAGGCCCATCTCCACCTCGAACTGGTGTAGCACGGCCGCGGCTTTCACCTTGCGCGCGGTTCGTTCGCGTTCGATCGCGCCGGTATCGAGCTGGCCGGTCGCCACCTCCACGGCCGCCTTCGACTCGGCCACTTCCTGCTTGATCTGATCGAGGAACTTGTCGGCCGTGGCCGCCACCCCGTAGGACTGCAGCTCCGCAATCGCATCGGCTGCCACGCGCAGGACCTTGGCCTTCTCCCGCTCCTTGAGCGCGCGCTGGCTGGCCTCGATCTTGTCCTTGAGCTTTGCCTTCAGCGAATCGACCGACACCTGCGCGCTCTCGTGCGCCTTCTGCGCCGAGGCCCACTGTTCGAGCGTGCTCGCCAGGTCCACGCGCAGCTGCTGCAGCTGCACGGCATCTTCCTCGGCCACGGCGCGCGCCGCGGCCGAACCATCGCGCAGCGCGGCCTGAATCGCAGCCGTCAGATTGCGCTCGGTGCGCTGCAGGGCGTCGCGTTCTTCCTCGAGGCGAATGACCGTCGCGCGGGTCGCCACGAGCACCGAGTTCAGCTTCGGCATGGTGATGCGCATCTCCTCGATGGCATCCTGCAGCATCACCTCGGGATCCTCGGCCTTCGAAATGAAGAAGCCCATCCACGCACGGAGCAGGCGGCTGAGTCTAGCGAACATGGGTCTCCCCCTTGGCCTCGGCCGCCGCGGCCGTCGTCGTGATCGGGTTCTCCGACACGAAGTGGCTCACGACCTCGGCAATCGTCGATTCTTCGTGCTGTTTACGCGCCCGCCACGCCTGCAGTTCAGCCTGCTCGCGGCTCACGTCCCGGTTGTTCCCGTCGACCTTCGCGCGCAGCTCTGCGGTCAGCCGCGCCAATTCCGCTTCGATCTGCTCGTTCTCGGCGGCCTTGGCCGCACGCAGCGTGTCCACGTGCTGCTCGAGCACGTGTTCATAGGTGTCGAGCGCCCGATCGCGCGCCACGGCATCGGCCACGACCGCGTCAATCGAGACGCCCGCGGCATCCAGCGCCACCAGCACCGACTTGCGCTTCACGTCGGGCGGCAGCGCGCGGATGTGTGCGCTCTGCAGCATCTCGGCAACCTTGAGCACCGTGTACCCGTGCGCGGGCGCCACGATGCTCGCGGCCTCGTACACGTCGGCAATGGATGCGCCACCGCTCACGGCCGCCTCGTCGGCGATCGCGACCGGTGCGGCCGGCGCCACGTCCTCGGCCCGCCTGGCCGCCACGGCAGGCTCCGGCGCGCTGGCGGACCGCGCGGGGCCGTCAGTGACGACGAAGAAGCTGTACCATTTCTTGCGCAACCGTCACCTCGATGCGCGAGATTGTAGCAGGGGCCTGTCGGCGCGCAGGTATCCCGGGTATCCTGTCCCGAGGCCCTCGCGACGGCCGTCCATCCGTGTCACCCTCGTCATCCGCCTCACGCACGACCTTCACCGTCTTGGCCGCCGTGGCCACCGGGCACGGCATCAACGACCTGCTGCAGGCCCTGCTGCCGGCGATCTACCCGATTCTCAAGGACGACTTCCAGCTCGACTTCTGGCAGATCGGCATGATCACGCTGGCCAACCAGATGACGGCCTCGCTGCTGCAGCCGGTCGTCGGGTTCGTGCTCGACAAGCACCCGAGGCCGCACGCCCTGGCCATCGGCATGGCAACGACCCTGACCGGCCTACTGCTGCTGGCCTTTGCCGGCAGCTACGGCCTGTTGGTGCTGGCCGCGGCACTCGTGGGCGTCGGATCCTCGGTGTTCCACCCGGAGGCATCGCGCGTCGCGCGCCTGGCCTCGGGCGGCCGGCACGGCCTGGCCCAGTCCCTGTTCCAGACCGGGGGCAACGGCGGTTCGGCCCTGGGGCCGCTCGCGGCCACCTTCATCGTGCTGCCACTCGGCCAGACGAGCATTGCGTGGTTTGCGGTCCTCGCGCTGGTGGGGATCGCGCTGCTCTGGCGCGTGGGCGGCTGGTATCGGCGGACCGCGGCGCGCCTGGCCGCGCTCCCCGCACCCGCCGCGCCCGCCACGGCCGCGACACGGCTGAGGCCCGGACAGGTCCGCCTGGCCATGGCGGTGCTGGTGACGCTGGTGATCTCGAAGTCGGTCTACATCGCCAGCCTCACGAACTTCTACATGTTCTTCCTGATGGAGCGCTTCGGCGTGTCGGTGCGGGTGGCGCAGATCCACCTGTTCGCCTTCCTGGCCGCGGTGGCGGTCGGGACGTTTGCCGGGGGGCCGATCGGCGATCGCATCGGACGCAAGGCCGTCATCTGGGTGTCGATCCTCGGCGTGCTGCCCTTCACGCTGCTGCTGCCCTGGGCCAACCTCTACTGGACGGGCGTCCTCGCCTTCATCATCGGGATCGTCATTTCGTCGGCGTTCTCGGCGATTCTCGTCTACGCGCAGGAACTGCGGCCCGGACGTGTCGGGCTGGTCGCCGGTCTGTTCTTCGGTCTCGCCTTCGGGATCGGCGGCCTCGCGGCCGCGGGCCTCGGCAGGCTGGCCGACGTCACCAGCCTCGCGACCGTCTATCACCTCTGCGCATTCCTGCCGGCGCTCGGACTGCTCACCGCGCTGCTGCCGGCCGAGAGGAAGAGATAGAAGGCGGCGCGCCGCCACGCCGCCCGCAGCCGCGCAGCCCGCGGCCCGTCCGGAGAAACACATGCCGTCATTTGCCATCTACCCCAGCCTGAAGAACACGCCCGTCATCGTCACCGGAGGGGCGTCTGGCATTGGCGCCGAGATCGTGCGGGCCTTTGCGGACCAGGGTGCCAGGGTCGGGTTCGTCGACTTCGATACGGCACGCGGCGAGGCGCTGGCTGCCGATCTGACGTCGGCCGGCGCGCGGGTCCGGTTCGAGCCGTGCGATCTGCGCGATCTCGCCGCGCTCACCCGCGCGTTCTCCACGCTGGCCACGGCTCACGGTCCCGCGCGGGTACTCGTCAACAACGCGGCGCGCGACGACCGCCACGACTGGCGGGACGTCACGCCCGAGTATTACGACGAACGGATCGCCACCAACCTGCGGCACATGTTCTTCGCGATTCAGGCCGTGGCGCCGGGCATGATCGCGGCCGGCGGCGGGTCGATCATCAACCTCGGTTCCGATTCATGGTGGCGCGCCGGGGGCGGGTTTCCCGTGTACACGACGTCCAAGGCGGCCGTGCACGGCCTGACGCGCGGCATGGCGCGCGATCTCGGTCCTCACCGCATTCGCGTCAACACGCTCGTGCCGGGCTGGACGATGACCGAGCGGCAGAAGGCGCTGTGGGTCACGCCAGAGGGCCTCGCGCGCCAGTTGGACGCGCAATGCCTGCCCGATCCCATCGAACCCGTCTACGTGGCGCGCATGGCGCTCTTCCTCGCCTCTGACGACGCGGCAATGTGCACGGCGAACAACTACATGGTGGAAGCGGGATCGATTTAGGAAGGCGGGGAGGCTGCAGGCTGAGAGGAGACTGGAAGGCTCTTGAAAACCCGGGGGCTCCGGCGGCGACTGAAGCGTCTCAGCCCCCTTACATCGGCACGTCGATCCGGAACGTGCTCCCCACGCCCGGCGTGCTGTCGACGCTCACGCGTCCGTCGTGCAGCGCAATGGCCCACTGCACGATCGACAGTCCGAGCCCGGTGCCGCCCACGCGCCGCGCACGACCGGCGTCCACGCGATAGAACCTGTCGAACAGCCGCGGCAGGTGCTCGGCCGGAATGCCCGGTCCCGTGTCCTGCACATCGATACGCACGGCCCCTGCCGGCGTCGACACGCGTACGGCGATCCGCCCGCCCGACGGCGTGAAGCGAATCGCGTTGTCGACGAGGTTGGTAATGGCCAGTCGCAGGAGCCCGGCATCCCCATCGACGCTCGCGGGGACGGTATCCACCGTCAGCGCCTGCCCCTTCTCCTCCGCGAGCACCTCGCACTCGGTGACGACATCGCGCACGAGCACGTCGAGCGCCACCGCGGCCCGGCGCATCTCGACCCGTCCCGCGTCGGCGCGTGAGAGCAGCAGCAGCGTGTCGAGCAAGCTCGTCAGCCGCTCGGCCTCTTCCACTATGCTGCCGACGGCCTCGCGATAGCGCGCGACGTCCGCATCGGCCCCTGCCTGCAGCACCACCTGCCCCACCGTCCGGATGGCCGTAACCGGAGTCCGCAGTTCGTGCGACGCGTCGGCGCTGAAGCGGCGCGCCTGCTCGAACGAGACGTTCAGCCGGCGCATCGTGTCGTTGAACGCCGTGGCCAGGACGCCCACCTCGTCATCGGTGTGCGCCACCTCGAACTGGTGGACGAGACGCTCGGCCGTCACCGACGCGGCCTGCTCGACCAGCCGTTCCATGGGCCGAAGCGCCCGTCGCGCCAGGCGATAACCGCCCCAGGCTGCCACGCCGAGACACAGCCCCAGCCCGGCCGCGGTCCACCACACCAGGTCGCGCAACTCGGTCCGTACGCGTTCTTCGGACTCAATCACGCGCATGACGACGGGCAGACCGATGATGTCCGTGGTGGCATCGAGCGCACGCGCGTGCCCCAGCCCGGGAGCCGTGAACGAAACGACCATCGGCCGCGACGGCATCCCGAGACCCACGGGCCGGGCCTCGGCCGCCGGCGACCGGAACAGCAGGATGCCTTCGGGACTCCACACCTCCAGCCAGCGACCGTCGTCGTCGAACGGATCGATGAACGTGGGTTCGGTCAGGCCGTCGATCGTCCAGAGCGGCGCGAGCCGCGCGCGGCTGTTGTCGACCTGCGCGTGCAGACGGAGATCGAGCTCCCGCCACAGCGTGCGGCGCACGATGACGTGCAGGAAGACGGCAAAGACCAGCAGCGTCACGGCCAGGACAGCCGCGAACCAGACGACCAGACGCGTCCGGAGCGATGCGCGCCACGACGGGCGTCGCCCTCGGGTCTCCATGCGCGCCAGTCTACGCCGGCGCTTCCTGGAGGACGAAGCCCAGTCCGCGTACCGTGTGAATCAGCCTGACGGCCGCATCCTGATCGACCTTGCGCCGCAGGCGCACCAGGTGGACGTCGATGACGTTGTCGAGTGACGTGCCGCGATTGGCTTCCTGCCACACGTCACGCGCGAGCATCTCGCGGGACACCACCGTGCCCGCGTGCCGGAGCAGATAGAGCAGCAGGTCGAACTCGCGCGGCGTGAGGCGCAGTTCCCGCCGGCCGCGCACGGCGCGGCGCGTCACGGCGTCCACCACCAGATCCGCCAGGCCGAATCGCGTGTCGTTCGTGGCCACGCCGCGGCGCACGATGGCGCGCAGCCGCGCCAGCAGTTCGGGGAACGCGAACGGCTTGACGAGGTAGTCGTCGGCCCCCCCATCGAGGCCGCGCAGCCTGTCGGAGAGGTCATCGCGCGCGGTGAGGATCAGGACCGGCGTCCAGTCGCCGCGGCGGCGCAGCGCGTCGAGAATCTCGAGCCCGTCGCAGCCGGGCAGCATCAGGTCGAGGACGATGGCGTCGAGCGCGCCCTGGAGCGCCATTCGCAGCCCCTCGTCGCCGGTGGCCGCGCGCTGCACGACATACCCGTTCCGTCCCAGCCCCTCGCCGATCGCACCCGCCACCTTCTCGTCGTCCTCGACGACGAGCACGCAGGGCCGAATGTCGTCGGCAGCGGTCTGGCTCACGGATTCGCTCCTGAACATCTTGTCAGTTGACCGACCGTTTTGGTCGCTCTTATTCTCGCACAAGTGAGAAGCGTCTCAGTTATGGACACCACACCTTCATTCCGATTCGCCTCGCGTCGCACCTGCCTCACCGGTTACGGGAGCCGGCTCACCCTGCGCACCCCGCCGCGCGACGGCCTGCTGGCCGACGCCTCCGCGGTGCTCGGCGGTCTCGGGCCCGACGATCGTCTCGTCGGGGCTCTCCCCTTCGCGCACGACGCGCCGGCTGCGCTGTTCGTCCCCGAGCGGATCGACATCGACCTGCGGCCCGTGCGCCGTCCGCGTGCGCGCGCGACGGTCGAGATGCCCGTCACGATTGACGTCTGTGCCGAGCCGCAGCCGTTCGGCTACTGCCAGATGGTGCAGGCCGCACTCGATCGCTTCCGGGCCGCACGCACCGACGATGAGGCCGCGCTGAGGAAGGTGGTGCTGGCGCGCACGCTGCTCGCAACGTTCGAGGATCCGATTGACCCCGGGACCGTCTTCGAAGCGCTCTGCGACGATCCGGCCTCGACGGTGTATCAGACCGCGTTCACCCGTGCCGACGGACACGCGGCCCACTTCATCGGCGCGTCGCCCGAACTGCTCGTCGACCGCCAGGGAGACGTGGTCCGTTCCATGCCGATGGCCGGATCGACGCCACGCGCGGCCACGACCGCCGCCGATCGCGAACGGGCCGCCCGCCTGCTCGCCTCCGAGAAGGACCGGCGCGAGCACCGCCTCGTCGTCGAATCGGTGCTGGACGCCCTGGCGCCCTTCTGCCACCAGCTCGATGCGCCGTCGACGCCCGAACTGGCCTCGACGGCCACCATGTGGCACCTCGCCACACCGGTGATCGGCCGCCTGCGCGGCGATCACTCGTCGCTCGAACTGGCCCTGGCGCTGCACCCGACGCCGGCCGTGTGCGGCACGCCGTGCGCGGTGGCACGCGAGGCCATCGCCGCGCTCGAACCGTTCGATCGCGGCCTGTTCACCGGCGCAGTCGGCTGGACCGACGGACGGGGAGATGGGTGCTGGATGGTCAGTATCCGATGTGCGGAAATCTGTGGCGCACAGGCGCGACTGTACGCCGGCGCGGGTATCGTGGCCGGCTCCGACCCGGTCGCCGAGGCGAACGAAACCGGCGCCAAGTTCGGCGCCCTGCTGAACGCGCTGGGCATGCCGTCCTCGCCGCTGCCTGCCGTGCGGCCCGGGGCCTCGCCGGACCGCGTCCGGCTGCACGCGTAACGTCGCACCCCGCCGCACGGGCGCGCCGGGGCGTTCAGACGTCCATCTCGCCCGTGCGGATGTTGTAGCTGTGCTCGACCGGCAGCACGAACACGCGGCCGTCGCCAATCTCGCCCGTGCGGGCCGTGCCGATGATGGCGCGGATGACGTCGTCGGCCAGGCTGTCCTGTACCACCACCTCGATCTCGACCTTCGGCAGCAGCGTCACGCTGTATTCCTTGCCGCGGTACACGGCCGTGTGCCCCTTCTGCCGCCCGTGCCCGCGCACCTCGGTCACCGTCATGCCGGGGACGTTCATCTTCTCGAGCACGTCGCGCACGTCGTCGACGCGGTTGGGGCGCACGATGGCCTTGATCAGCTTCATGATGTGGACCTCTCCTTGAGCGCCGCCTGCGCGCAGGACCCGGCAGCGGCGCCCCACGTTGTATCACGCCGCGCCGGCCGGCGATACGCCGGATCCGGCGCGGCGTCCGCTACGCGCCCTCTCAGTGGACGTAGCCTTCCTCGCCGTGCTGCGTGGGATCGAGCCCGAAGTTCTCGGCCTCGGTCTCGACGCGCAACGGCGTGACCAGGCCGACGAGCTTGAGCAGGACGAAGCTCAGCACGCCGCTGTAGACAATCGCCGCCACCACCGCCACGACCTGCGTGACGAGTTGTCCGGGGTTGCCGTAGAGCAGGCCGCTGCCCACCCCGTTGAGCGCCTCGTCGGCAAACACGCCGGTGAGCAGCGCGCCCACCGTGCCGCCGAGCCCGTGCGCGGCGAGTACGTCGAGCGAGTCGTCGAAACCGCTGCGCGCACGCCACAGCAGCATCATGTAGCTCGGCACCGCCGCGATCCCGCCGAGGATGATGGCGTTCATCGGCGAGATGAGGCCCGCGGCCGGCGTGATGGCCACCAGGCCGACCACGATGGCCGTGGCCAGCCCCACGGCTGTCACCTTGCCGACGCGCAGCAGGTCGAGGAATGCCCAGACCACGACCGTGGCCGCCGGCGCGAACATCGTCGTGGCGAAACCGAGACCGGCGATGCCGTTGGCCGCCCCCGCACTGCCCGCGTTGAAGCCGAACCAGCCGAACCACAGCAGTCCCGCGCCCAGCAGCACGAACGGCACGTTGTGCGGCAGCAGCCCGGCCTGCCGGTAATCCGTCCGCTTGCCGACGCAGATCACCGCCACCGCCGCGGCCACGGCCGCGTTGATGTGCACGACCGTGCCGCCGGCAAAGTCGAGCGCCCCCATCTGCGCGAGCCACCCCCCGCCCCACACCATGTGTGCGAGCGGACTGTAGACGATCAGCGTCCACAGCGAGATGAACAGCAGGTACGCCGGGAACCGCATGCGCTCGACGATGGCCCCCGAGATCAACGCGGCCGTGATGATGGCGAACGTGCCCTGGAAGGCGACGAACAGGTACCCGGGGATCGTGGCGAGGCCGCCGGGTTCGAGGCCGACGCCACGCAGGAAGAAGGCCGTGCCGTCGCCGACGAACGCCGATCCCTCACCGAACGCGAGCGAGTAGCCGAACAGCGCCCACAGGATGCCGACGGCGCCCAGGGAAATGAAGCTCATCATCATCGTGTTGAGCACGTTCTTCGAACGGACCAGACCGCCGTAGAAGAACGCCAGGCCCGGCGTCATCAGCAGCACGAGCGCGCTCGACGCCAGCATCCAGGCGGTATCGCCGGCATCGATCGCCGACGCCGGTTCCGCCTCGTCGGGCAGCGCCGCCGGCGCCGACTGGGCGACCACGGCCGGCAGGTCGTCGTGGACGACGGGCACGTCCTGCGCGACGGCCACCAGCGGCCGTGCGATCATCAGCAGTCCGAGGACGAGGCCCGCTGTCAGCCGGCCCCACATGTTCGGCATCCCTGTTCTCTCTGTCATGTTCTGCTCCTGTCGCGGTCATCGACCGCGGCGCTTGCCTCACGTCTGGTTGCTGTTGTTCCGGCTCCGCCCCCGAGGTGGCCGGCCGAGTTCGTCGGCCACGGCCTAGGCGTCCTGCTCACCGGTGCGGATGTTGTAGCTGTGCTCGACGGTCGTGACGAACACGCGACCATCGCCGATCTCGCCCGTGCGCGCGGCCGTCATCACCGCCCTGATGGCGTCGTCGACCACCGCGTCGGGCACCACGACCTCGATCTCCACCTTCGGCAGCAGGCTGACCGTGTATTCCCTGCCGCGATAGATCGCCGTGTGCCCCTGCTGCCGGCCGTGGCCGCGCACCTCGGTGACGGTCATGCCGGGAATGTTCATCGCCTCGAGTGCCTCGCGAACGTCGTCCACCTTGTTGGGCCTGACGATGCTCTTAATGAGCTTCATGGGTGTCCTCCAGCGTGCGTTCCAGTCGTTGTGTGAGTGCGAGTCGATCGGTGTCGTCCAGCTTCCGGCCCTGCCTGGTGACGTGCAGCACGTCGATCGCCTTGTGCCCCTCGGTCGAGATGAGCGCCAGATCCAGGTCGAATCCGCAATCCGCGATCGCGCGGCTGATGCGATACAGCAGGCCGGGCGCGTCGGCGGTGACGATCTCGACGGCCGTGTGCCGCCGGGTGTGACTGGTGTCGAACCCGATGCGTGTGTCGAGGTCGTGATGGCGCCGGTGGACGACACTGCGTTCGCGGCCGCGCAGCCGCTCGCGCACGTCGATCGTCCGGGCCACGACGCCCCGCAGCACGCGCGCAATCTCCTCGCGCGCGCCGTCGTTCTGCCGCAGGAATCCCTCCCGATCCGAGAACTCGAAGATGTCCAGGACGAGGTGCTCGGGGGTCGTCATGGCCTGGCCGCGATGGATGTCCATCCCGAACGACGCCAGCACGCCGGCGATGTTGGAGAACAGGAACGGCTTGTCGATGGCCGCCACCGTCAGTTCCCACACCTCGTCGCGCCGCTCGAGCGCCAGGTGCACGTCGTCGGGCTGCAGGCCCCGGGCCAGGCGCACGTGCCTGTAGATCGCCGACAGCCCGAAGACGCTCAGGTACCGGCGCGGCAGGCCGTCGAGGAACTGCGACAGTTCCTCGTCGCTGATATCGTCCGGGCACTCGGCCATCACCAGCGCGCGGTCGGCCTGATCGCGCTGGATCAGGTCGTCGGCATAGCCGAGCGTCAGGTGGTTGTAGGTGTCGACGTAGAGCCGCCAGAGCAGATCTTCCTTGTAGGCGGTCAACGTGCCGGGCGCCACGGCGTCGATGTCGACGAGCGTCATCAGGCAGAGCATCTTCAGCAGTTCCTCGCTCCCGACGAGCGCGGCGAAGGCGGCCACGACCTCGGGATCCCCGACGTCGTGACGGAAGGCCACGCGCGACATGGCGAGGTGGTGGCGGATGAGGAACTCGACCGTGTGCCGATCCTCCGCGTCGAGTTGCAGGCGCGCGAGCATCGGTCCGGCGAGCCTGACGCTCTCGATCGAGTGGTCGTCGTCGCACCACTTGCCGACGTCGTGATACAGCAGCGCCAGGGCCAGCAGTTCCGGCGCCCGGACCTCGTTGAGGATCGACGAGAACCGCGCGCGCCCCGCGCTGGTCGGGTGCCACAGGGCCTCGAGGTGCCTGATCGTCAGCAGCGTGTGTTCGTCGACCGTGTACCGGTGATAGAAGTCGCGAATCACCCGGCACCGGATCTTCTCGAACTCCGGGAACAGCGCCCCGAGCAGCCCGCACTCGAGCATGTCGCCCAGGCGCGCCGAGAGCCCGGGACGCGGCCAGAACAGCGCGCGCAGGCGAAGTCGCACGTCTTCGCTGGCCACGAAGTAGTCGGCCGTATAGCGGCCGACGTGCTCCTGAATCAGGCTGCGCACCTCGTCGGACACGGGATAGCCGTTGGCGACGGCCACCTCGAATGCCTCGAGCCACACGGTCGGCTGCGCGACGACGGCGGCCGGATCGGCGAAGCGGACGCCGTCGGCCGCCACGGCCACGTGTCGCGTGATCAGCCCGGGCTCGGCCACCGGCGCGGGCGGCCGCACGACACTGCGCGCCCAGGCCAGCGCCTGCACGACGCCTCGCGCGTGGCGGAAGTACTCGCTCATCAGCGCCTCGACGCGCAGTCGCGGTTCGGCCCCCGGTGCGCCGAGCGCCTCGGCCGCGATCTCCTGCAGTTCGTGCGTGAGCAGGTTCGAGCCGCGCCCCACGACGGCGTGCAGGACCGAGCGGACGCGACAGAGGAACTCCTCCGCCTCATCGATCCGATCGAGCTCCGGACGGGTGCGACCCGAGAAGCGATCGCGCGCGAGCGACCGCAGCAGCCTGACCGCCGCGATGTCCCGCAGCCCGCCGGGCGCCTTCTTCACGTCGGGCTCGAGTTGATAGACCGTGTCGTTGTACTCGGCGTATCGCGCGTCGACGAGCGCCAGCAGGTCCGACACGAGACGTTCGGTCCTGTCCGCCTCGCGCCTGTGCGCCACCGCGCACACGTCGTCGAAGAGCCGGACGTCTCCCGTCAGCAGCCGCAGATCGCAGAGCGCCAGATCGAACTCCGGGTTCGGATCGGCATCGACGTCGCCCACTTCCGCCAAGACGCGGACGTGGTGTCCCACCGCGAGCCCGAGATCCCACAGCGGTTGCAGGACGGCGTTGACGAACCGCTCCTCGCCCGGCCCGATCGTGCGTTCGAAGACGATGAGCAGATCGACGTCGGAGTGCAGGCAGAGCGTGCGCCGTCCGTAGCCCCCGATGGCCGCCACCATCCAGGGCTCGGTGGTCCCGGCCGCCGCGCGATCGGTGAGCCGCCGCAGCAGATCGTCCATGGCCGCGGCATAGGCCGCCTGCGCCGCGCGCCCGCCGCGCCCGGCCATCGCCTCGGCACGCGCCGCATCACGAGCCGTCCCGAGCAGGGCCGCCCACTCGGCACGGGCCTCGTTGGCCCCGGCCTCCCGTGCGTTCGCTGGCGTGATTCGATCTGAAGACATCGCAGACTGCTCCTTTGCCGCGGGTCGTCTCACCCGCTCATCCGGCTCAGCGCCTAGAACGCGACGCTGAATCCGACCGACGCCACGACCTGGCCGGCCTTGTCGTTGTTGACGGCCTTCAACGTGGAACCGAACCCGAAGACGCTGACACCGCCGTGGACTTCCACCGCCTCGCTGACGGCGCGTCCCACCGTCACCCCGGCACTCACGTAGCCGAAGAAGTCGTCGCCGTAATAATCCTTGAGGCTGGTCCCGAGCCTGACGGGAATCGTGATCGACACCGGGGCCTCGTCACCCAGCGGCAGGGTCGGCTCGACACCGAGCTCGAGGTAGATCCCCTTGTCGAGCCCCTCGGGCTTGGCGAACTCGAACGCCACCGCCACCGACGGCGCCAGCGCGTGGTCGAACGCGGCCGAGAGCATGAGCTCGTGGACCGTGCTGTCGTCAATCTTCGGGTACGTGTAGGCGGTGTAGGTCGCCGAGACGGGGCCGACGCTCACGCCCGCGTAGAAGTCCGTCTCGTACCAGCCGTAGCCGGCGTCCTTCAGACTGCCCGTGTGCAGACTGTTGAACACCCCGGCGTTGAACGACGCGCGTGCGCCGGCAATCGTCACGTCGGCGTACGGCTGCACCGTGAATCCGGGATCGGTTTCCTGACGGAACCCGCGGAAAAAATAGCTGCTCGGAATGTCGGCCCCCACCGACACCGACACGGGTCGCGCGGCACCGTCGTCGACCGCCTCCTGCACCGGGGCCGCCACCATCGTGACCCCGGCCAGGGCCCCGTCGAGCGCGAGCCGGACCGGCACCGGTTCGTCGGCCCACGCCGCTGTCGAGATCGCTGTCGTCATCACCACACCCAGCACGATTCGTTTCATAGGGCCCTCACCTCTCCCTGGCGCCCCGGACTCGAACAGGAGCGCCTGTGCCGCCTGATAGAGCAAGATGACGGCCAGAGGGCCGGGCACCGGCAGATCAGCGGGTTTTTTGCGGAATTTGGCCTGTTTCCGAGCGATCGCGGTCGGCGGATCCGTGCGTCGCCGGTCTGCTGATTTCAGACATTCGTGTCGTACGCAAGGCCATCGTCCACACAATCGTCGAAGTCGGGGATCCGGCCGGGACGCCCGGCGGACGCCGGCGTCCGGCGCACGCGGGTCCTGCCTGCGGTAGATCGTCGACGATGAACAAATTTGTCCATCCGCACGCGCGCGTCCACACTCTTGTGAGATGGGCAGAACGACGAAGGGCCACCACGCCGTACGACGTGGTGGCCCTGGATGTCCGACGCGATGTCCGTGCTACTGCGGCACGCCTGGTGGCGGCTGGTTCGCCCAGGTATCGGGGAAATAGATGACGCGCTCGCGACCGCGGTAGTACTCGAGCGGGTGCTCGGGACGTTCGTAGGCATCGGGAATGGGACGCTGCGAGAACGTCTGGAAGTAGAGCACGCAGGCGTCACGCCACCACACCGCGTCGCGCGCCTGAATCTCGAGCAGCGCCTTCACGTGATGGAACCGGCGATCGTCGACGAGTCCCTCGATCGAGTCCCAGGTTTTCTGCATGTCGCGCACCTGGTCGACGCCCTCGTAGTACTTGTGCACCAGCTCGTTCCAGAGCGTGCGGCCGGACTTCATGCGGTGATCCCACCCGACCCGATGGAACCAGAGCAGGTACTCGTCGGGAATCAGCGCCAGGTCCCTGAAGACGCGGGCCACGGGCTCGCGGTACTGCGCCACGGCGTCCGATCCCGTTGCCGTGCGATCGAAGCCGATCCCCTCGGCATCGGCGCGGTGATAGTAGACGGCCGTCCAGTCGGCGCGCGCCAGGCCCGCGGTCCATGGCGCGGGCCCGTAGTGATCGCCCTGCGAGTACAGGTGCGTCAGGCCGATCGGACTCCTGAAGTTCACGCCAGCCTCGCGCGAGATCATCATCATCGCCTTGACGGGCTCGATGAACCGCGCGTCGTTCGAGAACGTCATCCGGATCCACTCGTCGGCAATCGCCTCAGCCGTCAGTTCGTGATCCCACGCGAGCCGGCCGAACGCATACCAGCTCGCCTGCACGAACGGGTGTCCGGTCCAGTTGCGATCGGTGCCGGGATTGATGACCCCAGCCATGCCCGTCAGCCGGTACCCGTGGACCGTGCCGTCCACGACCTTCGCGACCGTCGAGCCCTCGCCCTTGACGTACGTGTCGGCCTGCAGCGCCTCGACGAACAAGGGGCCCTGGTACGCCAGGTGATTCGAGAAGCCGAAGTATTCCTGAGTGACCTGCAGCTCGATCATCGTGCCCGTCTTCGCGAGCGCGCCGAAGAGCGGCGAGAACGGCTCACGCGGCTGGAAGTCGATCGGGCCGTTCTTCACCTGCACGATCACGTTGTCGCGGAACGTGCCGTCGAGCGGCACGAACTCGTCGTACGCTTCCCGGAACCTGTCGGTCTGTTCCGGGTTGTAGACGAACGCCCGCCAGATCACGATGCCGCCGTGCGGCGCGAGCGCCTCGGCCAGCATGTTCGCGCCATCGGCGTGCGTCCGGCCGTAGCCCTGCGGTCCGGGCTGCCCTTCCGAGTCGGCCTTCACAAGGAAGCCGCCGAAATCCGGCACGTAGCGATAGACGTTCTCGACCTGATCGGCCCACCACCGGCGCACGTCGGGATCGAGCGGATCCGCGGTCTTCAGCCCGCCGATGCGGCGCGGCGAATCGAAGTTGATCGACAGGTAGAGCCTTACGCCCCAGGGCCGGAACATGTCGGCCAGCACCGCGACCTTTTCGAGGAACTGATCGGTCAGGATGCGGGGATCGGCGTTGACGTTGTTGATGGCCGTCGCGTTCATGCCGAGGGACGCCAGGAACCGGGCGTAGTCCGTATAGCGCGGGTTCCGGTAATTCGGCAGCGCGCCCCACTCCCACAGCGACAGGCCGGCATACCCGCGTTCGACGCCGCGCCGGTTCAGGTGATCCCAGTGATTCGCCATCCGGATCTGGACCTTCGGGCTCGACGTGGTGGCGATGGCGTCGAGCGGCTGCTGCGTCTGCAGGTGCCGCAGCAGGTGGAAGACGCCGTACAGCACCCCCGCATCGTCGTTGGCGGCAATGACGACAGCCTGCCGACCGGCAACGGGCACTCGATCGATGAGGAAGCCCTCGCGCCCGAGCGACGCCAGTCGTGTGTCGAGACCCAGCGTCGCGATTGCGGCCGATCCCGCCGGAGTTCCGATGACCACCGCGCCATCGTCGCCGACCGTCGTCGCCGTCGTCACCGGCGTGCCGAGCAGCCCGCTCAGTCCGCGCGTCAATTCGTCGGCCGCCGACCGCAGGATCGGCGACGTCCCCTGGGCCACGACCTGGCGCATCGCGCCCCTGTAGGCCGCGAGCCGGCCCGCATCGACCACCTCGCGATACCGCAGCCACATCTCGTAGCCGTCCTCGTCAGCCGGGCGCTGCGCGAACACCGGCCCCGCCAGCGAGACGACGCACACCACCGCCAGCACGCTTCGTATCCACATCCGCATGGCCGTGATTAGAAGCCGTCCGCGCGCACACCGTCAACCGACCGGGCGATACGGCTTGCTCTACCTGAATCTTTCTCGATCGATGCCGAGCTTGCGGACCTTGTAGCTGATGATGCGCTCGGTCGAGTGCAGCAGCTTCGCGGCTTTCGAGGCGTTGCCGCGGGCGGTCTTGAGCGCGTCCTGGATCAGGCTCTTCTCGTACGCGTCGACGGCGTCCGACAGCGAGACGTCGGCAATCGTCCCCGACGCCTCGGCCGTCTGCAGGGTGGGCGGCAGGTGGTGCGGGTGCACGACGCTGCCGTCGCACACGAGCACGGCGCGCTCGATCGCGTTCTCGAGCTCGCGCACGTTCCCCGGCCAGTGGTACGCCATCAGCATGTCGATGGCCGGCGTCGACACACGCTTTACCTGGTGGCCGTGATCCAGCGAGTACTTCTCGAGGAAGTGATCGGCCAGCAGCAGGATGTCGGGCTTGCGGTCGCGCAGCGGCGGCACGTGGATCGTGAAGACGTCGAGCCGATAGTGCAGGTCGGCACGGAAGGTGCCGGCCGCAATCGCCGTCTCCAGGTCGGCGTTGGTGGCCGCGATCAGCCGCACGTTCGTCTTCACCGTCTCGGTCCCGCCGAGCCGCTCGAACTCGCGCTCCTGCAGCACGCGCAGCAGCTTCACCTGCGTCGAGAGATTGATCTCGCCGATCTCGTCGAGGAACAGCGTGCCGCCCTCGGCCAGTTCGAAGCGCCCCTTCTTGCGCGCCTGGGCCCCGGTGAACGCGCCCTTCTCGTACCCGAACAGTTCCGACTCGATGAGCGAATCGGGCAGCGCCGCGCAGCTGACCTTGACGAACGGCTTCTTGGCGCGCGGAGAGCTGTAGTGGATGGCGTGCGCGATCAGTTCCTTGCCCGTCCCCGATTCGCCGCGGATGAGCACCGTGGTGTTGGCGCGTGCCACGCGGGCGATCTGCTCGTATACCTGGCGCATCGGCCCGCTCGTGCCGATGATGCGCGAGAAATCGTAGCGTTCGCGCAGTTCCTCGCGCAGCAGCGTGTTCTCGTCGATCAGCCGCTGCCGCTCGGCGTCGAGCAGCCGCTCGACCCGCACGGCCTGTCCCAGCATGAGCGCCACCAGCCGCAGCAGGCGCACCAGGTGGTCGTAGTCGCAGTCACGCGTGAACGGCAGGTCGAGCGCAATGGCGCCGATGGCCTTGCGATGGATCGGGATCGGCACGCAGACGAAACTGACCTCGCGCGTGTCGAACTCGCTGCGCGGGAGCCGGTCGCGGAACATCGGCTCGCGACTGACCTGCGGCACGATGACCGGCCTGTTGCTCTCGACCACCCGGGCCGTCACGCCCTCGGCCAGCCCGTAGCGCGCCCCGGCCCTGTCGGCCGGCACGCCGTACGTGGCCTCGACGTGCAGGTGGCCCGATGGATTGATGAGCACCACCGCCCCACGCACGAGCTGCAGCGGCCGCCCGAGAATCTCGAGTACGCGGACGAGCGCCGACCGCAGCGTCAGCGTGCCGGCCACGGCCTGGCAGACATCAGTGAGTGCCGCGAGCTCGCGGGCATCCCCGAGGCCCGCAGCTGCGGCCGCGTCGCTCAGCTCGGACTCGCGCATCGGCTCCCGGTTCGCACAGGCACGAGGGTCATCGTGACACGGGCGCCGGCAGGTCCGACGATCCCATCAGCCAGGCATCGACACCATGCGCCGCGCTGCGGCCCTCGGCAATCGCCCAGACGATCAGCGACTGGCCGCGCTGCATGTCGCCGGCCGCGAACACGCCGGGCACGCTGGTCATCCAGCCGCCATCGGTCCAGACGTTCCCGCGGTCGGTCATCGTCACGCCCAGATCGGCGAGCAGGCCATGGCGCTCGGCGCCGACGAAACCCATCGCGAGCAGGACCAGATCGACATCCATCACCGTTTCCGAACCGGGCACCGGATCGAACGCGACGCGGCCGTCGGGCCGGGTCACACGCTCGACGGACACCGCGTGCAGTTGCGTGACGTGCCCTTCCGCGTTTCCGGTGAACTTCACCGTCGAGATGGCGAACACCCGCTCGCCCCCCTCTTCGTGCGCCGAGGACACGCGGAAGATCTGCGGCCACTCGGGCCAGGGATTGCCGGCGGTCCGCGATGCGGGCGGACGGGGCATCAGTTCGAACTGGTGCACCGATCGCGCACCCTGGCGCAGCACGGTGCCCAGGCAGTCAGCCCCGGTGTCGCCACCGCCAATGATCACGACGCGCTTGCCCGCGGCCGAGATGAACTGATCGTCGGGGATGTGATCGCCTTCGTTCCGGCGGTTCTGGAGCGCCAGCAGTTCCATGGCGAAGTGCACGCCCTTCAGCTCGCGTCCCGGCACCGGCAGGTCGCGCGGCGCCGTGGCGCCCCCGGCCAGCAGCACGGCGTCGAACTCCGTGCGCAGCTGCTCCACCGGCATCGTCCGTCCGACGTGGACGCCGGTGCGGAAGATCACGCCTTCGGCCTCCATCTGCGCAAGCCGGCGATCGAGGAAACGCTTCTCCATCTTGAAGGCCGGAATCCCGTACCGCAGCAGGCCGCCGATCCGGTCGTCGCGCTCGAAGACCGTCACGCGGTGTCCCGCGCGGTTGAGCTGCTGGGCCGCGGCCAGGCCCGACGGCCCCGATCCCACCACGGCCACACGCTTGCCGGTCCGGCGCAGCGGCAGCTGCGGCTCGATCCATCCCTCGTCGAAGGCGTGCTCGACGATCGCCAGCTCGATCCCCTTGATCGTCACCGGATCCGTGTTGATCCCGAGCACGCACGACGCCTCGCACGGCGCGGGACACAACCGGCCGGTGAACTCCGGAAAGTTGTTCGTGGCGTGCAGGCGATCGATCGCCGTCTTCCAGCGGTTGCGGTAGACGAGGTCGTTCCAGTCGGGAATCAGGTTGCCGAGCGGACAGCCCTGATGGCAGAACGGGATGCTGCAGTCCATGCAGCGCGCCCCCTGTTCGCGCGAGGCGGCCTCCGGCACCGGCAGGTACACCTCGTTCCAGTCCGCGAGCCGCTCGGCGACCGGCCGCGACTTTGCCTTCGCGCGATCGATTTCCAGAAATCCCGTGATCTTACCCATGCGCCACCCCGACCAGTTCCTCGAACGCCGGCTCCCGCGACTCGGCCCGCGCACGGGCCTCGGCCTCCAGCACGCGCTTGTAGTCGCGCGGCATCACTTTGACGAACCGCGCCACCGTCGACGTCCAGTCCTCGAGCAGCGCGGCGGCATACGTGCTGCCCGTGTACCGCACGTGTTGCGCGATGGCCTCACGCACGACCGCCAGATCGTCGTCGGCCTCCAGATCCTCGAGATCGACGAGGGCCCTGTTGCACCGCCGCTCGAACTGTCCGGTGACATCGAGGACGTAGGCCACGCCGCCGCTCATGCCGGCCGCGAAGTTGCGTCCCGTGCGGCCGAGCACGATCACGCGCCCGCCCGTCATGTACTCGCACCCGTGGTCGCCGATGCCCTCGACGACGGCCGTGGCGCCGCTGTTGCGCACGGCGAACCGCTCGCCGGCCAGGCCGCGCACGTAGGCTTCACCGCCCGTCGCGCCGTAGAGCGCGACGTTGCCGATGATGACGTTCTCCTCGGCGGCGAACGTCGAGCCCGCCGGCGGCGCCACACTCAGAATGCCGCCCGACAGCCCCTTGCCGAAGTAGTCGTTCGCATCGCCTGACAGTTCGAGCGTCAACCCGCGCGGGATGAAGGCTCCGAAACTCTGCCCGGCCGATCCGGTGAAGCGCAGGTGGATCGTGCCGTCGGGCAGCCCCTCGCCACCGTACCGCCGCGAGATCTCGGCGCCGAGCATGGTCCCCACCGTGCGGTGCACGTTGCGGATGGGCAGGCTGAGCGTCACCGGCTCGCCGCGTTCGAGCGCCGGCGCGCACGCGCGAATCAGCTGCCGGTCGAGCGCCGCGTCGAGCCCGTGGTTCTGCATCACGACCCGGCGCCGCGCGGCCCCGGGATCGACGGCCGGCTGCGCGAGGACCGGCGAAAGATCGAGCCCCTTGGCCTTCCAGTGCGTCACGGCCTTGCGCACGTCCAGCCGCTCGACGTGTCCGATCATCTCGTCCATCGTCCGGAAGCCGAGCGATGCCATGATCTCGCGCACGTCCTGGGCGATGAACCGGAAGAAGTTCTCGACGAACTCGGGCTTGCCGGTGAACTTCGCACGCAGTTCGGGATCCTGCGTGGCCACGCCGACCGGGCAGGTGTTCAGGTGGCAGACGCGCATCATGATGCAGCCCGACACGACCAGCGGCGCCGTCGCGAACCCGAACTCCTCGGCACCGAGCAGCGCCGCGATGACCACGTCGCGACCGGTCTTCATCTGCCCGTCCACCTGCACGACGATGCGGTCGCGGAGCCGGTTGAGCATCAGCACCTGCTGGGTCTCGGCCAGGCCGAGTTCCCACGGCGCGCCCGCGTGCTTGAGGCTCGTCAGTGGCGACGCGCCCGTTCCGCCGTCGTGTCCGGAGATCAGCACGACGTCCGCGTGCGCCTTCGAGACACCGGCCGCGACGGTCCCCACACCCACCTCGGACACGAGCTTCACGTGCACGCGCGCCCGATCGTTGGCGTTCTTGAGGTCGTAGATCAGCTGCGCCAGGTCTTCGATCGAGTAGATGTCATGGTGCGGCGGCGGCGAGATCAGCTGCACGCCGGGCGTCGAGTGGCGCACCTTCGCGACCCAGGGATAGACCTTGAAGCCCGGCAGCTGTCCGCCTTCACCGGGCTTGGCGCCCTGCGCCATCTTGATCTGCAGGTCGTCGCAGTTGACCAGGTACTCGCTGGTGACACCGAAGCGCGCGGACGCGATCTGCTTGATCGCACTCCGCCGCCAGTCGCCGTTCGCATCCTTGCGGTAGCGCGCCGCATCCTCGCCGCCCTCGCCGCTGTTCGACTTGCCGCCGAGGCGGTTCATCGCAATCGCCAGCGTCTCGTGCGCTTCCTGGCTGAT
The DNA here is from genome assembly GCA_001724025.1 of Acidobacteria bacterium SCN 69-37. Lineage (GTDB taxonomy): Bacteria > Acidobacteriota > Vicinamibacteria > Vicinamibacterales > SCN-69-37 > SCN-69-37. The sequence goes on along the minus strand of MEDJ01000011.1, from coordinate 12,932 downwards.
CGATCCGAACGACATCGCCCCTGTCGCGAAGCGCCTGATGATGGTCTCGATCGGCTCCACCTCGTCGATCGGCACGGGCGTCGCGGCCGTGAACTCGAACAATCCGCGCAGCGTGCCGAGCCGACGGCTCTGGTCGTCGACGGCGTTCGCATACTGCCTGTAGATGGCGTACTGGCCGCTCCGTGTCGCGTGCTGCAGCTTGTAGACCGTCTCCGGGTTGAACAGGTGGTACTCGCCGTCGCGGCGCCACTGATAGTCGCCGCCCGACTCGAGATCGGGTTCCCCCGGGACGGGCACCGAGAAGGCCCGCGTGTGCCGGCGGCGCACTTCCTCGGCCACCACGTCGATCCCGATCCCGCCGATGCGCGACGACGTCGACGTGAAGTAGCGATCGACGAACGCGCGATCGAGCCCGATGGCCTCGAAGATCTGGGCGCCGCAATAACTCGACAGGCACGAAATGCCCATCTTCGACATGACCTTGAGGATGCCGGAGTTGAGCGCCTTGACGAAGTTATTGACGGCCTGCACGTGGGAGCGCCCCTCGAGCGCGCCCTGCCGGATCATGTCGTCGATCGTCTCGAACGCCACGTACGGGTTGACGGCGCCCGCGCCGTACCCCATGAGCAGCGCCACGTGGTGCACCTCGCGCGCATCACCGGACTCGATGATCAGGCCGCACCGCGTACGCAGCCCTTGGCGCACCAGGTGATGGTGGACGCCCGACGTCGCCAGCAGGCTCGGAATCGGCGCCAGGTCGTGGCTGACGCCGCGGTCCGAGAGGATCACGATGGTGATGCCCGCGCGCACGGCCGCCTCGGCGTCGGCGCAGAGCGTGGCCATCGCCTGCTCGAGCCCCGCGCCATCGGCCGCCACGTCGAACAGCATCGGTAGCGTCCGTGCGGTGAACCCGGGGACGGCCACGTGCCGCAGCTTCGCGAGCTGATCGTTGTCGATGATCGGATAGGGAATCGAAATCTGCCGGCACGACTGCGGCGTCGGCTCGAGCAGGTTCCCCTCGGGGCCGATGGTCGATTCCATCGCGGTGACGAGCTTTTCGCGGATCGCGTCGAGCGGCGGATTGGTTACCTGCGCAAACAGCTGCGCGAAGTAGTCGTAGAGCAGGCGCGGACGGTCGGAGAGCACCGCGATGGCTGCGTCAGTGCCCATCGATCCGATCGGCTCCTCGCCCTGCCTGGCCATCGGCCCGACGATCAGCTTCAGATCCTCCTCGGTGTACCCGAAGATCTGCTGGCGCTGCCTGATTGTTTCGGGGGACGGCAGCGGCAGTTCCGGCGCATCCGGCAGATCCTCGATCGAGACGAGGTTCTCGGCCAGCCACTGGGCGTACGGGTGTTCGGCCGCCAGTTGCTCCTTCACTTCCTCGTCGTCGACGATCCGGCCCTGCGCGGTGTCGACCAGGAAGATCCGGCCCGGGTGCAGGCGTTCGCGGATCAGGACATTTTCCGGCGCCACCTCGATGACGCCCGTTTCCGACGCCATGATGACCAGGTCGTCCTTCGTCACGCAGTACCGTGACGGACGCAGGCCGTTGCGATCGAGCACCGCGCCGATGACCGTGCCATCGGTGAACGCGATCGACGCCGGACCGTCCCAGGGTTCCATCAGCGACGAGTGGAACTCGTAGAACGCGCGGCGCGCCGGGCTCATCGACTCGTGGTTGTTCCAGGGCTCGGGAATCATCATCAGGACCGCGTGCGGCAGCGACCGCCCCGCCATCACCAGGAACTCGAGCACGCTGTCGAACGTGGCCGTGTCGGAGTCGCCCTCGCGGATGATCGGTAGGATCTTCGCCAGGTCGTCGCCGAACGCCGCCGAGCGGCAGAGCGCCTCGCGCGCCTTCATCCAGTTGATGTTGCCCCGCAGGGTGTTGATCTCGCCGTTGTGGGCCACGAACCGGAACGGGTGCGCGAGCGGCCACGACGGGAACGTGTTGGTGCTGAAGCGCTGGTGCACCAGCGCCATCGCCGACTCCATGTCCGGATCGGTCAGGTCCGGGAACATCGTCGTCACCTGGTCGGCAATGAGCATGCCCTTGTAGATCAGCACGCGCGACGACAGGCTCACCGGGTAGAACGTCCGGGCCTCGGGGGTGTCGAGCGCGGCGACGGCGTGCTCGACACGCTTGCGGATGACGTACAGCTTCCGCTCGAACGCCAGGTCGCCATCAGCCGAGGCACCGGGCGCGGCCATGGCCGATCCACGACCGATGAACACCTGGCGGAAGACCGGCGCCACCGCCACGGCACTGGGGCCGACGGGCGTCAGATCGACGGGCACGTCGCGCCAGCCGAGCAGGACCTGTCCTTCCTCCTGCGTGATCTGCGCGATCAGCGCCTCGACCCGGGCCCGCACGACCGGATCGCGCGGCAGGAACAGCACCCCGACGCCATAGCCGCGCTCGACCGGCAACGCGAACCCGAGCCGTGCCGCTTCCCTGCGGAAGAACCCGTCGGGCATCTGCAGGAGGATGCCGGCACCATCGCCCGTGTTGACCTCGCTGCCCGAGGCCCCCCGGTGCAGCAGGTTGATCAGCAGTTGCAGCGCGTTCTGGACGATGGTGTGAGACTTCCGGCCCTTGATGTGCACGATGAACCCGACGCCGCAGGCGTCGTGCTCGTGCGCAGGGTCGTAGAGCCCCCGGGGAGAGACTTGGCCGTCGTAATGCACAACGTGTTATTGCTCAGGAACCCCCTGCGTACCGAACGGAATTTTGTCATCGGGGTCATGCGTACAGCTTCTGGGCCAGGCCGTCGCGGACTCATGACTGGTCGCTTCAGGCCTGAAAACACCGAATCAGAGGGTTTCGTCCGGCAGGAGTTTCAGGCGGGGCGCCACCACGTCGAGCATACGTTTCATCTCCACCACTGCCCGGGGCAGCCGTGCCGACCGCGGGTGGACCCAGCCCGTCTCCCGCGTGAGCGTCTGGCCGACGATCCGCGCGCAGGCCAGCTGGCCGGCGGCCACCTCGCGCGCCATCGCCTGGTACGGGATGACCGAGATGCCGAGCCTGACGCGCACCATGGCCTTGATGATCTCCACGTTCTCGGTTTCGGTGACGACCTTCGGCGTGATCTGCTGGCGCGCGAAGAATTCCTCGATCGTGCGACGACTGTTCGATCCGGCCTCGAAGAGCACGAATGGCTGCCGCACCAGATCTTTCGGCACGATATGGCGCTTGTGCGCGAGCGGGTGCTGCGGCGCCATCACGAGCAGCAGTTCCTCCTGCAGCACCGGCTCGACGTCGAGCACGGGATCGTCGACAGGTAGCGTCACCAGTCCCAGATCGGCGGCGCCGGTCTTCAGCTGCCGGACCAGGCGCGGAGTCGACGTGGGTGTGACCTTCACCTCGACGTTGGGGTGGTGCTTGCGGAACTCCTTGATGAGCGGCGGGAAGACATACAGGCAGACGGTCATGCCGCCGACGAGCCTGAGCGTACCCGCGAGCGTCCGACGCGCATCGACGATGGCGGCACGCGTCGCCTCGATGTCCTCGAACACCCGGCGGCTGAGCGCCAGCAGCGCGGCACCGGCCGGCGTGATCCGGATCTTGCCGCCGACCCGCAGGAACACCTGCTCTTCGAGTTCGTCCTCGAGCACCAGAATCTGACGACTCACCGCCGACTGCGACAGGTGCAGGTGATGCCCCGCCGCCGTGAACGAGCCGGTGTCGGCCACCGCACGCAGGATTTCGAGCTGACGCAGATCCACGGGGCGATTGTAGACGGGGAGGCTACAGGCGGGAAGGAGGCGGCTCCCAGCCTCGCCTCACCGGAGCCACGTCGCGACCGTCATCAGGATGCCGAGGACGAACAGGGCCAGGAGCCCGTTGATGGCGCGCGTCTCGGGACGGGCGCGAATCATGAGGAGCCAGAACATCAGACCGCACGCGAGCCCGATCAGCACGGTCTGTACTTCGAGCCGCAGGTACCGCGGCCAGTAGAGGATGCCGACGCCCGGCAGGGGCATGCCGCGCTCGAGAGCCCAGGTCACGCGCTCCCAGTCGCCCGCGCGGAAACGCAGGTCCATCATCCCGCTCAGGCCGAGCAGGGCCAGTGGCAGGGCCCCGGCCACGGCGCCGAGTCCCGTCAGCCAGGCGGCCGACGTCCGGCCCCGTTCGAGCGTGAACGCGACGATCGGGAGTCCGAAGACCAGCCCGGTCACGCCCGCGGCCACGGCGGTTATCCACGCGTCCCCGACGATTCGCGCGCCCCCGCCCCACCGCACAGCGAGAGCCGTGCCGACGACCAGACTCAGCATCACCCCGATATCGACAACGCGCGGCGTTCTTGGCATTGCTGGAAGACTACACGAGGCCACGAGGCTACGAGGCCACCGGACGACCGGGGCTCGTGCCTCATCGCCGTGGGGCCTTCATTCATTCAATCTTCGCCGGCTCCAGTCGCGGGACGAGCAGGTGGATGATCGCCAGGGCAATCAGATACATGAATCCCGCCATCAGGAACACCGGCACGTAGCTGCCCGTCGTCTGGAGCAGGTACGCCGTGACCTTCGCGATCAACATCCCGCCGATCGATCCGGCCAGTCCGCCGAGCCCGACGACCGATCCGACAGCCGACTTCGGGAACATGTCCGAGGTGAGCGTGAACAGGTTCGCCGACCAGCCCTGGTGCGCCGACGCGGCGATGGCAATCAGGGCGACGGCCACCCACAGGTGCTGGACGTTGGACGCGAACACGATCGGCACGACAGCCAGGGCCATCACCAGCATCGCGGTCTTCCGCGACGCGTTCACCGACCACCCGTGCCCGATCAGCCGCGACGACAGCCACCCGCCGCCGATGCTGCCGATGTCGGCCACCAGATAGATCACGACGAGCGGCAGCCCCATGCCGGCCAGGTTCAGGCCGTAGTTGCGATGCAGGAAGTCGGGAATCCAGAAGAGATACAGCCACCAGACCGGGTCAGTCAGGAACTTGCCGACAATGAACGCCCAGGCCTGGCGATGCGGCAGCAGCGCGCGATACGGGAGACGACGCTGCGGCTCCTGGGGATCGCTGCGGATCAGCGCCAGTTCCTCGGCGCTGACACGCGGGTGACGGTCGGGCGGCCCGTACAGCAGCCACCAGGCTCCGACCCACGCGAATCCCACGATCCCGGTGAGGACGAATGCCCAGTACCAGCCCCACCGTGCGACGATCACGGGCACGACGATCGGCGTGACGAGCGCGCCGATGTTCGTGCCGGAGTTGAAAATCCCCGTGGCCAGCGCCCGCTCGCGGCGCGGAAACCACTCGGCCACGGTCTTGATGGCCGCCGGGAAGTTGCCGGCCTCGCCCAGGCCGAGCAGGAACCGCACCACCAGGAACCCGGTGACCGACACGCTGTACCCGAGGCCGATCGCCGTGAACAGCGGCTGGACGTGCTCGCCGATGACGATCGCCTCGGCGTGTCCGACGGCCGCCAGGCTCCAGAGCACGATCGCCAGGGCGAACCCGCGACGCGTGCCGAGCCAGTCCATGACGCGCCCGGCCACGAGGAACCCGAGGCCGTAGGCCAACTGGAATGCGAAGACGATGTCCCCGTAGTCGAGTTCGCTCCACCCGAACTCGGCCTGCAGCGTGGGCTTCAGGATGCCGATCACCTGGCGATCGACGTAGTTGATCGTGGCGGCGAAGAACAGCAGCCCGCAGATGACCCAGCGGTAGTAGCCCACGCGTGAGACGGCTCCAGCCATCGGTCTCCTTCCAGCCGGCGCACGGCTGAGTGGTCTCGAACTCGGGATCGTGAAGTCGCATCAGCCTATGCGCGCACGCGCCACCGCGCAAGGCCGGCGGCCGGGGCCAGGCCTGGCGGCGGCACCGGTCCTCTTTGGCGAACGGCGTGGATGGCCTGACGGCCGCGCGGCTCGGCTGGCTGTTCGATGGATTCCGAATCCCTCATCGACGGTCCGGCGACGGCTGGCACGTCTTCTCGTCGCTCGTACCGGGCGCGCCGACGCTGCAAGAGACGGTCTCCTGCGTTGCCCGGCAGCCTTGTGGCCTCGTAGCCTTGCCTTCGTACACACCACGGGCCGGGTGAGTCGACACTCACCCGGCCCGTGGTCCTGGTCCTGTCCCCGGGGCTGAAGCCCCGGGGCTCCGGCACGCCGCCCGCCGCCGTCCTCAGTGCGCGACGGTCTCACCCTCGGGCTTCTTCTTGAGTCCCTGGATGCGCAGCCCGGTCGCGATGTCGGGCTTGGCTTCCTTCAGCACGACCTGCCGGTAGAGCTCGGCCATGCGCTGGTTCTCCTGCTGCGCCTTGCGCGCGCGCAGCTTCTCTTCACGCGCGTTCTTGGCGATGCCCTTCTCGTCGAGGTCCGTCTGCTTGCCCTTCGCCACGGCCTCGGCGTCGAGCTTCAGGGTGTGCTCGTTCGAGCTGAGCGCCACCTGCTTGCCACCGGCGAAGATCTCGTGACGGCCGTGCTCCTCGTACCACTTGGTGAGCGTCGCCGTCATGTGCATCTTCTCGATGATGTTCCGCCAGCCGATGCCCGTGTTGTAGGCGCAGAAGCTGATCTCGCCCTCCTGCGTCGCGTACGGGATGATGCAGCGCTCGGTGCGGCGGAAGTCGTAGTTGAACAGGTCCTGGAACCACATGCCCGCGATGAACAGGAAGTTCCAGCGATCGCCGCGCCGCTTCTCGACGTCGGCCAGGGTGCGCTCACCCGAGACCTTGCCGTAGTCCTTGCCCGTGGCGCCGAACGTCTTGTCGAACTTCTTCATCAAGTCGGTCAGCTTGAAGTGGGTGGGCGCCTTGAACGGGTCGTAGTTCTTCATCAGGGCCAGGCCCATGCCCAGCACCGACAGGAACCGCCCGCGGGCCGCGTCGTTCACCTTCTTCACGTCGTCGGCCATGCCGAGCGCGTTGAGGAACGCCGTGACGGGCACGGCCTCCTTGGTTTCCTTGTCGATCATGATCGCCATGCCGACGCCGCAGTTCGGGTGGCAGCCGCACGACAACTGGCCGAACTCGGCCGCCGCGCCGTGGACGAGGTCCGCCCAGTCGCCGAAGGTCGAGGTGAACGAGATCGGGAACCAGTCGCGAATCGGCTCGCCGATGCCCGTCTGCGTCTTCACGTCGTGCGCCAGGTGCGACAGCGTGTAGCGCTGGGCGGCACGCCGCTCGGGCGTGATCTCCTCGTCGCGGCCCGTGAACGAGACGGGCTGAAACGAGAGGAACGAGATCTTCTTCGGGTTGTCGAGGGCGAACTGGACGATGCGGCCGACCTGCTCGTTGTTGACGCCATTGACGATCGTCGTAACCGGCACGATGTCGACGCCGTTGCGCCACAGGTTCTCGATCGCCCGCAGCTTGACGTCGAACAGATTGCCGACGAGGCGGTGCGAGTTGGCCGCGTTGCCGATCCCGTCGAACTGCAGGTACGCGTACCGCAGCCCGGCCTCGGCCGCGGCCCGGGCGAAGTCCGGACTCTTGGCGAACTCGATGCCGTTGGTCGCGGCCTGCACCGAGTTGTAGCCGACCTTGCGGGCGTAGCGCACCGCGTCGAGGAAGTACGGCGACAGCGTCGGCTCGCCTCCCGAGAACTGCACCGACATCTGACGACGCGGCTTGATGGTGATCGCGTTGTCGAGGAGGGTCTTGATTTCTTCCCAGCTCAGCTCGTGGACGAACCCGACCTGGTTCGCGTCCATGAAGCACGGGTCGCACATCATGTTGCAGCGGTTCGTCAGGTCGATCGTGAGCACCGACCCGCGGCCGTACTTGATGGTCGACGAGCCGTGGTTGTGCAGCTTCTCGTCGTTGTGCGCGTGGATGTCCGATCCCGGATAGCTCTGCTCGAGGTGCTTGAAGAACGGCGGATCGATCGACATCACGTCCTCGAAGTGGCCGTGCTCCGGGCAATCCTTGACCATCATGATCTGACCGTCGCGCTCGATGATGGTCGCCTTGATCTCGCCGATCTTCTCGGTGAGCAGTTCCTTGTAGTCGCGCTTGCCGTCCAGAATCTCCTGGCGGGCCTCGCGGACGCACACGGGACACAGCGAGTCGGTCTCGCGCGGCCAGCCGAGTGGCGGCTTGACCTTCTGCCACGACTTCAGGAGCGGCTTATCGGACCACTTCGGCGTGATCGACTCGTTCGGCTTGATGCTGTTCAGTGCGTCGAACACCGTCCATGCGCCCTGCGCCACGAGCGTCAGGCCCTTCTCGACGTATTTGATTGGCTTGTGCATGTCTGTTGCAACCTCGAGATGAAGTGGGTCGGGAGACCCAAACCGGCACGCCCCCGCGGGAACCTACCGCGGTGCAGAATAGTCCCAAGGCGCGCCAGGCCTGCCGGAAAAGTCCCCAACGGGCAGATTTCCAAGGCGAGCGGGCACTCCCCCCACCCGAGCGGCCACGGGCTTCGGACGTCCAAGCCCAGACAAATCAAAGAGTTACCACGCGTCACGCTGTCTGAGGACAGTGACGGGACGCGTGACCGGCAGCACGGCCAGCCCCGCCCCCGGGCCGAGCGGCTCGCGGATATCGGCCTTCCGCCCCCCAGACAAAGCGCACCATCGCAGCCGCCGTCGTGAAGATGGCGTACATCGGGGTGTGCGCCAGGGCGATGACATCACACGGTTCGCGGGCGGGCTCACGGTGGCATAATGGGCGCCAGCGCTCCCCCGGCCGTCCACCGGCTCCGACACACCCATGCCCGATACTCTGGCCCCTGCTGACAGCCTCGCTGCCACCCTCGACGCCCGTCTCACCGCCCGGACCGCCCTCGTCGGCGTCGTCGGCCTCGGGTATGTCGGGTTGCCGCTGGCCGTCGAATTCGCCCGCGGCGGATTCCGCACCACCGGGATCGATCTCGACGCCCGCAAAGTCCAGGCCGTCAACGCCGGCACCTCCTACATCCAGGACGTGCCCGGCGACGACGTCGCGCGGTTCCACGGCGAGGGGCGTCTGGCCGCGACCACCGATTTCGCCGCGGTCGCCGGGCTCGACACTATCAACATCTGTGTGCCGACGCCGCTGCGCAAGACCAAGGACCCCGACCTGTCGTTCGTCGTGTCGGCCGTCGAACAGATCGCCGAATACCTCCGGCCGGGCCAGCTGGTCATCCTCGAATCCACGACCTATCCGGGGACGACGGACGAGGTGGTCCGTCCGATTCTCGAAAAGCGCGGCCTGGTCGCGGGACGCGATTTTTTCCTGGCGTTCTCGCCCGAGCGCGTCGATCCCGGCAACGAGCGCTGGACCACGCGGAACGTGCCGAAGGTCGTCGGCGGCCACACGGCCACCTGCACGCAGCTGGCAGCCAAGCTGTACGGCGCCTCGGTCGAGACGGTCGTGCCCGTCAGTTCCCCGCGCGTGGCCGAAATGGTCAAGCTCCTCGAGAACACGTTCCGGGCCATCAACATCGGGCTCGTCAACGAACTGGCGCTGATGTGCGACAGGCTCGGGATCAGCGTCTGGGAAGTCATCGACGCGGCCGCCACCAAGCCCTTCGGCTTCATGCCGTTCTACCCCGGGCCCGGCCTGGGCGGCCACTGCATCCCGATCGATCCGTTCTACCTGTCGTGGAAGGTCAAGGAGGTCGGCTTCGAAGCGCGGTTCATCGAGCTGGCCGGCCACGTCAACGGCGCCATGCCGCACCATGCCGCGCAGAAAGTGGCCGACGCCCTGAACACGCACGCCAAGGCCGTCCGCGGCTCCTCGGTGCTGGTGCTGGGCGTGGCCTACAAGCACGACATCGACGACTATCGCGAATCACCGGCCGTCGACGTGATGGCGCAGCTGCAGCAGCGCGGCGCGCGCCTGTCGTACCACGACCCGTACGTGCCGGTCATCGACGCCAGCCACTGGCCCGGCAACGGCGACCTGCGATCCGTGGCGCTGTCGCCCGAATCGCTGGCCGCGGCCGACTGCGTCGCGATCCTGACGGACCACCGGGTGTTCGACTACGACGCCATCCTCACGCACGCACGCCTGATCGTCGATTGCCGCAACGCCATCCGGACGCCGGCACCGCACGTGTTCAAGCTCGGCGCGCCGACGGCGTCGGCGTAGTCGGCAGCCGGCTGCCGGCTGCCGGCTGCTGGCTGCTGGCTGCTGGCTGCCGAAGGCCGGTGGCCGACAAGTCCTACTCGATCAGGCTCGACGCGATCCGGTACGGTCCCCGCGCATCGCCCGTGGCGCCGAGCACGCGGATGTAGATCTTCTGGCCGGCCGTCACGTCGATCGTGGCGGACTCGTTGGTGACGTTCCCCTGCAGGTCGTCATCGGACCGCACGACGTACTCGGACAGGTCGCCGGCGGTGTAGAGCTCGATCGCCAGGTCCGGCGACGCGTCGTTCACACCGCGCACGATGACCGTCAGCGCCCCCGAGGTCGCCGGCGTGATCGCGAACCAGTCCCAGACATCCCCCGCGTCCGTGTCGAGTGCATCCTCGTGGCTCTGCCCCACCTCGAGCACGGTGGCCCGTGACGGTCGCCCGTCGGCATCCGACGGCCGGGCAAACCCGGGCATCGCAATCCAGCCGGCGCCGATGTCCATGGCGGCCGAGCCCCGGCCGTACATCGCGATGTGCACGCGGTAGTCGCCCCGTTCGGGCAGCGGCACGAGCACCTGTTCGTTGCCCGCGTTCCCCCACAGGTCGACATCGGCCACACCGTCCGGCAGCACCTGCCCGTCCTCGTCGGTCACTTTGATCGTGACGTCGGCGTCGGCGCGAACAGCCACGGACAACACGCCGGCCGATGGCGCGGTGAAGCGGTAAATGGTGGGCGCCCGTTCGGACACCTGGCCGGTCGAGGTCTTCCCGACGGGCAGCTGCGGGAGCGTCTGGGCGGCAACGCCTCGACCGCCGGCCACGAGAGCGGCGGTCGCCAGCAGGGCGAAACGGACGCGAGCGGCGACGTGGCGCATAGGGCGCCTACTATAGCAGTCCCGATCGCCGATGCCCCGGCCGATCAGCGACGGGCCAGCAGCGCCTCCATCTCGTCCATCACGCGGTCCATTTCCCTGATGGTGAGATCGAGCGGCTCGTCGGTGGTCATGTCCACGCCCGCGTCGCGCAGCAGGTCGATCGGATACTTGGACCCGCCGGCCGACAGGAACGCCAGATACCGCTGCACCGCCCCGGCCTCGCCCGCCTTCACGCGCTGCGCGAGCGCCTCGGACGCGGTGAACGACGTCGCGTACTGGAACACGTAGAAATCGCGGTAGAAGTGCGGAATGTAGCTCCACTCGTGCGCGACGTAGTCGTCGACCACCGTCACGCCCGCGTCGTGCCCGTAGTACTTCTTCGTGATCCCCATGTAGAGTTCGTCGAGCGCCGCGCCCGTGATGGGCTGTCCCTTCTGCGCCATCTCGTGCATGGCGAGCTCGAACTCCGCGAACTGCGTCTGGCGGAAGACCGTGCCCTTGATGTTCTCGAGATAGCTGCCGAGCAGCGACAGCCGCACGTCGTCGTCCTTCAGCGTCGTGAGCATATGGTCGACGAGCAGCGACTCGTTGAAGGTCGAGGCGACCTCGGCCACGAACGTCGGGTAGTCGGCCATCGGATAGGGCTGCGTGCGGCTCGACAGGTAGCTCTGCATCGTGTGCCCGAGCTCGTGCGCCAGCGTGCTCATGTCGTCGTACTTGCCGTTGTAGTTCATCAGCATGTACGGGTGGACGTCGAACGCCGCGTCCTGCGAGTACGCGCCGGACCGCTTGCCCGGCGTCGGGAACATGTCGATCCACCGTTCCTTGAACGCGCGGTCGAGCACCGAGACGTATTCGGTGCCGAGCGGCGCCATGGCGGCCTTGATGTGGCCGATGGCCTCGTCGGGCGTGTAGGTCAGTTCGACCGACGACACGAGCGGCGCGTAGAGATCGTAATAGTGGAGTTCGTCCACGCCGAGCATGCGCTTGCGCAGCTGCAGGTAGCGGTGGAAGCTCGGCAGGTGCCGGTTCACGCCGTCCACCAGGCGCGTGTAGACCGAGACCGGAATGTTCGGACCGTTCAGGGTCGACTCGAGCGACGAGTCGTGGTGCCGTGCCTTCGCAAAGAACAGCGCCTTCTGCACGCTCCCGTTCATCGTCGTGCCGAGCGTGCGACCGAAGCTGCCGAGCGCGCCGAAGAACGCCGACATGACGCTCTCGCGATCGCGACGGTTCGCGCTCGCGCGATACAGGCCATAGTTCGCCTGCGTGATGCGCACCTCGGTGCCATCGCTCAGCGTGACGACGGGATACGGGAAGTCGGCGTTCGAGAGGATGTTGTAGACATCCGATGGCGAGCCGGCCAGCGGGCCGACATCGGCGAGGATCTTCTCCTCGCCCGGCGACAGCGTGTGCGGCGCCCGCCGCGCGATGTCCTCGAGATAGAACCGGTACGGCGCCAGCCGGGGCTCGGCGGTCACGAACCGCTGGACGGTGCCCTGCGCGAAGCCGAGGATCTCGGGTTCGACGTAGGCCACCTGTGCGCCGAAGGCCGCGGCAATCTGCACCATCTCCTGGCGCATGGCCTCACTCGACGCCTCGCGCGTGTCCTGATCGGCGAGGAGGCTGGCATAGCCATAGGCGCGATAGAGCTCCTTCTGGGCCCCGTAGATCGCGTCCATCGCATCGGCCAGCACCGTGGCCGACGATCCCAGGCGCCCCTCGAAGCGCTTGAGCTCGGGCAGCCCGGCTTCGATGCGGGTCTTCGCGCTCCGCCATGCGTCGTTCGACGGATAGATGGCCGTCAGATCCCACTTGTATTGATCGGGGACGTCGGCGCGGTCGCGCTCCTGCGCAACGGCACCCTGCAGCGTCAACGCGGCAAATGCCGGAGCCATGAGCCAGAACCTGGAGGCGGCGCGAGACAGCATGCGCACCATTGTAGGGCAAAGTCCGCGCCGGTCCCCGGGCGGATGCGACCGCCCGGGGACCGGCGGTGTCCGTACGCACCGCGGGGCGGGGCGACGCCGAG
>MEDJ01000010.1:75367-142815 GCA_001724025.1 Acidobacteria bacterium SCN 69-37 | reverse complement strand
GGTCGTCCTGTGTCCGCTTCGACTCAGGTCGGGTCTGCGAGGCGTAGAAGCCACTCGGCGAGATCCCGAACCACCGACAGAGTCTGCGAACGGGGACGTGGGCCCTCTCCGCGGCGATCGCCGCAAAGGCTATCGCTGGTCTTTCGCGAAGAGGGCCGAGACTTTTTTTAACAGGTCGCGCTCCTGGCGCAGCTCCCGCACTTCCTTCCGGAGACGCGTCAGCTCTTCACGCTCCTCCTTCATCAGCCCGCTCCTGCCCCTGGTCTGCTCGGCCCGGGTCCGTTCGACCCAGAGCCGCAGCGCCGACTCCGTCAGATCGAGCTCGCGCGCCACCGCGCCGACCGTCTTGCCTTCGTGCAGGACCAGCCGGACGGCACCTTCCTTGAACTCCTCAGAGAACCGCCGGCGCGGGCGCCGGCCACTGCTTCGAGACATGCGGGACATCGTATCCACCTTTCGGAACGTGTCCACGAAATCGGATCAAGCGCACGGCCAGCAGGAAAGTAAACGGTTCTCCAATGTCCCCCAACGACTTCAGCCTGACCGTGGGCAACCCTGACCAGTGGCGCGCGTTTGGCGAGCGCAACCGCGCCTTTTTCGAACGGCTCGACAATCTCACAGGCACCTTCCGCCTTGTCTTCACACGCGACTGGGCTAGTGATAAGCCGATCGACCATGTGGTGTTCTCAGCAGGCTTTCTTGCCATCGATGACTTCCTAGAACTACTACTCGTGTGCGGCAATGCCGAGGCGGCCGCCGCTCAGAAGCTGCTTAGGCCCATGTTCGAACGGCTCGTGACGCTGAAATATCTCGCCGCGCATCCGGAGGAACTTGATCTGTATCTCGACTACCACTGGATCGCCAAGCGCAAGTTCAACACCGCCGTCGAAAACGCGTTCGGTCCAGATCTTGTAAGCCCAGAGACGAAGCAGGACGTCAATGAGAACGTCGCTCGCGTGAAGGCGAACTACACGATTCAGGCTTGCGACAAGTGCAGCGCTACGAAGCTCAACTTCACTTGGTCGCCCAAAGACATGATCACGATGGCGAGGGAAGTCGGAATGGACAACTACATCGTTCCGGCCTACTACATCCCCATGCAGTTCACGCATCCGACGGTAGCAGGAATGCTCAGTCGCTTGCAGCTCACAGCGGAGGGGTTCTCGTTCACGTCTCGCTTCGACCCTGACATGTCAGATCGGATTCTCAGTGCCGGACATGCCCTTGCGCTCGAAGCGATAAAGGTTCAGGTCGACCACTTCCAACTAGATCAGTCCCTCTGGACTCATGCTGAAGCCGAATATATAGCGATATGGCAAAAGCGGCCTGATGAGTCCACAGGCAATCGCATATAGCAACGGGTGAGCAGGCAGAAGGTCGGTTCGTTCTGATGAGTCGGCCGATTGGGAGCGCGGCGGCCTTCAAGCGCCGCAAGCTTGTGTAGCTGACTTCACGCCCCGACGAAGGATACCGGAATAGCGGGCGCATCCGGCCGTGTCACGGCGAGCCTGCCCGCAGACGTCGGAGCCGACAGCCGGCGACGGGCAGCCTCATAGGTCCGACGAAAGTTTGCCCGGTCAGTGAACTCGGCTTTGGGGTGCTGAACATTCCACAAGGCGAGTCGTTGCGCCCACGAGCCGGGCGTCTCTTCGACGAAAGCGACCAGCGCCACGGCACGCGGGCTGACGGCACGGGCCCGCCGTCGTATGCCCTTGCCGGCCCTGCGCTTCTGCATCCGGTCTCGCAGGTCTCGAAAGGCCCGAGCGACCTGTGCCGGCGGCATCCACGCATCCGCCTCGACGACAATGCGCGGCGCATGCAGGCTGCCCAGCGTTCCTTGGACCTGTATCCGTAGCGGCGACCGTGGCGGCGTCTCGTTCGCGAGCACGAACACAAGCGCATCGTAGGGCATCCACCGGTGAGCCTGCGCCAGTGACCGGGCGAGGCCGGTCAGGCGTTCGTGATGCTGAACGTGGCCGCGCAGCCATGCCTGTACGTCCGCGTGCCTTGCCTCGACCAGTCGGCCCTTGAGTACGTCTCGACGGAACGCCCGCACGTCGGCATCGTCACGTGCCACGTCTGCGGCATGCCGCTCAAGGGCAGCAGCATAGCTGCGCCAGCCGTCGCCTGCCTGTTTCCCCCCCGACCGACGCCCTACCGCTCCTCGATACTGCCGGTTGACTCGCAAGATGGCTCTGGCGGCACCGCGTGCCCGCCCATAACTGAGTGCAACCTCGTCCTCCGTCCATGCCCCCTCTAGCTGAAGAAGTGCCCACACGTGCCGGAAGTCTTCAGACACCCGTTCGAGACCGAGGTCAGCTGCGAGCCGGTCCAATGTGTCACTTTGCGAACTCATATTAGACACATCATACACGACCTACACTTGGCCGATGAAAGCGCGCAGAACCGGCTCGGACCTTTCACGCGGGCGGGACACCGTACTGCTGGCAGACCTGCCTGAGCTCACCACGGTCGACGAGGCACGGGCCGTCCTGCGTGCCCGCGACCGAGGGACGATCTACGAGATGGTGAGGCGTGGCGACCTCGCTTCGGTCCGCGTGGGCCGACTGGTGCGAATCCCCCGCTCCGCGCTGGAGCGACTGACTCGGGCGGACGTGCCATGACGGTGACTGATGCGCTGACGGATGCCGGTGCGGCGGCCCGCTTCGCCGAGCGGCACGGGGCCGAGGTTCGCTTCGACCATCGCCGCCGCCGGTGGCTGCTGTGGAGCGGCCACCGCTGGATGCAGGACGTAGACGGCGCCATCACGCGGCTCGCGCTCGCGTTCGCCCGCGACTGGCAACGGGCGGCACTCGATTCCACCTCTACCGAGCGCGAGGCGACGGTCAAGTTCACCCTGCGCCTCGAACGACGCGACGGGCTGGGCAACATGCTAGCTATTGCTCGTGACCTGAAACCGATCGCAGATGACGGTGACGGATGGGACACCGACCCGTGGCTGCTTGGCGTGCCGAACGGCGTGGTGGACCTGCGCACGGGTGAACTGCGTCCGGGGCGGCCAGACGACCGCCTCACCATGCAGACCACCGTGCCCTACGATGCGGCGGCGGACGGCCCACGCTGGTCGCAGTTCGTCGCCGAAATCTTCGGCGGCGATGGAGACCTCGTCGAGTTCGTTCAGCGTGGCCTCGGCTACAGCCTGACCGGCGTCACGACGGAGCAGGTCCTCTTCCTCTGTTTCGGAACTGGTTCAAACGGCAAGGGCACGCTGACCAATACGCTGAAGAGAATCCTCGGGGACTATGCGTGGAACATGCCGTTCGCCACCGTCGAGTGGAACGGCCGTGGCTCGATTCCGAATGACCTCGCGGCATTGGTCGGCCGTCGCTTCATCACGGCCTCGGAAACGACCGATGGCGCTCGCCTCAACGAGGCCCGCATCAAGACACTGACAGGCTGCGATCCAGTGACGGCCCGCTTTCTTCACGGCGAGTTCTTCACGTTCGAACCGGCGGGCAAGTATTGGCTGAGCGTCAATCACAAACCTGTCGTTCGTGACGACAGCTACGGCTTTTGGCGGCGTCTCCGTCTGATTCCCTTCACGCAGCGCTTCGCCCTCAACCCGGCATTGTCGGACGAACTCGCCGCAGAATCGCCCGCCATCCTCGCGTGGCTGGTTCGCGGATGTCTGGACTGGCAGAAGCGCGGTCTTCAACCACCACCCGTCGTCCTCGCCGCCACGCACGAGTACGAGCAGGATTCGGACCCGCTCGCCGGCTTTCTCAAGGACATGTGTGTCCTCGCCGACACGGCCGAGATCAGAGCGAAGGATGCCTTCTTCGCCTACGAGACATGGTGTGTGGCGCAGGGGCTCACGCGCGACGAGCGCCTGACGAACACCTCCTTCGGCCGGCGCATGGCCGAGCGGTTCGAACGACGCGACACTGCCGCCGGACGGGTCTATCGCGGCCTCAGAAAGCGGGCGTCGTGATGGTGCATGGAGGCCTGTTGAGGGTTTTCTCGAACAAATGGAGGGTTGGTGTCCATTTCCCGGTTTTCTCTCATGAGAGCGAGTGGAGCAAAAACATGGAAGTGAGACTCGAACCCTCCACACCCTCCATGCCGGCTCTCATCCATGCCGTCCGGGGGGAAGGGGGCGAGACGAACGACGGACACGGCGACTCCCGGGAAGTGACAGATATCTTCTCGAATCCTCTCCGACGTTCATCGGTCGGAATGCCTGATGGGGCTCGCGAAACGGCCCTGTCCAGCATGCCGGTGGTTCTCAGCCGTTCGGCCCGTGAGGCCGGCCGACTGTGCGGTCGGCTAGCACCAGAGCACGCGAAAAGTGCTTGTTTTCACGGCGTTTCGGCGTTGAACCTGTTGGTTAGCTTTCTGTTAGCTGCCGCCGAAATGACCGTCTTTGCCGGCGTTTTCCAGCGTTTTGCGCTGTATCGGAATACAGCCTTCCGGCTCACGCCTGCGACCACTGGCCTGTCTTCGACAGTTCTCTACGAGGCTCGACCATGACCGACCCAACCATGCCGACCGTTCCACCAGACGACGGCGCGACGTCCGAACATCGGACGGTCACGGCGCACCTGCGCGACCTGACGTCCGACCCGGAGAACCGACGCGAGCACAATGCGCGGAACGTCGGCATGATTGCCGATTCGCTCCAGCACGTCGGCGCAGCCCGGTCGATTGTCATCGACGAGGACGGCGTCGTACTCGCGGGTAACGCCACGGTCGAAGCCGCAGCCGAGGCCGGCATCGAACAGGTCCGCATCGTCGAGGCCAGCGGCCATGAACTGATTGCCGTTCGTCGTCGAGGTCTGTCGCCCGAACAGAAGCGCGCCCTTGCCTTGGCCGACAACCGCGCGGCGGAACTGGCGACATGGAACCTTGACCAGTTGAAGGCTGACGCCGAGGCGGGTCTCGACCTCGCGTCGTTCTTCGCACCGGCTGAACTGGCGGACCTGCTCGGCAGTGATGCGCCCGTGCCCCGATTCGAGCCCGTCGAAGCCGAGCACCGTCTTGACGAACTACAGCCTCACTGTTCGACCTGCACGTGCAGACAGGCGGTGACATCGTGAACCTGCGCCTCGACTTCTGTAGCCGGGACGCGGCAGCGTTCGCGGTCAAGGCTTGGCACTACAGCCGTTCGATGCCGTCAGGCCGGCTCGTCTGTCTGGGTGTCTGGGAGGGCGGCCTGTTCTGTGGCGCGGTCGTGTTCGGCCGTGGTGCGTCCAACGCCATCGGGTCGCCGTTCGGGCTGGAACAGTCCGAGGTCGTTGAACTCTGTCGCGTGGCCCTTGGTCCGCATCAGGCTCCGACATCGAAGGTCGTTGCTCTGGCGGTCAGGCTGCTGCGTCGGCAGAGTCCCGGATTGCGCCTCGTCGTCAGCTACGCAGACCCGGAACACGATCACGTCGGCACGCTGTATCAGGCGTGCGGCTGGCTCTATCTCGGAACGACCGCCCGCGAGTCGCTGATTCGCTTGAACGGCCGGCTGGTGCATCCGCGCACGATCACGAGTCGCTATCGCACGCGGGCGATTGATTGGTTGCGTCAGCACGTCGCCGCCGATGCCGGGCACGTGCGGACCTTGCCGAAGTTCCGATATTGCCTGCCGCTCGACGCCGACATGCACGAGCAGTTGCAGGCCCGTGTTCAGCCTTACCCCAAGCGGTCGAAAGAGCAGGCACCTGCGAACCCCGCAGGACTGGACGGCGCGACTCCGATCCGACCGCTCCATCTTCAGGAGGCTGCGTATGTCGGTTGACGTGTTCGCGGTCGGCTGGCTGCTGGCGTGCGTCTTCAGCATCGTGGCCGTTGTCGCTGCGCCAGATCCGGACGTCGAGACGCCGACGCCGATCTGCTCGTGTGGCGCGACCGACCGACACGCGACCGACGCCGAGCGGTGCGTGAAGGGCCATCCGCTTCCCGGCAACCAGATTCGCCGCACGCATGGAATGTATTCGTTCCGCGACCGTGGCGAGGCCGCGTTGCCGCCGGACACGCGGCTGAGCGTGGCGGACTTCAAGGCGCAGGTCGTCTCGGACCGTGGTGGATTGGAAGAACTTTCGGCCATCGAAGCGGCCCGCATCGGTCACCTCGCCGAAGTCGAGACGACGCTCCGCTTACTCGCCAGCGACCTCGCCACACGCGGCCTGACGACCGCCAAGGGCCGGGTTCGCTCGACGTTCTCGCGATGGCTGGAAGCGCTCGACCGTTGGGAGAAGTTGGCCGGCCACATTGGCGACGGCCGCCGGGCGCGTCAGGCCCCGTCGCTCGCCGCCTACCTTGCGCGGGCGGCTGCGGCGAAGGAGACCACCGAATGACGGCAACGGTGGAACGGCTCGACGTGTCGATCCTGCGCGCTGACATCGCGTCACTTGAAGGCGAACTCGATCGCCTCGATGCACAGGCCGACAACGCAGCGGCTCCGAAGTCGGTGGCATTGGTGGCACGGATTCAGACGCTTCGGGCGCGTCTATTGCAGGCAGAGAAGGAAGAGTCATGACATTCATCGATTGGCTGAAATCATGGCGGCGGGGGCCGGTCACGTTCCCGCCGGCGGGAAGTATCCGCGAGCAGATGGCCGCCGCGCAGGAGCAGTTGATGGTCACGTGTCAGCAACGCGACCTTGTGGCGCTCGACGCGGCGACTGACGAGGCAACGGCCCAGCGATGGACCCACCTCGACGATTCGGCGCGCGCATTGACGCGCCGTCTCGACATGCTGGCGACGGCATTGCGTGACGCCGAAGATCGAGAGGCAGCCGACCGTATGCGGGAAGAAGAAGCGCGACTGACGCAGGCGTTGGCGGCCTATCAGGCAGTCACGGCGGAGGCGCAGTCGTTCGCGGACGCCGCCATCGCGAATCTGCCAGACGACGAGATTCTGAATCTCGCGCTCACGCTCGAAAAGAAACTCGGCGGAGACGCCGCCCGTCTGCGGCACGAGGGACTCGACGACGTCGCCCTTCGTCGGCCGTTCTCGCCATTGTCGGCCATCGTGGACGCGATGAAGCTGCGCGTCGAACGAGTCGAGCGCAATCGATTTCACAAGGACGCGCCGATTCGCCTCGACCGCCGCCGCGATGACGCGGTCGCGCAAGCAATTGAGCGCGTCGGCAAGGTGGATGTGAAGGGAGCAGCATCGTGAATCACTTCGCCGTTTCGTCGGAGCGGATCGACATGGCGCGGGTTCACGACCTGATCGCGAAGCGTCGGCAGGCCTCTGTGACACCGCCGAAGAAGTCGGCCGTGACGAACCTCGCCGCCGTCGGCCGGCGCGTGACGCTCAGACCGGGCGCGGTGCCCGTGAACCGTCCTCAGGCCGTCAAGCATCTTGCCGACGTCGGCCAGCGCGTGATGGTCGAAGAGGATGCGCTGCCCCATCACGACGGCGCCGTGTTCGAGATCGTGAAGGTGCGCGGACTCGGCGATGACGCCTTCGCGCAACTCCGCACGCAGGACGGTCGCGTACTCAAGCAATGGGCGAGAGCGACGGACCTTCGGCCCGCCCCACCGGAACGGCTCGTCACGCCGGCATCAATGTCACCAGAGGGAGAGGTTATGAAAGACACGATTGCACTATCAACACAGTTCGACGGCCGCGTCCGTGTGCTGTCCGCCGAGCACGGCTTCGCAGACGCGGTGAAGCTGGCCGCGCGGGAACTACCTGAGGCAGCAGCGGCGTGGCGGGCGTCTGGCATGGAGCGCGTCGAAGAGGCCGCGCCGACGCCACCGCAGCCGATCAGTTTGCGCGCCCGAGCCGGCGAGACGTTCGACACGCTCTGTCAGCGCCACGCCCGAGAGACCGGGCTCTCACTGCGCGCTGCGATTCATGCCGTCTCGATGGCGCATCCCGAATTGGCGGCGGCCCGGTGACCCACGCCGTTGAGGACGACGGCGACGTGCAGGCTCTGCGGCAGGCGACTGCACTCGTCACCAGACACACGCCGGCGGCGCTGGCGGACGACGCGAAGGAAGTGGCTCGCCGCGTGCGCTGGATTCTTCAGGCATTCGTTCGGGATGTCATTTGTCGTCAGTGCGGCGCGACGATTCGGATCGACGCGGTTGACGCAGCACGCGCAGCGAAGCATCGCGAATTGCTGCCCTCGACGTGTCGGCGGTGTAGGTCCACAGGAATCGGCACGGCCGGCGTGTAGCCGGTCCGGGGACACGTGAAAAAGCAGCGCGTGTGCGTGTCGCTCGGGGCGGGGGCCCTTTCCCCTCGCTCCGAGTCCCCGGAACTTGAAGTTTGCGCGGAGCGGCGCGTTGTTCGTCCACGTCCAACGCACCGGCAGGGGCACGGGCTAGTCACCCGTGCGGCGCGCAAGCCGCGACGGTGTGGGTAGCCTCCCGCCGTCGCGGCTCCTCTGGAAACGTAGTGAGTCGAACCGTGACCATCATCGACGCCCTTCGCGATCCAAACTTGCTCGGCGGGTTGCCCGTCTTTCGAGACCTCTCGACGTGGAGGACGTGGTGCGTCTTTCTCGCCTGCTTCTATGGGCTGCCCCTGCGCAGTCTGGATACTGTCGGTGTCGCGGAGGCTGACGCCATCACGCTGTTTCGCAAGCACACCGGACGCACGGTGTATGCGCCGCCGCCGGACGGCCACAAGCAAGGCGTCGTCATCGTCGGCCGTCAGGCCGGGAAAGACCGCATCGGTTCGGCCTTTCAAGCCTACGAGGCGATCACGGCCACGCCCGAACCTGATGGCACGGACCTCTTCTCACTATCAATCTCTCAGGACTCGCGGGCCAGCTTGCGCACGCAACTCGCCTATGCCCGCGCCGCATTTCGATCTGACGACGTCCCGCTGCTCAAGTCTCTCGTGACGCAGGAACGCGTTGACAACCTGACGCTGAGCACGGGCGTCACGTTGGCCAGCTATCCATGCACGCCGGCGGCCGTGCGTGGCATTCGCGCACGTGCCGTTGTCCTGTCGGAATTGGCCTACTTCCGCAACTCGGAGGGCGCACCCGTTGACCGAGAGATGCTGCGGGCAGTTCGCCCCACGCTCGCGACCACGAACGGCCGTCTGCTCATCTTGTCGTCGCCCTACGCCCCGGAAGGTGAACTCCACGCATTGCATCAGCAGCATTTCGGACGCGATGACTCGACGACGCTCGTGTGGCAAGCGAGCGCGCCGGAAATGAATCCCACGTTGGGCCACGACTACCTGACGCGCATGCAACAGGATGACCCGGAAGCGTATCGCTCGGAAGTGTTGGGCGAGTTCCGGCAAGGGGTTTCGACGTTCCTTGATGCCGATGCGATTGCGGCCAGCGTCGAGACTGGAACACGAGAGCGCGCCCGCGTGCCCGGCGTGGCCTACGTGGCATTCGATGACCCGGCGAGTGGGTCCGGTTCGGATGCGTGGACGAAGGCGATTGCGCATCGGGACGGTGACCGCGTGGTGCTCGATGTCCTGCGAACGTGGACGCCACCATTCAATCCGTCCGGAGTCATTGCCGAAAGTGCAGACCTCTCGCGCGCCTACGGATTGAACTCGACGACAGGCGACCGGTTCGCGGCCGGGTTTGTGCTGGAAGGCTTCCGCGTGAATGGCCTGACCTACACGCCGAGCCCGTTGGATCGGTCCGGTCTCTATCTCGAACTCTTGCCGTTGATGAATGCCGGCCGCGTGCGCTTGCTCGACCTGCCCGACCTATTGCGAGAACTGCGCGGGCTGGAACGTCGTCGCGGTTCGGCCGGCCGTGATCGTATCGACCATCGGCCCGGCCAACACGATGACCGCGCCAATGCTGTCGCTGGGGCGCTCGCGCTGGCGGCAGGTCGCGACCCGGCGCATGTCGCCGCGACCACGAAGTGGGCGCTCAAGGAATCAGCGTCGGAAGACAATACCCGACATCAGGAACATCCGATGGTGGCCTCCGCCGGGTGTCCACGCCCGTGACGGGGAACGACCTATCCGGTCGTACGACAGCCGTAGGGACGGGAGGTGACCGACACGCCGGCTCCCGGTTCAAAGACGCCCCTACGGCCGGGCTGGGCCGGGGGAACTGGCGTCCTGACCTCACGGTGCCCTGTCGGAGGGACACGGGCCGGGACGAGGCGACAGAGTCGGCCGGAAGCCTGCGGAAAACCGCCGAAGAATCGGGGTTCCTCGCTACCCTATTCGGAAGCGGGACGGTGTTGGAGCACCGGAGCCCGCCCCCTAACCGTCACGCAGGTAGAAGCTGCGCGGCCGGCTGTGCTGCATCTTCGCACGCCCGCTCCCGCGCTGAAAGGCATCGAAGATGAGAGGCACGCTCAAGCAACGCTATGCCGGTTCGTGGTCCCTAATTCTCGACCTAGGGTATGAGGTCGAGCCGGAGACAGGTCGGAAGAAGCGCCGGCAGAAGTGGATCACGTTTCGCGGGACGAGGAAGCAGGCCGAGGCTGAACTCACCGAGCGCGTTCGCGCCGCCAATCGCGGCGAGTTCGTGGAGCCATCCCGATCAACGCTCGGAGAGTGGTTGACCGAATGGTTGACCAAAGCCATCACGCCACCCTTGAAGTCGCAGGCGACATTCGACAGCTACAAGCGCATCGTGGAGACGCAGATTGTGCCCAAGCTCGGCGGCACGCGGTTGCAGGCGTTGAAGCCGCTCGACATCGAGGCGTACTACAGTGGTCTGTCGGGGCTGTCGTCGTCCACGGTGCAGATTCATCACGCGATCCTGCACAGTGCCTTGAAGGCTGCTGTCCACAACGGTCTGGTGACGCGCAACGTGGCGGCGCTCGTCTCAAACAAGCCGCGCAAGGTCGCCCGTGAAGACGTGCTCGACCACGTGTGGACGGCGGATGAAGCCGCACGATTCTTGAAGACCGCGAAGGCCGCCGGTCCACAGCCGGCCGCGTTCTACACGCTCGCGCTCGACACGGGCGCCCGCCGTGGTGAGCTGGCGGCGCTGCAATGGTCCGATGTGGACCTCAGCAGCGGCAAGCTGACCATCCGGCGGACGTTGCTCAAGGGGGGACGAACGCCCGCGTTCGGTACGACGAAGACCGGCACGATTCGCACACTCGAACTCTCAGCCGAATCGGTCGCGCTGTTGGCCGCGCACAAGAAACAACAGGCTGAGGTGAAACTGCGCAACCGCCGCCACTACCATGACCTCGGCCTCGTGTTCGCCAAGGAATGGGGCGACCTGCACCAGCGGGCCGATTCGCTCGGGCTGCCGTTGCAGGTGAACACGATCGGCTCACGGGAGTTCGGCCGGCTCATCAAGGCGTCGGGGGTGAAGCGCATCAAGTTCCACGGGCTGCGCCACACCTGCGCCACGCTGATGCTCTCAGCCGGCGTCCCGGCGCACGTGGTTCAGCGGCGACTCGGGCACAGCAAGGTCGAGATGACGTTGAACACCTACAGCCACGTCCTGCCGTCGATGCAACAGGATGCGGCCGGCCGGCTGGCGGCCCTGCTGCACGGGTGACGAGCAGGTAGGTTCTGCGTGGCCGGCAGGGAGAACTTACATGGCGCTGTTTTCGGACGATGCCGGCTAACGGACAGCTAACGAACTTCGCCAGACGAGACCGGATGAGACCAGACAGAGGGAGGGCCGAACGACCGAAAACGCCAGCAAAACCGGACGAGACCAGACGAGAAGCCACTAGGCCCGTCCCGCTGAATCCAATCCTCTCTTCCGCACCAACTTTGGAATCAACAAGTCATACCGATTCAAGGCCGCCAGACATGGCGGCCTTTTGTCGTTGAGCGCCTTGCACCGACGTACCAGCCGCCCCGACAGACGCGCCCCCTGAAGCGGCCATCAAACCGACCATGCCGGATCGTTGAACTCGCATTAAATCACTGCTATACAGTTGGTTATGGACGAATCAGAACCGGCCATCAAACCGGCCAGATGGACGGTCACCGACCGCGGGGAAGACACGTCCGCCATGGAACCGCTGGTGCTCCCGGCCGGATCGCCACACCGTGGTGCGCTGAACGACCTCGCCCTGGAACTTGCCGCCGCATCGTCCGGCTTCCGTCGCAGCCTGCCGCCCGGCCTCGTGGCACCGCTCGCCACGCTGGTCCGCGCTATGAACTGCTACTACTCCAACCTCATCGAGGGGCACGACACGCACCCTGTCGATATCGAACGGGCGATGCGGCACGACTACAGCCATGTCCCCGAACAGCGCAATCTCCAGCTCGAAGCCAGGGCACACGTCGAGGTGCAGCAGTGGCTCGATGACGGCGGCGTCAGAGGGCGCGCGGCCACCGTCGACGCCATCCGCGAGATTCACCGCCGCTTCGCAGCCCTGCTGCCCCGGGATCTGCTCGTCGTCTCGGAGCCGGATACGGGGCGCGCGATCACGGGGACCGGTGGCGAACTGCGCCGCGAGGATGTCCAGGTCGGTCGGCACCTGGCCGTCAGTCCCGGTGCCGTCCCCCGCTTTCTGACGCGATTCGAGGCGGTCTACAGCAGGCTCGGCCGTTCGGACACGATCCTCGCCGCTGCCGCCGCGCATCACCGCCTGCTCTGGATTCACCCGTTCGCGGACGGCAACGGCCGCGTGGCACGCCTGATGTCCCACGCGAGCCTGCTCGAAGCGCTCGACACCGGCGGCCTGTGGTCGGTGGTCCGCGGACTCGCGCGCCAGGCCGCGGATTACAGGCAGCACCTGGCGGCGTGCGACATGGCTCGCCGCAACGACCTCGACGGCCGCGGGACACTCAGCGAGGAAGCGCTGGCGGCATTTACGATCTTCTTTCTGCGGACGTGCCTCGACCAGGTCCGGTTCATGGAGGATCTCGTCCAGCCAGACCGGCTGCGCGACCGCATCCTGCTCTGGGCGCAGGACGAGATCCTCGCGGGATTCCTGCCCGCCAGGTCGGGCCAGCTCCTCGAAACTGTGCTGTTCCGAGGTGAACTGCGGCGCGGTGACGTGCCCGGACGGCTTGGTGTCAGCGAGCGCGCCGCCCGCCGGGTCGTGTCCGCCCTGCTCGAGCGCGGGGTGCTGTCGTCGGCGAGCACGCGCGCCCCTCTGTTCATCACCTTCCCGGCAGCTCTGGCCTCCCGGTGGTTGCCGGGCCTCTTCCCGGAGCCTCAGGTGTGAGACGCACGATAGCCCCCGTATGCCACGCGACGCACACTGAGTGTGCAGGCGACTACCAAGCGTTGGCAGCCAATGTCCGATAACACGATTCTGTAATTTCTGCACGTGCCGGACGAGCGCGTCTTTCGGTATCAACCGCTCGAAAGCGACGGGTACCAGACTTGCGTCGATTTCGGCCATGCCGGATGTCTCACGCAGCAGCCTTCCCCACCAGGCGCCGCTCGGCCGACGGGCCGCGCCGCGGGTCCACGCGGCCGGACATGTGCTGGCCCGGATCCTGACACTGAACGTACCCGTCGAAATGCGGGACATCAGTCTCAGCGGATTCCAGCTCGTCTCGGACGTTCCCGTCGGCGTGGGCGAGACGCACGAGATCCGCGCCGTGACCGTCACGGGCCTCGTCTGCACGTTCCGCGCGCGTGTCGTACGCTGCGAACCGCGCACGTCCGGCGAGGCTGGCTATACGACTGGGTGGGAAGTCTCTCCCGATCGTGATTCGACCGTGGCGATCGGCGCCGTTGTCGACACGCTCACCGCCACGCCCATTTTCCCGATCGGCACCGGTGCTGATGCCTGAAAAGCCTTCGGATCAGCGGATGAGACGCCTCAGGCGCCGGACGCATCCCGCGGCCGATCGGCACGACAGCGCGCGGGCCGTCATGGAGCCGATGGCCTATCGCGAGGGGCCGCTCCGGGTGCGCGTCGGCATCGACGCCACCGCCTACCGCGTGGGGGAGCTCTCGGAGGAAGGTTTCAGCGTGATTGGCGCGCCGCCGCTGCCCGAGGGCGTGCTGACGCACGCCTCCTTCCAGCTCGGCCCCGGCCTGTCGATTTCCGTGCAGGCCACGTCGTGCGCCTGGCGCCAGGACGCGGCGCGTCAGTGGTTCGTGTTCACCGACGTGGACGCCGAGGTGCTCGGCCTGCTCCTGCTGACAGGGGCGACCGTCGGCGTCCACTGACGTCCTGCCGCCCCGCGGGACGACGGGTCTACGACACCAGCCAGCGACCGAGGCTCGCCCACCCGGCCCAGAGCCCGGCGGCCACCAGCACGACGGCCACCACGCGCGTCGCAACCGCACGACGCCACAGGCTCGTCGCGCCAAGTCCCGCCAGGCCGGCCAGGAGCGGGCCGGCAGCCAGGTTGACCCGCGCCACGAACTCCACCGCGTACCGCTGGAACTGGATATCGACCCGGCCGATCGTGCTGCCCGCAATCAGCAGGATCCAGGCGGCGGCCCAGGCGACGAGCAGCACGGCCGTGCGATCCCGGCGGCCGCGAAGCCCGAGCAGTCCGCCCGCCACGGCCAGCAGCAGCATCGGCCACCCCACGTCCAGCAGGGTCTGCGACCAGGAGGCCGAGACCCGCTCGTGCCACGCCAGCAGCCGGGTCAGCATCGCCGGCGCGTCCAGAGCCTCGCTGCCTGCCGGTGCGCTCACGACGTCGGCGGCAGCCGGCGCGCGGACGCGCGCATACGCCTCGCGATAGACGTCGGTGAAGTGCCGATAGTAGAGCCCGACGGCCAGCAGCGCCGCCACCAGCGTCATGACCACGGTGAACGCCGCCAGACGCGTCAGATCCGTGCGCCGCGCCAGCAGACACATCACCACCATCATCCCCAGCGTCGCGGCCACGACAACAATGGTGCCGACGTGTGAGAGGAAGGCCAGCGCGGTGAGGGCTGTCAGCCCTGTCGCCGCGGCCAGGAACCCCCTCGATCGCGCGGGCGCCGGGATCAGGGCCAGCCCGCACAGCACGCACGCCCCGATCGCCTGCGCGAACGCGTTGGTCAGGTTCGCGTTCCCGACGACGAAGTGCGATGCGGGCATCAGGTGGAAGAGGACGACCGCCAGGACACCGGCGGCGCGGTCCTGGAACCCGCGCGCCAGCACGGCGTACAGACACAGACCGGCAGCTGCTTCGGCGACGATCACGACCAGTCGCAGCAGCAGAACGTGGTCGGTGATGATCGACGCCAGCGGAGCGGCCGTGCCGTACAGGCCGATTGCGTACGGAAACTGGACGCCGGATGGCATCGGCTGCGTGAAGAAGTAGCGACCGGCCACCACCCACTCGAGCCTGTGCGCCTGGAACAGCGCGTCGATGAGCAGCTTGGCAGGGTGCTCGAGGGCTGCCAGTTTCAGCGAGGCCAGCACGATCGAGACCGTCACGGCCGCCAGGGTCCAGCCCGACAGGCGCTGGCGACGCACGAGCACCGGAGCCCAGGCCATGAGGGCCACCAGCGCGGCGCCCCAGCACACGATCGTCGTGAGCAGCGCGGGATAGCTGCCGAACACGCCAGCCCCCGTGACCAGCAGCCAGGCCTGCCCCGCCGACACCGCCAGTACCGTCGGCACCAGCAGTACCGTCGTCGCGCCGGCGACAACGGCGGCAAGAGCCATGGCCGCGCCGCCTACGGCTGCGGCGCGCATCGCGCCTTCCGGCGGTCGGACTGGCCCGGCCGGCGTGCAGCGCATCCAGTCGATCTGCGCACCAAGCTCACGCGGATCCGACCCGCCGGGCCTGAATGTCGGCGTCACGTCCGCCGTGATCACGAGGCCCGACCGATCCGGCCTGGCGGGTACGACGAGCGACACCTCCTGAAACTCGTTCGTCAATGCCGCGGTCGTGCTGCCCACCCCATCGAACGCCATCATCAAGCTCGGCATCGGCTGCGAGGCGTCGCGCGCGCCGCGCACGTGGATCGCGCACGTCCAGTCGACGCGGCGATCGAGCCCGGCCAGTCGCAGCGTCACGCGCGACGACGTCCAGGCAAACGTCCGCGCCCCCTCGCGCTCGGCCGCATGGACACCAGCGAGGAACGAGGGCGGATCGCGGTCCATGTCGAGGACCACGGTGCTGCGCAGCGGATAGCCCAGCAGCAGACACAGGACCCCGGCCACGGCCCCGAACAGGACGGCCGTCAGCGGGCGAATGACGACGTGCAGCATCGGCGGAACCATACACCGAAACGTGCGGGCGCCCGGCGCGCGCGAGTCCGCGTGCTACGATCACAGCCCGCCGTATGTCACCAGCGACGTCCATCAAGACCGCTGCGGCAGTCCTGTGCTCATTCTTTCTCGTGGCGATGGCGCAGAGCTGGCCGCTGGCGCGGCACCTCGACACGCACGTGACGGGCGATCCGCGCGGCGACACGGGCGTCTACATCTGGAACACGTGGGTCTTCGGGCGTGAACTGCTGCAGCAGCGACACTCGCCCTTCACCACCGATACCGTCCTGACGATTGGCGGCCCGGCCGACCTCAGCCTGCACAACTACACGGTCGCGAGCGACCTGCTGGCCATTCCGCTCCAGCCGCTGCTCGGGATAGTCGGCGCGTTCAACATCATCTACCTGATCAACGTCGCGCTCACCGGTCTCGGCATGTTCCTGCTGCTGCGCCGCCTGCCGCAGACGGCGGGTGCCGGCCCGGGCATCGCCTGGATCGGCGCCTTCCTGTTCGCCTGCTCGCCGTTCCTCGTCGCGCGCGGCAACGGACACTTCAGCGTCGCCTCGGCAGCGGCGCTGCCCTTCTTCGCCTGGAGCCTGACACGCACGCTCGAGTCGCGCCGCTGGACGGACGCGGTGACCGTGGGCGCCTGCGTCGCCTGGGCCGCGTACAGCGACCCGTATCACGCCGTCTACTGCGTGATGCTCGGCATGGCGCTGCTCGCCGCCAGGACGATCGACGTGCGCGGCACACCGCGTGTCGGCCCCACGCCCCGGACGCTCCGCCTCATCGATGGCCTCATCCTGCTGGTGGCCCTCGCGATCCTCGTCATCGGCGGGCTCCAGGGCGGGAGCGTGACGATGGGCGGCGTGACCATCTCGATGCGATCGCTCTACACACCGGTCCTCGTGCTGTCGATGCTGGTGGCTGTCCGCGTGATCCGGACCGTGCGACCGCGCGTGACGTTGACGCCCCTGCCCGTGCGCGCGCTGCTGCCGTCCGGCCTCATCGCGGTCGTCGCGGCGGGCCTGCTGCTCGCGCCGCTGGCCGCGGCCATGGTGACGCGCAGCGTCGAGGGCCGCATGGTGGCCGCGCCGGTGCCCTGGCGATCGAGCGCGCCGGGCGCGGATCTGGCGGCCATCGTGATGCCCAACCCGAATCATCCGCTGACGCCGGCCGGACTCGTGACGTGGGTCCGCCAGCAGCCGGGCGAGAGTATCGCGGCCCTGCCGTGGGTGGCGCTGCTCACGATCGCGCTGGCGTGGCGACGCGCCGGTCTCCGGCCCGATCGGACGTGGCTGGCGATCGCGGTGGTGTTCCTGTGGATGAGCCTGGGCCCGTTCATCCGGATTGCCGGGATCGACACGTTCGTCCCGACGCCGTGGACGTTCCTGCGCTACGTGCCGCTCGTGGGCGATGCGCGGATGCCGTCCCGCATGTCCGTGGTCGTCGTCCTGGCCGTATCGGTGATCTTCACCGCGGCCCTGGCGGCCCTGGGCGCACGGCGACGCGGCCTGGTCGCTGTCGTGGGGATCGCCCTGGCCTTCGAACTGCTGGCCGCCCCGCGTACGTTGTATCGCGCCTCGGTCCCCGGTCTCTTCGACATCGTCCGACAGGGTCCGGCCGAGGCCCGCGTCCTGCACATTCCCACGGGAATCAAGGACGGGCTCGATACCTACGGTAACTTCGACGTCGCGACGCTCTTCTACCAGACGACGCACCACAGACCGATCATCTCGGGCTACCTGTCGCGCGTGGCGGAACAGCGGAAGACGCGCTACCTGCGGCATCCCGTCCTCGGTCCGCTGATCGCCGAGAGCGCAGGCATGCCGGCCACGCCCGATCAATGGGACACCGCACGGACGCACGCCTCGGCGTTCATCGACGAGCAGCACCTCGGCTGGGTCGTGATCGACGAGCGTCAGGCCTCCCCGTCACTCCAGACGCGGGCGCGCGACGTCCTGCACCTGCACCTCGTCACGCGCCAGGATGGCCTCGCGCTCTACACCCCGGAGCCGGCGGCCGCCACGCCCTGACACCGCGATCGCGCACTCGCACGCGTCGCAATCGATGGCGGGTCCGCACGGAATGAAGGACGTAGGCGCCGTACGGAACCGACTGTTCGCGGTCTCCGCGCAATTGATGACCACTCCCGCGGAGCGGGACGCGCGTCAGGCCGCCGATACGCCGACGGGGCGGCGGTCATCCGGGAACGAGACAGATGCGCGCGACGATCGCGTCAGGGCAGGGCGCGCCTGACGGCGCTGCCGACGATGCGGACGGCATCGACGAGCGACGAGCCGGTCACGACGCCCGTCCGCACGATCGAGGATCCGGTCTTACGAACCGCGGTGCGGATGAACCCGTTGTCGTCATCACCGGATGCCACGGGCCCGGCAAACGCGGCCGCGAGCCGATCGCCGCCATCCGGAACCTGCGCCGCCGGTATGGTCAACAGGAGCGGGGTCGGCACGGCCGGCAGGTCGTAACGTACGTAGGTCGCCACCGGTGCCGACAGCCGATTGGCGGGCAGCGGCTCTCCCAGCGCGAACCCGGTGACCATCACGGGCCAGGCGGCATCGGCTCCCGCGACGTGCGCTGTCGCGGCGTCGTCGACAGCGGACATCAGGACGGCCGGGGTCGTGCTCGGAATCGACGGAGGTGCGAGGGGGCCGCCAGCTGTCTCGAGCCGCGCGAGCGTCTCGTCCGACATGGCGGGCGCGGAGATGGTGACGGCTGCGGTCGGACTGCCGGCCAGCGCCATGGCGGTCGGGAAGCGCACGCCGACGGGCCAGTAATCGACCACGGCTCCCGCCCCGGCCAGGACTCCCAGGCCGCAGAGCGCCAGCGCCTTCGCGTACAAGTCCCGCCGGGAATCGCCACGCACGCTGTCAGTGTAGCGCGAGCGCGGGCAGACGACGAGAGGAATTCTCGACGAGCGCGGAACATGTTGGGAGGGTCGCCGAACTCGGAGCAGGAAGCGGGGGTCGACGGGACGACTGGGCAGTGACGGCCCGCGCGCGCACCGACGACGGGGAGGAGTCGTCGTCCATCCCGCACGCGACCGGGCCGCCCTGCGGGGCTGATTTCATACCAGACGCTGCCCGGCTGCAAGCGAAAACGGCGGGAACCGTCGCCAGGCGGTCCCCGCCGTTGCGTCGATCAGAAGAACCGGACCGAGTAGGTCAGCTTCACGCTGCGTCCCATTTCCGGCGCGAAATCCTTCAGGAACGACGTGTGGTTACGGTATTCCGTGTTCGTCAGGTTCCGCCCGGTCAGCGTGATCTGGTGCGTGGCATGGCCGCGCACGACGAAGTAGCTGGCGCCCAGGTTCAGCAGCGCGTAACCGTCGGTGGCCGTCTCATCGCGGAACAGCCGCGTCTGCGACGCCGCCAGGACGACCTCGGGCGTAATCGCCAGGCCCTTCCACGGGATCTCCAGGCGTACGCGGCCGGACACCGGCGGAATCCTCGGCAGCGCCTCGTCGGTGGCCGTCAGCGTGGCGCGGACGGAGCTGATGCTCGCCTCGAGGTGCGCGTGCCCGCCCAGTTCGATCTGCGTCGACGCCTCCGCGCCGATGAACCGCGCGTCGCCCTGCTGGTATTCGATTTCGCGCAGGTTATCGACGATCTCGCCGGTGAAGTCAAGATAGACGAAATCGCGGATGCCGTAGACGAACGCATTGATCTCGCCCGAGACGCGCGCGGCCCGGCGCCGCAGGCTCACGTCGAGGCCCGTCGTCCGTTCCACGGTCAGATCGGGATTGCCGATCTCGTAGGCCAGATTGCCCACGTGCGGCCCGAAGTTGTACAGCTCCTCGATCGCCGGCACGCGCGACGCACTCGTCACATTGACGACGAACGCTCCTGTGGTGCCGATGTCGGTGTGGAGCCCGACCGATCCCGATGCCGCCGTGAAATTGCGATCGCGGACCGGCGGCGGCTCGTGTTCGTCGTGATCGTGATCATCCGCCTCCTCCGCGCCATGGTCGTGATCATGGTCGTCGGACTCGGGCCGCTCGCCGGGCCTGAACCTGTTGGCCTCCACGCGACCGCCGAACTGCACGCGGAACCGGCCGAAGCCGAGCTCTTCGTACGCGAATCCGGAGAACGACTGCTGCTTCGTGCGCGGCGAGAGCGCTTCCTCGCCCGCCGATCGATAGTCGCGACCGAACCAGTCCACGCCGATGCGGCCGGTGAGCCGGCCCGTCCGCTTCTGCTCCAGTTCGACACGCAGCGACTGCGTGTCGTTCTCGAACCGGGTGGCCAGTTCCTCGACGCCGTCCGTGATCTCCAGTTCGTCGTGCCGGTAGCCGACGCCGGCGAACGTGGCCTTCACGTTGTCGATGAACGCCGTGTCGAGCTGCCGCAGTCCCGCATCGACGCGCACCTCGCGACGATGCGCCAGCAGGTCGACGTCGAACGCCTCGGCGGCGTGATCCGCCTCGTCATGGTCGTGATCGTGATCATCGGCCTCGTCACCGTGATCGTGCGAGTGGAACACGTTGGCAAAGGGGACGCCGAAACGGCTGCGTTCGAGCTGCCCGCCCACGCTGGCAAACGCGCGTCGTCCCGTCCAGCCCACGCCGAAGCGTCCGTTCTGCATTTCGGTCGCCGAGTTGCGGACCGTGCCGAGCGGCGAGGCGTAGTCGCCCGTGCGCCGCGCGCCGCCGCCGGCCCAGGCCATCCACGGCCCCTTGCCGACCTGCACGTTGCCCGCGCCGCCCGCCTGGCCGGTATTGCTCGCGGTATCGACGGACACGCCGCCGTTGACGCCCTCGAACGGCGAGGCGCGGAACAGGTCCTGCGGCGAGATCACGTTCACGACGCCGCCGATGGCGTTGCTGCCGTAGAGCAGCGTGGCCGGTCCCTTGACGACCTCGAGCCGCTCGACCGCCGCCGGATCGATCGTCGTCCCGTGATCGCCGGACTGACTCGACAGATCCCCGGTCCGCACGCCGTCCTGCATGATGAGCACGCGATCGCCGTCGAACCCGCGGATGATGGGCCTGGCGTTGCCGGGGCCGAACGATCTGACGGCGACGCCGGGTTCACCCGCCAGCGACTCGGCAATGCTCGCGCCGCGGCGCTGCGCCAGTTCCAGGCTGTCGAGGCTCGTGATCGCGCTGAACGCGTCGAACGTCGTCGACGTGCCGCTGGCTGACGCGGTGACGGCGATGTTCTCGTGGAGGGTCTCGAGCGTCAGCGCGAACTCGAGCGACGCGCGGCCGCCATCGGTGACGGTCACCGACTGGCGGCCGGCGCTCAGGTGCTGGCGCTGCGCGATGACTTCATACGTACCAGCCGGCACGTTCTCGATCGAGAACGCGCCGGACGTGTCGGTCGTCGTCTCGCGGCGCGCGCCGACGACGATGACGGTGGCGCCGTGGACCGCGCTGCCGTCGGCGGCCAGGACGACGCGTCCGGCCACGGTGCCCGTGGCCGGACGCGTCTGCGCGGCAACGGGAGCACTCAGGAGCAGCGCGGCCAGGACGGCCAGCACGCTGCGGAAACGAACCAGATACAACATGACCACAACCTCATGCGCGCGGCACTCGCGCGCGAACGTCTGGGGATCGGTGATACGGGACACGACAGGGTGCACGGCGCGGGCCGTGCCCGGTGTCGTCCGCCGCCGGGACGGTGCGGACGACACCGGCAGGCGTCGAGACGCGCGGCCGGCACGGCCGCGCGGGACGATCGAATCGAACTCAGCGGGGAGAAATCAGGCGAAGACCGGCGGCGCGCGGGACGGCACGTCGTGCCGTCCCGGGTCGATCGTGGCCGGCGCCACGAGCGTCACAGTCCACGAGGCCAGGGCCGCAACCGCGACATACCGTTTGGCGTCGTCGGCCGCGCCCCAGAGCGTCCGCTGCAGATGGCAGAGGGCGCAGTGCCCGTCGGCCACGGGCGGCAGAACCGTTTCGATCTGGGTCGTGTCGTGGTGACCGGCAATCCCCCACACCTCGTCGGTGCAGGCGATATCGCTCCCGGTGTGGAGATCGCCGAAGAGCGGCGTCACGACGCCGCCGATCATGGTGGCGAGCGCAACGGCTGCCCAGAATCGGCGGAACCAGAGCGTCAGCATGACAGACGCCCACTGTAGCGGGCGGCCGCGACAGCCGTCAACCGTGACGCGATCACCGCTTCGTCGCGCGCGTGAGCAGGAAATCCTGCCGGACCACGTTGCCGCCGAAGTACTCGGCGGTCAGGGCATCGTAGTCGCGTCGAAACCGATCGAGCCGGTCCGGGTCGGTCGCGGCCAGCGTTTCGACGAGCCGGGCGATGGCCGCCGATGTCTGCTCGGCCCTGATCCGATAGTGGGCCGGGCTCAGCGCCGGCGTGTGCATGCGGCCGCGGTCGAACCCGACGTCCTGCACGGCCTCGCCCAGGCGCTCGCGCACGATCGCCGGGTCGCCCCACGCGGCCGGCGGCGCCGGCGCCGGATCGGGCGGCGGCTGGTACTGCGCGGCCAACGCGAACATCCGACCCATGAACAACTCCGGCGGCCAGCTCGCAAAGGCGATCGTGCCGCCGCGACGCAGCACGCGCAGCATCTCCGCGAGGGCGACGGCCGGCCGGGGCGCGAAGATGTGACCGAACTCGCTGACCACGACGTCGAACGTCCCGTCGCCGAACGGCAGTGCCTCGACGTCGCCCTCGTGCCAGTCGATCGAGACGCCGCCGATGGCCGCGTGCTCACGCGCCCTGACGAGGAGATCGGGCGTCAGGTCGAGCCCCGTCACGCATGCGCCCTGCCGCGCGGCCGTCACCGCCACCACGCCGGTGCCGCACGCGACGTCGAGCCATCGCTGGCCGGGCGCCACGCCCACGAACCGCACGAGCCGCGCGGCCACGGGCGTCGTCAGCATCTCGAATGCGACGAACGACGCCCAGCGCTGCTTCTGCGCGGCCTTGAAGGCACCGAAGGGATCCGTGTCCCGCGGATCCACGATCGGCCCCGGTCCCGACGTCGTGTCGTTGTCGCCCGAGTCGTCGTCGCGTCGTGTCATCGCCCGTCCCCATCCCGAAGCCGCGAGCATACCGCCGTTCGCGACTTCGCCATAAGATGCCGTCGTGCCCCTGCGTCTGCCCGTGCGCCGAACGACGTCGATCGATCTCGGATCGATCAGGTCGGCCGCCGATCAGGCCTTCAGCCGGACGGCCGGCGCGCCGCTCGTCGGCGGCAACGCGGTGCGCATCCTGCGTGACGCCACCGAGAACTACCCCGTGTGGGAAGCCGCGATCGACGCGGCCACCGCCACCATCCACATGGAGATGTACATCATCCACCGCGATTCGGTGGGACGCCGCTTCATCGAGCGGCTGGCGCGCAAAGCGCGCGAAGGCGTGGCCGTGCGCGTCATCTACGACTGGTTCGGGTGCGGCCTCGGCCCGCTACGCGGGCTGTTCACGCCGCTCCTGGCCGCCGGCGGCGAGGTCCGGACGTTCAATCCGCCGAGCCTGTCGAGCACGCTGGGCTGGCTGCGGCGCAATCACCGCAAGCTGCTCACGGTGGACGGACGGGTCGCGTTCGTGTCGGGACTCTGCATCGGTCAGGCCTGGGAGGGTGAACCGGCCAGGGGCCGGCAGCCGTGGCGCGATACCGGCGTGGAGATCATCGGGCCCGCGGTGTCGCACGCCGAGGCCTCCTTTGCCGAAAGCTGGTACCTCGCGGGCGGCGCTCCGTTTCCCGATCCGCCGCATGCGTCGGAGATTCCCGCGGCCGGATCGGTGAACCTGCGGCTGATTCCGACAGAGCCGTTCACCGCGAACATGCTCCGCATGGATCTGCTCGTCGGCACGATCGCCAGGCGGTCGTTGTGGCTGACCGACGCCTATTTCATCGGCACGGGTCCGTATCTCGAGGCCCTGACGCGCGCGGCCCGTGACGGCGTGGACGTGCGCCTGCTGCTGCCGCGCGACAGCGACGTCGGCTGGATCGTGCCCGTCTCCCGTGCCCTCTACCGCCCGCTGCTCGAGGCCGGCGTCCGGATCTTCGAGTGGAACGGCACGATGATCCACGCCAAGACGGCCGTGGCCGATGCCCGCTGGGCCCGCATCGGCTCGACCAACCTCAATCTCAACAGCTGGATCGGCAACTGGGAACTCGACGTCGCGATCGAGGACCCCGGCGTGGCGCAGACGCTCGCGGCGCACTTCGAGGAAGACCTCGCGCGCGCCACCGAGGTCGTGCTCGAATCCAGGCGCCGCCGGCCCGTGGCCGCCGGTCGGCCACGCCGGCGCTACCGCTCGTCGCGCCGCGTCGTCCGGACCGTGGCCGGTGTCGGCCGCAGCCTCGGCGCCGCCGTGTCCGGCAACCGCGAACTCGAGAACGAGGAGATCAAGCCGATCACCATCGTCGCGCTGCTGCTCGCCGCGCTGGCGGTCGTCGGGTTCGTGGCGCCGTGGCTGCTCGCGTGGCCCGCGGCCCTGATTGCCGCGTGGATTGCGCTGACCTTCCTCGCCGAGGCGTGGCAGGTGTGGCGCCGTTCCCGCCGATGATCGCGGCGACCCTCACCCGATTCGCCCCGGCGCCCACCGGCTTCCTGCACCTCGGCCACGTCGTCAACGCGATCTACGTCTGGGGCCTGGCGCGACGTTTCGGGGCACGCGTGATTCTGCGCATCGAGGATCACGACGCGCAGCGGTCCCGCCCCGCCTATGAAGCGGCCCTGCTCGACGACCTCGCCTGGCTCGGGTTCGAGGCCGATGCCCACCCCGCGGTCCGGTTCGACAGCGGCCACTGGCTGTGTCGGCAGCGCGATCGCCAGACGATCTATCACGTCGCCGCCGAACGGCTGCGCGCGGCCGGCCTGCTCTACGGCTGCACGTGTACGCGGCAGGACATCGCGGCGCGCCAGCACGGTCGTGGTGCGTACCCCGGCACGTGCCGATCGAGACACCTGCCACTCGATGGCTCGACCACGTGGCGCGTGCGTCTCGACGGCGGCCCCGAGACCTTTGTCGATCTCCTGCAGGGCCCGTGCACCGGCGACGCGGCGCACCTGGGCGACCCGGCCATCCGCGATCGACACGGCAACTGGACGTACACGTTCGCCGTCGTCGTCGACGACCTCGAGCAGGGAATCGACCTCGTCGTGCGCGGCGACGACCTGCAGGCCGCCACAGCCGCGCAGATCCGCCTCGGTCGCCTGCTCGGCCGGCCTCGCCCCGCGCGCTTCGCCCATCACCCGCTGCTGATGAAATCGTCGACGCAGAAGCTGAGCAAGGCCGACAACGACACGGGAATCCGCGACATGCGGCGCGCGGGCTGGAACGCCGCGCGCGTGATCGGACACGCTGCCGCGCGCGCCGGGCTCGTTCCTGCCGGGGCGGTCATCCCGGCCACCGACGTGGGCTCGCTGGCGGCGGCGCTTCAGCTGGCCAGCGACTGACGCCCGAACGACCCGCCGGTCCAGAACCAGGCGGTCCGGCTCCCGTCGCAGGCACGCGTCACAACAGTATCAGCGCCATAGAAGAAGTCGATCGTCAGCGACGACGTCCGATACGCGGTCCCGCGCGGGCCGACCTCGAGCGCGGCCCCGCCGTCGAGGGTCGCGGGGTCACCGACCTCGACCGCTGTCGCGCGGCCGTCGAGCATCGCCAGGGCCGCCACGAGGTGCGGGGTGCCACCCGCCACGATCCAGAGCGCCACATCCTCGAGTCCGTCGCCGTTGAAGTCGCCGCGCACGAGCGGCGCGGACGTCTCGGCCGTGCCGGCACAGGCAGACGCGGGCGGACGCCCGAGATCCACGTCCCGCCACCGCGCCTCGATCGCCCGCAGGGCGCCACGCGTGATCGTCGCCTCCCCCGTTCCCGGCACGATCACGGGTGCCGCCGCCGAGGCGCACCCGAAGGCGAGGCCGAGGATCCCGGCGCCGCTCACCAACCGAATGAACGCATTCCTGATCATGCCGCCCATGTTACCTGCCAGCCGGCAGCTGCAGAAAACCCTTGCCGGTTGCCCGCCAGGTGCTATGGTGGAGGCGGTCACCACAGCAGAATCGTCCCGACCGAGGGAGTGCAGATCATGAAAGGCAAGCCGTTCCCGTGGAAGCGCCGGGTGGCCCCGCTGTCGATCGCGGCGTGCCTGGCCCTGACGTCCGTCCAGCCTGCGGCCACCGCCGATCAGCAGCCGACGTTCACCGCGACCGTCGACCTCGTCGCCGTCGACGTCCAGGTGGTCGACGGCGCCGGCAACCCGATCCGGTCGCTCCGTCCCGAGGACTTCGAGGTGTCGATCAACGGCCGACGCCGGCGGGTGGCCTCGGCCGACTTCATCCAGTTCGCGTCCGTCTCCGGTACGGCGCCGGCGCGCCCCGTCATGAGCGGCCCGCAGGCCACCAACCTGTGGCCCACGACCGACGTGGCTTCGACGGGCCGTACCTACGTCCTCGCGTTCGATACCGACAGCTTCACCGTGCAGGAATCGCGCGACGTCGTCGCCGCGGCGCGCGGCTTCATCCGCCGGCTCCAGCCAGGCGACACCGTCGGGCTCTACACCTTTCCCGTCGGGCCGCGGATGGAGCCGACGATCGAACACAACCTCGTCAGCCAGGCCGTCGATCGCATTGTCGGCCGCAGCCAGGCGATGCCGGGCGAACACAACCTGAGCCCGTCGGAGATCATCGACATCACGGCAGAGGTCTCGCGGCGGTCGTCGCTCACCAACGGGAGCGGCGCCTCATCGAATGCGTCGTCGATCTCCATGCTCGATATCGGTGACGGCAGCACGCTACAGCGCGTGCAGTTGCGCGAGTGCGGATCGGTCAGCTCGGCGTGCGCGGACATGATTCAGACCGAGGCGGCGACCAAGGCGTTCTATCTCGAGGGCCGCGCGACCGAGGGCCTCAACGGCCTGCGCGCGCTGATCACGCTGCTCGACGAGCGACCGGGCCGCAAGACCGTCGTCCTGTTCAGCGCGGGCATCCCGGTGACCGACCGCCCGGGTGGCCGGCCGGATGTCGGCGACCTGGCAAAGGTCCTGGGTCAGGATGCGGCGGCCACGAACACGGCCATCTACACGCTGCACGTCGACAATCGCGAGTTCCGCGCGCTGTCGGCCGAATCGCGCCGCGGCGGATCGACGCCCGTCTCGCGCAGCCGCGACATGGCCGTCGGCGGCCGGCTGCTCGAAGAGTTCTCCGGTGCCTCGGGCGGGGCGCTGATGCGCGTGCTGCTGGGCGGCGGCGAGATCGCGCTCGATCGCGTATTCCGCGAGACCTCGTCGCACTACCTGCTCGGCGTGGAACCGGACGACGTGGATCGTGACGGCAAGCTGCGGGAGCTGCGCGTGCGCGTGCGCAACACCCGCGACGCTACGGTGCGGAGCCGGTCGTGGGTCGTCGTGCCCCAGCGGTCGCGCTCCTGACGACGCCGCCGATCCGGCGCCGCTCGTCGTCGACGACCGCGTGGACCGACGCGCGATAGTCCGCGGTGACGTACTTCCGCCGGTACAACCGTTCATATCCGTCGACCAGCGACGGGAACTCACGCGCGAGAAACGCAAAGAAGTGTGCGCGCACGCCGTCGTCCAGGTGCGCGACGTTCGCACCAGTCAGGCGCACGCCCGCGTCGGCGATGGCCTGGACCGTCCGGCGAATCCGGTCGCGCGACGTCGTGATCCCGGGCACGAGCGGCATCATCAGCACGCCCGTGTCGATGCCGGCATCGGCCAACTGCCGCGCCGCGCGCAGGCGCTGCGCGGGGTGGGCCGTGCCCGGCTCGAGGCGCGCCCACGCCTCGTCATCGACAGAGGGGACGCTGAGATACACGCGGCAGCCGGCGCCGGCCGTCGCGCGCAGCAGCACGTCAATGTCGCGCACGACCATCGGCCCCTTCGTGACGATCGAGAAGGGCGTCGCCGCATCGACAAGAATCTCCAGGCATCGGCGGGTCAGGCGGTAATGCCCTTCGATCGGCTGATACGGATCCGTTGCGGTTCCGACGGCCACGGTCTCACGTGTCCACGATTGCCGCTGGACCTGTCGCGCGAGCGTCTCGGGCAGGTTCGTCTTGACCAGGATCACCGACGAGAAGTCGTCGCCCGTCCCCAGTTCGAGGTGGCGCTGGTACTTTCGCGCATAGCAGTACTCGCAGGCGTGCGTGCAGCCGCGATACGGGTTGAGAGCCCAGGCGAACGGCATGCCGGCCGTGGGCGTAAGCGCCGACCGGACCTGCACGTGCTGATACCGCGCTTCGTCGGCACGCCGGGTCGCGTCGGGCAATCCGTCCACGCCGGCCACGCGCACG
Organism: Acidobacteria bacterium SCN 69-37; assembly: GCA_001724025.1. Classification (GTDB taxonomy): domain Bacteria; phylum Acidobacteriota; class Vicinamibacteria; order Vicinamibacterales; family SCN-69-37; genus SCN-69-37. Next base: position 114,566 of record MEDJ01000010.1, on the reverse strand, counting down.
GCGTCGGCCACGTCGCGCAGGGTCGGGATCGCGAGGATCTCCTCGAACAGCGACAGTTGCTGCCGAGATCGCGCCATTTCGCTGTATCTTCGCCCTACCGATGCTGACAGTCAAGCGGGGTGCCGGACGGCCGAGGTCGGTCAGGGACGCGGGATGACGAGCGGTGCGGTCGGCGTGTTGGCCGTACGGTGATCGGCCAGGAAGGCATCGACGATGTCCGCGATGCGCGCGCGCAGGTCGTCGGCCGTGGAGGGCGGCAGCGTGCCGGCGGTCCCGGCGTGCCAGGTCGACGCCATTATCAGGCGGGCGCGTGCGTCGCGGTCCGAGAGCCGGACCAGCTGCAGCAGGTCCGCGTCGATGCGGTAGACGCGGGGCGCGCCCGTGCGCGATTCGTGGTCGTTGACCACGCCCACGGTCACGACGAGCAGCGGATCTTCGACCGCGCGTGTCGGCACGACGACGAGCCCGGCCTGCTCGAGGCGGAACGCGACGGTCGAGGTGAGGGCATCACTCGCGAGGGCCGGATCGAGGCCCTCCGCGATGAGCACGCGCACGGCCAGGCGCGAGATGCCGGCCAGGCTGTCGCGCTCGTCGGCGATCAGAGCGAAGTCCGTGGCATTCGACCAGGCGGCACGCGGCGGATCGGCCGGGGGCGGCGGGGGCGCGGCCTGAGCGGCCTGCAGCAGGAGGACGGCAACGAGCGGGCCGAGCACGACGCTCTCAGCTTACACGGCATCGCTGGTGCGCGCCCGCCTGCTCACGGTGGGCACGACCGTGCCGCACGTGCGCGTGCTGCTGCCCGGATTGCGCGCGTCGCTTCCGCGTCGGGTGCGCGCCGTGCGGCACACCCGTTGCAACAATCCAGCCGGGAGGACGACCAATGGCTCGATATGGAGCAAGCGCATCGAAAACGGTGGCGTCGGCCATGCGACGTCGCAAACGCGGCACGCTGCGCAGCGGATCCGGCGCCCGGGTGACGAGTCGTCGCCAGGCGGTGGCCATCGGGCTGAGCGAGGCCAGGCGCAAGGGTGCGAAAGTGCCACCGGCCTCGCGGGCTGGCGCGAAGAAGCGGTAGGTCCGGTTGGATGCCCGTGCGATGCGGACGTGCGGATGCGTTGATGACGGGTGATTGCGCCGGATGGAGACGCGTGTGATAATCGCGCCGTCGTGCGCCCGTAGCTCAATTGGATAGAGCGCCGGGCTTCGAACCCGTAGGTTGGGGGTTCAAGTCCCTCCGGGCGCACCACCGTCTATCGAACGCGTGCGGACAAGCCGTTTCGCACGTCCCTGCTACGATTGTTTTTTCGAGGTTCCGGCTCTCCGTCCCGGACTGGTGGGACGCGGGGCAAACCCCAGCGCGTGGCCGGTCGCCGGTCGCCGATCGACCACGTGTGCGGGTCTTCGGCGTGAGGTGACGTCGTGACGTCCGGACTGAAAAAGGCTTTCGGGACCGTGAGCTGTGGGCTATAATCGCCGGGTTCGGCAGGTGATGCTCGTGGGCGTCAGCGGCAGGACACGCGTGGAGCAGGCCAGACGCGCCCGTAGCTCAGCTGGATAGAGCGTTGGCCTCCGGAGCCAAAGGTCGCAGGTTCGAATCCTGCCGGGCGCACCATTCGACTCGCCTGCGGCTCGCTCATCGCGAGCCCTGCCGAGGTCGAGCGCATCGGTCGGCACGCACGGTCGCCAGATTCGCCCTCGTGGGCCCGTAGCTCAACTGGCAGAGCAGCAGACTCTTAATCTGTTGGTTGAAGGTTCGATTCCTTCCGGGCTCACCACTCTCTCCTCGACATTCGTCTCGCCTGGCGCAATCGCGTCAAGGTTTGGTCGCAGCAAGTCGAACGACCCGTGTCGCGCCGCCGCCGAAATCTGCCGGCGCGGTCGTGTCCTCGTACCGCACGACGGACCAGACTCATGATCCCCTCCTCTTCAGTCAGCGGGTGGCTGACGACATCCAACACGTTGAGCGGCCATTCTTGTCCAGGCTCATCAGCCACAGCCCCCTCGCCTGCTCACAGCGGGCGCCGGCGCATCCCGGATTCACGCTCGCCAACCGCCACAGCGAAGTCCACGTGCTCCCACCGGCCGGACTCGAGCCAGTAGAACGTGAAGACCACCCGCCCGCCCGGCACCATCACCTCTCCAGGCACGTCGACCAGGTGGAGACCGAAACTGTTCGCCCGCGTCTCGCTATCCCGGCAGGTTGCCCACTCGTCGACACTCCAGTGCACCATCGCCCGGACTCCGACCTCGATCCGCAGGACCGTCCCGGCCGGAATCGCGGTAGTCCGGTGAGAGAAGCGCCACGTCCGCAACCACGACACGACGTCCCCCTGGATGTAGCGCGCCCTTCCCTGTGGCGGCATATCGAAGACATCCCCCTCACGCAGCGACCGGAGGAGCTTGATGTGTTCGGCGTGCGCCCAGACCAGCGGCATGGCACTGCCGGAAGGTCGTCCGTGGATCAGGTCGCGCGACGGGACGTCGGCATCGTCCCACACCTGCTCGGGGATCAGCCCGCCATCTCCCGCCGATCCCTCGAGTGCCTCCAGCAGCCGGATCGCTTCATCCCGCCGACCGGCAGCCAGTTCATAGTGGGCGCGCTCGCCCGCGAGCAGCGGCCACGGCCGGCCGCACCCCGTACCATCGAACGCGGTCCCGTCGTCATGCTCGCCGTAGCCGTCGTCGGTGTAGCGGTACCAGAGCGGCCCCTGCGGCAACTCACAGCGCAGCAACGCATCCACCAGGGACACCGTGTTGCGGATGCGCGGGTCATCAGGAGCGCGCAGTCCGAAGCGCACCAGCGCGAGGGCATCCGGACTGACGACCTGACGTGCCGGCCGACTGGCATCCGACGGCAGCCGGTTCTTGATGGGAACGTAGCCATCCTTCGGCGAGGCGGCGTCCGCCGCATCCGATGGGCCGATTCGCACGTAGTAGCCCGTGACGCCGTGCGCGGTTGCCAGGGGCGTGTGCTCGACGTAGGTCCAGTCCTCGATCTGCGTGTTCCAGCAATCGGCCGTCTCGCGCAGATACACGGCATCGTCATGCCGCCCGGACGCATCCAGCAGGTCAGCGGCGATGAGCAAGGCGACGATCTCGACCGCCAGCGTGAAGGGGCTGTAGCCCGGATCCTCCTCCCAGCGATCCTCACCGGTCACCGGACCGTTGCGGATCAGATACCCTGCCGCCCGTTCGACCATCGGCATGAAGGTGTCGAGTTCGCTGGCCGTGAGATGACCGCTCCGCTGCAGGCTCTCGACGAGCAGGATCGGAAATGCACACTCATCCATCTGGATCCCGGGCCAGTACGCCGTGCCATCCAGCCAGGCGTTCTGCGGCCAATGGCCATCGGGTCGCTGCAGGGTGCGCAGGTAGCGCAGGATCGCCAGCGCTTCCGCGCCAGCGCCGGCGGCCAGGAAGCCACCTGCCGTCTCGACCAGGTCGCGCGGCCACACCAGGTGGTACCCCCCGAGGTCGTCGTCGCCCTTGACCGCGCCCCAGGGAATGGACAGGCTGGCCACCGCGGCGCCCCGGGGACTGGTCGCACAGTGCGACGCGAGCACGGTCGTCGAGACGCGATACGGATCGAGTCCTGACACGCCTGATCCGCGATCGAGCGGCAGGAGCGTCTCCTGCCACGCCTGCCATCGCGATAGACAGGCCGCTTGGACGGCTGGAAAGCCGGACTCGAGGCTCGCCAGTGCATGCTCGGCCGCCTCCGCCGGATCGGCTCCGAACCCCAGAGCCAGGACAGCGTCACGCACGTGGTTCGAAAGCCGGATCTCACCGGTCAAGGCCACGTTTCCATCGTCGGCGCGATGACAGGCCGGGAGCAGATCTCCTTCGCGAGAAAGCCGCTGCCATCCGTCGGAGTATCCGACGTAGCCAGCCGAGCACTCGCCCCAGGGCACCGAGCACGCCAGGGCCAGTGCCGTGCCACGTCCCGTGGCGAAGAGGATTGGCGTCCCGCCGCAGGTGTCAATCCAGGCCGTATTGCCCATGCCGGCATTGACGAGGTGCGGTGCCAGCAGCGCGTAGAGTCGATAGTCCGTGATCCCACCGAGGATCGGCGTGAAGCTGACATGCTGGAGGACGCACGGTCGCGCCGGGTCGCTGACGATGCGCTTCCGGATGCACCAGGCGCCGCTCTGCGCCGTGTTGGTCAGCCGATACGCCGGCGCACCGGTGGCGAGGGCGGCCACCTCGTGTCGGGCATCGCGCTTCTCTTCGCCGAAACGGCCGGCCGGGCCCATGACGATCAGGCCGAGGTCTCTGATGCAGGCGCTGTCAGGGCGCGGGTAGTAGACCTCGTTGAGAATGCCGTGACTGACGGTGAACCAGAGTGGACTCGCCGGTGACAACGCCGTACCGACGCCGACCTTCGCACTGGACGTCCACCGTGCAGGCACACCGGGCGCCCCGGGTGCGAGTGAGAGCGCGGCCGCCATGAACCCGTCGGCTCAATAGCCCCCGAAATCCTCCAGGCGGATATCGTCGTCGTCCACGCCGATACCGTTGAGCAGTCCGTGCACACCATTGACCATGCCGGGGGGGCCCACGACGTAATACACGGGCGAAACCGCGTCCGTCGTGTGCGTGCGGAGCACCTCGGCCGTGAAGGGGCCGTGCTCGCCGGGTCCAGGCCCGGCCTCCGCGACGGCGGTCATGACCGGCACGAGCCGGAAGTTCGGATTCGACGCCTGCAGGCCGGTCAACTCGTCCAGGAATGCGGCGTCCTGCGGCCGACGGTTCAGGTAGAGCATGAGCACGCGATGCGGCAGGTGCTCATGGGCCGCGGCAACCAGCATGCTGCGGACCGGGGTGACGCCGATGCCCCCGACGATGAACACGGCCGTCCGTGCGGCGTTGTTGTGCAGGGTAAAGCTGCCGCCTGGACTGTCGATCAGCACCTCCGCCCCCGGCGACAGGGCGGCCAGCGTTCGCTTGAAGGCGGTGTCCCGCAGGCGCGTGGCCACCATCAGCGTCTCTTCGTGCGGCGCACTGGCAATCGAAAACGTCCGGATGTTGCCCTCGACATCCGTCTCGGCGGGGTTGATCAGGGTCACGTCGAGGTACTGGCCGGGACGGAAGGTGAACCCGGACGGCTTCTCGAACTGGAACGCCATCGTACGTTCGGCGATCTCCATCCGCTGCCGCAGTGTGACCTGGTGTTGACGACTCGATGCTGGTGTATTCATTGGATTGCTCTCCACGATCCTACTCCTCCGCTCCTCGCCGGACGAATCGGCGTGTCAGCGCGGCGCGGTGCGGTCGCCGGAGGCCGACGCGGTGAAGACCGTCACCGTACGCCCCACCTCGTCGGCGCGCGCGACGAGCAGCACGGTCATGTTGGCGTCGACCACCGACGACCCGCGCGGCGCCTCGACGCCCCCGCCCTGCCGGTAGAGCGCCGCCAGGACGCACGACCTGGGAAAGTCGGTTCGTGCCGCCAGTTCCATGACCGTGTGCCCCGCCACCGCGCTGTCCGGCGGAATCGTCAACTCGAAGGCGATCGCCGATCCGTCTCCTACGAGCATCGCGTGACGGATCGCGTCGTGCTCGATGGCGGTAGCCACGGCGCCGGTGATCAGGTCCGTCTCCGAAAGCACGCGCTCGATCCCCGCCGTCGCATACACGGGGCGATACGCGTTGTCGCGCATGCGCACCATCACGCGCTCGACCCCGGCGGCCCGGGCCAGGAGCGAGACGGCCAGGTTGTCCGCATCCCGTCGCAGCATGGCCACCACGATGTCCGTCCGGCCGATCCCCGCATCCTCGAGAATCTCGGCGGTCGTCGCGTCGCCGCTGATCGCCACCAGGCCGAACTGCTCGCCGGCGCGACGCGTCACGGTCGCGTCGGTGTCGACGATCGTCACCGCATGACCGATCCGCGACAGGTGGACGGCGGCCTCGAGACCGGCCCGCCCGGCTCCGACGATCAGGATCTTCATCGTGCGTCCTCCGTGAGATGCTCGTCCGCGCCCGCCTCGAGAATCTGCCTATCGAGCGCGGCGACGTACGATCCGGCTGTCCGCTCCGTGATCAGGCCGCGACGGGCCGCATCGAGAATGGCCGCCTTCTGCGCGGTGAGAATCGCCGGCCTGACGACATCGCCGTGCGAGTCCACGCCGGACCGGCGCAGCGTGCGCTCGGCGCCGATGATGTCGCGCTGGTATGTCGCGCGCCGCTCGGCGTGTTCCTGGCGCGAGATGAGTCCGGCGGCCAGCAGGTGATCGAGTTCGAGTTGCGCCCGCCTGGCGGCGATCAACACCGCCCGGCTCTCGTCGACCGTGGGATCGTCGGCGTGGCCGGCCACGCCCAGCCACGTCAGGAACCGGCGGAACGGCAGGGCCTGCGTCAGCAGCGTCACGAGCGTGACGCCGAACACGATGGCAATGAGCCGCTCGCGGTACGGAATGGTGTGCGGCAGCGCAAGTACCGCGGCCATCGACAGCGCGCCCTTGACGTTGCCGAAGACCATGACGTGTTGCCAGCGCCACGGCACACCCTGCCCCGAAAGGTGCAGCGCCCCGAAGCAGAGATACACGGCCACGGCCCGGCCCGCGTGCAGCGCCACGACGGCCAGCAGGATCGGCCACGCCTCCCGCACGAGCATGTCGCCGCTCAACTGGATGCCGACGAGCAGGAACAGCCAGACGTTGATGACGAACGCCGCGACTTCCCAGAATCCCTGCAGCGCGAGCACGCGCGACGGCTCGAGCCGCATCCGCATTTCGTGCCCGACCATGACGCCGGCCACGACGACCGCGATGACAGCGGACCCGTGCAGGTGCTCGGTCAGCAGCGAGGTGGCGAAGACGGCGACGAGCGAGGCGAGGATGGCGGTGAGATCGTCGGGGGCGTGCCGCAGGACGAAGGCGCCCACCGTCCCCCCCACGGCGCCCAGCAGGACGCCGGCCACGATGGCCACGAGCAGCAGGCGGCCGATCGCCGCCGGTTCGGCGTATCCCTGCATCACGACCGTGGCACACACGCTCACGAGCACGAGCGCCGTGCCGTCGTTGAACAGGCTCTCCCCTTCCATGATGGCGGCGAGCTTGTGCGGCACGCGGACGCTGCGGAACGCCAGCAGCACACTGACCGTGTCGGTGATGGCCAGCACCGCGCCGAGGAGCAGCGCGACGGGAAACGGCAGGCCGATCTCCCAGGAGGCGATCGTGGCCGTGGCCAGGAGCGAGATCGCCACGCCCGGCACGGCCAGCGCCAGAATCGGCCGCGCCGCGCGCTTCATGCTGACGTCGTCAGCCGAGAGCGCCCCCTGGAAGACGAGGATGGGGAGGAAGAGGACGAGGACGACCGCGGGGTCCATCGTCGTGCGCGGCAGCACGTCCATCAGGACGAGCAGCAGTCCGACGACCACCAGCGCCACGTTGTAGGGCGCATTGATGCGCTTGGCCAGGATCGCGACGCCTGAGCCAATCGCCAGTACGACGAGGAGCTGTTCGAGGTACTCGAGCATGGACGCCGGTCGCGACACGCGACCCGGCGCCAACACTATATGTGATCGCCGGCGGATCGCGCGCGGCGCGCCGCCGACGGCGCACTCAACTACATCAAACTTTGGGACGATGGCGAGGCGCGTGCGATAATCGCGATCTCGTCACATCGGGGGCCACGCCCTCCGCCCGCCACGGGGACGACATCCGGGACGGCCCGGTCCTTTCACGACAAGGAGGGCCGGATGGCCTGGATACTGCTCGTCATTGCCGGTCTGCTCGAGGTCGTCTGGGCCTTCACGATGAAACTCTCGGACGGGTTCACGCGGCCGGCGGCCTCTGTCGTCACCATCCTGGCCATGTTCGCCAGCTTCGGCCTGCTCTCGGTCTCGATGAAGACGCTGCCCCTGGGCACGGCCTACACGGTGTGGACCGGCATCGGCGCCGTCGGCGCCTTCATCGTCGGCATCGTCGCACTTGGCGAGGCCGTGAACGCGACGCGCGTGATCGCCGCGGCCCTGATCGTGTCGGGACTCGTCCTGATGAAGGTTTCGACGTCCTAGCTGACATCCCGCGTCTACGGAAGCCGCCGGAGCCCTTCCCATCGCACGGTCCAGCGTCCGTCGCTGGGAAAACCGGGCGCCGGCACCTCTGGGGCGCCATCCCACCCGGCCGCCATCATCGCCACGGCTGTCAGCAAGCCCCCATTGCCCGGCAAATACACGGTGAGCCGCGCGTCCTGATAGTTGTGACCGCTGGCCAGGTACGTGTTCTTCTGCGTGTCCATCAACAGCGCGTCGATCGCCGTCTCCGGCTCGCCCAGCCGCGCGGCGGTCATGGCGACGAGCGGATAGTCCCAGCCCCACGTCTCGTCGAAGTGCCAGGTGCGCATGACTTCGGCCAGGGTGCGACGCATCATGTCCCTGTCGACGCCCTCGCACGGCAGCATGCCGCACGGCGCCAGCAGGGTCGGATGATCGCGGCGCTCCGATGACTGCGTGAACGTTGCCGGCGCCGACTCGGCGTTGACGTACAGGCCGTCGCGCGTCGGAAGCGGCGCGAGGTGCGCGATCACGCGATCCCACGCCGCGTCGCGCGGCAGCCCGAGCCGTTCGCGCCAGCGCTGCGCGGTCTCGAGGCCGAAGCGCCAGTACGCCAGTTCGAAGCCGGGATTGATCGTTGTCTGCGGCGGATGGATCTCCTGCGCGGGAATGAGCGGCGGGCCGAGCACGTATCGTTGCTGCGGTTCCTGCCAGACCGCGTACGACGCCATGAACGCGGCCGTCTCGAACACGATGTCGCGATACGCCTCGAGGGTGCGACGGTCCGGCCGCTGGCGATAGACGAGCTCCGCGAAATAGATCGGGTGCGGCTGCTGCCAGATCAGAAACACGCCGATGGTCGACGGGGAATCGCGTCCATCGGGTGACGTCATCTTCGGCCAGCGTGCCCCCGCGTACCCCTGGCGACGCGCGGCGTCGCGGGCGGCCGGCAGGATGCGCGCGTACCACGGCAACGACCGTTCGAGCCGATCGATCCGGTTCCACAACGCGAAGTGGGCAGCATGCCACCAGTGCATCTCGAGGTGGAACTTGCCGAACCAGCTGTTGTACGTGAGCCCGGTCTCCTGCGGCGGCAGCGATCCCGCGCCCTGGATCGCCGTCAGGTACTGCGACAGGACGATGCGGCGTTCCAGCTCGGGCGCCCGCGGATCCGTGCTGCCCGACAGATCGACGGCGGCCCCGTCTTCCCAGAACGCCTGCCAGTGCTGCGCGCTGGCTGCGCGCGTCGCGGTCACGTCCGGCAGCGTCGTGTCGCTGGACGCGGCAGCGAAGTCGACCACGAATTCGAACGGTTGCGTCGCGCTGTCGAACGTGAGCACGAACTCGTGCGGGCCGACGCCGGTCACGTCGGCGAGATCGGCCGATGCGAGACGTACCGCGTACGACGTCGCGTCGAGCGTCCGCTGCCACTCGACGCCGTCCGCGCGTCGCTGCGCCACGGTCGTGTGCGTGTCGGGCCGCGTCCAGTCGGATGGATCGCCCGAGTGCACGGGACGTGCAGCGGGAAACGCCACGCGGACGCCAATCCGCCGGCCCGGCAGGCCGCCCGGGTCGACGCGAACCGCCAGCAGATCCCGCTCCGGGTGCACCCAGGTGTCGACGTGCACGGCCGCCCGATCGAACCTGAAGTGGCTCGACAGCGTGCCGGTCCACACATCGAGCGTCTGCTCGATCGCCTGCACGTCGTCGAGTGTGGCCTCACGTCCCTCGGCGGTCCGCAGGACGAAACCGAGCCGGGCGAGATTCAGCCGGTGCGGGTTCTCGCGCAGCCAGGTACCTGCCGGCGTCTGTTGCCGGCTCGCGTACTCGACGGCCCTGCCGTACGTGTCGTAGGGTGCCGAGGCCTCGGCCATCGTGTAGCCGTTCGGGTTCGGAAAGGCGTGCCAGCCCCACTCCGCCTGCGTCACGAGCGGCGTGCTGCCGCGCGCGTCGGGCGCCGCGTCGTCGGGGGTGTAGGCCTGCGGAAACGTCTGCAGGCCGGTGATGTCGGCGGTGAAAGTGAAGGCGCCGTTCCCCAGCGAGAGCGGTGCGAGGCGATCGACCTGCCGCAGGACGGGGTTGTGCCGACGCACCAGCGCACGCCTGTCGATACGCGTCGTCGACGCCTGCGCGCGCAGGGTGTCGTCGGCCCGGGTGAACACCGTCGGCGCGGCCGGAGCCAGCGCCGCCATCAGCAGCAGGGAGCAGGTCAGGCGGAACATGATCTGAGCGGTGGGCGCACCTTATCACGCCGGACGCGCGAGGCTGCTAGACTGTTGGCGCTCGCCCGGGCCGCCTCCCCTGCCTGAGCCGAACTTCAGGTGCAGTCTCATGGCCCTCGACCCACAAACGACCCGACTTCTCAGCCGTCTGACCGATCGGATGGACTTGATCCGGAAACACCCGCACCGCTACGAGATCGCACAGGACGATCTCCAGGCCCTGCGTCCCGCCGCCGAGCGACTCGAAGCCCTGCTCGCGTCGATCAAGACGATCAAGGCCGGCTAAGTCCGGCACGGCACGTCGCTGGGCGTCGGCCTTGTCAGATCGGGTGTCGTGGAAGGTCCGAGCCGGGAGTCTGCCGTGGTCGCAGGCTGCCGGGCTGGTGCCTCCTATTCAGCCGTGCTCACCTGCGGCGTGAACCGCGGCTTGTGGCCCTTGGGCTCGCCACCGCGGAGCGCGCGTGCGGCCCGGCCGACGGCCAGCGACGCCGTGAAGATCGTCCGCAGCGGCATCACGCCGCCGAGACGATAGTCCCCGACGGCGCCGAGTCCGACAGACGCCATGCAGCCGCACTGGGTGCAGTCGGGATTGCCGCCGTACTGACACGGCACGATCGCCTTTTCGAGATCGGCCGACAGGCAGGCGGTCGTCTTCGAGAAGATGCAGGCATCCGGATTCTGCGGCGGCCGCAGGTAGCCCTGGACGACCGACGGAATCATGTCCATCAGCTTGGGCTCGATCGCGTGCAGCCGGCTGATTTCCTCGACCACCCGGGCACGATCCTCGGGCAGCAGCCGCTCGGGCGAGTCCTCGCCGATCTGCGGCGTGTAGAGGCTGAACCAGATGCGCTTGACGTCGGGCAGCGGCGCCCAGAAGTCCGTGAACGCCGTGACGTAGCCCGCGCGCGACTGCTGGCGCGTGATGGTGCAGTGCACTGTCACGTGCTGCCCCTTGATGTGCTTGAGGATCCGCTCGTAGGTGGCCGGCTTGCGTCGCTCGTCGTGCTCGGGCTGCAGGCCGTCGATCGAGACGCAGACCTGCAGACCAGGCATGTCCGCCCAACCTTCCGGAATCGGCCGCACGGCGCTCGTCACCACCTGCGTATGGACACCCATGCCCGTCAGCTTCGGCACCAGGACCTCGAGTTCCCGGAACCGGACGAGCGGCTCGCCGCCCACGAGTGACACGTGCAGCGGCTTGTACCGCTTCACCACGTCGAGGACGCCGTCGATCAGTTGCTGGCCCTTGTAGTCGGCCAGGTCGCGCAGCACCACGCCGCCGCCGAGATGGTCGTCGTTGTAGGCGTAGCATCCCGGACAGCGCAGGGGGCACTCCCGCGTGATTTCAATGGAAAGATTCGGCTGGTAGCCGCCGAGAATCAGACCCCAGGCTTTGACAACGGCTTGTTTTTCCATAGGTCAGCGCGTCTCCGAATCTGCGCCGGGGAGCGGGAGGGGGTTGCGGGCGAAGCAGAGGTCCTCGACGACACGACCGCCGATGATGTGCTCCTGGATGATGCGTTCGGCGTTCTCGGGCGTGACATCGCGATACCACGCTCCCTCGGGATACACGAGCGCGACGGGACCAGCCGTACAGATCCGCAGGCATCGACAGCGCGTGCGGTACGTCTGGCCGCGCGGACCGCTCAGTCCGAGCGCCTTCAGGCGATCCTTGATGTACTCCCAGGTGCGGTTGCCACGACGCGACGAGACACAGTCCGGTCCAGTACAGATGAACAGGTGACGCTGCAGGCGTCCGACACCGAACGCTGCCGCGGCTGCTTCCGGAGTTGTGCGATCCTTGCCCATACGCGCCAGGCGCCGGCAGGCCCGTGCAGACCGGCGCCCTCTAACTGTCTCACCTCTCATGCCTCGATACAAACTCACGCTGGAATACGCCGGAACGCGCTACAGCGGCTGGCAGGTCCAGCCGAACGCCCGGACCGTCCAGGGCGCGCTGCACGACGCCGTACGCGACGCCCTGCGGATCGCCCGGCCGGACTCCTACGGCTCGGGGCGGACCGACGCCGGCGTCCACGCGCTCGGCCAGGTCGCGCACCTCGATCTGCCGACGCTCGTGCCGCCGGACACCGTCCGTCGTCGCCTGAACCAGGCGCTGCCGGCCGACATCAACATCCTCGACGTGGCGCGCGTGCCGGCGCGTTTCCACGCCCGTCACGCCGCCGTGGCCCGCAGCTACATCTATCAGTTCGCGGAACGACGCACGGCGTTCGCGAAGCCATTCGTCTGGTGGATTCAGAATCCGCTCGATCTCGCCCGCATGCAGCAGGCAGCCGACGCGTTCGTCGGCTTCGCCGACTTCCGCGCGTTCACGGACGACGATCCGACCGAAAAGTCGACGACGGTCAAGGTGGAGGCGGTGACACTGCGACGCGAGGGGCAGCTCGTGCTGCTGCGCGTGGTTGGATCGCACTTCCTGTGGAAGATGGTGCGGCGGCTGGCCGGCGTCCTGGCGGCGGTCGGACGAGGTGAGCTGGAACCTGCGCGCGTCCCTGGTCTGCTCGGCTCGCGATCCGACCTGCCGGCGACGCTGACGGCGCCAGCGTCCGGGTTGTTCCTGGAACGCGTGTTCTACGAGCCCGTCCCGCGCGACCTGCCGCTCGATCCGCCGCTCTTCCGGCTCCCGTGATCACCGGTCTGACCTGACGTCGACGCCATCGGTCGCCCACGGGCGACCGATGGCGCGCGCCAGGCTCGCGCGATCACTCGGGCCGATGCGGTTCGGGCCCGGCAGCGGGCACGATGGCTGGACGGCTCACGCCCAGGCCACGCTCGCCCAGCCACCACTTCGGGTTCCGGCGCGGGACACGCCGCAGGCCGAAGGCCGTGACGGCGTTCACCTCGAGATGCGCCATCGCCGCGTCGAGATCGTCGGTGACGAGCAGGAGATCGAGATCCTTGGCGCCGATTGCGCCCTCCTCGAGCATCTCCTTGAGCAGATCGACAAACGGCTTCCAGAACTCGGTGCCGACCAGGATCACGGGATAGTTCCGGATCTTGCCCGTCTGGATGAGCGTCAGTGCTTCCGACAATTCGTCGAGTGTGCCGAGGCCGCCCGGCAGCGCGACGAACGCATACGAGTACTTGAAGAGGAGCACCTTGCGCACGAAGAAGTAGTGGCAGTTGACCCAGCGATCCAGGTACGGATTGGGTTCCTGCTCCATCGGCAGTTCGATGTTGCAGCCGATCGAACGGCCGCCGGCATCGCGGGCGCCGCGGTTGGCCGCCTCCATGAGGCCCGGGCCGCCCCCGGTCATCACCGTGAATCCCAGTCCGCTCGTCCGGCGTCCCACTTCGCGCGCCACGGCGTAGTACGGGTGTCCGGCGTGGAAACGGGCCGATCCGAAAATCGTCACGCACGGGCCGACGAAGTGCAGAGCCCGGAATCCGCGCAGGAAGTCGCGCATCGCGCGACCGAGCATCAGCAGTTCCTGGAGGCGGCTCCTCGGCCCCGCCAGCATGAAGGCGTCGGAGTGCCCTGGCGGCGACGGCTGCGAGGTATCCGAACCGGGGCCCGACGCGAGCGTCGGATCCTGGCCCGCTGGATTCGGCAGCCCTTCGACGGGCGGTTCGGGGACGTGGGGGGCCGGCCGGTGCCGGCTGGTGCCTGAGGCGTCGTGTGCAGTCATGGAAAAAGAAAGGACGTGCGCCACGCCGCGTCTGCGCGATCGCGTTCGTACAACTCACGTTCGTGAAGGCGGCCAGCGGCGCCGGTCCAGAACTCCAGACGCCGGGGCACGACGCGGTAGCCGGACCAGAACGGCGGGCGCGGCACCGGCTGACCGGCGAACCGTTCGGTGGCCGCCGCCACCCGCGCCTCAAGATCCGCCCGTGACGCCAGGACCTCGCTCTGGTGCGACGCCCACGCGCCGATCTGACTCTCGCGCGGCCGCCGCGCGAAGTAGCGATCGGCCTCGTCGGCGGGCACGGCCACGACCGTGCCCTCGATGCGGACCTGGCGCTCGATCGCCGGCCAGTGGATGCAGAGCGCCGTGTCGGGCCGGGCCGCCAGTTCACGCGCCTTGCGGCTGCCGAGGTTCGTGTAGAACACGAACCCCGTGGCATCCGCGTACTGGATCAGGACCATGCGAGACGACGGCCGTCCCTGGTCGTCGACGGTCGCGAGGCAGGCCGCCTTCGGATCGCTGCCGCCGCGGGCGGCCGCCTCGTCGAACCACTGCTGATACCGAACGAACGGATCGGACACGCCAGGACTACTTGCGGGCAATCTTCAGCGCGTCGAGCCGCGCCACCAGGTCCTGGCCCGAGGTGTCGGGATTGACGGCGTGATCGATCTGCACGATGCGCCCGTCGGGGCCGATGTAGAAGGTCCATCGGTTGGCGACGCCGCCCTGATTGAGCACGCCGTACGCCCGGGCCACGGTCTTCTCGGGGTCGGACAGCAGCGGAAAATTGGCGTCGTTGTTCTTCGCGAACGTGAGATTGTCGGCCGGCGTATCGACGCTCGCCATGAAGTACGCCACATCGTAGGCCCCGATCGCCGCGGCGCTGGCCGTCAGCGACTTGCACTCGATCGTGCAGCCGCGCGTCGCGGCCTTCGGGAACCACGCGAGCACGACGGCGCGACCGCGCAGATCCGACAGGTGGTGCGTCCGGCCATCCGTGCCGGGCAACGTGAAGTCAGGCGCCTGATCGCCAACCTTCAACTCGACGGGGCCCTGAGCGGTCAGGCCGCCCGACACCGTCATGAGACACAGAGCAGTCACGAACAGCAGCTTCGACATCACGCACTCCTTCGCGAGCCGATCACGCACTCGAACGCACCGGATCTCCCGCATTCTATCAGCCTGGCGGGCCGCCCCCCGCGCGTCCGCCGACGGGCCGTCTCCACGCGACGGCGCGCAGGGCGCGATATGGTGTCCTGGATCCGCAATCACGGCGGCCGCGCGCCGGCACACGCTCGACGGGACGACGACGCGGCCAGGGAGGTGCACCCGTGGGACAGGCCGGCAGCATGTTCGATCACGTGAACGCGTACTTCGATCGGGGGACGGTCGGTGGCCGGTGGCCCGCCGGCCTGCTCGACGTCATCAAGGCCTGCAACAGCGTCTACCGCTTCGCCTTTCCGTTCAAACGACGCGACGGCCGGTTCGAGACGATCACCGCCTGGCGCGTCGAGCACAGTCATCACAAGATGCCGACGAAGGGAGGCGTGCGCGTCGCGCCGTTCGTCGATGAGGACGAAGTCAAGGGCCTGGCCGCGCTGATGACCTACAAGTGCGCGATCGTCGACGTCCCGTACGGCGGGGCGAAGGGTGCGATCCAGATCGATCCACGCGGCTATGACCTGGACGAACTCGAGCGCATCACGCGCCGGTACACGCACGAACTGATCAAGAAGAACTTCATCGGTCCCGGCATCGACGTGCCGGCCCCGGACTACGGGTCGGGTGAACGCGAGATGGCGTGGATGGTCGACACGTACCTCGCGCATCACCCCGGCGCCCTCGACGGCCTGGCGTCGGTGACGGGCAAGCCGATTGCCGAGGGGGGCCTGCGGGGGCGCCGCGAGGCCACGGGACGCGGGCTCTACTTCGCCCTGCGCGAAGCGTGCGGCGTCACCGAGGACATGCAGGCGCTCGGCCTGACGCCCGGCCTGGACGGCAAACGCCTCATCGTGCAGGGCCTCGGCAACGTGGGCTACCACGCGGCGCTCTTCTGCCACGAGGCCGGCGCGCGCATCGTGGCCATCGTCGAACAGGACGGCGTCATCGCACATCCCGACGGACTGGATCCCGCGGCGGTGGCGGTCCATCGCCGGGAACACGGATCGATCCGCGACTTCCCCGGCGCCACGACGCTGGCCGAACCGGCAGCCGGGCTGGAACTCGAGTGTGACGTCCTGATTCCTGCGGCGGTGGAAAACGTGCTCACCGCCGACAACGCGCCGCGCATCAAGGCCCGCGTCATCCTCGAGGGCGCCAATGGCCCGACGACGCCCGACGCCGAGACGGTTTTCAGGGCGCGGCGGACGCTCGTCATCCCCGACATCTACGCCAACGCCGGCGGCGTGACCGTGTCGTACTTCGAGTGGCTCAAGAACCTTTCCCACGTGCGCTTCGGCCGGCTCGAGAAGCGTCTCGAGGAAGCCGACGAGGCGCGCTTCGTCCGCGCCCTCGAGTCGCTCACGGGCCAGCGGCTGTCCGACGAGGATCGCCGGCAGCTGGTCCACGGCGCCGACGAACAGGACATCGTCAACTCCGGGCTGGAAGAAACGATGGTCGTCGCGTATCACGCGATGCGCGAGGCGTATCGCCAGGCGCCGGAGCTGGGCGACCTGCGCGCCGCGGCGTTCCGCATGGCCATCGACAAGATCGCGCGGGCGTATCTCGAACTCGGTGTCTATCCCTGAAGGCTGGGAGGCGACAGGCGGGAAGGCGGGGGGAAGGTCCTCGGAGCCCCGAGGCTTCAGCCTCGGGGACCGGAGGACCGGCAGAACGCCGTGGGATCGGGCAGCGCACGCGCCGCGCGCTACTCCTGGTGCAGCAGCGCGTGGCGCGCCGCGATCTGCGCGCGGCGGCGCCGGCGCTCGATCGCGACGAATACGTCCTGCTTGAGGAGCCGGAGGTCGCGGAAACCGGGCGGTGGCGTCGCGGCATGGCGCCGGACCTTCCGGACCGGGATGACCGGGTGGTAATCAATCAGGTCGAGCTGACGAGCGGCCGTGCCATCGAAGCGAGTCATACTGTCCTCCCTGCGCCTGAGCGTAGCGGCGGCGTGTGACAAACGAGGTCAGGCTCGATCGACCTCACATCTTCCCCTTATGACGAGACTCCAGACTTGCAAGTTCGTTGCCGTCCGATCGGATCTCGGCCAGAGGCCAGGACCTGACGTACGATGCCCGGCGAGCGTCCACTCATGAGAAACGCCGAGGTCATCCGTCAGTGGCAGATTCTTCGGGAAATCGAGACCCGCCGGACCGGGGTCACGATCCACGAACTGGCCGACATGGTGTCGGTCTCGACGCGGACCATCCGTCGCGACCTCCAGGCCCTTCAGGAGGCCGGATTCGCTGTCTATGACGAGGGCGACGAGAACGAGACGAAGCGCTGGCGACTCGACGGTGCACCGTTCCGCGCCGTGCAGGACGGCCTGTCCGTCTCGGATGTGGCGGCGCTCTACCTGAGCCGTACGGTGGTCGAGGGCATTTCCGGCTGGCCGCTGGCCGATGAACTGCGCGCGGCGTTCGAGAAGATCGAGCGGGCGCTCAACCCCCGCATGCGCGAATTCCTGGCCACGCTGCCGCAGGTCATTTCGGCCGAGGCCGGCCCCCGCGTCTCGGCCGGATCGCTGCAACAGGTCGACACGACCCGCCGGCTCTTCGAGGCGGTCCGCGATCGCCGCGTCATCGCCATGGCCTACTTCTCCGCGGCGGCCAACAGCCTCAAGAACTACACGGTCCAGCCCTACCGGCTGGCCCTGGCGCAGGGTGGGCTGTACCTGATGGCCTGGGTGCCGGCCTACGACGAGTTCCGGACCTTCGCCACCGAGCGTATCGAACGGCTGTCGGTGACCGACGAGACGTTCAAGCGGACACGGGAGCTGCCGGCGCGCCTGTTCGCGACGTCGATGGGCGTGTTCACCGGGGAACCGGAACCCGTGGCGATCGAATTTGCCCCGCGTGTGGCCATGATCGTGCGGTCGCGCGTGTGGCACGACTCGCAGACCCTCACCGACCAGCCCGACGGATCGCTCCGCATGACCCTGCTCGTCTCGAACGACTGGGCGCTGCGCAGCTGGCTGCTGGGCTTCGGCGCGGCCGTGAAGGTCGTCGCCCCGGCCTCGCTGGCCGAGGCTATTGCCGACGAGTGTCGGGCCACCGTCACGCAGTACACACCGGCCTCCTGAAACCGTTCCGGACGCGCACGGTCAACCTGTCGCCGCACGGCACCGTCTAACGCATCGACGCCGGACAACGCGGTCCGGCGCGCGCGACGTTCCGGTGGCGCATCCCGCGCCGTCCTGCCCGTCCGGGAGTTCCCCGTGCGATCGATCTCCGTCCTCCTGCTCGCCGGCCTCTGGGCCTGGCCCGCCCCCGGGCTGGCCGGCCAGCTTGCCGCCACCGCCTCGGGCGCCGCCAGCGCCCGTCTCGCGGTCCACGCCGCGGCCGTCCCGGCCGGGGCCGATCCGATGCGAATCGACGGCGTGTTCGACGAGCCTGTCTGGCAGGCCGCCCCGCCCATCGACACATTCGTGCAGCGCGAACCGGACGAGGGTGCGTCGACGACGCACGCGACAGTCGTACGGGTGGCGTACGACGCCGACGCGCTGTTCGTCGCGGTCCAGGCCCGCGATCCCGAACCCGACGCGATTGTCGGCCACCTCACGCGCCGCGACGATCGCTCGCCATCCGACTGGATCGCGGTGCTGATCGATTCCTTCAACGACAAGCGCACCGCCTACGAATTCGCCGTGAACGTGGCCGGCGTGCAGTACGACCGCTACTGGTACAACGACACGAACAACGACGAGGGCTGGGACGCGGTGTGGGATGCGGCGGTCCGGCGCACGACGGACGGCTGGCAGGCCGAGTTCCGCATCGGCTTCTCCCAGCTGCGCTTCCGCGGCCGCGACATCGAGGCGATCGGCTTCGCCGCGATGCGCACCGTCGCCCACACGAACGAGACGTCCACGTGGCCGCTGCTCGCGCGCAGTGCGAGCGGGTTCGTCTCGTCGTTCGGGGAATTGAACGGGCTGCAGATCGACGCCCCGGCGCGCGCGCTCGAAGTCATGCCGTACGCGGTGGCCCGGATGACCACCACGCCCGCGGCTCCCGGCAATCCGTTCGTCTCCTCGCCTGCCGGCGCGTTTTCGGCGGGCGTCGACGTCAAGTACCAGGTCGCGCCGGGCCTCACGCTGACAGGCACGATCAACCCGGACTTCGGGCAGGTCGAGGCCGATCCGGCCGTCGTGAACCTCGGCGCCTTCGAGACGTTCTTCTCGGAACGTCGGCCGTTCTTTCTCGAGGGTGCAGGAACGTTCCAGTTCAGGAACCTGTTCTACTCGCGCCGCATCGGTCGGGCCCCGCAGCGACAGGTGGCGGCTCCCGAGGACGGATTCGCCGATCAGCCGTCGAATACGACCATTCTCGGGGCCGCCAAGCTCACGGGGCGCATCGGCGCCTTCGCCGTCGGCGCGCTGACCGCTGTGACGGGCGCCGAGCAGGCGCGGCTGGCGTCGGCCAACGACGGACCCCGGACGCGGACGCCGGTCGAGCCGGTGACCAGCTACTCGGTCGTGCGCATCACGCGCGAGTTCGCGGATCAATCGCGCCTCAGCGTGATGGCCACCAACACGACCCGCCGCCTGCCCGACGACCTGACGTTCCTCCCCTCGTCGGCCGTGACGGGCGGAGCGGACGGGGATCTGCGCTTCGGGCCGTCGGGCCACTACTCGCTGCAGGGATTCTGGGCGGGCAGCCAGGTGCGCGGTGATGCCACGGCGATCGATCGCCTGCAGCGCAGCACCGTCCACAGCTTCCAGCGGCCCGACGCCTCCCACCTCCGCTACGATCCGCTGCGCACGGCGCTCGGCGGACACTCGGGCGGCGCCTCGTTCGGCAAGATTGGCGGCGCGCACGTCGTCTTCAACGTCAACGCGGGCTATCGGTCACCCGGTTTCGACATCAATGACCTGGGCTTCCAGGAGCGCGCGGATCAGACGTGGGCCGAGAGCTGGATTCAGTTCAAGGACGAGACGCCCGGCCGCTTCTTCCGCACGTTCCGCTTCAACATCAATCAGTGGGCGGGCTGGACGTTCGGGGGAGACCGGCGCAATCTCGGGTTCAACGTCAACGCGCACTGGCGCACCATCGGCAACTGGGGCTTCGGGTCTGGCGGTACGCGGGAACTCGAGCACTTCGACGATCGGCTGACGCGGGGTGGGCCGGGCGGCCTGGCGCCGGGCGTGGCGAGCGCGTGGGCGTATATCGAGACCGACGACCGCAAGCCGCTGTCGATGTACGTCGAACAGGGCGTGTACTCCGACGGGAACGGATCCCACGACTCGAGCCAGTGGTTCCGGACGACACTGCGTCCCACGTCGGCGTTGACCGTGGGAGTGGAACTCGACGTCAGCCACCAGCGGACGGCGCGGCAGTGGGTGACGAATCGGCAGGGCGCCGACGGCACACAGTACGTGTTCGGGGCGATCGATCGGATGACGATCGGCGTGGGCACGCGCGTGAATTACACGGTGTCGCCAAGCCTGAGCGTACAGATTTATGCGCGCCCGTTCGTCTCGGCGGGCGCGTATGAATCGTTCGCCGAGTTGGTCGCCCCGCGCGCGGCAGCCGACGCCGACAGGTACCGCGCGATCGCCTACGACGGCCACCCGGACTTCAACGTCCGCGCGTTCCGCACCACCAACGTCCTGCGCTGGGAATACCGTCCCGGGTCCACACTGTTCGTCGTCTGGCAGCAGGGGCGCGACGGCGTTTCCCCGCACGGCGACTTCTCGCTCGGTCGCGACCTGCGCCGCGTATTCGACGCCCCGGCCGAGAACGTATTTCTCGTCAAGGTCAGCCGCTGGCTGGATTTCTGACACGGGCGACACGGGGGGCGCGCCTGCGCCCGGACGCCTGGGGCCCCGCGCGCGCCCGGAGCCCGAGGCTTCAGCCTCGGGGAGACCCGCGAGCGCCCGCCATCGCGGCGGCGCCGTCGGCCGGTGCATAATCGGGCATCGGGGGACGAGTGGCGTAACTGGCAGCCGCGCGGGTCTTAGAAGCCCGTGGGAGTGATCCCGTGTCGGTTCGAGTCCGACCTCGTCCACCAACCTTCGCCACACGCTCGCTGCGCTCGCGGCTACGGTTGGCAGGCCGCGCCAGGCGAGCGCCCCGCCGAGGAGCGCCCCGCCCAGGCGCCCTGCCTCCCCGCCTTCCGGCCTCCTCCCCGCCTGCCGCCTCCCCGCCTTCCCCGAGCGAAGCGAGTCGAGTGGGTGCCATAATGTCCGTGATGAAAACCGAGTTCACCGAGGTTTCCGAGACCCGCAAGCAGCTGTCGTTCGAAATCCCCCCCGACGTCGTCGAGGTCGAGATTGATCGCGTCGCCCGCGCGTATACACAGTCGGCGCGCGTGCCCGGGTTCCGCCCCGGGAAGGTGCCCCCCAAGGTCGTCCGCCAGCGCTACAAGGAGCAGATCCTGCACGACGTGGCACACGATCTCGTGCCGCGCCTGGTCAACGATGCCCTGCGTGAGCACGGGCTCGAGCCCGTCGCGTCGCCGGACATCAAGGAACTGGTGCTCGAGGAAGGCCAGCCGATGACGTTCCAGGCGGACTTCGAGACGCTGCCGGTCATCGAGCCGGGCGAATACACGAGCCTGTCGCTCCAGAAGCCGCCGGCGGTGCTCGAGGTGGGCGCGGTCGACCAGGCGCTCGAGCAGCTGCAGGCGCGACACGCGCGGTGGCAGCCGGTGGAAGGCCGTGGGGCGGAAGCCGGCGACACGCTGCTGCTCGACCTCACGCGCACGAAGCGGGGTCAGCTGATTGTCGTCCCCGGCGAGACGCCGCCGCCGGCCGAGACGCCCGAGTCGCTCGAGAACGTCTCGGTCGAAATCGGCGCGAGCGCCAACCCGCCCGGATTCGACGAGCACCTCACGGGAGCGACCGATGGTGAACAGCGGTCGTTCACGGTCACCTACCCGGCCGACTACGAGATTGCCGAGCTGGCCGGTGCCACCGTCGACTATCAGGTAACGGTCAAGGGCCTCCGGCGTCGCGAACTGCTGGCGATCGACGACGACTTCGCGAAGGAGGTGAGCGACGTCGAGACGCTCGACGCGCTGCGCGAGCGGATCCGCGAGGACCTGCAGCAGGGCGCCGAGGCCGATGCCGATCACGCCGTCCGCCACGCGGTCCTGCAGCAACTGGCCACGCGGCTGCCGGCGGCGCCCGAGGTGCTCGTCGACCAGGAAGTCGATCGCCGCCTCGAGGAGTTCGTCCGCCGGTTGATCGATCAGGGGCTCGATCCGATGCAGGTCAACATCGACTGGCGCGAGTTCCGCGAACGCCAGCGCGAGGCTGCGGTCGAGACCGTGAAGAGCACACTGGTCCTCGACGAGATTGCCAGGCGGGAGGCCATTGCGGCCACCGACGAGGAGCTCGACGCGGAGATCGCGAAATTCGCCGAGCGCGCCGGCCGGACGCCGGCCTCTGTGCGGGCCCGCCTCGAGAAGGAAAACGCGCTGCCCCGGCTGCTCGCCGGGATCCAGCGTGAGAAGACGATGACGTGGCTGCTCGAGCGAGCCCAGATTACGACCTGAGCCGCGCAACGTCACGCACGCACGTGCAGCGCCGCCGATAATCCGGCGGCGCCCGCGTGCCGATATGCTGGAGACGCGGGCGCCGGCGATCTCCGCCGGCGGACCGGTCGCGTGACCGGCACCCAGCCCCGCCCGAACCGACGATCCGACACGACGCTTATGCCTGACCCTCGCGCCCAACTGGTTCCGATGGTGGTCGAACAGACCAACCGCGGCGAACGCGCCTACGACATCTTCTCGCGCCTCCTGAAGGACAGCATCATCTTCATCGGGACGCCGATCGACGACACGATTGCCAACCTGGTCATCGCGCAGATGCTCTTCCTCGAAGCCGAGGATCCCGAGCGCGACATCGTCCTGTACATCAACTCACCCGGCGGGTCGATCACGGCGGGTCTGGCCATCTACGACACGATGCAGTTCATCAAGCCGGACGTGGCGACCTACTGCATCGGCCAGGCGGCGTCGATGGCGGCGGTGCTGCTCGCCTCTGGAGCGAAGGGCAAGCGGTTCTCGCTGCCCAACTCGCGCATCCTGATCCATCAGCCGCACATGTCGGGTCTGGCGGGCCAGGCGGCCGACATCGACATCCACGCGAAGGAAATCCTGCGCATGCGCGCGCGGTTGAACGAGATTCTGGCCAGCCACACCGGCCAGCCGCTCGTGCGCATCGAGGACGACACCGATCGCGACTACATCATGGGCGCGGAGCAGTCGAAGGAATACGGTATTATCGACGACGTGCTCAGTCGTCGGGCGTGAACGTTCGGGAGTCCCCGCTGTCGGTGCCCGTTCGTGGTGCCGATACGGTCAGGAAGTGCGAGAAGGGGCAATGACCACCAAGAAAACCGGCGACGCTGAAATCCTCCGCTGCTCGTTCTGCAATAAGGATCAGAACGACGTCCGCAAGCTCATCGCGGGCCCGACCGTCTTCATCTGCGACGAGTGCGTCGAGGTCTGCAACGACATCATCGCGGACGACAGCAAGTTCGAACGCGGCACGCGCTCGGCGCTGCCGCTGCCGACCGAGATCAAGAAGTTCCTCGACGAGTACGTCATCGGCCAGGAGCAGACGAAGAAGAAGCTCGCGGTGGCGGTCTACAACCACTACAAGCGGCTCGAGATCCAGAAGCAGACGCGCGGCCGGCACGACATCGAGCTGATCAAGTCGAACATCCTGCTGATCGGTCCCACGGGCACGGGCAAGACGCTGATGGCGCAGACGCTCGCGCGCATGCTCTCCGTGCCGTTCACGATCGTGGATGCGACGACGCTGACCGAGGCCGGCTATGTCGGCGAGGATGTCGAGAACATCATCCTGAAGCTGCTGCAGGCCGCCGGTGGCGACATCGAGAAGGCGCAGCAGGGCATCATCTACATCGACGAGGTCGACAAGATCTGCCGGAAGGACGAAAACCCGTCGATCACGCGCGACGTGTCGGGCGAGGGCGTGCAGCAGGCGCTGCTCAAGATCCTCGAGGGCACGGTGGCCAACGTGCCGCCACAGGGCGGCCGCAAGCACCCGCACCAGGAGTTCTTCCAGGTCGACACGACCAACATCCTGTTCATCTGCGGCGGCGCGTTCGTCGGCCTCGACAAGCAGATCGCGCGGCGGCTCGGCAAGAAGACGATGGGCTTCAAGGCCGACCTGAAGGCCGCGGTCAAGTCGGCCGACAACCTCACCGAGCACCTCGAGCCGGAAGATCTGATCCGGTACGGGCTCATCCCCGAGTTCGTCGGCCGCCTGCCGGTCATCGGCACGCTGCACGAACTCGACCGCGACGCGCTGGTGCAGATCCTGGTCGAACCGCGCAACGCGATCACGAAGCAGTACCAGCGGCTCTTCGAATACGAGAACGTCAAGCTCCGCTTCACCGACGACGCCCTGGCGGCGATCGCAGAGGCGGCCCTGCGCCGGAAGATCGGGGCGCGCGGCCTGCGGATGATCATCGAGGACATCATGCTCGACCTGATGTACACGCTGCCGGGACAGAAGAAAATCCGGGAGTGCGTCATCACCCGCGAGGTGGTAGAGTCCAAAGAGAAGCCGATTACCGTCATGGAAAAGGCAGGCTAGTCGGCAGCCGGACGCTCCAGCACGCGGTCGATTCTTCTCATGGACCAGTACGAAACACTCCCCGTTGTGCCCCTGCGGGACGTCGTCGTTTTCCCGCACATGATGATGCCGTTCGTGATCGGACGGCCGTCATCGACCCGCGCGCTCGAACACGCGCTGGCCACCGACAAGAAGATCTTCCTGGCCGCCCAGCACGACGCGGCCACCGACGATCCACAGCCGGCCGACATCTACACGATGGGCTGTGTCGCGAACATCGTGCAGTCGCTCAAGCTGCCGGACGGCAACATCAAGGTGCTGGTCGAGGGCGTCGAGCGTGCGCGTGCCGTCGAATGGAAGGAAGACAAGGGCTTCTACCGTGTCACGGTGAAGATGCTGCCGCGGAAGGTCGAGCCGGCGTCCGAGACCGAACCGGTGATGACCCGCGTGGTCTCGCTGTTCGAGCAGTACATCAAGCTGTCGAACAACCTCCAGTACGACGCCATGGTCGCGGCCGTCAGGGTCGATGACCCGTCGCGGCTGGCCGACACGATTGCCGCGCACCTGCAGGTGGGCGTCGAGGAAAAGCAGAACCTGCTCGAGATCGTCGCGCCGCTCGAGCGGCTGTCGCGCATCATCGCGGTGCTCGAGGCCGAGGTCGACAAGCTCCAGGTGGATCGCCGTATCCAGTCTCGCGTGAAGAAGCAGATGGAGAAGGCGCAGAAAGAGTACTACCTGAACGAGAAGATGAAGGCGATCCAGCGCGAGCTGGGCCGCAAGGACGACAAGGGCAACGAGGTCGACGATCTCAAGAAGAAGATCGAGCAGGCCCGCATGCCCAAGGACGTCCAGCGCAAGGCGACCGAGGAGCTCAAGCGCCTCGAGGCCATGCCGCCGATGTCGGCCGAGGCCACGGTCTCGCGCAACTACCTCGACTGGCTGATCGCCGTCCCCTGGCACAAGAAGACCAAGGAGAGTCGCGACCTGAAGAAGGCCGAGGAGATCCTCAACGAGGATCACTTCGGGCTCGACAAGATCAAGGAACGCATCCTCGAGTTCCTCGCGGTCCGCGCGCTGGTCAAGAAGCCGAAGGCCACGATCCTGACGCTCGCCGGACCTCCCGGGGTCGGCAAGACGTCACTCGCCAAGTCGATCGCCCGCGCGATGAACCGCAAGTTCGTGCGCCTGTCGCTCGGCGGCGTGCGCGACGAGGCGGAAATCCGCGGCCATCGACGCACCTACATCGGCGCCTTCCCCGGACAGATCATCCAGATGATGAAGAAGGCGGGCACCATGAACCCCGTCTTCCTGCTCGACGAAGTCGACAAGATGTCGATGGACTTCCGCGGCGATCCGTCGGCCGCCCTGCTCGAGGTGCTCGATCCGGAGCAGAACGCGACGTTCCTCGATCACTACCTCGACGTCGAGTACGACCTGTCGAACGTGATGTTCGTGTGCACGGCCAACGTGCTCCACACGATTCCGCAGGCCCTGCGCGATCGGATGGAAGTACTGCAGCTGGCCGGCTATACCGAGATCGAGAAGATCGAGATCTCGCGGCGGTTCCTCGCGCCGAAGGCCATCGAGGGCGCGGGCCTCACCGACGCGAACATCCGCTTCACCGAGGACGCGTTCCGCACGATCATCCAGCGTTACACGCGCGAAGCCGGCGTGCGCAGCCTCGAACGCGAGATTTCGTCGATCTGCCGGAAGGTCGCCCGCAGGGTCGTCGTGGAGGGCGCCGGGTTCAGCGAGGACATCGACAGCGCCAAGGTGACCGAACATCTCGGCGTGCCGCGCTTCCGGCCGTCGATGGCCGAGGAAAAGAACGAGATCGGCATTGCCACGGGCCTGGCCTGGACCGAGGTCGGTGGCGAGATTCTCGTCACCGAAGCCACGCTGATGCCCGGCCGCGGCAAGCTCACGCTCACCGGGAAGCTCGGCGACGTGATGCAGGAATCGGCGCAGGCCGCCATGAGCTGGGTCCGGTCGAAGACCGAGGAACTCGGCATCGCGGGCGACTTCAATCGCCGCACCGACGTGCACGTGCACATCCCCGAGGGGGCCATCCCGAAGGACGGTCCGTCGGCCGGAATCACGCTGGCCACCGCGATGGTGTCGGCGCTGACGAAGGTCCCCGTGCGCCGCGACGTCGCGATGACGGGTGAAATCACGCTGCGTGGCAAAGTGCTGCCCATCGGCGGCGTGAAGGAAAAGCTGCTCGCGGCACACCGTGCCGGCGTGATGAACATCATCCTGCCGAAGGACAACGAGAAGGATCTCGCCGACATCCCGAAGACCGTGCTCGACGCGATGAGCGTCAACCTGGTCGAGGCCATGGATCAGGTGCTGAAGATTGCGCTCGATGGCCCGCTGCCGGCTCCCCCGCCGCCGGCGACGGACGACGAGATCCAGCCGGACCTGCGCACGAGGCACTGACAGACGGCTGCGCGCTGCACGGCCGCGGGCCGCGCGGTTGACGGGACCAGGCCGCATAGACGAAGACGGGCGCCATCGACCGATGGCGCCCGTTGCTTTTTCGGCGGCGGCCGTCGATAGTGGATCGGCCAGTCGTCGTCTTCCAGGAGGCCCTCATGCGGTTCCGCGCACTCTCTTCCCCGTCTCTGCTGCTGACCGTCATCCTGACGGCCGTCCCCCTGACCGTCGCGCTGACCGCGCGCGATCAACTGTCGCGCCGGACGGGCGACATCGGCATGAGTGTGTACGAGGACGCCAATTTCCGCGGACGCAACGCCACGTTCATCGAAGACATGCCGGACCTGCGATCGACGGGCCTGAACCGGAAGATCTCGAGCATCCGCGTGGCCTCCGGCGAAATCTGGCAGGTGTGCACCGAGCGGAACTACGGCGGCCGCTGCCTGGTGGTCTCGGGGACTGAAGACAATCTCCAGCGCAATGGCTGGAACGACACCATTCAGTCGGCCCGGCGCGTGCAGGGCAACGCCGGCAATGGCGGCTTCGGCCGGGGTGGCGGGATCGGCAGGGGTGGCGGCGGTCGTGGTGGATCTGCCAGGCCGGCGCCCGGGACCGTCGAGCTCTACGCGGGCACCCAGTACACAGGCGACGTCCGCGTCGTCGAGCGTGCCGAGCCGAACCTGCGGCGTCTGAACTTCAACGACCGCGCGTCGAGCATCCGCGTAGCGCCCGGCGAGGCGTGGGAAGTGTGCGTCAACATCAACTATGACGACTGCCGCCTGATTGACGACGACCTGGTGACCCTGAACGCGCTGGGCCTCAACCGGCTGGTCTCGTCACTGCGGCCCCGCCCGAGCTGGAACAGTGGTATCGGTCGCGGGAACGGCGGACGTGCGGGTCAGCGGCCGCAGGCCATTCTCTACGACCAGACGAACTACCGTGGCCGGTCGATTCTGCTCACAGGCGACGAGCCGCAGATCCGGCTGGGCTCGAACAACAACGGCAGCCTGCGCGTCATCGCCGGCCGCTGGGAACTGTGCGTGCAGCCACAGTTCGGGGGACAGTGCGTCAGCGTCGCGCAGAACACGCCGGATCTCCGGAGCCTGTCGCTGCGCGGCCGCGTGTCATCGGCAAGACCGAGGTAGAGAAGGGCGGCTCGGCTGCGCGGCGGCGGGCAGCGGGCGGACCTGAAGGTCCGCCCCTCCAAAAGCAATGGCCCGTCCAACAATGGAGCCCCGGACCTTCAGGTCCGGGGAGCCGCCGTTTATTCCTCGGGCACGCACGCCAGGCCGAAGCAGATCGGGACCAGCGCCAGCACAAACGTCTGGAGGCTGAAGGCGAGCGTGATCGACACAATCAGCATCAGGCCGGTGCCGAGCGCGAAGGTTCCGGCCACGGCGCGCAGGAGCCTGGGCGTGAAATCGTAGCGACGGACGATGGCCAGGCCGGCCGCGCCGATCGTGACGAAGGTCAGCGCGAACGTCAGGCTCAGTGCACTGACGATGCCCATGAACGCGGGCGGCGCAGTGCCGGGAACCGCGATGGCGTACGGCCGCACGGGCATCAGCGCCAGCCCGAGCTGCGCGTGGGGCGGCAGGTCGACGCGGCCCGTCAGGAAGATCGCCACGTGCAGCGCGGCCACCGCAAACGCCACCCAGCACCCGAACTGGAACAGCCAGACCTGACGCGCGGGAATGGTGTTCACTGGCGTGGGTCCTCACGACGCGGCAGCGGCGCCTCGCGATTGGCCGCCTGCCAGATGAATCCGGTGGCCACGACGGCAATACGGGCCATGTCGGCCGGCTGCAGCCTGTCGTAGAAGTCCATGGTCGAATGGTGCGTGCGCGACGTGTACTCGTAGCGCTCCTGCACGAACTGGAAGGCCGGCACCCCGCGCTCGTCGAACGGCACGTGATCGGTCGACGACACGCCGCGCGGGCTGAGCAGGTCGACGCCCAGATCCGCGAACGGCTTCGCCCACGCTTCGAAGATCGGGGCCACGCCGGCGTTGCCCTGCATCCACACGCCGCGAATCGGCCCGGTCCCGTTATCGAGATTGAAGTACGCCACGGTCTTCGCCAGTTCCGGCGTCGGGGCGTCGCGCGTGCCGAGGTGTGCGTCGGCGTACGCGCGCGATCCCAGCAGGCCATTTTCCTCGTTGCCCCAGAGCGCAATGCGAATCGTGCGGCGCGGCCGCAGGCCCGTCGTCTGGATGATGCGGACGGCTTCCATCATTGCCGACACGCCGCTGGCGTTGTCGGTCGCGCCCGTGGCCCCGTGCCACGAGTCGAGGTGCGCACCGATCAGGACCACCTCGTCTGCCTTGTCGGTGCCGGGGATCTCGCCGATGACGTTGAAGCCGTTCGGCGACTCGGGCGACTCCTCGCGGAACCGGACGTCCACGTTCAGCTCGATGCGCACGGGAATCTTGCGCTCGACGAGCCGCAGCATGCGGTTGTAGTGCTCGACGGCAATCGTGATGCGCGGCAGGCCGGTGGCCGGATCGTCGTAGGGCGAGGCGCCTGCCTGCACGAACAGCGTGCCGCCGTCCGGGCGTTGATGCCGCCAGGTGAGGTTGCTGCCGCCCTGCCCCATGTCGGTGGCCGGACCGTAGTCGAGCAGGGCCACGACACCTTCCTCGCGATAGAACTGCAGGAGATCGAACGCGGCGGGCTGAGCCGGAGGCGGTGGCGCGGCGGTCACGGCAGGCGCCGGCGGCGGAAGCGGCTGCGGCGTCATCGCTTCGCGTCGCCAGCGTCCGTCGCGATCATCGTAGCGAGCCACGAAGCCGTCGCCGTACTCGAGCATGCGGACCTGGCGCACGGGCTGCGTGAGGACGACGCGGCCGCGGAGCTGACCGCGATAGGCCGCCGCATCGGCGGCGCCCGTGATGATCGGCCGCACGACGTCGGCCGTCACCGTCCCGCGGGTGCCCGGCGTCCAGGCGCGCGGCATCCCGATGATCGGCATCATGCGCGGCGCGGTCATGCGCGCATGGAAATCCACGAGCGACCAGCCGCGCCCGGCGGGGAACCGCTCCTGCCTGACGTTCTGCAGCCCCCACTCACGCAGGCGCGCCATCACCCACGCCCCCGCCTCCTCGTGCTCCGGCGAGCCATTGAGGCGCGGGCCGTATCTGTCGGTCAGCCAGAACGCCGTCTCCATGACCTGCGATCGGTTGAACCCCTCGTCGCGAATTTTCAGGATCGCGGCCTCGTCGATCGGCTCGGCTGACTGGGCCAGGAACACACCGGACCCGAGCACAGTCAGGCCGAGCACGACAGCGGCGAACGATTTCATGGTGGGTCGATCATACAGACAGAAGGCGGGAAGGCTACGAGGCTGCGGGCGGCGCGGCCGCGGGCGGCGGGGCTGCAGGACTCGAGGCCACGGGGCTGCGGGGCCCGCATGGCTTCGGCGAGAGGCGGCCGGCCTACGCGCGGGCGAGCCGCGACTGGGCGACTCGGGTCATCGTGGTAAGGCTGTCGAGGCGGGCGCGGAGGACCTGGCGGCCGGTGCGTGTCAGTCGGTACGGCCGGCGTCGATCGTCGGCCGGCAGCGGTTCGATCCATCCGCGCTCCTCAAGACGTGAGATGGCGCCGTAGAGGGTGCCTGGACCGAGCCGTTGTCCGGAGGTGCGCAGTACGTAGTAGTTGTCAACAGCTATCGATCCGTCGTGCTCTCTCCCCGGGTCTGAAGACCCGGGGCTCCAATGGCGGAGATTTCCTCGCCTCCGTCCAGGCGAGCCGTGCCGCCGTGCAGCCCGCCGCCGCGCAGCCTCGTAGCCTTCCTCACAGCCTTCCCCCCTCCTCCCCGCCTGCAGCCTCCCCGCCTTCCGCTATCATCATCGCCATGCAGACACGCAGATTCGGCCGGTTGGGCTGGCAGGTTTCCGAGGTTGGGTACGGGCTCTGGGGCATGGGCGGCTGGTCCGGGTCCGACGATACCCAATCGGTCGATTCACTCGACTACGCCATCGAGCAGGGGTGCACGTTCTTCGACACGGCGCTGGCGTATGGCGACGGCAAGAGCGAGCAGCTGCTCGGTCAGGTGCTGAAGCGCCACCCCAGGCACAACCTGACGGTGGCCACGAAGATTCCTCCGAAGAACGGCAAGTGGCCGGCCGTATCCGAGTACCGGCTCGACGACGTGTTCCCGGCGGACTACATCCGGGAGGCCACCGAAACCAGTCTGAAGAACCTGGGCGTCGAGTCCATCGACCTGCAGCAGTTCCACGTCTGGACCGACGAATGGGCGGGCGACGAGCGCTGGCAGAAGGCGGTCGACGACCTGAAGCGCCAGAAGCTCATCAAGGGCTTCGGCATCAGCATCAATCGCTGGGAGCCGACCAACGTGCTCCGGGCGCTCGATACGGGCCTGGTCGACGCCGTGCAGGTGGTCTACAACATCTTCGACCAGAATCCTGAAGACGAACTGTTCCCGGCCTGCCGCGAGAAGGGCATTGCCGTCATCGCCCGCGTACCGTTCGACGAGGGCAGCCTGACAGGCACCATGACCCACGGTATGACGTGGCCCCAGGGCGACTGGCGGAACCTCTATTTCTCGCCCGACAAGCTGCCCGCCATCCTCCATCGCGTCGAGGCGCTGCGGCACGACGTGCCGGCGGGCATGTCGATGCCCGAACTGGCGCTCCGGTTCATCCTGGCCAACCCCGACGTGTCGACGGTCATCCCGGGCATGCGTCGTAAGCTCCACGTGGAGACCAACTTGAGGGTATCTGACGGCCGCCCGCTCGCATCAGACGTGCTCGAACGACTGCGGGCGCACCGGTGGGTGCGGACGTATTTTGTGCCTTAGAAGGCTGGGAGCTGACAGGCGGGGAGGAGGCCGGAAGCCTTCCGTCCTTCCGGCCTCCTCCCCGCCTGCAGGCTCCAAGCCTTTCCCGACACAGGGTTTTGGCCTATAATGAAAGGCTTGTCGTTGTCTGGAAGGAGCACGCTGTGAAGGCCGGGATTCACCCCAAGTACGAAGCAGTCGCCGTGCGGTGCGCGTGCGGCAATACGTTCACCACGCGCTCGACCAAGTCCGAGCTGCACCTCGACATCTGCAACCAGTGCCACCCGTTCTTCACGGGGCGCCAGAAGCTGATCGATACCGAGGGGCGTGTCGACCGCTTCACGAAGCGGTTCGGAGCGCAGAGCGCAGCCTCGATCAGGGAAGCCGCCAAGGCCAACAAGGCGGCCAAGGCCGCAAAGGTCAGTCGCAAGTCGGCATCGGCCTCAGCCTGAGCGCCCCCGCACACCGGCCTCCCTCGAGGCGTCACTCGTCCTCGAGGGTCAGCCGGCCGGTCTGTGCTCCCCCGGTCTTCAGCTTTCTCGCCAGCCGCTGAAGGCGGCGCTCCGTTTCGACCCGAGCCCTGCCCATCGTGGCGGCCCCCAGCGCCTCGGCGTAGCCGCGCGCGCGCTCGAGATCGCGGGCCCGATGCTCGTGGTGAATCGCGAGCGCCTCGGCCGCCTGCCGCTCGAATGGCGTGAGCGTCCGCCGGCTGCGCGGCGCCAGGTCCAGAATCGCCTGCCACGCCCGTGCGGCTTCGTCGTACCGGCCCGCGCGACGGTGCAGCCGCGCCAGACGCGCCAGCGCAGGCCGCTTGATATCCGCATCCCCCATCGCAATCGCCGTCTCGTAGGCACCGGCGGCCTCGTCGAGACGCGAGGCCCGCTCGTAGATCTGCCCGAGCGCCAACTGCTCCGCCGGCTCGCGACACGCCGCCGGCCCTTCGCGCGCGAGCCAGAGCGCGTGCGACATCACGGCCGCCAGCGACAGCAGGTCGTGCCGGTTGTGCTCGAGAATCCCGTCGATGAGCCTCGTCTCCCCTGTTCGCAGGAACTGGAAGTAGCGCGCCGGAATCTCGAAACCCGGCACGTCGTCGTGCCTGTGGAAGCCGAGGACGCGGCGCTCGAGGGCGGTCAGACTGCAGCCTTCCGAGTCGGGCCTGGCCAGGTCGCGCTGGCCCCACAGCCGGCGAGCGGGCGGCAGCATGTCGAAGTGCGGCAGATCGTCGGTCGGCGCCGACGATCGATGGAACGCCCAGCGCGTCTCCATGAACGGGACGTCGAACGTGCGGCCGTTGAACGTGACGAGCAGCGAAGCCTCGTCGAACACGCGGGCCAGTGCCTCGAGCATCGGCTGCTCGCCCGCCGGGCCAGCCAGGAAAAACTGCCGCACCAGGAACGCGCCGTCGTCGTCGAACCAGCCACAACCGACGAGGAATGCGAGGGTGCCCGCGCCGCCGCTCAGCCCCGTCGTTTCGATATCGAAGAACACGACGCGGCGTTCCCAGTCGTCGGCGCGACGGACGCGCGCGTCGAACAGATCGATCGGATGCGTGGCGTCGGGACGGCAGCGTTCGACGCGCACGCGGCCGTGCGATCGGTCCGCGTCGTAGCGACGATCGAGGCACACGCACGCACCGGCGGCATCGACGGGTGTACCGCCCATCCGCTCGGCGACCGATCCCTCGTCACCGATGGCGGCGACATCGGGGACGTAGGTCAGCTCGCGCACCGGCGCGGTCGCACCGGCAGCCGGCGCCGGAGCTCCGCCCTCGCGGCGGACGATGTCACGAAGCCGGGCTGTGAGATCGCGCATGGCTGACACGGCTCAGGCGGGCGCCGACACGCCCGTCAGTTCCGAGAGCAGGTGCAGCGCGGCGGCCTTGGCCAGCGGTCCCGTGGCGCCCTCCGGCCCCACGCACGACGGGCACCCGGATTCGCACGGACACCCGGCAATCAACCCGAGCGTGCGTTCGAGCAGCGCCTCGTGCATCCCGTACAGCGGCTCGCTGAAGCCGATGCCGCCCGGATACGAATCGTAGAGGAAGATGGTCGGCGCGGCCGACAGTTCCAGCGGCTGCTCGCCCCGCCTCGTGCCACCGAGGCCATTCGCGCCGTCCACGCCCAAGCCATCGATGGCCATGCCGACGTCGTGGCCGTCGCACATCAGCAGCAGCGGCGCGACGTTCCGCATCGCGTGCGCGAGGCCGATGACACCATCGCGCCGATCCGCGGTGCCGAACGGCATGGCCGTCATCACGGACGCCGGGATCGTCAGCCAGTAGGCCGTCGTGTGCATCTCCTGCTCGGGCAACTCGAGTTCGCCGGACCCGACGTTCTCGTTCGTATAGAACTTGATCTTCTTGAAGCCGACGACACGCGAGACGACGTGCACTTCACCGTGCGCCCGTTCCGCGCGCGTGGCGGGTGACAATTCGCCCGGCGCCACGTCAGTGCTCAACGCGTACTCGCGCACGGCAGGCTCCTCGTCCGGCATCTCGATGCCTGCGGCCAGCGCCGCGGTTCCGGCCTGGTCACCAACGACGGCCGCCCCTTCACTGCCAGACGCCGCGAACGTCTCGAGCATCGTCACCTTCGTGTAGGTGATCGCATCCGTGTAGTAGTCACACTCGACCGCGCGAACGTACGCCTTGCGCCCTTCGTAATCGAGCGTCTCCACCTGGAAAAGCTGGCCTTCGACGATGTAGATCGCCTTCTCGTGGAGCGTCGACGGACCACTCGAGAAGTCGGTCTCGCCGATCACGCGCTCGCCCTTCGTGGCGTCGACCACCACGAAGTTGTCCGAGCTGATCGATCGCAGGCTCACGGCGTCGGCCGGATACGACTCCTGCGTCCACTGCCACTGGCCGCCGGCCAGGTGCACGAACCCTTCCTCGCTCAGGATCGCCAGGATTTCCTGCACATCGATCGTTCCGAAGACTTCATCCTGGCGGAACGGCAGCTCGAACGCGGCGCACTTCACGTGCGCCAGCAGGATGTGCAGGTTGTCGGGGTTGACCAGCGCGTGTTCCGCCGACGCCTCGAAGAAGAAGTCCGGGTTGCGGACCACGAACTGATCGATGGGCGCACTCGACGCGACCAGCACCGCTGCTGATCGGCCCGACCGTCGACCGGCCCGGCCCGCCCGCTGCCAGGTGGACGCGATCGTGCCCGGATATCCGGCCATCACGGCCACGTCCAGCGCCCCGATGTCGATGCCGAGTTCGAGGGCATTCGTCGAGACGACGCAGCGCACGACGCCCTCGCGCAGATCGCGCTCGATCTCGCGGCGACGGAGCGGCAGGTATCCGCCGCGATACCCGCGGATGACGTCGGCCGCGCCCGGCGGTCCCTGGAACGCGTCCTTGAGGTACGTCGTGAGGATTTCCGTCGACAGCCGGCTCTGCGCGAAGACGATCAACTGCAATCCGCGCTGCAGGAACTCGATCGCGACGCGCCGTGCCTCCGCGAGATATGAACGCCGGATCCCGAGCTCGCGATTGACGATGGGCGGGTTGACGAACAGGAAGTATTTCTCGCCGCGCGGCGCCCCGCTGCGATCGACGAGTTCGAAGCGATCACCGATCAGCCGTTCGGCCAGTTCCCGCGGATTGGCAATCGTCGCCGACGAGCAGATGAATACCGGATCCGATCCGTAGTGCCGGCACACGCGGCGCAGGCGGCGGATGATGTTCGCGAGGTGACTGCCGAACACGCCACGATACGCGTGCAGTTCGTCGATGACGACGAAACGCAGGTTCTCGAAGAGCTTGGCCCAGCGCGGGTGGTGCGGCAGGATCCCTGCATGGAGCATGTCGGGATTGCTCAGCACCACGTGCGCGCGCGTGCGGATGGCGCGGCGCGCATCCTGCGGCGTGTCGCCGTCGTAGGTGAACACGCCGATGTCGTCGGCCCCTTCAGTGCCGGCCAGCTGCACGAGGTGGTGCAGCTCCGCCAGCTGATCCTGCGCCAGGGCTTTCGTCGGAAACAGGTACAGCGCCCGCGACGAGGCATCCTGCAGAATGCTGCCCAGCACCGGGAGGTTGTAGCAGAGCGTCTTGCCCGACGCGGTCGGTGTCACCACGACGACGTTGCGGCCGGCGAGCGCGTGATCGACGGCGGCGGCCTGGTGCGTGTAGAGCTGCTCGATGCCGCGTGCCGCCAGGGCACGGCGGAGGCGATCGTCGAGCGACGCGGGGAACGGCGCGTAGTCGGCAGGCACCGCCGGCAGACGGCGCACGGCGGTGACGTGGGCCTCGGCCGACGCGCCACGCGCCAGTTCATCGGCCGCGGCCAGCGCCGCTTCGTGCTCGGCCTGGAGCCGGGACAGGACGGCCTGCAGCGACTGGTCCTTGTCTCCTGTCAGTGCCGGCAGCGTCACCACGGTGCAGCGATCGTAGCAGTGCCGACAGGGGCGATCAAGAAGCGAAGATGTCCCGCAAGCACCTTGACCGCATCCGGGATGGCCCGATAGCGTGTAGACCGTGTCGGCCGAGGCGCCTCAATCCGCGGGATCCCGCGCCGTCCCCATCGCCCTGGCCGTCTCGCTCGGCATTCTCTGGGTCAACTTCCTCACGACTACGCGCTGGGCCGACGTCGAAGGGTCCATCAACGGTCCCAAACGCCCATGGTTCGCGTGCCTGCTGATCGTCGCCTCGGTGGCCCTGTTCCGTCACTTGATACGGCGTGACGGTCGGACGCCGCCAACCACATCAGCGACGATCTCGATGCGCGCGGCCGCCGGCCTCGCAGCTGCCGGTGCGGCACTCCTGACCGTCGCCTTCGTCTCCTGGTTTCCCTGGTCCACGTGGCACCGCATCCCGTTCCTCGACGACTGGCCGATCCGCTATCAGGCAGCCGTCGACATGCTGCGGTTCCTCGACACCGGCACGTTCACCGGCTGGGAATGGCACTTCCTCGGCGGCTACCACAGCTCGTCGGATGCCACGCAGGGCCTCGGCACGCTGACGTACCTGCCGATGAAGCTCTTCGGTCTCACGCTGGGCTTCCATCTGGCGCACGTGGCGCTGTTCGCGCTCGTGCCACTGCTCGTGTGGCGCGATCTCTCGCTGGATCCCGCGCGCGATCCGCGCATCATTCTCGTGGCCGTGGGCACTGTCTGCCTGACGGCCGCGGGCTACTCGTATCACCTGATTCGCAGCGGCGACACGAACTCCCTCGGCGGCGTGGTCATGGTGATCGCGACGCTCGCCGGCGCGCACGCGGCTCGACGGGGCCGGCGCTGGGGCGTCTGGCTGCTCGTGCCCGGCCTGACGCTCACGGCATACGCGCACCCGGGGTTCTTCGCCTACGCCTGCCTGTTCCTCGTACTCGATGCCGTGGTCGCGTGGGACCGCCGCTCGTTCGTGCGCGCGATCATCGCCATCGTCACGGGCGTCGTGGCGTCGCTGCCGCTGACGTACGAATCGTGGCGCTATCCAGCGTTCTTCCACTTCAACAACGTGGTGTACGAGCCGGCCACGACCATCGACTGGATCTGGCTCGCCCGCAGCCTCTATTACAACGTCGAACTGCTGTTCCTGCCGCGGCGCTGGTTCAACGATTTCATCGGCCTGACGCTGGTACTGCTGCCCGTCGCGGCCGTCGTGGCGTGGTGCGACAGGAGCCGCGTCCGCTTCTACGCGGCGGCCCTGCTCTTCACCGTGGCGCTGATGCGCCTCCACAATCCGTACTCGGGCTACGTGTTCCTGCGGCCGAGCCACATGCTGGCAGTTTTCATCGCGCCTGTCGTTGCCGCACTCGTCGTCCGGTACGTATCGGGCCGCGTGCTCCGCTGGAGCCTCATCGGCGTCGTCGCGCTGTATCTCCAGGTCTGGTGGCAGCCGGTGCCGCACGTCGACTCGGTCCGCGATTTCAACGCCACGCTCGTCGATCGCATTGCGGGGGCCAGTGGCGCCCTCGTCCTCCTCGAGAACAACCCGCATCGCAACATGAATGCCGAGCCCGGCGGCGAGACCGAGCGATCGAAGTTCGGCACGCACTTCGAGGTCATGGTGGCCGAGGAGACGGGGCGACGCCTGTATTCGGGCGGCTACTCTGATGGCTGGCAGTGGAACCCGTGGAAGGGCCAGGTCGTGGCCGGCGGCACGTTCATGGGCCGGGGCCTGCCGTCCACGCCGCACGACGCGTTCGTCGCGGAGATGCGGCGCTGGGGCGTCTCGACGCTCTTCGTCTGGAGTGACACGACGAACACCTACCTGCGGGACGACGCGCGATTCTCGTCCGTATGGTCGGACGGCACGTGGACGGAGTACGCGCTGGCAGACGTCGATACGCGCGAGGTCCTGACCACGGCAGGCGACGGGCGACTGGACGCGCCGGAGGCGCACGGGGCCCGCGTGGTCCTGACAGGCGTCACCCGCGGCACGCCCGTCATCGTCCGCACGAACTACCATCCCGCGTGGTCCGCCCAGGTCGACGGGCAGCAGGTGCCGCTGTCGGCACGCGACGGCCAGTTGGCGTTCGACGCGCCCTGCGACGGCGCGTGCGTGGTGACACTCGCCTACCCCGCGCGACGCGGACTCCTGCCGATGGCCGGGCTCGTGCTCATCGCCGTGACGACGGGCCTGGCGATCGGCGATCGACGGCGACAGCGGCCGACAGGGACGTCCAACCGCGATCGCGCGTGACGTCCGTCGACGCGATCAGATGTTCGATCGGCTCTGACCGCCGTCGACGGTGATGCTCGCGCCGGTGATCCAATTCGCGCGCGGCGAGGCCAGGAATGCGATCACGTCGCCGACTTCCTCCGGGCGACCGAAACGTCCCATCGGAATCTCGCGTTTCACGAAGGCGTCCATGCCCTCGGGATCCTCCTGCTGCCGCTTCCACCACGACCCGCCCTCGAACGCGATCGATCCGGGCGCGATGCTGTTGACGCGGATGTTGTCCGGTGCCAACTGCTGAGCCATCGCCTTGGCAAGGCTGATTTCCGCGGCCTTGACGACGTTGTAGGTCATGCGGCCGCCTGATTCGCGGCCCCAGATGGACGCCACCATCAGGATGACGCCGCCGCCTTGCGCGCGCATGTGCGGCACCACCAGGCGCGACATGCGGATGGCGGGAAACAGCGTCTGATCGATGGCGCTCTGCCACTCGTCGTCCCCCGTGTCGGCCACGCCGGCGCCGCCGGCCTTGCCGACGTTGTTGACGAGGATGTCGACGCGCCCGAAGGCGCCGACCGCGTCGTCCACGACGCGCGCGGCGCCTTCGGGCGTCGACACGTCGGCGACGACGCGGCGCAGGCGGTCGCCGCCCCCCAGGGCGGCAGCCGCCTGCGCCAGCGCCTCCGCCCCCCGCGCGCAGATCACCACGCGCGCGCCTTCGGCCGCCAGCGCTCGAGCCGCGGCCAGTCCCAGGCCGCGGCTCGA
>MEDJ01000010.1:0-75343 GCA_001724025.1 Acidobacteria bacterium SCN 69-37 | reverse complement strand
AGCCCGTCACAATCGCCACACGATCCGTCAGTTCGAGATTCATCGCCAGACGATGGTAGTTCAGGTGCGACAGGGACGACAGGCGAGCGGTAGGCCCGGCGAGACTTGGGGCCGATTTATCTCAGGTACGACAGGGACGACAGGCGACAAGGGAGGATCGACGCGGCTTGGAGCCATTTACTTCAGGTACGACAGGGGCGACAGGCAACCGGTCACCCCCTGACGCAAGCGCTCTCCCCCTCGCCGGCCGTACCTGTCGTACCTGAAACCACTGGCCCCAGGCCGCACCGGGCCTACCGCTCGCCCGTCGTACCTGTCGTACCTGAAAATTCCTGCGGAGCCTCGAGGTTCGCCAGATGGCCGGCCCCGTCGATCCGGACGAAGCGGGCGCCGGGAATCTGCCGGCTCATGGCCTCGCACTGGTCAGGCGGGGTGAGCACGTCCTCCGCTCCGCAGACGACCGTCGTCGGACACGCGATCGCCGGGAGCCGCGTCGTGTGATCGGCGCGCGTTTTCATCGCGCGGATGGCCGCCTCGATCCCGTCCGCGCGCTGCGACTCGATCAAGCGCCGCACCGTGGCCTCGACGGACGCGTCCGTGCGCCTCGTGGTCTCGCCCAGCAGTTTCGGCAGCATGTCGGTCGCCACGCCGGCCGGGCCCTCGCGACGCAACAGATCGCGCATCCGATCGCGTCCCGCGCGCGCGGTGGCGCTGTCGGCCTCCGCCCGCGTGTCGGCAAGCACGAGGCCGTCGATCCGCGACGGCTCGCGCGCGATCATCGCCAGCGCGACATATCCGCCCATCGACAGCCCGACCACCGTTGCCGACGACACTCCCAGGGCGGTCATCAACGCGAACGCATCGGCCGCATACGTGTCGATCGTCACGTCCGCGAGCGGCGCCCCGTGCGATCCACCGAACCCGCGCAGGTCCGGCGCGATCAGGCGCCATCCCGCCGGCGGCGCCGAGAGTTGCGGCGCCCATTGATCGGCACCGAGAGGGAACGCGTGCAGCAGGACCATCGGCCGACCCGCTCCTGCCTCCAGATACCTGACCGGACCGTGCGACAGCGTGACGACGTGAGCATCCATGGACGGCATTGTACCGAGGAGGCCCGCGAACGAGGCGAGCCCTTGATCTGGCCCCTCGACCTCGCCGACCATGATGAGATGTTCCGCCGCGTGCTCGTTGTCGTGCTGCTGGCTGCCGTTCTCGGAGCCTGCCGCCTGAAGGAAGAAGAAACCGCGATGCCCACGATTCCCGCTCCACCCGACGTCGCTGCCGCCCCAGCCGACGCCTCCGTGACCGCGTCCGGCCTGGCCTCGAAGGTCCTGCAGCCGGGCAACAGCAACGTTCGTCCGACGGCCGCCTCCACGGTCCGTGTGCACTACACGGGCTGGACGACCGACGGCGAGATGTTCGACAGTTCCGTGACGCGAGGCGAGGCCGCGGAGTTTCCACTGAACGGCGTCATTCCCGGCTGGACGGAAGGTGTGCAGCTGATGGTCGTCGGCGAGAAGCGCCGATTCTGGATTCCCGGCGCCCTCGCCTACGACAACATCCCGATGCCCGGCGCCCCGAAAGGCACGCTGGTCTTCGATATCGAACTGCTCGGCGTCCGGTAAGAACGGGACGCCGGCCCCACACGGCAGGCGCCCCCGGACCGAACGCGGCCGATCAGCGCGCCGCGGCCTGAGGGCCTGCCGCTTTCTCGAGCGCGGCCATCAGGTCGCCGGCCGCGGCCGGCGGCGCGATGTCGCCGGTCACGATCTCGCGATTCGAGACGGTCCGGCCGTACAGCTCGCGGTTCTCACCGTCGTCATCGCGCAGGGTCGACCCCTGGAGCGAGATGCCGGCAAACACCCCGCGGGCGCGCGACCACGCCAGAATCTCCGCCATCATTGTCGCGTCCGTCTGGGCCGCCGCCGATCGCCCGAGCGGCCCGGCCGCCACCGAGGCGTCGGCACCAACGGTGAAGCGGCTCGAGAGCAGCCGCGAGACGCCGCGTTCGTTGAGCACGGCCAGAATCACGTCGGTTTCCGACCCGCCGATCTGCAGGCCCACGCTGCCGCCTTCGACCCGGATACCGGCCGGCGCGCTCCAGCCGCCGGCCTCGTGCCGGCACGCGATGTATCCGCGACCGTACTGCCCGCCGAACCCGATCGCCGCCTTCTTGACGCCCGGGACCACGACCACGCACTTCGCCTTCGCCAGCAGGCTCTGCGGAATGCCGCTGTCGCCCGCCTGCGTCATCTCGGTAAGGACCATGGCCGCGGTCTTCAACCGCTCGTCATCGGCGCGTACCAGCACACCCGCCGCCATGCCCGCCAGCACCACGCCTGTTGCTATCCATCCCCGCCGTCCCATACGTCCTCCTCGGTCGATCGCGCCTCACGCTCCCGGGTTCGTCCCGTCGTCGAGCGCGCGATTGAAGTCCTCGAGGTGATTGGCGCGGATGACCGCCTCATCACGCGTCACGAGTCCCGCCTTCACCAACCGGACGAGACTCTCCTCGATCGTGAACGAGCCCTGGCGCCGTGTGATCGTCATCTCCTGGTGCAGGTGCTGCAAGGCGTTGCGGCGGATGTGCTGGCGCGCGCCGTAGCCCACCACCAGCAGTTCAGCCGCCGGCACGCGTCCTCCGCCGTGGCGCGCCGGCAGGAGCGTCTGCACCCACACGGCCGAGAGCGCGGCCGCGATCTCCTGGCGAATGGTCGGCTGCCGCTCGTCGGGAAACGAATCGCACATCCGCGCGAGCGTCGATGCCACGTCGGTCGTGTGCAGCGTGGTCAGCACCAGGTGGCCGGTTTCGCCGGCCGCCAGCGCGATCCGCATCGTCTCGGGATCGCGCATCTCGCCGACCACGATCACGTCAGGCGCCTGTCGCAGGGCCGACCGAAGCGCCGCGGGAAAATCCGGCGTGTCGGCGCCCACCTCGATCTGCTGCACGACGCTCCGCTGATTGGCGTGCTCGTACTCGATCGGATCCTCGATCGTGATGATGTGCTTCGCCTCGTGCCTGTTGATGGCGTCGACCAGCGCCGCCATCGTGGTGGACTTGCCGGACCCGGTCGCGCCCCCGATGATCACGAGGCCGCGCGGTACGCGGGCCAGCGCGTCGACGCCGGGTGGCAGGCCCAGACCGGCCAGGGACGGCACGCGCGAGGGCAGCGCACGAATGACGGCGGCGGCCCGACCGCGCTCGCGGTGCAGGTGCACGCGGAAGCGCCCGACACCCGTCAGTCTGTACGATCCCTCGCCATCGCCGCCGTCGCGATAGGCGCGCTGCGCGTGCGCCGGGAGCGCAGGCAGGACCAGGGCTTCGATGGCTTCGCCCTCGAGTGGTTCGGCCGAAGCGCGCACGACAGGACCGTGGATGCGGAAGGTCGGGGGCTCGCCGGACACGAGCAGCAGGTCACTGGCCTGCCGGGCCACCATGACGTCGAGCCAGCCGTCGAGCCCGCTGCCCGCGCCGTCGCGATCGCCACGGCTCGCCTCGAGCTCGTCGACCAGCCGGTCCAGATCGTCGAAGGTGTCCATCGGCCCGCTCAGAACGGTAACACGACGCGGCTCAGATCCAGCGCCGCACGCGACGGCAGTAGGCGTCGTACTCCGCACCGAAAGCGGTCCGCATGTACCGCTCTTCGCGCCTGATGACCAGCCACGTCAGCAGGCCCAGCACGACGGGCAGCAGGATGAGCGACCAACAGGCGCCGACGACGAGGGCCAGGCCGACATAGATGGCGGTGAACGCCACGTACATCGGGTTACGCGACCACGAGTACGGCGGCAGGTCGACGACCCGCGTGGCGGGGCGCTGCAGGAGGATTCCGGTCCGCACGCGCGAGAACGTCGCCAGCCCCCACAGGAACAGCCACGATCCGGCGGCCGTGGCGCCCCACCCGATCAGCCGTACCAGGGCCGACGGCTCGCCCTCGTCCCCCAGCGGCGCCCGGGTATCGATCCACCAGCCGAGCAGGAAGCCGGCCACGAAGATGAGTGTCGGCGGCACAGATGCGCCCGGCCCCGACCCAGTCACTCGCTCCATCAGGATGCGTCCACGCGTGTCAATGCAACCTCTCCTTGAATACGCCATCCGGGGACCGCGTGGCAACCGGCAGGCTCATCCCGCCGGTGCCGGACGGCCGTATTCCGCGATGACCTGCAGGAGCGCCTCACCGTGCTCCTCGACCTTTCGTGCCCCGACGCCGTAGATGTGGCGAAGCGCGTCGAGCGTCGAGGGACGGACGCGCGCCAGTTCACGCAGCGTCGTGTCGTGAAAGATGACGTACGGCGGGACCGCACGCGCCCGCGCGATCGACAGGCGCAGCACACGCAGCGACTCGAACAGGTCGCGGTCGACACCGTCCCACGACTCGGCAGCCACGCGCGACGTCCGCTCGACGCGCGTCTTCTGCGGCGTGCGCTGCCGTGCAAGCTGCAGGTCTGGCGCGGCGCCCGGATCCTTCATCAACGCAAGGCCCTCGGCCGTGAGTTGCAGCACCGGGAACTCCCCGCTCGTCTGCCGCAGCCAGCCACCGGCCACGAGTTGATCGATGTAGCCGCGCACATGATCGGTGCCCTGATCGGCCAGCAGCCCGAAGACACTGAGCGTCTGGTGGCCGCGCGCGCTCACCGCTTCCACGTCGCGGCCCCGCAGCACATTGACGACGTGCGCCGTGCCGAACCGCTGGCCGACACGCGCCACCGCCGAGAGCACCTTGCGCGCAACCGTCACCGGATCGGTGACCGGCTCGAGTTCGCCCAGGCAGTAGTCGCAGGCACCGCAGTCCGCCTTGGTGAACGGATCACCGAAATACGCCACGAGTCGCCGGTGCCGGCAGCCGACACCCGCGGCGTACCGCTCCATGTCGCGCAGCAGCATCCGCCGCGCTTCGGCGTCGCCTGCCTCCTCGAACATCAGCCGCCAGCGGACGAAGTCGCCGGCCGAGTAGATCAACACGCACTCGGCCTCGAGCCCGTCACGGCCGGCACGGCCGGCCTCCTGCTGATAGTGCTCGAGTGACTGCGGCGCCCCGGCGTGGACCACGAAGCGCACGTCGGACCGATCGATCCCCATGCCGAAGGCCACGGTGGCCACGACCACGTCGACCTCCTCGTTGAGGAACGCATCCTGGTTCCTGTGGCGATCGACGTCACTCATCCCCGCGTGGTACGGCACGGCGCGCACGCCGCTCTCGCGCAGCCAGTCGGCCAGCGCGTCCACCTCGCGGCGCGACTGGCAATAGACGATGCCCGCGTTGCCGCGATGGCGCGCCAGTACCTCCTGCAACTGCTTCTTCAGGCTGGCGCGCGGCAGCACACGATAGACGAGATTGGGGCGATCGAACGATCCGATCAGTTCCAGCGGATCGCGAAGCGCCAGCTGCGACACGATGTCGCGGCGGACGCGCGTCGTCGCCGTGGCGGTGAACGCGTGGAAACTGACGTCCGTCCAGCGCTCGCGCAGGTCGGCCAGCTGGCGGTACTCGGG
The DNA here is from genome assembly GCA_001724025.1 of Acidobacteria bacterium SCN 69-37. GTDB lineage: Bacteria > Acidobacteriota > Vicinamibacteria > Vicinamibacterales > SCN-69-37 > SCN-69-37. Next base: position 69,849 of record MEDJ01000010.1, on the reverse strand, counting down.
TCGGAAGTCGTGGCCCCACTGGCTGATGCAGTGCGCCTCGTCGATGGCCACGAAGCGGACGGGCTGGCGGCCGATCCGCGAGAACAGCGCGTGACGGCCGTCACCGGCCAGGCGCTCCGGCGCAACGTACAGCAGGCGGTAGCGGCCCGTCGCGATGCCCGCCGACACCTCGGACTTCACCTCGTCCGACAGACCGCTGTGGTAGCACGCCGCGGGCACGCCGTTGCTGACCAGCGTATCGACCTGATCCTTCATCAACGCGATGAGCGGCGACACGACAATCGCCAGTCCGTCCCCCGCCATGGCCGGCACCTGGAAGCAGAGCGACTTGCCCCCGCCCGTCGGCATGATGATCAGCGAGTCGCGGCGGTCGAGTACCGCCTGCATCGCCTCGCGCTGCAGGGGCCTGAAGGCGGTGTATCCCCAATACTGTTCCAGGATGGCGAGCAGCGGATCAGACACGTCTCCTGATGGTATCGCGGCGGACTGCCGCACCGCTCAGGGCCTGGGTGCGGGCGCGGCCGCCAGCTCGCGCGTCTCGAGGAACCGATTGAGCTTCTCGCCCACGAGCCCTGCCGCGTAATCCGAGATGTGGTCGAGGTAGGCGTAGAGCAACCGATCGTCACGCATCGGCCCGCACACGTCGTCGTCCACCGAGCAGTAGACGTCGGAGGCGTCGAAAATCTCGACCTGGCCGGGAAACTTTTGCTGCACGTCGGCCAGGAGAGTCGCGTAGATCGCCGTGTCCACCTTGAACCGCGACAGCGGAATCTGGCAGGCGTCGTTGCGACGGGTCAACCATCGGTTGATCACCGGTGACGCGGTCTGCCGGAACAGGCAGTCCTTCGGATCCGGCAACGCCGGATTATCGACGACAAGGACGACGCGCTTGTCGTGCGCCACCAGCACCCCGACGAATCGGCTCAGGCCGTCTCGCGCGCGGTCGTAGCCCGGTGCCTCCGAGAGCCTCGTGAGATACGTCGGGTCATACCGGACGACGTCCTGCACGCCGAGGAAGAACAGCGAGCGAATGGCCGTCACCAGCACCACCGTGTCGATGTCCCGATCGGCCGTCACGGCCTCGAGCGCCAGGCGGGCCAGTCTCTGCTCCTCCGCCCGATCGTCGAACAGCAGCGGGACGGGCGCGCCGTGGTCACCGTTGCCGCCGATGAAGACCCAGTGCCCGCCATCGGTCGACGTCCGCGCCAGGCCCGTCGACAGGCTCCGCGCCTTGCTGTCGCCAATCAGCGCGTAACGCACGGGGCCGCGCCGATCGTGCACGCACATGTTGAAGAGCGCCGTGTCCGCTTCCCGGACCAGGCCGCACCCGACGCCGAGGTGCGGCCCATAGCCGGCATCCTGGCCCGATTGCCCGGCCAGCCTGTTGATCTTCACGACCGTTCGCGAGGCCAGGCCGCGACGCGCGAACGTGTGGTAGCCCACGATGCCGATCAGCGCCATGCCGGTCACGAGCACGGCGACCTTGATGTCGTCGTGTCGCCGCGAGCGCATGCGGCGCTCGATCAGGACGTAGGTCAGTCCGGCCAGCACGATCGAGAGCCCGACCATGGCCGCGCGGATCGGCAGCGTCGGCACCTGCGCCTGGATGATGCGCGCGAAGGTCAGCAGCGGCCAGTGCCAGAGGTACAACGGAAAGCTCACCAGGCCGATCCAGACGAGCGGCCGCCACGAGAGCAGCCGCCTGTTGAGCCACGCCTGCGGTCCGGCCGCGATGATCAGGACGGAACCGATCACCGGCACCAGCGCATGCGCCCCCGGAAAGACGGTCTGCGCGTCGAAGCGCCACAGACCGACGGCCAGCAGGGTGGCCCCCAGGGCGGCAGCCGGACCGGCCAGCCGCGCCCACTGCATCGATCGCGCCGGCGCCAGTCGCAGCACGAGGTGGACGCTGACCCACGCGAGCAGGCCGCCGGCGAGTAGTTCCCAGATGCGCGTCTGCGGCCAGTAGAACGCAGCCACGCTATCGACGCGCAGCGTGCGCGCCCCGGCAACGAACGACGCCCCGAGTGCGGCAATCAACAGCAGGAGCAGCCCCGTACGTCGTCTTCCCCGCGTGGCGTGCCACGTCGCCCACACGATCACGGGCCAGGCGATGTAGAACTGCTCCTCGATACCGAGGCTCCACAGGTGGAGCAGCGGCTTGGTATCCGACGCGGTGTCGAAATACCCCGCTTCCTGCCAGAGCACCAGGTTGGACACGAACGCCGTGGCCCCGGCCGTGTGGCGGCCGAACTGCGCGAACTCGTCAGCGAACAGGACGATCCAGCCAAGACCATAGGTGGCGGCCAGCACGAGGATCAGTGCCGGAAAGATGCGCGTGACGCGCCGCACGTAGAAGTGCGCAAGGCTGAAGGTGCGTCGCTCGAGCTGTTCGAGGATGATTCGGGAGATCAGGAAGCCGGAGATGACGAAGAAGACGTCGACGCCGACGAATCCACCGGGCAGCGTCGTCGGGAACGCGTGGAAGAGGACCACGGCGAGCACGGCGACGGCCCGGAGTCCGTCGATGTCGGGACGATACCCGGCAGCGAGCATGCGCGGCGATGATGCCGTGAGCGCGGGCGCCTGGCCCGCAGCCCGTCAGCCCAGCCGCGCGCGCAGGAACCGCAGGCCGTCGAACGCGATGGCCTCGACATCCGGTTCGATGTCGCGCCAGATGCAGACGGCCGAACTGAACGCCCCGAGATTCGGTCCGAAGCTCTCGATCGTCACCCATGCGTCGTAGCGCAGATCCGCGAGCGCGGCAAACAGGCCGGCCCAGTCGACGTGCCCGGTGCCCGGCGTGCCCCGATCGTTCTCCGACACCTGGACGTGCTTCAGGTGCCGCCCGAGGGCGCGGCACGCGTCCGGAATCGACTTCTCCTCGATGTTGGCGTGGAACGCGTCGAACGCCACGCCCACGCGGTCGTGGCCCACGGCCTCGCACAGCGCCGCGGCATCGGCGGCCGTATTGAGGAAATAGGTCTCGAACCTGTTGAGCGGTTCGATCGCCAGCGAGACCCCGTTGGCCTCGAGCGCGGGAATCACTGCCTGATAGCCCTCGATCGCGCGCTGCCACTCGTCGTCCGTGCGGCGGCGGCCGGGCAGGTAGCCCACGGGCGCGTACAGCGGACCGTTGACGAGCGACGCGCCGATCTCCGCCGCCACCTGCACCACATCGCGCACGTGCTGCTGCGTCCGCTGTCGCACGGCCGCGTCGTCATCGACCAGGTTGAACCTGTCGAGGATCACCGAACAGACCGTGCAGTCCAGGCCGTTGGCCTCGAGCGCCCGCCGCACGTCGGCAGCCCGAAACGTCGCCGGCTGCGCGACGGGCAGTTCCACCCCGTCGAAGCCGGCTGCCTTGATGCGCGGCAACAGATCGAGGTGCGCCGGCGTGAACTCCGACGTCCAGAGAAACGTGTTGACTCCCAGTTTCATGGTGGTCTCAGAACGTCGGGATCCGGATCTTCTCACCGCCCTGGAGCGCCGACTCGTGGGCACAGATGCCGACGAGCGTCCAGTTCACCGATGTCTCGACGTCGGGCATCGCCGCCTGTCGTCCGAGCACAGCCTGGAGGAAATGGTGCACGAGGTGCGGATGGGATCCGCCGTGTCCGCCGCCCTGCAGGAACGACAGGTGCTCCGCATCCTGGATGGCGGCCGGTTGCGTGAACGCCCGAATCGGCTCGGGCAGGCGGTGCGCATAGTCCGGCACCTGCACGCGGGTCGGAATCTCTGCCTCGCTGAGCGGCAGCGCCGCCGTGCTCTTCGTGTGGATGACCGGTTCCTCGCCCTCGACCTGCTGCCACTCGAACGACTTCACCGATCCGTAGGCGTCGAAGCTCTCGCGGTACTGCCGCGCGACGTTGAACAGGCTGCGCGTCACCTCGGCACACACGTCCGAATCACGCAGCGTGAACGTCGCGGTCTCGATGGCGAACGGACTGCCGTACTTCGGGATCAGCGCCTCGTCGATCCGTCCCGATCCGTGACATACGACCGACTCGGCGTGCTTGCCGAGCAGCGCCAGGCACGGGCTCACGCAGTGCGTGGCGTAGTGCATCGGCGGAAACCCTTCCCAGTAGCCGGGCCAGCCGTCCATGTCCTGCTGATGGCTGCCGCGCAGGAACTGGATGCGGCCGAGCGCCCCGGTGTCGTACAGCTCCTTCACGAACAGGTACTCGCGGCTGTAGACGACGGTCTCCATCATCATGTAGACCTTGCCGCTCCGGCGCTGCCACTCGACGAGCTGCCGGCATTCGTCCACGCTCGTCGCGGCCGGCACGGTACTCGCCACGTGCTTGCCGGCCGTCAATGCCGCAATCGCCTGCGGCGCATGATCGGCGATCGGAGAGTTGATGTGGACGGCGTCGAGGTCCGGGTCGGCCAGCATGTCCTCGTAACTCGTATAACGCTTCGCGATGCCGAACCGATCGCCGCACGCATCGAGTTCCGCCTCGTTGCGGCGGCAGATCGCGTACATCTCGGCATCGGGATGCCGCTGATAGATCGGAATGAACTCCGCGCCGAACCCGAGACCGACGATCCCGACACGCACCTTCTGACTCATGGACGCTCCTCCCACCAGGCGAACCGATGCCCCGATCGGCACGGACACAGATCTCCTGTCCGCATGCCACCCGCCCGACGACGTCGACGGGATGGCGCCCTGCACCAGCGTGGAAACGGCACCAGCTTACGCCGACGATCGCGCGCCTGACAATCGCATCAGCATCGCACTGATAGAGTAGGCGCCGCGCACGGACCGAGAGGCCGGCGCCCGGCGCCAGACTCTGGCGCATCCGGAAGAGACCGAGACCGTATGGACCCCCAGCCCTCACGGTTGATCGGCGTGCTCGACGTGCCTGCCGTCACGTCCGCGCCCGACTCAGACGACGACACGCCCGCTGAGGGCCGCGACGATGACGCGTCCGCGTCCCGCACGTCCGGCCGGACTCACGCCCGTCCCCCTGTGGCGGTCGAACGGCTGTTCGCGTGGGGACTCCTGCTGCTGACGACCATCTCGGCCTGCGCCTTCACGCTCGCCGCGTTCCACGCCGTGGCCGGCAGCCTGGTCCGCACCGACTTCGCCGGGTTCGACCTGGTGCCGGCCGGACAGGTCACGCTGCACTGGACCGGGCTCGAGCGGACGACGGCGTTTCCATCACACGTAGCGCCTGTCGAGGCGCTCGCCCGGGTTCTCGACGTTCACGCTGGAACTGGATGGCGCCACGCTCGACCGGCTGGCGAGCGGGCCGTCGACGATCGAGCTGCTGTCGCCAACGTTCGTACCGCGTGCCGTGGGCCTGGGCGACGACCCGCGCGAGCTGGGTGTCGTCGTCGACTGGGTAAGGATCGAGGAGTGAATGGCCGGCCGGGTGCGGATCGTGGTTTCGCCCGAACGATGACGATCAGAGCCGGACGCGACGGGCCCGCATGACCCGCCGCGTCCGGTGGAGACCTACGCGCAGCCGCTCGTCGTGCCGCAGTTCGGGCACTTGTAGCAGGCGCCCGAGCGCACCATGATCGACCCGCAGGTCGAGCAGGGTGGCGCGTCTTCCTGGTTCTGGATCGTCGAGTACGGCGAGGTCGGCGCAGCCGGCTGCGCCGCGGCCACCGTGTTGCCGACGTCCAGGATGAGCTGTTCGGGCGACGCCACGACCGTGTCACGGCCGTTGACGCCCGCGGCGTGCTGCGCCTCGATCGACAGGAACTTCGTCGCCAGCCACCGGAAGATGTAGTCGACGATCGACTTGGCGAACCGCACGTCCGGGTTCTTCGTCATCCCTGACGGCTCGAACCGGACGTGGCTGAACTTGTCGACCAGATCCTGCAGCGGCACGCCGTACTGGAGCGTGTAGCTGATGGCCTGGGCGAACGCGTCGGCGAAGCCCGAAATCGTCGACCCTTCCTTCGCCATCGTCAGGAACAGTTCGCCGGGCTGGCCGTCCTCATAGAGCCCGACGGTGATGTAGCCCTCGTGCCCGCCGATGTCGAACTTGTGCGTGATCGAACGCCGCTCGTCCGGCAGGCGGCGACGCCGCGGGGCCACCGCCTCGGCGGTCGCCGCGGCCTTCGTGACGTCCTTCGACGTGTTGAGCGGCTGCGTCCGCTTGCTGCCGTCGCGATAGATCGACACGGCCTTGGCGCCGATGCGCCACGCGTCGATGTAGGCCTGCTCGATCTCCTCGACCGTGGCGGCCTTGGGCACGTTGACCGTCTTGCTGATCGCCCCCGAAATGAACGGCTGCACGGCGCCCATCATCTTGATGTGCCCCATGTAGTGGATCGAGCGCGTGCCGCGGGCCGGCTTGAACGCGCAGTCGAAGACCGCCAGGTGCGCGTCCTTCAGGTGCGGCGCGCCCTCGATCGTCTCGTGCTCGTCGATGTGCGCGACGATGTCGGTGATCTGCGCCGCGGTATAGCCGAGCTTGCCGAGCGCCATCGGCACGGTGGTGTTGACGATCTTCATCAGGCCGCCGCCCACCAGCTTCTTGTACTTGACCAGCGCGATGTCCGGCTCGACTCCCGTGGTGTCGCAGTCCATCATGAAGCCGATCGTGCCCGTCGGGGCGAGCACGGTCGCCTGCGCGTTGCGGTATCCGTGCTGCTCGCCGAGTTCGAGGCAGGTGTCCCACACGCTGCGCGCGCAGTCGAGCAGGTCGGCCGGCACGTGGGCCCTGTTGATGTCGCGCAGCGCCGAGCGGTGCTTGCGCATCACGCGCAGCATCGGCTCGCGGTTCTTCGCGTACCCGGCAAACGGCCCGCCGTGATCGCGCGCCACGCGTGCCGACTGCGCGTAGGCCGCGCCGTGCATCACGGCCGTGATCGCCGCCGCGTAGTCACGCCCGGCATCGCTGTCGTACGGCAGGCCGCGCGACATCAGCAGGGCGCCGAGGTTGGCGTACCCGAGGCCCAGCGGCCGGTAGTCGTGGCTGTTACGCTCGATCGCCTTGGTCGGATAACTCGCGTTGTCGACCAGGATCTCCTGCGCCGTGATGAACGTCTCGCAGGCCTTCTGAAACGCCGGCGCATCGAACTCGCCGTCCTCGCGCACGAACTTCATCAGATTGATCGACGCCAGGTTGCACGCCGAGTCGTCGAGGAACATGTACTCCGAGCACGGGTTGCTCGCGTTGATGCGTGCCGTGTTCGCGCTGGTGTGCCAGTCGTTGATCGTCGTGTCGAACTGCATGCCCGGATCGCCGCAGATCCACGTCGCCTCGGCAATCTGACGCATGAGATCGCGGGCCTTGTAGACCTCCACGACCTCGCCCGTCGTCACCGCGCGCGTCTCCCACTCCCCGTCGTCGAGGACCGCGCGCATGAACGCGTCGGTCACGCGCACCGAGTTGTTCGAGTTCTGGAAGAACACCGACGCGTACGCCGGGCCGGTGAACGACCCGTCATAGCCGGCGTCGATCAGCGCCCACGCCTTCTTCTCTTCCTCGACCTTGCAGTTGATGAACTCGACGATGTCCGGGTGTTCGGCGTTCAGGATGACCATCTTCGCGGCGCGCCGCGTCTTGCCGCCCGACTTGATCACGCCCGCGAACGCGTCGAACCCCTTCATGAACGACACCGGGCCCGACGCCGTCCCGCCGCCGGCCAGCACCTCGTGCGACGACCGGATCGCCGACAGGTTCGACCCCGTTCCGGATCCGAACTTGAACAGCATGCCCTCGGTCCGCGCCAGCGTCAGGATCGAATCCATCGTGTCCTGTACGGCGTTGATGAAACAGGCCGAACACTGCGGCGCCGGCTCGAAGCCGCAGTTGAACCACACCGGGCTGTTGAACGAGCCCTTCTGGTACACGAGCAGGTGCTTCAGGTCGTCGCTGAACGCCTGCAGATCGTCTTCCGACGCGAAGTACTGCTGCGCGCGCGCCCACGTCGTGATCGTGTCGACCACGCGGCCGATCAGTTGGCGCACCGACCGCTCCCGCTGCGGTGTCCCGATCTGCCCGCGGAAGTACTTCGAGACGACGATGTTCGTCGCCTGCTGCGACCAGGCCTTCGGGAACTCCACGTCGCGCTGCTCGAAGACGAGTTCGCCACGCTCGTTGGCAATCACGGCCGACCGGAGCTCCCACTCGATCTCGTCGAACGGGTCCACACCCTCGCGTGAGAAGTGCCGCTCGAACTCGAGCCCGGACACCGCCGGCCCTGACTCGAACGCCCTCGCCGGTGCCGGCGTGGCCGACTCCACGTGTTGAACCCGCTGCATCTGCTGTCCTCCCCTGGCCGGGCGCCTCGGCGTCACCCGATCCGTGCGTCAACGTCTCCCCCGTACACGGCAACGCGTCGCCGCGGGCAAGGGGACTGGTATGTCGATGGTCCAGACTCCGCAGGCCGGACAGGTCCGCGTCGCCGATAAACCGGAAGCCGAACTATGCGCCTCGCCCCTGGCGTTGTCAAGGTCGATTACCACGACATCTTGTGCATAACAGCCATCCCTACCACGACATACGGGGACAAGGCCCGTCAGACGGGCCGTTTTTGCACTTGCCCTATTTTCTCAGGTTTGCACGGCCTCCGCATCTCCTGCGGCTGGCGCGTCGCCCGACCGCCTGATGTAGAGTGCCCGGTGTGGACGATCCCGTGATCGCGGCGCCCGCCGTGTCCCTGCCCATCCCCGACGCGCATCCCCGGCAGCCGCGCTGGCTCGCGCTCATGGAGACCCTGCTCGTCTGCGGCGTGCCGACGCAGGTGCTGATCGCCTCCGTCCTGCTGATGGCAACACCCCTGTCCCCGACCGACGGAGACGATCTGTCGCTGCCCTTCTTCGCCACGCTGAGCCTGCTCGACACGCTGCTCGTCGTCGGCCTCATCGGGTTCTTCCTGCGCGCGAGCGGCGAACGCCCACGCGACGTCTTTCTGGGGCAGCGGCCCGTCGGCCGCGAGGCACGGCTGGGCCTGATGCTGGTCCCGGTGGTGCTGATTGGCGTGGCGCTGGTCGTGCTGGCCCTGCGCGCGGTCCTCCCGTGGACACAGAACGTGCTCGTCAATCCGCTCACCGCGTTCATGGATTCGCCGCTGGATGCGGCCGTGTTCATCGTGGTGGTGATCGTGGCGGGCGGCGTGCGCGAGGAACTCCAGCGCGCCTTCATCCTCCACCGTTTCGAACAGCGCCTCGGCGGCATTCACCTCGGCCTCGTCCTGTTCACGATCGCGTTCGGCGCCCTGCACGCCGACCAGGGCATCGACGTGTCGATTGCCGTCGGCCTGCTGGGCCTGATCTGGGGCCTGATCTACATCCGGCGACGATCGGCCGTGCTGCCGATCGTCAACCACGCCGGCTTCAACGCCCTGCAGGTCTTCCAGGGCGTCATGGCACGCACGCTCGGGGCCTGACCCATGACCGGCCCCTCCCGGCTCGACGGACACGCCCGCGCGGTCTGGCTGCTCATCCTCGTCTTCGTCCTCTCGCTGCCCGCGGTGACGACGCGTATCAATGCGTCCGACGAGATCCAGTTCTTCTCGTGGCTCCACAGCTGGACGTTCGATCGCGATGTCGACTTCGAGAACGAATACCGCTACTTCCACGACGCTGGTCCCGGCCGTACGCCGGGCTTCATCAGCACGTTCCTCGAGGACACGAACGAGGCAGGACGACGGCCGAACTTCGCGCCGATCGGATCGGCCATCCTGTGGATGCCGTTCTACGCCGCCGGCCACCTCGCCGCCGGTCTCTCGGGCGCGCTCACCGATGGCCTGGGCCGGCCCTACGTCGCCGCCGTCGCCTATGGATCGGCCGTCTACGGCCTGCTCGCGCTGCTGCTGTCGGCGTCCATCGTGCGACGACTGCTGGGCGGATCCGGCATCGGCCCGGCGGCCATCGTCTGGGCCGGCACGCCGCTGATCTTCTACATGTACGTCGCGCCGGCCTTCGCGCACGCCACGTCGGCGTTCGCCGTGGCGCTGTTCCTCTGGATCTGGCTGCGCATCCGCGATCGCTGGTCGATGCCGGGCGTGGTCGCACTCGGCCTGGCAGCGGCGCTGCTGCCGATGGTCCGTGAGCAGGACGCCTTCTTCGTCCTTGGACCGGCGCTGGATTTCGCCCGATTCACGTGGCGACACGTCCGCGGCGCCAACGCCCCCACTGCGTCGATCTGGCGGCGTCCGCTGCTCACCGCCGCCGTTGGCATCGCCACGGCGGGGCTGGCGTACCTGCCGCAACTGGCGGCGTACCAGGCGCTGAACGGCCACCCGACCCCCACCGACAAGGTGGCCCGCAAGATGACGTGGTCGTCCCCGCACTTCTTCGATGTGCTGATCTCACCGCAGCACGGGCTGTTCCTCTGGACCCCGCTGGCGGCCGTGGCAATCGCCGGCCTGATCTGGCTGCTCGTCAGTGGTGGACGACGCGCGCACGCCGCGTCCCCGCCGCCGACGATCCACGCGTCCGATCTCCGGTGGATCGCCGGGCTCATGCTCGTGATGACGCTGCTGCAGATCTACGTGTCGGGGAGCGTCGAGTCGTGGACCGTGGCCGGGGCCTTCGGGCAACGCCGGTTCGTGGCCCTCACGCCCGTGCTGGCGGTCGGCCTGGCTGCCTGCTGGCCCACGGGCCGCCGCCGCGTGCTCCGCGCCCTGGCCGTCGCGACCGCCGCGCTGCTCATCTGGTGGAACGTCGGGTTGATGGCGCAGTTCGGGTTGCACATCATGGATCGCCAGCGTCTCGAGATCGCCGGGAATGCCCGCGTGACATTCGTCGACCTGCCGCGCCTCCTGCCGTCGATCGTCGTCAGATACGTCGTCGACCGCGAGTCGTTCTACGGCCTGCCGCGCGAGTGAGCCGCAGGCGTGACGGCCGCGATAGACTAGGATTTTGTCCGGCCGTTGCCGGCCCCCAGGTGCGTGACCGTCCTCTACCTCGCCGACACGAGATTTCCGATCGAGCGTGCCAACGGCGCGCAGACCATGGCGACGTGTCGTGCGCTGGCGCGGCGTGGCCACGCGGTCACGCTGATGGTGCGGCCCGATACCGCCGTGCCGGCGCGTGATCCGTTCACGTTCTATGGTGTTTCGCGTCCGGACGGCCTGACCATCCGGACCATCGGCCGGGCCCCGGGCCCGCCACTGACACGGATGCGGTTCCTCCTCGAAGCCCTCGCCGCGACGACCACCACTGGTGGCGTCGTGTTCACGCGCGATCTCGGCCTGGCGGCGTTCCTGCTGCGCGCGCCGGTCGCGGCGCGGCGACGTGTCGTGTACGAGTCGCACGGCATGGCCGATGTCGTCAGCGCCGAGATGCCGGCGCTGCTCGGCCGTCCGGATCTCGCGCCGTCGCCAGCCAAGCAGCAGCGGCTCGCACGCCGCGAGGCCCTCGTCTGGGCGCGCGCCGCCGCGTACGTCACGCTGACCGCCGCCCTGGCCAACGACCTGCGCGCGCGGTTCGGCGATCGCGCCCACGTGCACGTGGTCCCCGACGGTGGTCCGCCCGTTCCACCTGACGACGCGATCCCCGGCGCGCGGTCCGACGGCCGCACGGTCGTCGGCTACGCCGGGCACCTGTATCCATGGAAGGGCGTCGACGTGCTCGTACACGCGATGGCCGCGGTTCCCGATGCCGAAGGGCTGATCATCGGCGGGCACCCGGCCGAGCCCGATCTGGCACGTGTCCGCACGCTTGCGTCGACCCTGCGGGTGGACGGACGCCTCACGTTCACCGGCCTGCTCCCGCCGGCCGACGTGGCCGGGCGCCTGGCGGCCGCGACGATCCTCGTGCTGCCGAACACGCCATCGGCGATCTCGGAGCGCTACACGTCGCCGCTGAAACTGTTCGAGTACCTGGCCCTGGGCCGCCCCATCGTCGCGTCCGACCTCCCGGCCATCCGCGAAGTGCTGACCGACGGCGACACGGCGCTGCTCGTACCGGCCGGCGACGCCGCTGCGCTGGCGTCGGCGATCGAGCGGCTGCGGACCGATCCGGTGCTGGCCGCCCGCCTCGCGACCGCGGCGCGCGCGCTCGTGCCGCGCTACACGTGGGAGGCCCGGGCCGAGCGGCTCGAGGCGGCCCTGCAGGCGGCCGCGGCATGATCACGGCTGCCATGACGCAACTCGTGCAGTGCCCGGACTGCCGGAGCGCGCTCATCCGCGCCACCGACGACGAGGCGATGACCTGCGGCGGCTGCCGCCGGCGATTCGACACGCGCCACGGGTATCTCGATCTCCGTCCGCTCGCGACGTTCGAGGAACAGACGAAGTACCTCGATCACGAGCTGCACGCCGACGCCCGGCACGAGTCGATCGCGCCGCCCGTGCTGGGATCGAAGATCCGCAACGACATGCTGCGGCGCTTCCTGCGCCCCGGTCCCGGCGACCGTATCGCCGATCTCGGCTGCGGCAGCGGCAGGGCCATCGTCTGGAACGCCGGATCGGGCGCGGCCGTTCTCGGCGTCGACATCAGCCCGTTCTTCGCGCAGGAGGCCATCGATCGCGCGGACCTGATCCTCGGCGATCTCCGCCGGCTGCCGTTGCAGTCCGCGGTGTTCACGAAGGCCTGGTCGCTCGACGTGATGGAGCACCTGTCGCCGCAGGCGCTCACCGACGTCCTGCGCGAAGCCAACCGGGTGCTCGCGCCCGGCGGCACGCTGTTCATCTACACGCACGTGCGGAAGAACGGCTGGCCCGCCCTCGGCGTGCGGCTGGTCAACCGGATCGCCCGCGTGTGCGAGCGCGTCGGCCTGCTCGATCTGCGGCAGGAGCGGCTGCGCAAGTCCGATCACCTGAACCCGCTCGCCGATCACGACGACCTGCGGCAGGTGGCGGCGGCCTGCGGCTTCGAGATCGCGCGCATCACCTACTACTCACCGGTGATCGGCGCGTTCATGGAGAACGTCCTCGCACGCATGGCCGAACACTGGCTCGCGCGCCGGGCCGGTCGTCGGCTGCCGGCCGCCGGCCCCACCGACGATCACGCGGCCGTCCGGGCAGCGCGCCGCGCCGCGCAGGCCCGCGTGCGTCGCGGCGGCGCGCTCTACTGGGGATTGCGGGCGGCCACGGCGCTGATGCAGATCGACCTGTGGCTGTTCGGCCGGATCCCGACAGGCCCGTTCTTCGCGCTGCTCCGCAAGCCGGCCGCCGGCAGCCCGCAGGCCACGGAGCGCTGACATGCGCGTCCTTTACGCGGCGCTCGATCAGACGGTACCGGGCACGCTCGGCGGCTCGGTCCACGTGCAGGCGGTGGCCGAAGGCCTGGCCGCGCGCGGACACGAGGTCCACGTCGCCACCCGGCCCGGCGGTCCCTGGCCGGCCGGGGCCGTGCAGTGGCACGCGATGGGCCCACCGCTCGGCCGGCAGCAGCTGCGCTGGCTGCGTGTCGGGGCCCTGACCGATCTGGCGCGCCGCATCGGTGCCCAGGTCATCATGGAGCGGTACTACAACTTCGGCGGTGAAGGTGTCCTCGCGGCCTCGCGGCTCGGCGTCCCCGCCGTCCTCGAGGTCAACGCCCCGGTCATCGACTATCCGGGATCGCTCAAGTCCAAGATCGATCGCGCGCTGCTCGTCGAGCCGATGCGGCGCTGGCGGGACGCGATCTGCCGCCGGACGCAGATGTTCGTCACCACGTCGGCCGATATCCTGCCCGCGTGGGTCGAGCGGCGGCGGGTCCTCGAGATCGAGTGGGGCGCCGACATCGCGCACTTCACGCCCGAGGCGCGCGGCCCCGTGCCGTTCACGCGGACCGACGACCGCATCCTCTGCGTCTTTGCCGGCGCGTTCCGCTCGTGGCACGGCGTGGTCCAACTCGCGGCGGCGCTCGCGCGGCTGCACCGCGATGGCGATCACCGCTTCGGCGCGGTCTTCATCGGCGACGGTCCCGAGCGAGCCGCCGTCGAACGTGCGGCCCGCGATCTGCCGGGCGTGACCTTTACCGGCGCACTGCCACACAGCGCACTGCCGGCGGCACTGGCCGCGGCCGACATCGGCGTGGCGCCCTTCGAGCCGTTCCGGCACGGTCCGCTGCGACTCGGGTTCTACTGGTCGCCGCTGAAGATCTTCGAGTACATGGCCGTCGGCCTGCCCGTCGTCGCGCCGGCTCTGCCGCGGCTCAAGCGGCTCGTCGAGGACAAGGTCGAGGGGATGCTGTACGACCCGCGCGAGGCCCGCGGGCTCGACCGCGCGCTGACACGGCTGGCCGACGAAACCACGCGCCGCCGGATCGGGGCGGCCGCCCGCACCCGCGTCGTGCGCGACTTCAGCTGGCAGGCTCACTGCGCCATCCTCGACAAGCGGCTGCGCGCGCTCGCGCGGGGTCGATGAGCGCCGCGCTGCGCGTCCTGATCGTGACCGACGCGTTCCCGCCGCACTGCGGCGGGAGCGGCTGGAGCACGTGGGAACTGACGCGCGGCCTGGTCGCCCGCGGCCACCACGTCGAGGTGATCCGGGCGCGCGGCGCCGACGTCACAGGTATCAGCCATCACGAGTACGAGGGCGTCCCCGTCACGACGTTCGATCAGCAAGCGCCGGCCGTGCCCTACCTCCGCAACGTGCTGAAGAACGAGTGGCTGTGGCGACGACTCGACACCTACCTGCGCGAGACACGACTCGGGCGCGGGATCGACGTCATCCACGCACAGCACGTGATGACCACCGTGCCCGCCATCCGCGCGGGACGCCGTGCCGGCATCCCGGTGGTCGCGACCGTCAGGGACTACTGGCCCGTCTGCTACTGGTCGGATCTGATCTACGACCCGTCACAGCCCGCGCTCTGCCCGGCGTGTACCGTCGGCATGATGACGCGCTGCGTGAAGCCGCGGGCCGGTGGCGCGTTCGTCGCCAGCTGGCCGCTGATTCCGTACATGCGCGCCAACCTCGCGACGAAGCGCCGCACGCTCGCGGCCGCCGACGCCGTCATCGCGGTCAGCACGACCATCGCGCGCGATCTGCGGCAGCGCATCCCCACGCTGGCAGCGGATCGACTGCACACGATCCCGAACCCGATCGACATGGCCGCCCTCGATCAGGCGTTCATGCACACGACGCCGCCCATCCAGGGCCCGTACGTCCTCTACGCGGGCAAGCTGGCCGTCAACAAGGGCGTCCAGTACCTGCTGCCGGCCCTCGCGCGCGCCCGCATCACCTGGCCGCTGGTCATCGTCGGCGACGGCCCGCTCCGCGCATCCCTGGAGGCCCAGGCGCGCCAGCTGCGGATCGAGATGCGCGTCGAGGGCTGGCTCGATCGCGATCGAGTCTGGGCCTGGATGCAGCACGCCGCCCTGCTCGCCTTCCCGTCGTACGGGCCCGAGTCGCTCAGCCGCGTGTTGATCGAGGCCGCCGCACTCGGTGCGCCGATTGCGGCGATGAACACCGGGGGGACGCCCGACATCATCAGGCACCGCGAGACTGGACTGCTCTCGGACGATGCAGACGGGTTCGCGCGCGATCTGCGGACGCTCGTCGACGATCCGGATCTGCGACGTCGCCTGGGAGCCGCGGCCCGCGCCGACGTCCACACGCGGTTCGCCGCCACGGGCGTCGTGGCCCGCGTCGAAGCCGTCTATCATCAGGTCCTGCACCAGGCCCACGGCCCGTCATGACCTCCCCCCTGCGGATCATCGTCGTCGCTCGCGCGGCCATGCCGATGCACGGATTCGGCGGCCTCGAGCGATCGGTCCGGGATCTCGTCTGTCACCTGGCCGCCTGCGGCGTGCCCGTCACGCTGATCGTGCCGCCACCCACCGTGCGTCACGACGGACTGAGCGATCCGTTCGCCTCGCCCCTGATCCAGGTGCGCCACGTGTCGTATCTCACGTTCCCGCTGGCGAATCGTCGCGGCACCACGATCCTCGATCGCTCGACGGCGTACCTGCTCTACGGCCTGCGGGCCGGACGCCGGGCCATCGCGCTGGCGCGGGCCGGCGGCGCCGGTCACATCGTTCACGGGTTCGGCGCCAGCCTGCTCGGGGCCACGTTCGGCCGCCACGACGTCCCCCTCGTCCTCAACCCGCAGGGCCTCGAGGAATTCGGCGCCACGGCGCCCACGCAGGTGCTGCTGAAGCGGATCGGCTATGCCCCGCTCCGACGCGCGGTCAGGCGGGTGGCCCGGCGCGCCGATCGGATCATCGCCACCGACGCGGTCCTCGAGCCCACGGTCACGCGCCACCTGGCGCCACGCCCGGGTCAGCTCGTCACCGTGCCGAACGGCATCGATCTGGTGGAACTCGGAACGATGGCCGGGATGGCCGACGGCTGCCTGATGCGGCAGCGCCACCAGATCGGCGCCGACGATCTGGTGTGGCTGAGCGTCGGGCGCCTGGAGTTCAACAAGGGATTCGACGTGCTGGCCGAGGCGATCGGCCGCGCCGCGCGCAGCGGCCGCCTTGGCACGAGACCGTGGCGCTGGGTGATCGTCGGCACCGGACCGTTCCGTCCCGAGATCGAACAGGCCATCGCGAAGCACCGCATCGTGGATCGCGTGGTGTTCGCCGGCCGGGCGAGCGAACGCGACCTGCACGCGTGGTACGTGGCGGCCTCGGTCTTCGTCCACCCGACACGCTACGAGGGCAGTTCGCTCGTGACGCTCGAGGCCATGGGACACCGGCGCGCCATCGTGGCCACGCGTGCCGGCGGACTGCCCGACAAGGTCCGCCCCGGTGTCAACGGCTGGCTCGTGCCGCCCGATGATGCCGACGCACTCGCCGAGGCGCTCATTGCCACGGCCGACGCCGGCGAGCGGCTCCGCACGATGGGCGACGACAGCCGCGCGATCGTCGAACGCGAGTTCGCGTGGACGGTTATCGTGAAGCGCCAGATCGCCGTTTACGACGCGCTCGTTGCCGGTACGACGCCGCGCCCCTGATCGCCCCGCCTACTGCGGCAGTTCGGCCCGCTGCCGAAGCCGCCCGAGCCACTCGCGCATCGCCTCGGTGCGCTCGGCGTCGTCGAGCCTCCCGAACTGCCGGCGCAGGTACGCGCGGATCCGCACGTCGTCTCTGAACCAGGCGTCGAGGTCGCCATCACTCATGCCGCCCTGCGCCAGCAACGCGGGCACCGCCTGGTCGCTGCCCATGCTGGCCGTCCACTCGGCCCGGCGGGCAGCCACGGCCTCGCGATCCGGTGGCGGCGCCGCCGAGCCGCGCGAGAGCTCGTGCAGGATCAGCAGGCGCGACTCGAGGGCGCGCTGCGTCGCCTCGTCCGACGTCGTCTCGTCGACGAGCCTGAGCGTGCGGGCCTGGCGGATGTCCGAGAGGGTGATCAGGCGGCCCGCCACGCGCGACACGATGCGATCGAGCTCCACCTGCGCCGTCGCCGGAATCCCGACGGCCACCAGGCCGGCAACCGCAAGGCAGATCAACAGTCGTCCGATCATCAGAAGGCCTCCCCGATGCTGAGGTGATACTCCCAGCCACGTTCGCGACCGTCGGGCATCGTGTGCGGTCGGATCTTGAACCCGAAGTCGAGCCGCAGCGGCCCCAGCGGCGAGTCGTAGCGCACGCCAACGCCCGTCGCGGTCCGCAGCCGGCCGAGGTCGATGTCGCCCGCGCGACGGAAGACATTGCCGGCATCGAGGAATCCGACCAGCCCGAAATCACGTCCCAGCAGACGCGTGACGAACCGCCGGATCTCCACGTTCGCCACCACGATGCCGTTCCCGCCGATCGACAGGCCGTTCCGGATGATCTCGTCGACGCCGAGCCTGTCGAGCTGGAAGCCGCGGACCGTGGTGCTGCCGCCCGCGAAGAAGCGCTGGCTGGCCGGCAGGTCCTGGACGACCTCCTCGGTTGCCCCGTCGGCCGACGTCACGGTCCGCAGGAAGCCGCGCGCGCCCCCCACCAGCACGCGCCCGGCGACGACCGTGTGGGCGGCGGCGTCGAGCCGGCGGAATGCCGATCCCTGGAAGAAGCTCTTCACGTATCCGACCTGCGAGCCAATCGCGCGGGCCGCCAGTTCGACATCGCCGGTGACGAGCGTGCCGCGCGTTGGATCGATCGGGCTGTCGCGACGATCCCACGATACCCCGCTCGCCACTATCGAGAGACGGACTTCGGGGAACAGTCTGTCGATGAGCGGCCTGTCGCTCGGCTCGATCCGATCGGCGAACAACCGGCTGAACTCGAGCGCGTACCGGCCCGACACGCTGAGCGTGGGCGAAAAAACCCGCAGCGCTTCGGCGTTCGCCCGCTGGCGGCCGAAATCGAAGCTCGTGCGCCGGCCCTGTTCCGAGGTGAAACCGAGGAGCAGGTCGGAGGCCGATCCGAAGGCCCGCCGTTCACGGTACGTGCCCGTGACGCGGTATTCCGTGAACCCCGAGCCATCGTCCGGCTCGTCCTCATCGACGGCACCCTGGTTGCGCTTCAACGCCGCCCGCGAGAAAAAGCTGACGATGCGGTTGCGGCCGCCGAGATTCCGACGGCTGATCTCGAAGAATCCGCGCGGTGCGAACTCCACGCGATCGCTGCGCCCTGCCGGGCTGATGCGGGTGTAGCGCCCCGCCTCGAGCCCGCCGCCGACCCCGACGGTCGTGGCCGGCGCCTCCACAACGTTGACGATCAGGTGTCCCTGCGTCTCACCGGCCGCGCGATCGGCCATCGAGATCGTGATTCGACGGAAGACCCCCATCTCGACGAGTCGCCGGCGGGCCTCCTCGAGCGCGCTCGCGCCGGCCGGTTGTCCCGGCGCCAGGCGCATCTCATCGAGGATCGCACGTGTCGAGACGCGCTCGTTTCCCACGACCGAGATGTCCGCAATCATGACGCGCACGCCCTCGGTCACGTGCACGTCGAGCGTCACGGCCCGTCCGTCCTCGCCGAACACGGGGCGCATGGTCACCGCTGCCCCTGGAAATCCGCGGTCGAGATACAGGCTCCTGATCGCGATCTGATCGCGGGCCGCTATCTCCTCCACGTACGGCTCACCGACGTGTGACGCCATCACCTGGCGGATGTCCGCGTCGGGCACCTGCGCGGCCTCACCGTTGTCGATGGTTACCGCCGTCAGCCGCCCGGCCGGCCCCTCGGTAATCGTCGGGTGCAGCACGACAGCAGCGCGCGACGGATCGCCGCCGGGCACTTCCTCGTACGTGGGCTCGGCCCGCATGGCGTAATAGCCGGCGCGCCGATACGCGTCGGCCACGCGCGCCAGGCCGGCCAGGAACCGGTCCTCGTCGAAGATGTCTCCACGGGCGACGCCGATCAAATCGCGGATCCGCGCGGCGCTCAAGGCCAGGCCCGCCGGGACCTCGACGTCGTCCACGTAATAGCGCGGACCGCGCGCGATCGGGAAGGTGATGACGAGCAGCGCCCCGTCCTGTTCGAGCGTGCGGGTGAACGGCGCCGATGCCTTCCAGTAGCCCTGCGCGCGCAGCGCACGTTCGATCCGCGCCCGCGAGTCCTCGAGCAGATCCTGATCGGCCGACCCGAGCCGCCGGATCGGGACGAGGTCCGCGAGGCTGCCCGGCAGCACGCCGGCAGGCAGCACGCGCACCTCGACGCGCGGTCCGGCATTCACGCCGATCACGAGGTCCACCCCGTCATCGGCCGGTGTGGCCTGCAGCGTCAGCTGGGCCTCGTAGTAGCCGCGACTGCGCAGGTCTTCCTCGATCGTCGTCAGCGCCGTCTCGATCTCGCGCCGGCGGTAGGGCGATCCGACAGCCGTACGCGTCTGCGCGATGAGACTCTCGGGCGAGCGCGGCGACTGCCCGCGCACCTCGACGCTGCGCACCACCGCCTGCGGCCCGGCGGTCACGTCCAGCACGAGCGTGGCCGCGTCGGCGTCGACGCTCGTCTCGAGACGGCTCGTGACGCGCGCCGAGAGATACCCCTCGTCATTGAGCATCTGCGTGACCGTCGCTTCGACGGACGACGGCCGCGCGGTCGCGGGGATGCCGCCATACCGCTGCTGGAGTTGGCGACGCAGGGTCCCGGCCGGCATGCCCGTCGTGCCCTCGATCTGGAGCGCCGTGACCGGGCGCCGCGGGACCAGGTGAAAGACCACCTCGACACCGCCGGGCACGAATCCCGCCGACGCCGAGACGTCGTCGTAGGTGCCGAGCCCGTCGATCCGCGCGATCGTGGAGCGCACGTCTTCGCTCCGGAGCGGCTCGCCCACACGCACGGCCGACAGGCCCATCAGTGGCGGCTCCTCGTTGGGCCGCCCTTCCACGTCGAATCGGACCGCCACGACGGGCTGGCCGATCGGCCCGGCCGCCTCCTGTGCGAACGCCGCGGCCGCCAGCGTCAGCCACAACACGAGAGCCACCCCGATCCGTCCCGCTGTCGTCCGCATCAGAAGACGTACCGGATACGGAAATCGAGCGCGAACGTCCGGTCCTCGTTGCGCGAGAACACCCACGACACGCGATCGCTCTGGTCGTACTCGAGCAGGATGATCTCCTCCTCGAGCCCGCCAATCGTCCGGGAATACGTGAGGAACACACGCGGCGAGATCCGCTTGCCGAATGTCACGCGCGCCGTCGGGTTGAGCTGCTGGAACGCCTCTTCGCTGCTCAGTACCGGGGTGATCTGCACGGTGTCGAACGCCCCGGTCCGCTCCACGGCCGCGCCCACGCGCGACGTGATCGGGCTGGCGAGCAGCGCCGCCCCGGCTGTCTGCAGCATCTGCTGCTGCAGTTCCTGCGACGATCGCAGCGATCGTTCCTCGGCCGTGCCCAGCGCCGGTGTGCCGCCGAACAGCAGCGAGATGACGTCGCTCTCGGGCAGCCACGGATCGGACGACGTGGTGAAGCTGATGCGATCGAACGTCCCGCTGATGCCGACGCTGACGGTGAACGTCTGCCCCGACACGCGCGGACGCGTTTCGGCAGCCAGGTCGAAAACCGGCTCCGGCTGGCCCGGCGTGAAGTCGACCGATCCTTCGCGGACGAAATAGCGGTTGCCGTTGAACAGGACCTCACCGCCCGCGATGTCGACGGCGCCCTCGATCAGCGGCACGTCGTACGTCCCCCGGACCTGGAGGTCGGCCGATGCTTCCAGCCGCGCGGCGTTGTTGTCGATCACGCGCATGCGCGGGGCCGTCACGCGCAGGTCCAGGCCGATGGACGTCCCTGTCGACACGGTCGGCGCGGACTCCGTGGCCCCCGGTGTCGCGGGCGTCGAAGACGTGGCGAAGCCGAGCAGGCTCGTGCCCGGCTGCGACGCCCCGACGAGCGACACGCGCAGCACGTCGATCGCCCCGGTCAGCATCGGCGCATCGCGCGGACCCGTCAAGAACAGTCGCATGTCGACAGTGGAATTGAAACCGGTCGGATACCGCAGCCGCATGGATCGCCCGGTGGCCGTGAGGTTGTACTCGGTCAGCCGGTACCCGTCGAGCGCCAGGCTGCCGCCGAACGTGACCTCGCCACTGCCAATCCGGCCCGTGACCTGGTCGAGGTTAATGGCGTTCGATGCGAAGCGCACGTGTCCGTCGAGCGACTCCAGGCTGTGCGGCGATCCGAACGGCCGCAGCCGGCCGTCGGTAATCGAGGCTTCGCCCGTCAGCAGCGGCGCGTCGAACGTGCCCGAGACCTTTGCGTTGAGTTGGGCCGCGCCGGCCGAGGTGACGCCTTCGAAAAACAGCTGGAGGATCGACAGGCTGGCGTCGCCAGCCGCCGTCAGGTCGAAGGTACGCGCACGCACGTCGGCGCCGCCGGCCAGCTCGAGGTTCGTGTCGCGGCCCTGCAGTTCGAAGGCCGTCACGGCCAGGCGGCCATCGTCGAGTCGCAGCCGCAGCGGCCCGTCGTTGCGCAGGTCGTAGTCGTACAGGGTCAGCGTCGCGTCGTCGATCGTCGTGTCGATCGTCAGGTCCGCGGGCGACGACAGCGGGCCTCGCACGTCGAGCGATCCGCCCACGACGAGACGCGTGTACGGTGAAATGTCGTCGGTGAGCACGAACTTCAGGTACGGGTCGAGCGAGGTTTCCTGGAACCGGAAGCGCAGATCCGACGTGTAGGCGTCGTCGAACACGACCGTGCCGCTGGCGAGCCCCTGCAGCCGGCTCGATGCCGCCACCAACCGCTCGATCCGCATCACGTCGTCGTCGATCGTGATGCGTCCGCTGACGGCGCCGATGCCCTCGTCGCCGACGAAGAGGTCGTCGACGGATCCCTCGAACGTGTACTGCGGCCGATCGAACTCGCCCGCACCCGAAACCTTGAACCGGAGTCGTCCCGAAAGCGGGGCGGTCTCGAGACGGAACGTGTCGAGTGCCTCGACGGGCACGCCGTCACCGTCGGCGTTGAATACGTACGTGCCGTCCCAGCCGATGCGCGCGGCGCCGAGCATGCGCCCCGACGCCTTCTGCAGATCGATGCGGCTCACGCGGAGCCCGGTGCCCTCGAGTTCCAGATCGGCCGTCGCCGTCTCGAACGACTCGCCCCAGGCGCGCCCCCGATCGATCCGCATGCGGCCGCGACCGAACATGTTGCGGTACTGGCCGCTCAAATCGAGATCCAGGTCACCCATCACGCCGTCGAACGACCAGTCGTCGAGCTCGAACGCGTGCCGCAGATCCGCCACCGGCCAGCCCGCCATTTGTACGTGCGCCCTGATCTCCTCGGCGTCGTCGTGGCGGAAGCCGAGGGCGTAGCGGCCATCGGCCACGATGACGGCGTCCGACGTATCACCGATCCGGCTGTTGACGATGTCGATGTAGCCGCCTTCGATGGCCAGATCCGCGGACGCCCGTCCCCACCGCACGTCCCAGGCCCGGATGTCGGCCCCGTCGAAACGTCCGTCGATACGGGGCGAGGTGAACGATCCCGTCATCACGCCGTCGAACGTCCCGCGGCCGCCAACCTCGACGGCGCCCGTCGGGCCGCTCACCGCCGTCATGATCGCCGCGAGCAGCCTGTCGCTCTCCTGCCAATCGTGGCTGGTGACGTGGAACGGAAACCTGGCGGCGCCGCTCGACTCGAGCCGGCCATCGAAGCGGATGAACGAGTGCGTGGTTGCGAACCGGCTCTCCCCGAAAATCGTGGCGCCGGGCTCGAACCGGTAGTGCAGGTCGGCGCCCACGGGAATCGCGCGCGTCCCGGGCTGCGGATCGAACGGCAGCGGTTCGTGCGCAGCCGCCAGCGGCGTCTGCGGCAACAGATCGGGTGCGAGCCGTTCGCCGGACGGCGGGCTGATGATCGTGTGGCCGACGCCGCGTCGTCCCGCGGCCATGTGGCCCGATGGCCACGCCACCGCGAGATCCCCGCTGGCCGTCCCGGCCAGCTGCAGGCCGCGCAGTTGCATCACCTGACCGAGGGCCGCCAGATCGAGATCCCGGTAGTCGGTCTCGAACCGCATCGTCGTCCCGTCCGGCGTCCCGAGCGGCGCGATCCGGTATCCGAATCCCATCCGGCCGCCGAGCACGTGGGCTTCCGCGTGCGTGACGGTGAAGTGTGAATGCACCCACGTGAGGTCGCCGCGCAGTGCGCTGAACGGGATGTCGTTGACGATGGCGGCGTCGCTCGAGAACTGTCCAGTCAGGTCGCGCACGCCGTCCTTGCCCAGCAGGAACCGGCCGGTGAACCGTCCCTGCCCGCCCAGCCGCCAGGTCTCGCGCGTGAAGAAGAGCGCCTTCATCCGCGCGAAGTCGATCGTCGACTCGATGTCGTAGACCTGGTTGGGCCAGTTGGCCATGTCGAGTTCGCCCGTGATGCTCGATCGGCTGCCGTCGGCCACCAGGTCGATGTGGCGCATGAACACTTTCGATCCATCGAGTTTGAACTGCGTCCGGAAGTCGGCCGTCATCGGCTCGTAGTCCTGGATCTGCACGACGCCCTGCCGGAACATCGCGGTGCCCACGTACTCCTGGAGCGCCGCCGATCGCACGAGGTCGAAGTCGAGGTTCGGCGCCACCACGCTCCAGGGCGTGCCGTGATCCTCGTAGATGAACGTGCCGCCGTGCGCGTACGCGTAGTCGACCGTCGTCGTGAACCGCTTCGGCCCCGACGGCTCCCGGCGATCGGGCACCAGGTGCGGGATGTTGTGCGTGCCGTCGGCCCAGCTTTCGATCACCATCGTCCAGTCGTCGAGCCGGAGGTTCAGGTGCAGTTCGCGGCGGATCAGCGTCCACCACGGCAGATTGACGAGGATGCGGCGCACCTCGTAGAACGGCCGGTCGCCGGGCGCACGGCCTTCGATGACGACGTTGTCGAGGACGAAGACGCCGGGCACGAGACGCGCGGAAATCGATCCGATGTGCAGCGGCCGGCGCAGGTAGTTGCTGCCGTGGTGCTCGGCCTGCTGCCTGAGCTGGGGAATCCGTCCGAGATCGAGACTGAAGACCGAGACGAACACGGCGGCCATCACGGCCACGCCCAGCGCGAAGGCGCGTCGCATCCACCGCCCGGCCACGCGCCGCTTCGACGACGCAGGCGCCGGAGAGGGCTCGGGACCCGTCGTCGGGACGGGCGCGTCCGGCGGCGGGGGCGTGGTCTCGCTCACCTGTTCAGCTTACCGTAGGGGGTCATCGCGCCAGCCCGCCCGATCAGGGGCCGGCAGACGTCGATCAGACGATGCGCATGAGCAGGCGGCCGGCCTCGACCGACGCCCCCTCGACCACGGCGACGTCCTGGACCACACCGTCACGCGCCGACGTGAGCGCGTTCTCCATTTTCATGGCCTCGACGATCACGAGCGGCTGGCCGGCGGTCACCGGCGCCCCGGCCTCCACGAGCACACGCAGCACCCGTCCCGGCATCGGCGCCGACACGCGCTGCTCGCCGGCACCGACCCCCGCGCCGGTCCCGGAATCGTGGCGCCGGCCGTTCACCGCCACGTCGAGGTCGACGCCGGCGAGTTGGACGAGCCAGTGATCGCGCGGCCCGGCGGGCGCGACGGCCGCGTCGATCACGTGGCCGTCGGCCTGCACCAGGACGTAACCCGCACCAGTCGGCCGCACGTCGATCTCCCGGTCGATCGCCGCTCCGTCGCCGTCGAGTGGTACGAGTCGGATGCGCAGGCGCTGACTGTCGCTGGGCGTGGCGGCCACGACGGCGCGATACGCACGTCCACCGATCTCCAGATCGATCGTCATCGCCGCTGCTCCCGTCGCGCCGCCGCCTGCCACCGCGATGCGGAACCAGGCTGCGTGACGGGCAGCGCCCGGCGGCCGCGCGTCCAGGTCGCCACGGCCGCGGCCAGTGCCGCTTCGATCACCTGATCGGGCGTGGGCGAGACGAACGGTTCGCGCCGCGATGCGAGCACCTCGTCCAGGAACGTCGTGCTCAACGCGCCCGTGTGGAACGCGGGCTGCCGCACGAGCCAGCGGAAGAACGGCAGCGTCGTGCGGACGCCCGTCACCCGGTATTCGTCGAGCACGCGTCTCAGCCGGCCGATCGCCGCCGCACGCGTCTCGTCCCACACCGTCAGCTTCGCGATCAGCGGATCGTAGAAAATGGAGATCTCGTCGCCGGCGTCGACACCGCGATCGTCGCGCACGCCTGGGCCGCCGGGGATCGCCAGGGACGTGAGCCGTCCGGGCGACGGTGTGAACCCGCGATCGGGATCCTCGGCGTAGACGCGGCATTCGATGGCATGTCCCCGCGGTTCGAGCGACTGTGCCGGATCGATCGTCAGCGCTTCGCCGCGGGCGATCCGGAGCTGCCAGTGCACCAGGTCGATCCCCGTCACCGCCTCGGTCACCGGGTGCTCGACCTGGAGCCGCGTGTTCATCTCCAGAAAATAGAACGCCTCGTTCCGGTCGACGAGGAATTCGATGGTCCCGGCCCCGACGTAGCCGACGGCCTGCGCAATCCGCACGGCCGCCGCCGCCATGGCCCGTCGCGTGTCCACCGCCAGCTGCGTCGCCGGCGATTCCTCCACCACTTTCTGATGGCGCCGCTGAATCGAACACTCCCGCTCGACGAACGGCACGACGGTGCCGTGCCTGTCGCCGAGCAGCTGGATCTCGATGTGTCGAGGTTCCACGATCCGACGCTCGAGGTAACACCGACCGTCGCCGAAGGCCGACTGCGCCTCGGATCGCGCACGGCTCAGGGCCGGGATCAGGTCCGCGGCCGACGTGACCGTCCGCATGCCCTTCCCACCGCCACCGGCCACCGCCTTGATCAACAGCGGGTAGCCGATGGTCGCGGCCGCGGTCCTGACGACCTCGTCTGGCGCATCGACGTCGAACGGCTCGTCGGTCCCGGGCACGATCGGCACGCCGGCCGCCCGGGCCACGTCGCGGGCCGCGGTCTTGCTGCCCATCCGGGCGATCGCCGCAGGCGACGGGCCGATGAAGATCAGCCCGGCCTCAGCGCACGCCTGCGCGAACGCGGCGTTTTCGGCGAGGAATCCGTAGCCCGGATGGACGAACGTCGCACCGGTCTCTGCGGCCGCTGCCACGATCCGATCGATGTGCAGGTAGCTCTCGGCCGCCGGTGCCGCCCCGATGTGAACGGCTTCATCGGCACGCCGCACGTGCAGCGCACCGCGATCCGCATCCGAATAGACGGCAACCGTGCCGAGGCCGAGTTCGCGAGACGCACGGATCACACGGACGGCAATCTCGCCGCGGTTGGCGATGAGGACCTTCATGGACACAGGGAGACCGGGGACATTCCGACGACGTCAGAGCGGAATGTTGCCATGCTTGCGTGACGGAGTCTGGTCGCGCTTGTGCGCGCAGGCGGCGAGCGCGGCGATCAGGCGGCGACGGGTCGTGCGCGGCTCGATGATCGCGTCGACGAATCCCCGCGCCGCCGCGACGAACGGGTGCGAGAACGCCTCGCGAAACGCGGCCACGCGGCGATCGCGCTCGGCCGCCGGATCGTCGGCCTCGGCAATCTCGCGGCGATGGAGGATGTTGACGGCGCCCTCCGGTCCCATCACCGCGATCTCCGCCGTCGGATACGCGAAGTTGAAGTCCGTGCGCAGGTGCTTGCTGGCCATCACGCAGTAGGCGCCACCGTAGGCCTTGCGCGTGATGACCGTGACCTTCGGCACCGTGGCCTCCGCGAACGCATAGAGCAGCTTCGCGCCCGCGCGGATGATGCCGCCGTGTTCCTGCGCCACGCCCGGCAGGAAGCCGGGCACGTCCTCGAACGTCACGAGCGGAATGTTGAACGCGTCGCAGCAGCGCACGAACCGCGCCGCCTTCTCGGACGCGTCGATGTCGAGACACCCCGCGAGCACCGCGGGCTGGTTGGCGACGATCCCGACGGATCGGCCCGCCAGCCGCGCGAATCCGACCACGATGTTGCGCGCGAAGTGCTGGTGCACCTCGAGGAACACGCCGTCGTCGACCACGGCGTGAATGAGGCGCAGGATGTCGTACGGCTGATTCGACTGCCGCGGCACCAGATCGTCGAGCGCCGGCGCCTCCCGATCCGGGGCGTCGTCGGTCGGCACCACGGGCGGATCGTCGAGGTTGTTCGAGGGCAGGTACCCGAGCAGGTCGCGCAGCAGCCGCAGGCAGGCGCGATCGTCGGCCGCCGCGAAGTGCGCCACGCCGCTCGTCGCGTTGTGCGTCATCGCCCCGCCGAGCGCTTCCTTCGTGACGTCCTCGTGCGTGACGGTCTTGATCACGTCCGGGCCGGTCACGAACATGTAGCTCGTCCCCTCCACCATGACGGTGAAGTCGGTGATGGCGGGCGAATACACGGCCCCGCCGGCGCACGGCCCCATGATGGCCGAGATCTGCGGCACGACGCCCGACGCGAGCGTGTTGCGGAGGAAGATGTCGGCGTAGCCGCCGAGCGAGAGCACGCCTTCCTGGATCCGCGCGCCGCCCGAGTCGTTCAGGCCGACGATCGGCGCGCCCATCTTCACGGCCAGATCCATGACCTTCACGATCTTGGCCGCGTTGGTCTCGGACAGCGACCCGCCGAAGACCGAGAAATCCTGGGCGAACGCCCACACGGGACGTCCGTCCACCAGGCCGTGCCCGGCCACCACGCCGTCACCCGGGATGCGCTCGGCCTCCATGCCGAAGTCGCGACAGCGGTGCGTGACGAAGCGATCGATCTCCTCGAACGTGCCGGGATCGAACAACAGGTCGATGCGCTCGCGCGCGGTGAGCTTGCCGGCGGCGTGCTGACGCCAGCGCCGCGTCTCGCCGCCCCCGCGCTCGGTGAGCCGATCGAGTTCGGCGAGACGGGAGACGGGATCCATCAGCCCTTCCTGGCGGCCTGTGCCTTCTCCCAGTCCTGCAGGAACTTCGCGAGGCCGATATCGGTCAGCGGATGGTTGAAGCACGCATCGATGACCTTCGTCGGGCACGTGCACACGTCGGCGCCCAGTCGCGCGGCCTCGACGATGTGGATCGGGTGCCGCACGCTCGCGACGAGGATCTCGGTGGCGAACTCGTGCGCGTCGAAGATCTCGACGATCTGCCGGATCAGGTCCATGCCGTCGGTCGCGATGTCGTCGAGCCGGCCGACGAACGGGCTGACGTACGCCGCCCCCGCCTTGGCTGCCAGCAGCGCCTGCGCGGGCGAGAAGACCAGCGTCACGTTCACGCGGTGGCCCTCGTCGGACAGGACCTTGGTCGCCCGTATGCCATCGCGCGTGAGCGGCACCTTGACGACGACATGCTCGTCGATGGCCGCCAGATCGCGTCCCTCGGCCACCATGCCTTCCCAGTCGGTCGCCACGACTTCAGCGCTCACCGGCCCCTTCACGACCTCGCAGATCCGCTTGATGATGGCGCGGGGATCGCCGCCCTCCTTCGCCATCAACGAGGGATTGGTGGTCACGCCGTCGATGATGCCGAGCGGCACCAGGGCCTCGATGTCGCGCAGATTGCCGGAATCGATGAACAGTTTCATAGCAGCCTCGGTCTGTGTCTGCCGCCGCATCGTGCGGCCCGGCCGCGCGCCATACGCGCTGGGCCAGGCTGTCGGACAGCTGACTGGTTCAGCCCATGATCATACGACCGATTGCCGTTTTCGGGGCATTCAGGGTGCCTGCAACGCCCGGACGGCGTCCCTTCCCGCTCACCTGTCGAACAGCCAGCCGATCAGGTAACCCGCCAGGGCCCCGCTGCCGGCGCCCACCCCACCCATGACGAGCGCGCCACGTTCCGGGCCGCCGCCGCAATCGGTCCGGCAATGGATCGCGCCGGCAATACCACCAGCGGTCGCGCCAATCGCCAGCCCCCACAGCGCACCGGCCTTCCTCGGGGCCGTCGTCCGCGAGCGTCCGATGGTCGCGGTCGTCTGCGTCGCCGCCGCAGCCGTCCCACCGCCGATCGTGATGCGGACAGACGACTCGACGGGCTGACGCAGGAGCGCACGTCGCGGACTGAGTTGTAACGGCCTGTCGGGCGACGACGGCGCCGGCAGCCCAACCGTCGCGCTGCGGATTGACGACACCGCCAGGGCCGGCAGGCTGTCCGTCACCGTGTCCGGTCCCGGCTCATCGGCCATGACCGGGACAGAGGGGACGAGGAGCGCGACCGCGAGCGCAGCCACCACTCGCCCGGCGATCCTCGCGCGGGCGGTGACGGGCGACAACCGGACGGCAGTCACCATCGTCTCCTCTCAGCGGACAGTAATCGTTTCGCGCGCCGATGGTTCGCTGACATTCGGCACGGATGCCGTGTCGACAGCAGCCACCGCGTACGTGTATGTCGTCCCGGCCACGGCCGACGTGTCCCGGAACGTGGTGGCCGTGACGGGCTCGCGCACGATGGGCGTCAGGGCGTCTGTCGTCCCCTCGCCGCGCAGGATGACGTAGCCGGCCAGATCGGCAGCCTCGACGGTGTCCCAGAGCAGCGTGACCACGGGCCCCTCCTGGATGACGCGCAGCCCGGCCGGAGCCGTCGGCGGGTATCGATCGACGGGTGTCGTGCACACGCGCTCAGTAGACGCGCCTGCCACGGTGATCGCCCCCGTCACCGTAATCGTCTGCACCGTGAGGCAGATCTCCTCGCCGAACGTCACCGGCATGCTGAAACTCGCGGTCGTCACCGGCGTCGGGGTCAACAGCTTGGCCGGCGCGGCAAACACGCGATAGGCCACACCCTCGCCCGGGGCCGTCCATGTGGCACGTAACTCGGTGGCGTCGTGCTCGAGCACGAGTTGCGTCGCGGCACCCGGCAGCGGCCCGAGCGGCACGTTCGCCACGGGCGTGGGGGGACCGGGACGCCCGCGTCCCGATCCAGCCACCGGGACCACCACATAGAAGATGGCGCTCGCCCCCGCCTGCTCGGCCGCGGCGGTGTCGGCGACATAGGTCGCGACGTCGCCGGGCAGCGGGACGAACTCGGACACCGGCGTGCCCGACGGACCGGCATCAGCCGCCAGCGGACGACGCACGGCCAGACTGTCGATGAGATTACGGGGATTGCCCGACACCTGGCCGGCTGGCGGCGGCGTGGCACCGGGCGTCATCGATCGGAGCGCGAAGATATCGACGTGGTCGATGGCCACCGGCGTCGTGCCGTCGAGGTTCATGTTCGGCACGGTGAAGCGCAGCTCGACCTTGCCGGCCGTGCGCGTGGCCGTCATGTCCGCGATGCGCGCGGGCACGGGGCGCAGCGGCGGGAGCGGGTTGCCCTTCTTCCCGCAGCCGGCGGCCATCACGGCCAGGGCGGCACAGACGAGGAGGGCCGCGCGGATCGTCACAGGATGTACCGCGACAGGTCGTCGCTCTTGACCACGTCGTCGAGCATGCGATCGACGTAGGCACGATCGATCACGATGGTCCCGGTGCCCATGTCCGACGCGTGGAACGACACCTCGTCGAGCAGCCGTTCCATCACGGTGTGCAGCCGGCGCGCGCCGATGTTCTCGGTCCGCTCGTTGACCGTGGTGGCCAGTTCCGCGATGCGTTCGATGGCCTCGGGTGCGAAGTCGAGCGTCACACCCTCTGTCCCGATGAGCGCGGTGTACTGCTTCGTGAGCGCGCCGCGCGGCTCGGTGAGGATGCGGATGAACTCGTCGCGGCCGAGCGCGTCCAGTTCCACGCGAATCGGGAAGCGTCCCTGGAGCTCGGGAATCAGATCCGACGGCTTCGACACGTGAAATGCACCGGCGGCGATGAACAGGATGTGATCCGTCTTCACCATGCCGTACTTCGTGTTCACCGTCGTGCCCTCGACGATCGGCAGGATGTCGCGCTGGACGCCCTCCCGGCTCACGTCGGGACCGTGGCCGCCCTCCTTGCCGGCAATCTTGTCGATCTCGTCGAGGAAGATGATGCCCGACTGCTCCACGCGATCGATAGCCGCACGCGCCACGCCTTCGCTGTCGATCAGCTTCTGCGATTCTTCCGTCGTCAGGTACTCGAACGCCTCGGGCACGGTCATGCGTCGCCGCCGCGTGCGCTGACCGGAGAAGATTCCGGGCAGCATGTCGCGCAGGTTCACGCCGATCTCTTCCACCGACGAGCCCTGGACGAGTTCGAACGACGACGTCGCCCTGTCGCGCACGTCGACCTCAACCGACTTCGTGTCGAGCTTGCCGGCCTGCAGCTGCTCACGCAGCCGCTCGCGCGTCGACGCCGCGTGGTCGCGGGCCGCCTGCGCCTCGGTCGACTGCGGCCCGAAGGACGAGCCGGCCGGCGCCGGGGGTGAGGGCGGCAGCAGCAGGTCGAGCAGCCGCTCCTCGGCCGCCTGCCGCGCGCGGTCGCGGACCTCGGCCTGGCGTTCCTCGGTGACGAGCTTCACCGCAATCTCGACGAGATCGCGAACCATCGACTCCACGTCGCGGCCGACGTAACCGACCTCGGTGAACTTCGAGGCCTCGATCTTGAGGAAGGGCGACTGCGCGAGCCGGGCCAGCCGGCGGGCAATCTCGGTCTTGCCCACGCCGGTAGGCCCGATCATCAGGATGTTCTTCGGTGCGACTTCCTCGGCCAGCTCGGGGGCGAGCCGCTGCCGCCGGTACCGGTTGCGGAGCGCAATGGCCACGGCACGCTTTGCCCGGGCCTGGCCGATGACGTACCGGTCGAGCTCGGCCACGATCTCCCGTGGCGTCAACGCGCGGCCGGCTTCGGTCTCGTGAACGACGATGGACATCAGAGGGCTTCCACGACGAGGCGGTTGTTGGTGTAGATGCAGATGTCGGCGGCAATGGCCATCGCTTCTTCGACGATCGCCCGCGCCGGCAGGTCGCTGTGGCGCACGAGCGCCCGCGCCGCGGCCATCGCGTATGGGCCGCCCGACCCGATGCCCATGACCCCGTCGTCGGGCTCGATCAAATCCCCCGTGCCCGACAGCAGGTAGGTCGCACGCGCGTCGGCCACGAGCAGCATGGCCTCGAGCCGGCGCAGAGCGCGGTCGACGCGCCAGTCGCGTGCCAGTTCGACGGCGGCACGTTCGAGATTCCCGCGATGCTCCTCGAGCTTCGATTCGAACCGGCTGAACAGCGCGAACCCATCGGCGGCTGATCCGGCGAATCCGGCAAGTACCCGATCGTGATAGAGGCGCCGGACCTTTCGAGCCTGGTGCTTGACCACGGTCTGGCCGAGCGTGACCTGGCCGTCGCTGGCGAGGACGACTTGCTCGCGGTGGCGAACGGCGAGGACGGTAGTAGCGTGCGGATCGGTCATGAGCGTGATGATGGCGCGGGTCCCGCTGCACAGACCCCGGATCCGCATCGTAGTGCCCCGCACAGGGAAGGGCAAGGCGCGTCCACCGGCGGGGACGATCCGCGCGTCGGCGGGCGGCGCCTGCGGCGATCGGGCCCCTGCCCCTGGGTGCAGGGGCTGGCAGCGGAGTTGCACTGGACGTAACATCCAGGGGAACGTGTCCACTGAAGGAGATTCGACCATGACCAGACACTCCGCACTTTTGGCTTCGGTCATTGTCGCCATCGCACTGGCGGCGCCGTCGGCCCTCGAGGCCCAGGCGCAGCGGCGCGGCGGATCGAGTTCGGGATCGTCGTCGAGCGGCGGGTCGCAGGGTGGCGGCAGCGTCGCGGTTCCACGCAGCGCCCCGGCACCGGCCCCGGCGCCAGCCGTACGCGAACGCCCGAGCCAGCCGTCTGGCGACAGCGGCCGCGCGGCCCGTCCGGCCGGCAGCCGCGTCGGGTCGTCGGGCGCGCGTGGGGGTGACAGCGCGCCCGGCGTTTCGTCAGGTCCGCGGGCGCGATCGAACCAGGCGATTCGCGGCCAGGCGCAGCCGCGCACGGGCGCCACACCGCTGCCGCGTCCGTCGGGGAACGTCCGGCTGCCGTGGTACGGCTGGGGTTACAACTACGGATACAACTACGGCTACGGGTACGGCTATCCGTACGGGTACGTGTACGACCCGTGGCTCTACGGCGGCTACTGGGGCGATCCCTTCCTGTACGGGCCCTTTGCCTATGGCGGCAGGCCCTATTACTGGGGCGGTGGCACGATCAGCGGTCGCGACGACGCGGCCGTGAGGGACGAGTTGGCGACGGGATCGATCAGGCTCCGCGTCAATCCGGGTCAGGCGCGCGTCTACATCGACGGCGCGCTGGCCGGCGTGGCCAGCGAGTTCGGCGGACTCACCGATCACCTGATCCTGCCCGAGGGCCGGCACGAGCTCGAGTTGCGTGCCGATGGGTATCAGACCTACACGGGCCAGATCGACGTGCGCGAGGGGCGGACGCGCACCGAACGCGTCAACATGAAGAAACAGTAATCGTCGGTCCGTCCGGGCGCTGCGGTTCCACGCCGCAGCGCCCATCCCGCCTCGTGCCCCCGCGTACGTTTCGCATAGAGTCTAGGCTGCATGTCGAAGCCGGTCCTCGTCCGCCAACTCTCGTACCTGAGTGCGACGGCGCTCGTGATCTCGAACATGATCGGCGTGGGTATTTTCACGACCACCGGATTCCTCGCCGGCGATCTCGGCGAGCCGTGGCTCGTGATCGGCATCTGGTTCGTCGGGGCCGCGCTCGCGCTGGCCGGGGCGCTCTGTTACTCCGAGCTCGCCGTGAACTTCCCGCGGTCCGGCGGCGAGTACGTCTACCTCACCGAGGCATGGGGCCCGACCTGGGGCTTCATCAACGGGTGGGTGAGCTTCTTCGCGGGCTTCTCGGCCCCGATTGCCGCCGCGGTGCTCGCGATTTGCGCGTATCTCGCGGTGTTCTTTCCGGCGCTCGGTGCCGGCACGCCCGCGTTCGCGTCGCTGTCGCTCGGAATCGCCACGATCGAGATCGGGCCTCTGCAACTGGTCGCCTGCGCCATCGTCCTGGCGTTCACCGCCATCAACATCGTCGGGGCCTCGCAGGTCGCCGCCGTGCAGAACGCGCTGACGATCACCAAGCTCGCGGTGATCGGCAGCCTGCTGCTGCTCGGTTTCACGCTGGGGAACGGCGACTGGGGACACTTCTCCGAGGGGATGACCCGGACGTCGTCGACACCGCTCGCCACCCAGTTCGCGACCAGCCTCGTCTTCGTCTTCTACGGTTACAGCGGGTGGAACGCGGCGGTCTACGTGGCGGAGGAAATCCGCCGGCCCGAGCGCACGCTGCCGCTCGCGCTGATCACGGGCACCATCACCGTCGCGCTCATCTACGCGGCGCTCAACGTGCTGTACATCTATGCGACGCCGCTCGCCGGGATGGCGGGCGTGCAGGCAGTGGGCGCCGGCGCGGCCATCGCACTGTTCGGAGAGCGAGCCGGCGGCTGGTTCAGCATCGCCATGGCCCTCTCGCTGCTGGCCACCGTGAACGCCATGTCGATGATCGGCCCGCGCGTCTACTACGCGATGGCGCAGAACAA
The DNA here is from genome assembly GCA_001724025.1 of Acidobacteria bacterium SCN 69-37. Lineage (GTDB taxonomy): Bacteria > Acidobacteriota > Vicinamibacteria > Vicinamibacterales > SCN-69-37 > SCN-69-37. The sequence goes on along the minus strand of MEDJ01000010.1, from coordinate 35,272 downwards.
CGCGTTCTTCCCCGTGGCCGCCCGGCTGCACCCGCGCTGGCAGAGCCCCTGGGTGGCGGTCGTGGCGCAGGGCGCGTGCTGCTGCCTGCTGATCCTGACCGGCACGTTCGAGAGCCTGGCGTCCTACATCGGGTTCACGCTGTTCTTCCTCTCGGCGCTGGCCGTGCTGGCCATCTTCAAGTTTCGCCGACGGCCGGGCTGGAAGCGATCGCGGTGGGTCGACGTGGCCTATCCGGCCATCCCGCTGCTCTACGTGGCGATGAACGGCTGGGTCTTCTATTTCTTCGCGCGAAGCGGCCAGGTGGAAGGCTGGTGGGCCATTGCCACGGTGGCGGCCGGCGCCCTCGTCTACCGCCTCTGGCTGCGACCGACCGCATCGGCCACGGCCGATCGCCAGTGACGCGCGGCGAGAGGCGTCGACGCCGGCGCCCCTGACCGGACGCTCAGCTCCCTCAGGGCACGGGCGCCACCGGCACGTCGGGCACCGCCGTCGGCGCGCCCGTCGAGGCCGACGGAATCAGGCGACGCTCGACTGGGAACTCCCCGAGCGATACCAGCCTGCCGTCGCGGCGCGCGAACAGCTTCACTGTGACGTCGCGGAACACGCTGTTCTCGAACATCTGCTCGCGCGGCGCCTCGATCGAGAGCGTGTAGCCCTTCTCCGATCGCACGAGCAACGCCTCGGTCGACGCTCCGGGCTCGAGGGCCGTGGGCCCGACGCCCTCGATCTGCTTCGAGTCGAGTTCGAGCCCGTCAGCGCCGACCTGCCAGAAGCCGACCATGAGCTGAACCCGGCTGACGGCCGTGTCGCCCACGTTCGCCAGCTTGAAGGTGACGCTCGGGACCATCTTGTTGTTGATCTCGTCCACCACCCCCACGTGGTAGTAGCCCGTGAACACGTCCGTGACGCTGAGGGCCTTCGAGAGGTCCACCTGCGAACAGCCAGCTCCCGCGAGGGAGAGCGCGAGTACCAGCACACCCAGCAGCTTGTTCATGATGGCCGCGATTGTAGATCAGAAGGTTTCGACCACCACGCGTGCCCGCGCCTCGTCCCTGGTGATACGTCCCTGCCGCAGGTCCACCAGGTCGGCCCCGATGATCGTCATCATCAGCTTGCCGGATTCGGACCGGTACAGCGGATTGGGCCCGCGCCGCTCGATGCCGCTCACCGCCACCGTCAGCCGGTCGTTCGGCCCGATGGTCAACACGCCTGAACTGTCGAGCATGGCGTCGGTCAGCGCCTGCCGGACAAAGCTCGAATACTCCCGATCGGCATCGAACGCGGGCGAGGCGGTCATTGCCTCGTCCTCGACAGCGCTCATGTCGGAGACCGGTTGCGACGGCCCGCCGCGCCGCTGACGCGCCGCCATCATGTCGAGCACGATCATCGTGCTCTGGATGTCGGGCACCTGCACGTCGAAATAGAACCCGTACCCGCCGAGCCGGACGCCGCGGACCGTGGCTTCCTCGGTCGAGAGCAGGAACTCCGGTGCGAGCACGAGCGCGCGCTTCGCCAGTTGCTGGCCGCCCAGTTCCACGGCCCCACGCAGGGCCCGCTCGAAGACGAAGGCCTGCGACCGTGCCGGATTCTCCTCAGCCGCGGCGGCCGCCGGGCTCTGGGCCAGCACCAGGCCTGGTCCGGCCAGCGTGGCCGCCGTGGCCAGGACCACGGCGCGTCGGGTCAGAGCGGTGGCGGACTTCATCGCAGACTCCCCTCGAGCCCGGTCCGCTGCAGGCGCGACAGTTCAATCTGTTCCGAGAGGCTGCTCGTACGGCTGGTGAGAGACCCGAACTTGCTGTTGAAGAGGTTGTTCAGGCTGATCTGGTCGTCCATCCACTGCTCAATCACGGCCAGGCGCGCGGCCGTATCGCCCGATCGCACGGTGCGGAGTTGCTGTCCCATCTCCGTCCGGACCTGCTCGAGAATCGCGGCCTCGAGCCGGGCCAGATCCTCCTGCGTGACCCCCGCCGCCGACGTGGCTGACACGGGCGTCATCGTGAGGCCGCCAGCCGCCGGGAGTGGATCGACCTCGGCCACGACGGTCGATCCCGTGGGCGGCACTGGCGCGAGCCAGCCGCGAGCGGTCACGCCGCCAGCCAGGCCAGCCGTGAAGACGGCGCCGGCCGCGGCGGCCAGGGCCCACGTCGGCCAGGACCGACGCGCGGCCACGACAGGCACCGGCTTCACGGGGCGCCAGATCGGATCCGCATCCGGCACGGCCCACGCCAGCAGGTCGTCCCTGACGCTGCGGAAGCCGCTGATTTCGGTGCGGCACTCGTGGCAGTCGGCCAGGTGCGCTTCCACCCGCTGACGGTCGTCCGGCTCCGCTTCCCCGTAGACGTATTCGATCAGTCGTTCTCGTTCGTCACACATGGTCGATACTCACCTGCCCGATGTCGGCCGCACTTCCCCAGCCCTGCTACAACGTGCTCTCCCAGGTGGCCCGTCGCAACGCGGCGTCTTCTGCCTGCTGGCGCTCCAGGCGACGCCGCAGCACCGAAAGCCCCTGGTAGAGCCGGGTCTTGACGGTGCTCAGCGGACAGCTCTGCATGTCCGCAATCTCCTGGAACGTCAGGCCGTGGTACTCCTTCAGGAGGATCGTCATCCGCTGCTCCTCCGGCAGTTCGGCCATGGCCCGCGCCACGGCCTTCGACATCTCGCGCCTTGCGACCAGGTCCTCGACCGACTCGGTGGGCGCCGCCTGGCTGTCGGCCAGGTCCACGGGATCGACGCCCTCCGGCACAGCCACGAGGGGCGCCCGCCGCTCGCGCCGGATCCAGTCCCGACACAGGTTCAGGGTGATCCGGTAGAGCCAGGACGAGAACTTCGCCTCGCCCTTGAAACCGCGCAGCCCGCGGTAGGCACGCATGAAGGCTTCCTGGACGACGTCACGCGCCTCTTCTTCGCGGCCCAGCGTCCGGTACGCCAGGGCAAAGATCGGCCGCTCCCAGCGCGAAACGAGCTGGTTGAAGTCGTCGAGGTCGCCAGCCTGGGCACTGGCGACGAGTTCCTCATCCGTCCGGGTCATGAAGGCCAATCGGTGCGGGCCCAGGCAGGACTGAAGCCGCGCAACCTGCACCGTTAGACGGGCGAGGTGGCCATCCAGTCGGTACCGGGCACCTCGGTCGAGTATACCGGCCGAGACGCGGTGCTACACTGCCCCGCACACCACCAGTCGAGTCCCATGAGCGACGACACGTTCCTGACGACCGATGAGGTCATGGACTATCTGCAGATCAACCTGCGCACGGTCTATCGCCTGATCAAGGCCGGCCGGCTCCCCGCCGTGCGCGTCGGCCGCCAATGGCGATTCGAGCGGACGGCGATCGAGGCCTGGCTCGAAGCCCATCGCCGCGCCAACGGCCTGGCCATCCCGGTCCGCGACCGCCCCGCCCGCGCCCTCATCGTCGACGATGAGCAGAGCGTCAGGGACGTACTGGTGGCCACGCTGTCGAGCGCCGGCTACACCGCTGCCTCGGCGCCCGATGGCACCAGGGCCCTCGACATGCTGGCTGCCGAGGCGTACGATCTGCTGATCGCCGACGTCTGGATGCCCGGGATCGACGGCCTGAGCCTGGTACGCGCCGCCCGCCGCCAGTCGAGTACGATAGCCGTCGTCATCATCACGGGGGCCTCGTCGGAAACCGTGGCGATCGAGGCGATCAATCTGAGCGTGAACGGCTACCTGATCAAGCCGTTCCGCCCCGACCGGATCGTGGCCGTGGCCGATCGGGCGCTCGGCGTCACCTCGACGATCTCGCCGGCGACATCCTGAGAGGATCGGGACCGGGCCCCCGGTCCGCCGGCGTCACCGGCGCGCAGTGCGAACGACATGATTCAGCTTTCCGGACTCACCAAGGCCTTCGGCGAACGCATCCTGCTCGACAACGTCACCTGGACCGTCAACGCGGGCGAACGCGTGGGGCTCTGCGGTCCCAACGGCGCGGGCAAGACCACGCTCCTGCGGATGCTGGCCGGCCTCGACGAGCCGGACGCCGGCCACATCGTGCGATCGACAGGGCTGACCGTCGGCTACCTGCCGCAGGACGGCCTGGCGCACTCGGGCCGCAGCCTGATCGAAGAGGCCTCGCTCGCCTTCGGCCCCCTGCTCGAGATGCGGGCCGAGATCGATCGCATCGAGCACGCGCTGGCCGACCAGACGCGGGCCGAGGGCGAGTACGAAACGCTGCTCGTGCGGTACCACGACCTCTCGGAGGCGTACAGGCAGGGCGAAGGGCACAACATCGAACTGCGCGTGACGCAGGTGCTCGAGGGGCTCGGGTTCGCGAAAACCGACATCGACAAACCGGCCGAGACCTTCTCGGGCGGCTGGCAGATGCGGATCGCGCTGGCCAAACTGCTGCTGGTGCGCCCCACCGTCCTGCTGCTCGACGAGCCGACGAACCACCTCGATCTCGACGCGCGGAACTGGCTCGAGGGCTACCTGAACGCCTATCCGGGCGCCGTCATCCTCGTCTCACACGACAGGTTCTTCCTCGACGCCGTGGTCACCCGCGTCGCCGATCTGTCGCTCCGGACGATCACCGACTACGTCGGCAACTACTCGAAGTACCTGCGGGACCGCGAGGCCGATCTCGACCGGCTCCGCAAAGCGAAGCAGGAGCAGGACGACGAGGTGGCGCGCATGCGGGCGTTCATCGATCGGTTCCGCTACCAGGCGACGAAGGCCGCGCAGGTGCAGAGCCGCATCAAGATGCTCGAAAAGGTGGTGCCCATCGAGGTGCCGCCCGAACGCAAGCGCGTGCGCTTCACGTTCCCCGCGTGTCCGAAGAGCGGCCGCACGGTGATCGCGCTCGAGGGGATCGGCAAACAGTACGACGGGCACGAGGTGCTGCGCGACGTCTCGCTGCACGTCGAACGCGGGGATCGCATCGCGCTGGTGGCGCCCAACGGCGCGGGCAAGTCGACGCTGATGCGCATGTTGTCGGGGGCCGAAGCCCCGGACTCGGGCGAGCGTCACCTCGGCCATCAGGTGGTCATGCAGTATTTTGCGCAGGACGAGGCCAACCGCCTGCCGCCCGACGCCACCGTGTACCAGGTCATGGAGGTGGAGTCGTCGATGGCCATGGTGCCGGCGATCCGGAACATCCTCGGCGGCTTCCTCTTCTCCGGCGACGACATCTACAAGCGCGCCGGGGTCCTCTCGGGCGGCGAGCGCACGCGCCTCGCGGTGGCGCGCATGCTCCTGAAGCCCGCCAATACGCTGCTGCTCGACGAGCCGACGAACCACCTGGACCTGGATTCGAAAGACGTGCTGCTCGAGGCGCTCGAGGACTTCGGCGGCACGTTGATCTTCGTCTCGCACGATCGCTATTTCGTGGACCGGCTGGCCAACAAAATCGTGGTCGTCGGTGACGGGACTGTCGAGGTCTATCCCGGCACTTACGAGCAGTTCCTGTGGAGCCGCCAGGAGCGTGCCCGCCCGCGTCAGCAGGATCCGGCGCCGGCCGGCCGTGGCGCCGGCGCGGCGCGCCCCTCGACGGAAACCCGGCCGCATGGCCGGTCCGTCGACACCAACGGCCCCAAATCGGCTGTCGGCGCGTCGTCACCCAAGGCCGCCGGCAAGCCGGGCTACGAAGATAAGAAGCGCGCCGACGCCGAGGACCGCCGGAAGCGACGGGAAGCCCAGGGACGGGCCCGCCGCATTACGGAACTGGAATCACGCATTGCCGACCGCGAGGGCCAGGTCAAGGAACTGGAGGCCCAAATGGCCGCTGAAGGCTTCTACGACGACCGATCTGCGGCCGAAACCGTGATCGGACGTCACCAGACGCTCATGTGGGAGGTCGGAGACCTGATGCAGCAATGGGAGGATCTCCAGGCGGCCGATGTCGCCGAGTAGGTTCAATTACATTAATGTAATTAAATGCCACTTCTGTAGGACGCGACGTCACGTCTGTCGGTTCGCCGACACCAGCCTCAGACGCTTCTGTTGACCGAGGTCGCTGAGCGGTGGGTACAGGCCTTGCCTGTCGTGTGGGCTGGTACCAGGAGTGACGTTCGTGCGGCAGACACCTCAGACAGGCCCATCCACAGCTTCCCGCGACCCCGGGGGGCCCGAACGCTCGTCGTCCGCGGCAACCATGGCCGAGGCACGCACGGATCGCTTCTTCCGCCACCTGGTGTTCAACCTGCGTGCCGGCGTGGTGGCCATCACGGACGAAGGCGACCTGGCCGCGGTCAACGACATGGGGTATCGCGTGCTCGGGCTGACCCCGGACGCGAGTCACCTGGGTAGACCGTTCGCAGAGGTCCTGCACGACTGCCCCGAGGTCTGCCAGGTCCTGCAGCGCGCATTCGACACCGATGACCTGCCGAATCGCGCCGAAATGCGGCTGCGCAAGACCGGCCGCGCCATCGGCTACTCCCTCTCCCGCATCCACGACGACAACGGGCGGCTGGTGGGGGCGACGTTGTTCTTCCGGGATCTCACGCGGGTCGAGCAGATCGAGGAGCGCGACAGGCTGCGCGACAGGCTCGCCGCACTCGGCGAGATGGCCGCGGCCATCGCCCACGAGGTCAAGAATCCGCTGGCCAGCATCGAGGTGATGGCCGGCGTGCTCAAGCGCCAGCTCCACGATCAGCCCGAGGCGCTCGAGACGCTCAACGACATCATCAAGGAATCCAAGCTCGCCAACGCGATCGTGGTCGAGGTCCTGGAATTCGTCCGGCCGATCCAGCTGCAGGTCGAACGATCGGCCCTCGACGAGATCCTGAAGGACTCGATCACGATGGCCGAGGCCAAGATGCGGCGCGGTGCGGTGTCGATCCGCACCGAAATCGCCCCCGACGTGCCGGCGCTGCTGGCCGACGCCCACCAGCTCCGACAGCTGTTCACGAACCTGCTGGCCAATGCTTTCGAGGCACTCGGCGGCGACGGGCACGTGGACATCAGCGCCGAGTTGATTCCAGGCGAAGACGAGCCGTCCGGCGGCCTCGATCCACTGCCGCCGCAGGTGGCCGTCGAGGTACGCGACAACGGGCCCGGCATGGGGCCCGACGATCTCGAGCGGATCTTCAGTCCGTTCTTCACCACCAAGCCCCAGGGCACCGGGCTCGGGCTGGCGATCGTGCGCAAGGTGGTGGACGCCCACGACGGGCGTATCACGGCAGTCTCGGCCCCCGGCCGCGGCGCGGCCTTCAAGGTCACGCTGCCGGTGGTGCCGGTGGTTCGCAGCATGGGGAGATAGGCATGGGACGTATTCTGGTAGTCGACGATCACGACTCGCTCCGCAAGGGTCTCGTACGGGCGCTGTCGAACGCGGGACACGACGTGGAGGAGGCCGCCAACGGGACGGTGGCCATCGAGCGGCTGCAGGACAGCCAGTTCGACGTCGTGCTCACCGACCTGCGCATGGGCGGCGCCGACGGCATGGACGTGCTGCGCACCACGCGCTCGATTCAGCCCAACGCGGCCGTGATCCTCATGACGGCGTTCGGCTCGATCCACACGGCTGTCGAGGCCATGAAGATCGGCGCGTTCGATTTCGTGCAGAAGCCGTTCGAAATCGAAGAGATGGAGATGAAGATCGAGAAGGCGATCGAGCTTCGTCACCTCAAGTCCCAGGTCGAGTACCTCCGCCACGAGCAGCAGGACATCTACGACTTCGATCGCATCGTCGGCGCGAGCGGCGCGCTGCAGCAGGTGCTGACCATCGTCAAGAAGGTGGCGCGCAGCAATTCGACGGTGCTCATCCGCGGCGAAACGGGCACCGGCAAGGAGCTGATCGCCGGGGCCATCCACCACAACTCCACGCGCGCCAACCGCGCGTTCGTCAAGGTGAACTGCGCGGCGCTGCAGGAGAACCTGCTCGAGTCGGAGCTGTTCGGCCACGAGAAGGGCGCGTTCACGAGCGCGGACAAGCAGCGCATCGGCCGCTTCGAACAGGCCGACGGCGGCACGCTGTTCCTCGACGAGGTCGGCGACATGAGCCCGAGCACGCAGGCGAAGATCCTGCGCGTGCTCCAGGAACACGAGTTCGAGCGGCTCGGCGGCACGCGCACACTGCGCGTCGACGTCCGCCTGATTGCGGCGACCAACAGGAACCTCACGCAGATGGTGCAGGAGGGCCGGTTCCGCGAGGACCTGTTCTACCGCCTGAATGTCGTCTCGGTGGAGATGCCGCCACTGCGTGACCGCAAGGACGACATCCCGGCACTGGCCGACTTCTTCGTCACGCGGTTCACCAACGAGCTGAAGAAGCGGATCGACGGCCTGCAGCCCGATGCGCTGAAGGTACTGATGCGGCACAACTGGCCGGGCAACATCCGCGAACTCGAAAACGTGATCGAGCGCGCGGTGCTCCTGGCCGATGGCGGTACTGTCGGCATCGGCGACCTGCAGATCGGCGAGCCGTCGTCGCCGACGGCGTCCGGCGATCACGCGATGGCGGTCAAGATTCCCCCGACGGGCATCCCACTCGAGGAGATCGAGCGGCAGGCCGTGGTCGAAGCGCTGCGCATGTCGAACTGGGTGCAGAAGGATGCCGCGGAACTGCTCGGCATCAGCCCGCGCGTCATGAACTACAAGATCAAGATCCTCAACATCGAGATCCCACGCGGCCGTCGCGTGCTCGTCGATCCCGTCCACGCGTAGCCCACGGGCGTGCGGTCACGGCCGCACGCCCCACCGGCCCGTCGTCTCACGCCGGATCCTTCTCCACTTTTTCCGCGCGCGGATGTGCCTGGCGGTACACGTCCATCAGGTGCTGCACGTCGAGGTGGGTGTAGCGCTGCGTGGTGCTGAGCCGTGCGTGGCCGAGCAGTTCCTGGATGGCACGCAGATCTGCGCCGGCCTGCAGCAGGTGCGTGGCGAACGTGTGGCGCAGGGCGTGCGGACTGATGCCCTGCGCGACCGCCGCCTCACGCGCGTAGCGACGGACGATGCGATCGACGCTGCGGGTGGTGAGGCGCGTGCCGCGCAAGCTGAGGAAGAGCGGCGCGCGCGACCGACGATGGCGACTGGGCGCGGTGCGGATCACCGGCTGCGGCAGCGACACGTGATCGGCGAGCATCGTCCGCAGCGCCCGCGCCGCGGCCTGATTGAACGGCACGATCCGTTCCTTGCCCCCCTTGCCCAGCACGCGCACCACGCGGCTGCCGAAGTTCACGTCGTCCAGATCGAGCGCCACGAGTTCGCTCAGCCGCAGGCCCGACGCGTAGAAGAGCTCGAGGATCGCCGCGTCCCGGCGGCCGGCCACCGTGTCCGGATCGGGCGCCAGCAGCAGCTTGTCGACGTCGGCCCCCGAGAGGTGCGCCGGCAGCGTCTTCTCGCGTCGCGGCGCGCCAATCATCGCTGTGAGATCAATCGCGATGCGCTCCTCGCGGATCAGGTAGCGCGAGAACGTGCGCAGCGCGGCCAGGCGTCGCGCCGTCGACGAGCGGCTGTTGCCGCGATCGCGCAGCGACGCCAGGAAGCCGCGGACGCCGTCGACGTCGAACGCCTCGAGCGGCACCTGGCTGGGACGGCAGCCCGCGCGCGTCGCGAGGAACGCAAGCCACAACTCGAGATCCGTCCGGTACGCACGCAGGGTGTGGACCGACACGTGCCGGTTGTACTGGAGGAACGCCAGGTACTCGCGGATCCACGCCTGCAGGCTCGGCACCGGCGTGCGGCTCACGATCGGGCACCCGCCTCCGCCGGAGTCCCGGCCGTGCCGTTCCGATCACCAGCGAGCCAGGCGGCCAGCGCGGTCAGCGCACGATCGCTCGTGGCCAACTGGCGATCCTTCCGGCCGCGGGGCGGGGCGTCGAGCGCGGGCATGATGCCGAACGTGATGTTCGAGGGATCGTAATGACGCGGGTCCGCGTGCGAAACGTAGTACCCCAGCGAGCCCAGCGCCGTTTCGCGTGGCAGGGCCCACGAATCGAGCCCGCGCGCCCGGCGCGCCGCGTTCATCCCGGCCACCAGGCCCGACGCCGCGGACTCGACGTAACCCTCGACGCCCGAGACCTGCCCCGCGAAGAACAGATCCGGACGCGCACGCGTCTGCCACGTGTCGGTCAGGACCGTCGGGCCGTTGATGTACGTGTTGCGGTGAATCATCCCGAACCGCACGAACTCTGCCTGTTCGAGCCCGGGGATCATGCGGAACACGCGGGCCTGCTCGGGCCACTTCAACTGCGTCTGGAATCCCACGAGGCTGTAGTGATCGCCGGCGAGGTTGTCCTGGCGTAGCTGCACCACGGCGTACGGCCAGCGGCCCGTGCGCGGATCCGTGAGTCCTGCCGCCTTCATGGGCCCGAAGCGCAGCGTCTCGACGCCGCGATGCGCCATCACCTCGATCGGCAGGCATCCCTCGAAGAACTTCGTGTTGTCGAGGTCGCGTACCGTGGCCTTCTCCGCGGTGAGAATCGCCTCGACGAAGCGCACGTACTCGTCCTTCGTGAACGGGCAGTTGAGATAGTCGCCCTCCTCCGCACCGCCCGGCGGATCCGGCGGCGCCTCGGAAGGCGGGCCCTGGTCTCCGTGGCTCGCCGCGGCGAGCGGCTTGCGCTCCGAAGCCGTGGGGGAGTCACTCGCGGCGAAGGAGCGATCCCAGCGCGACGCGCGGAAGACGCGCGACATGTCGATGGTGTCGGCCAGGACGATCGGGCTGATGGCGTCGAAGAACGCCAGGTGCTCGCGTCCGACGAAGCCGGCGATGTCGGCCGACAGGGCCTCGGACGTCAGCGGTCCGGTGGCCAGGATGACGGCCGCGGCCGTGTCGGGCGCCGGGATGGCCGTCACCTCTCCCCGCACCACGGTAATGAGCGGCTCGGCCGCGATGCGCGCGGTGACAGCGGCCGCGAATCGCTCGCGATCGACGGCCAGCGCCGCGCCCGCAGGCACGCGCACGTCGTCGGCCACCTGCATGATCAGCGACCCGAGCCGCCGCATCTCCTCCTTCAGGAGGCCGACCGCATTGTCGAGTTTGTCGCCGCGAAACGAATTGCTGCAGACGAGCTCGGCCAGATCGCCCGTGTGGTGCACGGCCGTTGGCCGGTCGGGCCGCATCTCGTGCAGCACGACAGGTACGCCTGCACGCGCCACCTGCCACGCGGCCTCACAGCCGGCCAGGCCTCCCCCTATGACACGTACCACGTTGTCTTCGTCCTGTCAGAAGTCGGTGTAACGCCGTTCCTCTGGGGCTGAAGCCCCAGCGCCTCGGCTCCTCAGCCTTGTGGCCTTGTCGCCTCGCAGCCTCGTCGCCTTGCTGCGTTCTTTCGCGCCTGCAGCTCCCCGGCCCCGTCACGCGCCCGCGACGGATTCCTCGAGCTCGGCCGACCGCACGTAGTCGCAGCCCTCGGTGGCGCAGATCAACTGCCGGCCGTGGCGCTTCGTGATCTTCTCCGTGAGGAACGCCGCACCGCACTTCGGGCATGGTTCGGGAACCGGCCGGTTCCAGAGGGTGAAGTCACACTTCGGATAATTGACGCAGCCGTAGAACACCTTGCCGCGCCGGGACTTGCGCTCGGCAATATCGCCCCCGTCCTTGGGGCACTTCACGCCCGTGAGCTTCTGCTTGACGTACTTGCAGGTCGGGTACCCCGAACACGCCGTGAATTCGCCGAACCGTCCCTGCTTCAGCACCAGGTGCTTGCCGCAGTTCGGGCAGATCTCGTCCAGGATTTGATCGGGCTTGGCGGCCGACACGCCCTGCTTGGTCGCGATGATCTTGCGCGTGGTCTTACAGTCCGGATACCCGGTACACGCCAGGAACATGCCGAACCGCCCGCGCTTGGCGACCATCGGCTTGCCGCAGTTCTCGCACGTCTCCTCGAGCTCGTCCGTGGCCGACTCGGCGGGCTCGAGCTCCCGCGTGTTGTCGCACTCGGGATAGCGGCTGCACGCGAGGAAGATCCCGAACTTCCCGGCCTTCTCCACCATCTCGCCCTGGCCGCACTTCTCGCAGATCTGCCCTGTCGGCTGGCCTTCCTTGAAGCTCGGCATCTGCTCGGCAGCTGTCGACAGATCCTGCTCGAACTTCCGATAGAAGGCCGCCAGCGTGTCCTTGTAGTCCGCGCTGCCCTTCTCGATCTGGTCGAGCTGATCTTCCATGCGCGCGGTGTACTCGATGTCGAGGATGTCATCGAACACCGGGTGCAGCAGGCGATCGACGAGCCGGCGGCCCAGGATCGTCGGCCGGAACCGGCCGTCGAGTTTCGTCACGTAGTCGCGCGCCTGCAGCACGCCGATGATCGACGCGTAGGTGCTCGGGCGGCCGATGCCGTTTTCCTCGAGCGCCTTGACGAGCGACCCCTCGTTGAACCGCGGCGGCGGCTGCGTGAACTTCTGATCCGGCCGGATCGCCCGCACCGTCAACGTCTGCCCGACGGCCAGCGCCGGCAACACGCCCGACGACGGCTCGTCCTCGGCCTCGGCTGAGGTGCCCTGGTTCGCCTGCGCCGGACGCTCGGTCCGCTCGCTCTCGTCGGCTTCCCCTGTGCCCGATCCGTAGACCGCCAGCCAGCCGGCAAACTTCGGCACCGATCCCTTCGCGCGGAACAGGTAGTCGCCGGCCGTGATGTCGACGGTCGTATCGTCGAAGGTGGCCGGCGCCATCTGCGAGGCCACGAAGCGGTTCCAGATGAGCCGGTAGAGGTAGTACTGGTCCGGCGACAGGTGTGCCCGCACGGCCTCGGGCGTAAAGCGCATCGACGTCGGCCGGATCGCCTCGTGCGCATCCTGCGCGCTGCTCTTGATCTTGTAGCGGTTCGGCTGCGCGGGCACGTAGTCCGCCCCGTACTGCTGGCCGACGTGATCGCGCACCTCGTCGAGCGCCTGGTCGGCGACGCGCACCGAGTCAGTTCGCATGTAGGTGATCAGGCCGACAGGCGCGTCCTCGTCGGGCAGTTGGATGCCTTCGTACAACTGCTGCGCCACCATCATCGTGCGCTTGACCGGGAAGCGCGACGCCTGCTGGAGCTTGCTCGTGATGAACGGCGGCACAGCGTGCCGGCGCCGTTCCTTCGTCTGGACGGCGGAGACCACGAACGCGGCGCGCTCAAGGTCGGCGAGCGCGGCCTTGGCCTCGGCCTCGTTGCGGATTTTCGCGGTCCGATCGCCCTGCTTGACCAGCCGGGCCTCGAAGTCCGGCGGTTCCGGACCGGCCAGTCCGGCCGTGACGTGCCAGTACTCTTCCGGGACGAACGCCTCGATGTCGCGCTCGCGATCGCAGATGAGCTTCAGCGCCACTGACTGGACGCGTCCCGCGCTCAGGCCGCGCCGGACCTTGTCCCACAGGATCGGGCTGATCTTGTAGCCGACCAGGCGATCGAGCACGCGGCGCGCCTGCTGCGCGTCGACCATCCGCATATCGATGACGCCAGGCTTCTGGACCGCCTCGAGGATGGCCTTCTTCGTGATCTCGTTGAACATCAGCCGCTGGACCTTCTTGCGGTCCGCCTTGCCGAGTTCCTCGACCAGGTGCCAGCCGATCGCCTCGCCCTCGCGATCAGGGTCGGTCGCGACGTAGACGTGCTCGGCGGCTTTCGCAGCGTCCCTGAGCTCCTTGATGACCTTCGCGCGGTCGGGCAGGACGACGTATTCGGGCTGGAACCCGCCCTCGACGTCGACCCCGAGCTTGCTCTTGGGCAGATCGCGGACATGCCCCATCGACGCCAGGACCTTGAAATCGCGACCCAGATATTTGTTTATCGTCTTCGCCTTGGCCGGCGACTCGACGACCACCAGAGCCTTTGCCATGAACCGTGTGCCTCTACTTCTTCTATAGGTAACAGGTCAGTCAAGCCTCACGAACAGGCCCCCGGTGGTCCGCGCCACCGTGCCGTCGAGTTCGAGCAGGCCGAGTTCCGCCAGCGCCGCGTGCGAGGCAAGGCCGGCACGCTCGGCCAGGACATCGACCGAGAGCGGTTCGCCCGGCGGCATGTGGGCCGCCAGTCCGCTCCGCCCATCCCGGGCGGCCGTCACCGGGGTCCCCGGTCGCCCCAGGGCCGCCAGGACGTCGTCGGCATGCTCGACGAGACCGGCTCCATCCTTTATGAGCGCATGACAGCCCCGATGGCAACCGGAAACGACAGGGCCCGGGACTGCCAGGACGTCCCGGCCCTGCTCCAGCGCCATCCGGGCCGTGATCAGTGAACCGCTGCGTTCGGCGGCCTCGACGACCACGACCGCCAGCGACAATCCGCTGATAATCCGGTTGCGCAGCGGGAAATGCCGGGGAAGCGGCGGAGTTCCCGGGGGCAGTTCCGAGACGAGGCATCCGGCCTGACCGATCCGCCGGACGAGTGCCTCATGCTGTCGAGGATACACAACATCGACACCGCACCCGAGCACGGCGACCGTCAGGCCCCCGGCGTCGAGGGCTCCCTCGTGGGCCGCCGCATCGATGCCCCGCGCGAGCCCGCTGATGATGACCAGGCCGTTCTTCGCCAGGTCGCCCGCCAGGCGGCGGGCCATGGCCAGGCCACCGGGCGTGGCGCGCCGCGATCCGACGAGGGCCACGGCGGGCGCCGCCAGGACCGCGGGGTCGCCCAGGCCCCAGAGGACGATTGGCGGATCGACGAGCGGCACCAGGCGCGCCGGATAGGCGGCGTCGCCGAAGGCCATTGGCGTGATGCCCGCGGCCGTCGCCCGCGCCAGCGCCTGGGTGGCCAGTGCCGCGGCGGCCCGCTCGGCAACCGCGCGTCGATCGGGCTGCGGCTCGAGCGCGAGACTGAGCTGCCGCAGCCCCGGCGGCGACGCCGGGGCCGACATCCACAGCGCCCGGTACGCGCGCGCCGCGCGAGTGTCGCCGCCCCACCGCAGCAGCGACGCCGCCACGGCGCTCTCGACGTCCCTGTCGTACTGCCGCCCGTGGGAGATGATCGCCATGGGGTCCCCCCGTGCAGCCGGCGTGCCAGTCCCCGCACCGCGTGCCGTCTGTCGCCCGTCATACGCAGGTGGCAGAATCTGCCAGATGGCCCCGCGACGCATCGCAGTTTCTGCCACGCCCGCGGATGTCTCGTACAGAACGCCGGGTACCGGTTTATATTGAGCCCCGGAACCCCTCGCGATGCGCACTCGACTCTGGATCGCGTTCGTCCTCGTCACACTCGTCGGCACGCCCCTGCTGGCCGATCGCCGATCAGACGCGAAGTCGCAGGTCGAGTTCGGCATCGTGGTCGCGCAACGCGGGCTGTGGCGGGAAGCTGCGTCCCGATGGGAGCGCGCCACGGAAATCGATCCCACCTACAGCGCGGCCTGGAACAACCTCGGCGTCGGCTACGAGCAACTCGGGCGCTTCGACGACGCGCGGCGGGCGTACGAGAAGGCCCTCGATGTCGAGCCGAACAATACGTACATCCGCAACAACTACGATCTGTTCCGCGAAATCTATGACCGCCAGAACCGTCGTCGCGATCGCTAGCCTGGCGATGGCGTGGCCGCTCGCCGGCTGCGCCTCGTTCTACGAGATCCCGGTCGAGACGCCGATCCAGGCGAAGATCGACGTTGGCGCGTTCCAGCGGGTGCTGGTGGCGGGCTTCCTCAACGGGGGCAGCCAGAGCATCGACGTCAACGCCGAAACGGCGCGCCTGCTGCGGAGCCAGCTGCGCAACAGGCAGGAACTGCGCGTGATCGATGCCGACGTGATCCCGCTCGTCGAGGAGATGGACGAGCGCCTCGGCCTGACGCCGCCCGGCCAGGAGACCGACGAGACCGCGCGGTTCGAGGACGAAAAGGCACTCGAAGCGCACGCGGCAATCTTGAAGGACGCCGCGTACTGGAAGCAGATCGGCGACGAGTACCAGCAGCCGCTGATCGTGACCGGCACGGTCTTCTTCAACGAAGTCAGCCGCAGCGGCGTGGTCTCGCGTCCGCAGACGTACGTCGATCAGCAGGGGATCGAGCAGTATCGCACCGTCCGCGAGTACAGCGACATGCACGGCTACGCGCTGTCGCCCAACTTCGTCTTCATCGACGGCCGGACCGGCGAACAGCTCTACACCGAGGCGTACCACGAGGAAGTGCTCTACCCGACGAGCCAGAATACGCCGCCCCTCTCGTCCTATTTCGAGTTGATGGACAAGGTGCTGCCGAGCTTCCTGAACACGTTGAGCACCCAGAAGATCAGAGGCTCGCGCGTCCTGCTGAAGTAGGCTCTCGGGCCGACACCGGGGTGGGCCCCCTGCGCAGCCCCGGATCGATGATGCCCCACTGGGACCGGCCCCAGTGTCCGCTCATGTCACGGTTGCCTCGATTGGCCCTGGAATGGTAGCCTTGGGGGTTCAGATCGGGCGGTCGGCCAGGTCTATCGAGTTCTCGTCTCTGTTGGAGCGTGTGCACATGTTCGCCATTGTCCAGGCTGGGGGTCGGCAGGAAAAGGTGGCGCCGGGCGCCGTGGTCGTCGTGGATCGGCTCGACGCCGAACCGGGCGCCGAGGTGACCTTCGACAAGGTCCTGCTCGTTGGCACCGACGGAGGGGAGTTCGTCGCCGGTGCCCCGTACGTGGCCGGTGCGTCGGTCACCGCCGTCGTCGAGGCCCAGGCCAAGGCGAAGAAGATCCGCGTGTTCAAGATGAAGCGCCGTAAGCACTTCCGGAAGACGCGTGGACACCGCACGCAGCAGACGCACGTGCGCGTCACGAGCATCAACGTCTAGATCCGGGCCGGCCGTGGCCGGCCGGCCAGTTCGCCAGGGTGAGTTATGGCTTCGAAAAAAGGTCAGGGCAGTTCACGAAACGGTCGCGACAGCCAGTCGCAGCGTCTCGGCGTGAAGCGGTTTGATGGCAACCTCGTGACGGGCGGATCCATCCTGGTACGCCAGCGCGGGCGGCGCTTTCTTCCCGGCCACAACGTCGGCCGCGGCAAGGACGACACGCTGTTTGCCAAGGTGACCGGTCACGTGAAGTTCAGCGACCATGGCGTGAGCGGTCGCCGGATCAGCGTGATCCCGGTGCAGGTCGCCGAGGCCGTCGAGAAGACCCAGGGCTAACCGGCCCGCTCTCCCCCGCACCTATCGCCTGCCGGCCGCGTCCCGTGCCCGGCAGGCGTTTAGTGTTCCCCACTTCCCATGTTCGTCGACGAAGTCGACATCCACGTCACGGCTGGTGCCGGCGGGAATGGCTGCATGGCCTTCCGCCGCGAGATGCGTGTGCCCCGCGGCGGCCCGAGCGGCGGCGACGGCGGCCACGGCGGATCGATCTGGCTCGTCGCCAGTCCGCACCAGAACACGCTCGTCACCTACAGATTCCACCCGGAATTCAAGGCGAAGCGCGGCCAGCACGGCATGGGCTCGAACTGCACGGGCAAGAGCGGGCAGGACCTCGAGCTCGAAGTCCCGCCCGGTACCGTGGTCTACGAGTCAGGACCCGACGGCCTGATCAAGCTCGGCGATCTGGTCGGGGTCGGCGACCGCGTCCTCGTGGCCCGCGGTGGACACGGCGGCCGGGGGAACGCGGCGTTCGCAACGCCCACCAATCGCGCGCCGCGGCACACTGAGCCCGGCCGGCCCGGCGAAGAGCGCACGCTGCGCCTGCGCCTGAAACTGCTCGCTGACGTCGGCCTGGTCGGCTTCCCGAATGCCGGCAAGAGCACGCTGATCGCACGCATTTCGGCGGCCCGGCCGAAGATTGCCGACTATCCGTTCACCACTCTCACCCCGAACCTCGGCGTCGTCGGCCTGAGCGACGACAGGTCGTTCGTGGTAGCCGACGTGCCCGGCCTGATCGAGGGAGCGCACGAAGGCCACGGCCTCGGCACGCGCTTCCTGGCCCATCTCGAACGCACGAAGGTGCTCGTGCACGTCGTCGATGTCTCCTCGATGACGGATCGCGATCCCGTCGACGACTTCGAGATCATCTGCCGCGAGCTCGCCCGCTTCACCGGGAACGACGACGACCAGTCCCCGCTGGCGGGCAAACCGCAGCTTGCCGCGGCCAACAAGATCGACGCTCTCGACGATCCCGATCGCCTGCACCGGCTCGAGGCTCACCTGCGGCAGCGAGGCATCCCGTGCTTCCCCATCTCGGCCGCGACGGGCCAGGGAGTGCCCGCCCTGCTCGAGGCCATGTGGGCGCGCATCGCTGCTGCCGACGTCCAGGCCGACGACGCCGACGAGTTCGACGACGACGTCGAGGACGACGCCCCGTCCGAGCCATGAAGGCAGTCGGCCTGTTCGGTGGGACGTTCGACCCAATCCATCAGGGGCACCTCGACGTCGCGCGCGCCGTGCACGAGGCCCTGTCGCTCGAGACCGTCAGGTTCATTCCCGCGCGCCGGCCGCCGCACAGGACACCGCCGCTGGCGTCGGCGGCGCACCGCTTTGCCATGACCGCGCTGGCCATTGCCGGTGACGCCCGCCTGCGCGTGAGCGATGCGGAAATGGATCAGGACGGCCCGTCGTTCACCATCGACACACTCGATCGGATCGAACGGATCGAGCCCGCCCGCACCGGCACGTTCGTGTTCATCACCGGCAGCGATGCCTTCCGCGACATCCGTACGTGGCATCGCTGGCCCGACCTGCTCGACCGCTGCCACTTCGCCGTGGTATCGCGCGTGGGGCTCCCGGCCGCGACGCTTCGCGAGGCGCTGCCCGATCTGGCGGCGCGCATGCACGACGCGCCCTGCCCCGTGACCGCCACGCCGGGTATCTTTCTCGTCGACGCGGCCACGGCACCGGTCTCGTCGACGGAGCTCCGGCAGGCACTGACCGAGGGCGCGCCCGTCGACGACCTTCTACCCGACGCGGTTGCGGAGTACGCTGTGCGTCACGGACTGTACCGCGCACCCGGTGCACTGGAGGCCCCGAGAGGATGAGCAAGACACCCGCCACACGCACCACACGCACGCGCAAGAAGACGCCCATGACGCCCGGGCTGCCCGACCAGGTGGCGCAGGCCGTCGCCGCGGCCGCCGGCCGCAAGGCCATGGACCTGATCGTCCTCGATCTCCGGAAGAGCCAGGCCTTCACGGACTTCTTCCTCATCTGCACCGGCGCAACCACGCGCCAGGTCCAGGCGATTGCCGACGCCGTCCAGTCGGCGCTCGGCACGCACGGGATCAAGCCCACGATCGTCGAAGGCGAGATCCGCGCCGAGTGGGTGCTCCTCGACTATTTCGACTTCATCGTCCACGTCTTCACGCCGGCGACGCGCGAGTTCTACGGGCTCGAGCGGCTGTGGGGCGATGCCGAGCGGATTGAAATTCCTGCGTGACCGGTCGGTGGGTGGATCGCAAATTCTGCAATCCGCCCGCTGAAACAGGCGAGTTCTGGCGTGAATTGGCGGCAGCCCGTTTGCACTGTGGGCCTGCGTGCCCTTCCTGCGAACTGCGGCGAATTCACTCGTCCGGACGCTGCTCGCGCCCGACTGCGCGGCGTGCCGCGCTCCGCTCGTCCGTCCGCTCGACGGCGCTGTCTGCCCGCTGTGCTGGCAGTCGGTGTCGCGGCTGACCGATCCGCTCTGCGACCTCTGCGGCGATCCGCTGCCGCCTGACGCGGCGCCCTTCCGGCTGTGCCGCGCGTGTCTCGGCGATCCGCCGCGCTTCGAGGCCGCGCGGAGTGCAGGCGCCTACACGGGCGCCCTCAAGGCCATCATCCACGCGTTCAAGTACGACGGCCGCCGCACGCTGGCCGTACCGCTGGCGGCCCTGCTGCGCGAGGCCGGTGCGACGCTGCTCGCTGACGCCGACGCGGTCGTCCCGGTGCCGCTGCACCCGTGGCGGGCGATGGCGCGCGGCTTCAATCAGGCCGACGACCTGGCGCGTCACCTGGGTCTGGACGTCTGGCATCCCATCCGGCGCATCCGGCACGGGCCGCCGCAGGCGCGCCTCGGACGCCGCGAGCGACAGACGAACGTCGCGCACGCGTTCACCCACCGCCCGCTGTTCATGCTCGACTGGGACCGGGTGCGGGCGGCGCGGCTCCAGAACCGCGCGGTCGTGCTGGTGGACGATGTGATGACGACAGGGGCGACGATCGACGGGTGCACGCGCGCGCTGCTCGACGCAGGGGTCGGCCGCGTGCGTGCGCTCACGGTTGCGCGAGTACCGGCGCCACCGCCTGCATCACGGCCTCGCTGACGTCGTCCTTCGACTGCTCCGCGTCGATGACGACCCAGCCCGGAGCCGACGCCTGTCGGCGGTAACTGGCCCGCACGCGGGCGAGCAGGCCGAGGTCGCGCTCGAATCGATCGCGCCCCGTCTGCTTGCGCTGCACCGCCGTCTCCGGAGCAATGTCGAGCAGCACCGTGAGCGTGGCCGGCGGCAGGGGCTGCTGGATCAGGTCGAGCCACGCCGGATCGAGCCCCATCGCCTCGCCGTAGGCCAGGCTCGACGCGCGGTATCGATCGCAGACGACGTAATCGCCGGCGCGCAGCCAGGCATCGAGCCGCGACTTGTACTCGCAGCGGTTGGCCACGTAGAGCAGTTGCATCACTTCGGGACCGAACTCGCGGCGGCCGGCGAGTGCCTCCTGGATCTCGCGACCGATCGGCGTCTCGTAGTCCGGAAACGACACGGCGCGCACCACGCGCGCCTGCTGGCGCAGCCGCGTGCGCAGGTGGCGCGCCTGCGTTTCCTTGCCGCTCTGATCCAGCCCCTCGAACGCGATGATCATCAGGACTCCCACTGGAGCAGATCGTCGATCGTCTGCCGGCGCCTGATCAACCGCCAGCGTCCGGCCTCGACCAGCACTTCGGCGGCCAGCGGACGCCGGTTGTAATTGGACGCCATCACGGCGCCGTATGCCCCCGTATCGCGGATCGCCAGCAGATCGCCGACGACCACGGGCGGCAGCGCGCGCGCCGACGCGAACGTATCGGACGTCTCGCACACGGGCCCGACGACATCGACGGGCACGGCCGCGCCGTCGCGCGAGACGACCGGCTCGATCTCGTGCCACGCCTCGTAGAGGGCCGGACGGATCAGGTCCGTCATACCGGCATCGACGATGACGAAGGTCGTGCCGGCGTCACGCGTCTTGGTGTCGACGACCTCGGTAAGGAGCACGCCGCAGGGGCCCACGATCCACCGGCCCGGCTCGAGCAGGATCACGAGTCCGGTCTCCCGCACGGCCGGCAGGATCGCGGCCGCGTAGGCCTCCGGCGAGATGACCGGCTGGCCGGCCCGGTACGGGATGCCCAGCCCGCCGCCCAGGTCCAGGTGTTCGAGCGCGACGCCGCCCGCCATCAGTTCGCGCGCAAGGTCGGCAACAATGGCCGCGCCGCGCGCCAGCGGCTCCACGCTGGTGGTGATCTGCGATCCGACGTGGACGTGCAGGCCGACGATCCGCAGCCGCGGCCGCCGGGCCACCTCGCGGATCATCACGCGCGCTTCGTCGAGCGAAACACCGAACTTCGTCGTGCTCGCGCCCGTGGAGATGTGTCTGTGCGTACCGGCCTCGACATCCGGGTTGATGCGGACGGCAATCCGCGCGTCGCGGCCGGCGGCGATGGCGGCCGCCTCGATCCGATCGATCTCCCCGAACGACTCGGCATTGATCGCCGCCACGCCGAGCGAGACGGCACGCGCGAGTTCGGCCCGCGTCTTCCCCACGCCTGTGACGACGATCTGATCCGGGGTGAAGCCGGCGCGCAGCGCCACCTCGAGTTCGCCGGCCGAGTTCACGTCGGCGGCCGCGCCCAGCTGCCGCAGGTGCCGGACGATGGCGAGCGTCGAATTGGCCTTGAGCGCGTAGTGCAGCCGGTGCGGCACCGAGGCCATGGCCTGCTCCAGGGCGGCGAACCGGCTGGTCAGCAGCGCGGCGCTGTAGACGTGGCACGGCGTCCCCACCTCGCGCGCGATCGCGTCGAGGGCGACCTCGTCACAGACCAATGTTCCCCGTACCCGCGTGAATCCAGTCACAGAACCGCCGATTGTATCGCGGTCGGACCGGGACGGCCGCTCACTTTGTTATGATGCCGGACGTTCCCGACCGAGCCCGGCATGTCGTCCATCGCTCCCGAACCGCCCGATCCGAACGCCGTCCTCGACGCGCTGATCGAACGATGCCTCGCCGGCGACCAGGACGCCTGGGCCGACATCGTCCGTCTGCATTGGCGGAAGGTGTTCAACCTGGCTTACAAGTTCGTCGGGCGCCACGACGAGGCCGAGGATCTCACGCAGGACATCTTCCTGCGGATCTTCCGCGCGCTCCACACGTTCGACAGGCGCGCCAACTTCCAGACGTGGCTGATCAGCATCAGCCGGAACCTCTGCATCGACCACTATCGCAGCCGGCGCAAGGAACGCGAGACGATGGCGCGCGAGGTCGACGCCTCGACGCTCACGCCGCGGTCGCGCGAACGCAGCCCGGACGGCCGGCTCGAGGAGCTCGACGTGCGCGAACTCGTGCGCACCGCGCTCGCGGAACTGCCCCCCACGCTCAGGGAGGCCGTCACGCTGCGCGATCTGCAGGATTTCTCGTACCTGGAGATTGCCGAGCGCCTGAAGCTGCCCGAGGGCACCGTCAAATCGCGGATCAATCGCGGCCGGTTGGAACTGGCGCGCCAGGTTCGCCGTCTTCAGGCTCAGCAACCCGTCCCGCGACCCGCGGCGACCGGAGGAGGCATGGAATGAACGTCACGACTGCTCAGCACGGGCCGGTGACCATCGTCACCGTGAACGAATCGCGGCTGACCTATCCGGTCCTCGCGGACTTCGCGACGGTAACCGCCGACCTGATCGCGCGCGGTGAGAAGCGCCTCGTGATCGATCTCGGCGCCGTCGGGTACGTCGACAGCGCCACGATCGGCTGCCTGATGGATCTCTACCGCCAGGCCACGGCGACCGGCGGACGGCTCAAGCTGGCCGGCGTGCAGAAACGCGTCGAGACGATGCTGACGATGACCGGGGCCCACCACTTCCTCGAGGTCTACGCCGACCGCCCCACCGCCCTGGCGAGCTTCGGAGGCTAGCCATGCGCACGATCACCACCGCCTCCGGTACCCCGATCGAGCTCGACGGCGACGTCCTGGCCGTGCTCGAGGCGATCTCCCGCGATCTCATGCGTCGCCACGCCCTCGACTACGGTTTCGAGGAAGTGGCGCGCGAGTTCCAGTACGTGATCGATCAGCTCGACGAGACCGACCTCAGGACGTACCTGAAGGAAAGCCTGTTCATGAGCTTCAACCGCTTCGAGAACGAGCGGATGACGACACTCGTCCGGCGGGTGATCCGGACGACGGAATCGGAACGGTAGGACCGGCCTGCCCCGGGCGAGGCAGACCACAGCGGAGAGAAAATCGGCGCGCGCGAACCGCGCTCAGTTGGCCGTGGCGCGCACGCCGGCGGCGACACTCACCGACTCGGTCGTCGGGGCATCGGCGAACTGCCACGCATCACGCTGACGCAGCAACTCGGCCGCCAGGGCCGTGTGCAGCGCATGACCACCGCGGTGCACGACGAGGTGCCCCTGCAGCTGGTACCCCACCAGCGCCAAGTCCCCAATCACGTCGAGAATCTTGTGCCGCACGAACTCGTCGTCGAACCGCAGCGGGTTCAGCACGCCGGTTTCGCCGAGCACGATCGCGTTCTCGAGCGAGCCGCCGAGCGCCATACCGCGCTGCCGCAGCATCTCGACCTCCTTGAGGAAGCCGAACGTCCGTGCGGGCGCGATCTCGTCGATGAACACCTGCTCGTCGAGGTCCAGCGTCTTCTGCTGGTGACGCAGCAGCGGGTGATCGAAGCTGATGGTGTAGGTGATCTTGAAGCAATCCGACGGATACAGCGCGATGCGCTTGTCGCCCTGCTGGACCTGAATCGAGCGCCGTACCTGGATGATCCGTCGTGGCACGCCCTGGTCTCGGATGCCGGCGTCCTGGATCAGGTAGACCCAGGGCGCCGCGCTGCCATCCATGATTGGCACTTCCGGGTGGTTCAGTTCGATGTACGCGTTGTCGACGCCCAGGCTGCGCAGCGCGGCCAGCAGGTGCTCGACGGTATCGACCGACGCGGCATCGGCGGCCAGGCCGGTCTGCAGTTGCTGGCGGCCGCTCAGGTGCGCGACGTGCGCGGGGATTTCCAGGCCCGCCAGGTCGGCACGCTGGAATCGGATTCCGGTGTCGGCTGGAGCTGGCTTGAGAGTGAGGGTGACCTTGTGGCCGGAATGAAGACCAATCCCGGCGCAAGTGACTGTTCGGCGAACCGTTCGCTGTGACGCCATCAACGACATCCGTCCCAGGTGTTACCCCCTAGCAAGTGGCCTGCCAGAGGCGACGTGCCGCGGTAAATACTCTCGTAAACCATTCATTAGAGTCAACTTAGAAAATGAGTTCCCGGAAGGGACTACCCGGTGCCCACCATGGATCGTGTCAGTTGTGCCACAGTCAGGGACAGAATGACCGTGTCAATTGATACACACCTGTCAGGAAGCTGACACTCGACGACCTTCCGTCAGTTCCGACAGGAACATCCCTGTCGGCGAACCGGCTACCAGTGCAATCTGCTCCGGTGGCCCGGTGGCGACGACCTGGCCGCCGTCCTCTCCGCCGTCCGGGCCGAGTTCGACGATCCAGTCGGCGGCCTTGACGACATCCAGGTTGTGTTCGATGACCACGACCGTATTGCCCTGATCGACGAGTTTGCCCAGCACGTCGAGCAGTTTGCGCACGTCCTCGAAGTGCAGGCCCGTGGTGGGCTCGTCGAGGATGTAGAGGGTGCGACCGGTCCCGCGCCGCGCCAGTTCGCGGGCCAGTTTCACGCGCTGCGCCTCGCCTCCCGACAGCGTGGTGGCCGACTGCCCGAGCGTGATGTACCCGAGCCCGACGTCCTGCAGTGTCCGCAGCCGGCCGGCCATGCCCGGAAAGCTCTCGAGCAGCGGGGCGGCCTGATCGACGGTCAGGTCGAGCATGTCGGCAATCGACCGGCCGCGATAGCGGATCTCGAGCGTCTCGCGGTTGTAGCGCCGGCCCTTGCACCCGTCGCACGTCACGTAGACGTCTGGCAGGAAGTGCATCTCGATGGCCGTCACGCCGTCGCCCTGGCACGTCTCGCAGCGGCCGCCCTTCACGTTGAACGAGAAACGCCCGGCCTTGTAGCCGCGCGCCCGCGACTCGGGCAGCATGGCGAACAGTTCGCGCAGTTGTGTGAACAGGCCTGTGTAGGTCGACGGATTCGATCGCGGCGTCCGGCCGATCGGGGACTGATCGATCTGGATGACCTTGTCGATCAGATCGACGCCCTCGATCGTGCGGTGCGCTCCGGGCTCGTCGACGGCGCGATACAGCCGCCGCGCCAGCGCGCGATAGAGGATCTCGTTGACGAGCGTCGACTTTCCCGATCCGCTCACGCCCGTCACGGCCGTGAGGGTCCCCAGCGGGAACGCCACGTCGATGTCCTTCAGGTTGTTGGCCGACGCGCCGCGAATCACGATTGCGCCGGCGCCCGGCGATCGCCGCGTGGCCGGCACCTCGATCTGCCGATCGCCACGCAGGTACTGCCCCGTCAGCGATGCCCCCGGGTGCGCCAGCAATTGCTGCGGTGGCCCCTGGAACATCACCTC
This sequence comes from Acidobacteria bacterium SCN 69-37, assembly GCA_001724025.1. Taxonomy (GTDB): domain Bacteria; phylum Acidobacteriota; class Vicinamibacteria; order Vicinamibacterales; family SCN-69-37; genus SCN-69-37. Next base: position 9,824 of record MEDJ01000010.1, on the reverse strand, counting down.
ACCGCCGTGTTCCCCCGCGCCCGGCCCCAGATCGACGACGTAGTCGGCCGTGCGGATCGTCTCCTCGTCGTGCTCGACGACGAGCACGGTGTTGCCGAGATTGCGCAGGCGGCCGAGCGTGGCCAGGAGCCGGCGATTGTCGCGCTGGTGCAGCCCGATCGACGGCTCGTCGAGCACGTACAGGACGCCCGTCAACTGCGATCCAATCTGGGTCGCCAGCCGGATCCGCTGGCCCTCGCCGCCCGAGAGCGTGGCGGCGCTGCGCGCGAGCGTCAGGTAGCCCACGCCGACATCGACGAGGAACCGCAGGCGCTCGCGAATTTCCTTCAGCACGCGCCCGGCGATGACCTCTTCGCGTTCGGTCAGGTCGAGCGAGTCGAACACCGGCAGCGCGCGCGACAGCGGCAGTGTGACGTACTCCGCCATCCGCCGCCCCTTGACCCGGACGGCCCGGCTCTCGGGCCGCAGGCGGTCGCCGTGGCACGACGGGCAGGTCTGCAGCGCGCGGTACGGCGCGAGGGCTTCCTGATCGGCCCAGGATCCCTCCTCGAAGCGCCGCCGCAGGTTCGGCAGGACCCCCTCGAAGTCCGCGCCGAACGGATCGCGGGCCGCGGTGGTGCGTCGGGCGGGTGTGCTGCGCCGCGTCCCGGCGCCGTGCAGGATCAGGTCGCGCTGCTTCTTCGGCAGTGTCGCGAAGGGCACGTCGGGATCGATCCCGAACGTCTGCGTCAGGCCGGCGAGCATGTCACGGCGTGACTCGGCATCGCCCGACGCCCACGGACGGATCGCGCCGCCCGCCAGCGACAGCGTCTCGTCGGCCACGACACGCGCGGGATCGATGTCGTACACCGCACCGAGCCCCTGACAGGTCTGGCAGGCGCCGTGTGGCGAGTTGAACGAGAAGGCGCGCGGCGTCATCTCGGGGACGCTCACGCCGCACGTCGGACACGCCAGACGCCGCGAGAACAGGCGATCGCCCCCGTTCATCGTATTGATGACCACCACGTCGTCGGCCAGCGAGAGTGCCAGGGCGAGTGAATCGGCCACGCGCCGCTCGACCCCGTCGCGGATCATCAGCCGATCGACGAGCACGTCGATCGTGTGGTTCTTCCGGCGATCGAGCACGATGTCCTCGTCGAGCGAGACGAACTGCCCGTCGATGCGTGCCCGCGTGAAGCCCTTCGCGCGGATGGCCGCCAGTTCCTTCTTGAACTCGCCCTTGCGGCCGCGGACGATCGGCGCCAGGACGTTGATGCGCTCGTCCGGCGGATAGAGCAGCACCATGTCCATGATGCGCTCGATCGACTGCGAGGTGATTTCGCGATCGCAGACGGGACAGTGCGGCACGCCGATGTTGGCGAACAGCAGGCGCAGGTAGTCGGCGATCTCCGTCACCGTCCCGACCGTCGACCGCGGGTTGGCCGCCGTCGTCTTCTGCTCGATCGAAATCGCGGGCGACAGGCCGTCGATCAGGTCGACGTCCGGCTTCTCCATCTGCTCGAGGAACTGCCGGGCGTAGGCCGACAGCGACTCGACGTAGCGCCGCTGCCCTTCGGCGTAGATCGCATCGAAGGCCAGCGACGACTTGCCGGATCCGGACAGGCCGGTGATCACCACCAGCCGGTCGCGCGGAATGTCGACGTCGATGTTGCGGAGATTGTGAACACGCGCGCCGCGAACGGCGATCCACTCATGCGCCATGGGCTGTGTCTTCGGCGGACGATCGGGGGTCGTCCCGATCATTCTATCGCGTCACTCCGCGCACCTCGCCGAGCGGCCCGTCGAACCGCCAGATCGTATCGCTCGAGGCAACGACCACCCCGCCGCGCGGATCGAAAGCGAGTCCCACGATGGCGGGCGCCGCCACCACACGCGCAGGCGCCAGAGGCTCCGGCAACGGGGCGAGCCGATCGACGCCACTCGCCCCGGCCAGGGCGTCGACCACGTACAACGTGCCGTCATGGTCGAACGCCAGGCCCTGGGGCCGGCCGAATCCGCGGCCGCACGAGTCGACGAGCCGGTCCGGCGAAATGCGGTACACGACATCGTGCGCCGACAAGGTCGGTGCCGAGACGTACAGGTGGTCGTCGGGCCCGAACGCCAGGTGGAACGCGGCGACGCTCGGTGGGAGCGACGCGAACGTGTCGACCTGGCGATCACGCGAGACGCGGAAGATCGTGCCCGATCGGTCGCCGACGAACAGCGTGCCATCGCCGGCGAACGCCAGCCCCGTCGGCACACCGAGATCCGACGCATACACGTCCACCGTGTCGTCGTCGGCCAGCCGATAGACCTGCCCTTCGAACCGGCTCGACACGTACATCGCCCCATCGGGTCCGAGCGCAAGCGAGGTGGGATTCGGGATCTCGACGGCGAGCGGTTCACGCCGGCCGTCAGGCCACACGCGGTGCAGCGGCACCGGCGTCTTCACGCCGCGCGATCCGCTGTTGGTCACATACAGGCGCCCGAGACCGTCGAAGGCCGGGCTGTCGACCTGGTGCAGGCCGTCGACGTGCGGTCGCGCGACGGTCACCGTGCCGACGTCCAGGCCGTCCGATTCGATACGCACGGGCAACACGCCGCCGTCCGTGCCCGATGGCACGCGGAAGCGCAGATGCCGCGATGAGGCCCCGACAACGCGGGCCGGCGCGTCGCCGACCCTGATCTGGGGGATCGCCGATGACACGGGACGCGGCGGATCGAACGTGACGCACACGATCCCGCCAGGGATCGCGCACGCCGGCACGGTCGCCACGGCCGCCCCGGTCACGCGCCCTCCCTATTCGTCGAGTTCGACGTTCCAGTAGACGTAGTCGCGCCAGCTGTCGGGCGCGTTGCGCAGGCCGAACGTGATGCGGATGGCCGGCGCCTTCGTGGGCCGGCGCGGTGGGCGCGTGAGGCGCATGCCGGCCTGCTCGGGCGTCCGTCCGCCCTTGCGCCGATTGCAGGTGATGCAGCAGGTGACAATGTTCTCCCAGTCCTTCCGTCCGCCTTGTGCCACGGGCACGACGTGGTCGAACGTCAATTCGCCCGTCGGGAACGACACGCCACAATACTGGCATGTGTGGTCGTCGCGCGCGTAGATGTTGGCCCGGGAGAACGGCACGTGCTCGATCGACCGCCTGATGCGGATCCGGCGCAGCAGGCGGATGACCGACGGCAGCTTGATGCTGAAGGACACCGACCGGATCTCACGATCGTAGACCGAGACAATCTCGACCTTGCCCTGCGCCCACAGCGTGATGGCCTTCTGCCAATGGACGACCTTCAGCGGCTCGTAAGTCGCGTTCAGAAGAAGTGTCTGTTCCATGGCCTGTTGGCATTCTGCTGGAAGCGTCCGGAGCTGTCAAGAAACTGGCACTGGTAACATGCCAGATATCAGAGAGTTACACGGATGGCATGCGACGACACGTCTGACGACTGCAGCCGGCCGCGGTCCGGCACGATAACGGGAACATGATCGCGCTGGCCCGCAGTTCCTGGCGTACCGCCGCGCTCCTGCTCTTCGTCGGCCTCGGCGGGAGTGCCTGCGCTTCGGCACCGCCGATTGGCGCCCGACCACTCCCCTTCCCGGGCTCACCGCCGCAGACATGGGCCGACCATCGAGCGCCGCAGATCGAGGCCGTCACGACCGATATCGTGGCCACGGCCCTGGCGCTGCGGGGCGCGCGCTATCAGCTCGGCGGTTCGACTCCGCAGGCGGGGTTCGACTGCAGCGGGTTCGTTCGCTACGTGTTCGCGCAGGCGAGCCTGGACATGCCGCGCACCGTGGCCGAACAGTTCCACGTCGGACGCGAGGTCGCGCGTTCGCACGTCAGCTCGGGCGATCTCGTGTTCTTTTCGACAACAGGACCCGGCGCCACCCACGTCGGCATCGTCGTCGATCCGGACGCGCGGACGTTCGTGCACGCCCCGGGCACGGGTGCGAACGTGCGCGTCGAACGTTTCGACTCGCCCTACTGGAAACGACGGATGCTCGGCGCCAGGCGGCTGGCGCTGACGATGCCACCCGCGTCCTGAGCAATTTCAGGGTTCGCGTTCGACGTCTGTCGCAGCCGGCGGCCGGAGCAGATCCGCCGGATCGGTTGGTATCGGCGCGCGCGGCGGCGCGCCAACCGGCAGTGACCTGTCAGACGGCCCGTCTGTGGACGCGGGGAGCGATGGCGGAGCCGGTGCCGCGACCCCGCGGCTCATCCGTCCAAGAATGATGCGCTGACGCGCGACCAGTCGCCTGTTGGGGCTGGCCGGCGAATAGATGCGGGGATTGATCAGGGCCCCGGCCATCAGCGCCGCCTGCGATGCCGAGAGCGACGACGCCGACTGCCCGAAGTACGCGCGCGCGGCCGCCTCGGCCCCCCAGAGGCCGTCGCCCCACTCGACCACGTTGAGATAGAGCTCGAGGATGCGCGTCTTCGACAACTCGGCCTCGAGGCGCCGCGTCAGCATCAGTTCGACCACCTTCCGCCACGGATTACGCGACGGCGACAGATACAGGTTCTTCGCCAGTTGCTGCGTGATAGTCGAGGCCCCGCGCATCGCCGTGCCGTCCTCGAGGCTCGCTTCGAACGAGGCACGCAGTTCACGGTAGTCCACGCCGTCGTGGTCCCAGAACGCATCGTCTTCAGCCACGAGTACGGCGCGACGAAGGGTGGGAGCGATCCGATTGAACGCCAGCCATCGCCGTTCTTCGCGGATCGGACGGTCGGCAGCGCGCGCTTCGGTGGCGCGCAGGTCCATGAACGCCGTCCGCGCCGGCGGATCGGCGATCAGCGGTCGGACGTCGGGCAGCATGAGCCAACTGTACGCCGCGCACGCGTAGACGATGGCGAGGCTGCCGATGACGATGCGGAAGACGAGCGCCCCGCGGGAAGAGCGACGCCGGGCCACGCGTCTCACCCGCCGACGACGACGCGAAGGCGCTCGCCCGTGCGGGGCGACACCGACGCGTCACGACCGTTCATGATGGCCAGCGACGATGCCGAGATGATGCCGCGTCCGAGGTCCCGGGCCAGTGACTCCCACGTATCGCCGCCGCGCGCCACGCGGAAATCGACGCGGCTCGGCTGGATGCGGTCGGCCTCGGCCTGCGTCAGGGTGCGGAAGCTCCGGATCGACGCTTCGAACAGGCCGGCCGACGCGGCAAACTCCTGGCTCGGGGCCACGCCCGCGATGACGTAGGTCTGCGTCCCCGCGCGCACGTGCGCGGCGTGGAGCGTCACGGCCGTATTCTCGATCGTGCCCTGATACGTACCGACGTACGCATCGAGTCCGTTGATCCGCGCCGCCTCGCCGTCCGTCTCGCGCCAGCCGGCCTTCGTCATTTGATCGGACGCCACCTGCCGCACAGGTCCAGTCCCCTGCACGAGTTCGAGCAGCATCACGCTGTTGCCCTGGCCGTCTCGTCGTGCCGAGACCTGCGTCTCGCCGTTGCTCACCTGCCAGCCTTCAGGAAAGCGCACGGCAAACCGCAGCACCGGGTGCAGGAATTCGCTGCCGCGCACGATGCCCTTTTCACGACTGTCACCGAACACGAGACCATCGAGGTGCCGATCGAGTGTCGACGCGTTCGTCAGCCCGGAACTGATGGGCGCGGCGGCCACGGCCTCCTGCACGCGCGCGACGCGGTCGGCGGCTGGAGGGTGGGTCAGCGCCCAGTTGGGCACGCCGCGGCTCGATCCGCTGGCCGCATCGAGGCGGGCGAGCGTCGACAGCATGCCGGGCACACCGTGTGGATCCCAGCCCTGGCTGGCCGCATAGCCGACGCCGAGCCTGTCGGACTCGAGTTCGGCCTCGCGGCCGTACCGCAGGAACAGCACCCCGAGCCCGGCCCCGGCCACCCCCTGGATCGGCTGCGTGCTCGGCGCCAGCACGCCGGCAATGGCCAGGCCGACGCCAGCCCCAAGCTGCCGGGAATAGGCCTCGGCGGAATGACGCGCGTCGACGTGCCCCACCTCGTGGCCGAGCACACCGGCCAGTTCGGCTTCGTCGCGCAGGAACGGCAGGATGCCGCGCGTGATGTAGATGAAGCCGCCCGGCACTGCGAAGGCGTTGACCGCCGGCTCGTCGACGACGGCGAACGTCCACGGCAGATCGGGCCGGTGCGAGGCCGTCGCGAGTTTCGTGCCGACCGCCCGCACGTAGGCCTGCAGATCGGGATCATCGTAGAGCCCCATCTGCTGGCGGATCTCCGCGTCCGACTTCCGTCCCACCTGAATCTCTTCGGCCTCGGACATCAGCATCAGTTGCCGGCGCCCGGTGGCGGGATTGGTGGCGCAGCCCCAGGCCAGGGCAACGACGAGCAGCAGGCGGACGAGGGCGTTCATGCGCGTGACACGTTCAGGGCGCGACCGAGGGCCTCGACCAGGCGCGAGACGTTCTCGGTCGTCGCGCCGGTGCCCATCAGGCCGATGCGGAAAACCTGGCCCGCGAGCGGCCCCAGGCCGGCGCCAATCTCGATATTGTCCTGCTCCAACAGGGTCCGGCGCACGGCGGCGTCATCGGCCCCTGCCGGCACGCGGACGGTGTTGAGACTCCAGAGCCGTTCGGCCGGCGGCGGCAGCAACGCCAGGCCGAGGCCGGCCACCGCGTCGACGAACGTCTCGTGCACGCGACGATGCCGTGCCCAGCGCGCCTCGAGCCCTTCGTCCTCGACCTCGGCCAGGGCCTCGGCCAGTGCGTAAATCAACGGCGCGGAAATCGTGTGGTGGTACTTGCGCCGCACCCAGTAGTCGAGCAGCAGATCCAGATCCAGGTAGAAACTGCGGCACGAAACCTTCCGGGCCAGCGCGCGCGGCGAGAACACGACGGGCGCGAGGCCTGAAGGCGCGCCGAGCCCCTTCTGCGAGCATGAGAAGCACGCATCGATCCCCCAGGCCTCGACCTCGAGCGGCAGTGCGCCGAGCGACGTGACGGCGTCGACGATCAGGAGGGCATCGTGTGCGCGCACGAGCCTGGCAATCTCCGGCACCGGGTTACACACCCCCGTCGACGTCTCGGCGTGCACGAGGCCCACGAGGTCGTAGGTCTTCGCAGTCAGAGCCTGTTCGACGCGGGCGGGATCGATGGCGCGCCCCCACTCCCCCTCGAGTCGGTCGACAGTCGCACCATACCGCGTCAGGACACCGGCGAGGCGATCCCCGAAATAGCCCGTGACGATGACGAGCGCCCGCCGGCCGGGTTCGGTCAGGTTGGCGACCACGGCCTCGAGCCCCGAGGATCCGGTGCCCGAAATCGCGAGCGTCTCGCTGTCAGGGCTCGCGCGGAACACGCGCTGCAGCCGCGCGCGGATGTCGTCGAGCAGAACGACGAGTTCGGGGTCGAGGTGCGACCGTTGGGGGGCACTGAGGGCCTCCAGGACGCGAGGGGATACGGGTGACGGCCCGGGGCCGAGCAGGAGACGGGATGTGGACGGCAGTGACATCGTGCGCTTCTCTCCCTTTATTGGGTAGCCCGCGCCGCACTGTTGGCGAGGCGCACGGCGGTGGGGTGAGGCGATTGTGCCTTGATTTGCGGCGGAGGAACAGAGGCCGATGTTCTTCCGGTTGCTTACGATTTCGTCTGCCGCAGCCAGCACTGTCGGTTCGCCATTGCGGGCGTCCTGTGGCAGACCATAAAAATGTAATTTCACCCACAAGAGATGACAGTCTCGTTGCTCGCGCATGGCTGCTGTGACGCCAGATAAACCGTGACAGACAGCGCAATTGCGTGCAACTTAACCCTATTGCCAATGACATTACTGAAATATGACTTTCAAAATTGGCATTAATCGTGTACTAATCGGCTCGTTCGGCACCTCAGCCAGGGTCCGGACGCAACATCGAATACCCGTTCTGGCATCGTCATCTCGTTTTTAGAAACGGTCGCGCGTTTTTGTAAGACTCGACCACAAGTCGAGTGTTTGGTGCCGGTTACAGCTGTGCCCGCCTGTGGCGGGGTGGCTGGGCTGGCATACGACGTGCCTTGAAGACGTCTCAGCCGACGGCCGCACGCGGTGTGCCTGGCCCGCGGGACACGGGAACTCCTATGACTGCATCGCTTCGCTTCGTTTCGTTCGCGCGCCGGACAGCACTGGTTGGCCTGCTGGCCGCCGGCGTGCTGACCGTCTTCACGCCGCTCGATGCGGCCGCCCAGCACCGGGCGCGCATGAGTCGGGACCTCGCCAGGCAACTGGCCGAGGGCGGAACGATGCGGGTGGTGGTCGAAGCGCCGCAGGCCGAAGTGGACCGGCTGGCGCGGACCTACGGCCTGCGTGTCGAGCGCCGTCTCGGGATGGGCGCGGCGCTGGCCGGCGATGCCGCCCAGGTGACGCGCCTGGCGGGCGACGCCAACCTCACGTCCCTGGCAGCCGACGACGTGGTCGTCAGCACGATGGCGGTGAGCACGCAGTCGACGGGGGCGAGCCTGCTCTGGGGCGACGAGGCCCGCGGCACGCGGTTCGGCGGCCTGACCGGCGCCGGCGTGGGCGTGGCCGTGCTCGACTCCGGCATTGCGCCGCACGCCGACCTGGCGCGGCGCGTACGGCTGGCCGTCGACGTGACGGGCGGCGGCGACCCGAACGACGCCTACGGTCACGGCACGCACGTGGCCGGCATCATCGCCGGCAGCGGCGCGGGCAGCCGGACGGCCGAGGGGTCGCAGTATGTCGGCATGGCGCCCGGAGCCGAGTTGGTCAGCGTGAAGGTGCTCGGGGCCGACGGCACGGGCAACGTGTCGGACGTGCTGGCCGGGCTCGAGTGGGTGCTGGCCAACCGCCACACGCACAAGATTCGCGTCGTCAATCTCTCACTCGGTCACGCGACGACGAACGACTACCGGGACGATCCGCTGGGTCGGATGGTCGAGCGGCTCGTGCGCGCGGGCATCGTCGTGGTGGCCTCAGCGGGCAACCTCGGCAAGACGGAGGACGGCACGCCGGTCATCGGCATGATCGTGTCGCCAGGCTTCACGCCCGGGGCGTTGACGGTCGGCGCGGTCAATACCAAGGGGACCGTAGCCAGGGCCGACGACGGCGTGGCGACGTTCAGCTCGCGTGGCCCCGTGGGCAATCCCGATGACCAGTCGACCTGGATGATCAAGCCCGACCTCGTGGCGCCGGGCAATGCGATCGTGTCGGCCGGCGCGGAGGGCAGCTATCTCTGGGAGAACTACCCCAGCCGGCGCCTGGTTGGCGACAGCGGCGGGAGCTACCTGGTGCTGTCGGGATCGAGCATGGCGACGGCCGTGACGTCAGGCGCCGTGGCGCAGCTGCTCCAACTCCAGCCCCGGCTGACCCCCGCCGAGGTGAAATTTGCGCTGCAGTTCACGGCTCAGCGCCTAGATGACTTCGGCATCATCGAGCAGGGCGCCGGCAGCCTCAACGTCCCGCTGGCGGCCGCGCTCGTGCAGAGCCGCCACGTGGCCGACGCCCCCGTGGCCGTCCAGTTCGGAGGCGAAGTGCTGACGGCGTCCGAGATTGCCTTCGGCAGTTCCGGCACGTATGGCGACCGTCGCGGCGGCCTCGACAGCAACACCATTGTCTGGAGCGGCCGTGGCGACGACGGCGGTGAGGCGGACTCTCTCGTATGGGGCTCGACCATCATCTGGGGCAACCGCGACGGTGGCGGCGTCGGCGGCAACACCATCATCTGGGGCAACCGTGACGGTGGCGGCGTCGGCGGCAACACCATCATCTGGGGCAACCGTGACGGTGGCGGCGTCGGCGGCAACACCATCATCTGGGGCAACCGCAACGGCGAAGTCCGAGGCGACACCATTATCTGGGGCAATAGGACTCCATAGCGTTCGACTGCTACAAGATTCGCAGATCTGTCGGAGACTCATATGAA
>MEDJ01000009.1:427301-567474 GCA_001724025.1 Acidobacteria bacterium SCN 69-37 | reverse complement strand
CAAGGCGCTCGAGATGGCGGTGAAGCGGCGGTGCCCAGGTCTCGGCTTGCTCCACCACTCCGATCAGGGCTCAACCTACGCCAGTGAGGACTACCAAGACGTCCTGACCGCGTACGGCATCACCTGCAGCATGAGTCGTCGCGGCAACTGCTACGACAACGCCGTCGTCGAAGCGTTCTTCTCGACGGTCAAGAGCGAGATCGGCGAGCGGTTCGCCAGTCACGGCGACGCGAAGATGGAGTTGTTCGACTACATCGAAGTGTTCTATAACCAGCGTCGGCGGCACTCGGCCGCCGGCCGCATGAGTCCGGCCGCGTACGAGCGGCGGCTGACTCAAGCCGCGTAGCTAAACCGTCCACCGGATCGGATCAAGCGCACCGCCCGCCGTTCTCGCGAGCGCGCCCTAGACTTTAAGCTGTGATTCCCAAGCTCGACGAGATTCGCCCGAATCGTCCTGCCACTCGATTCGAGCACCGAGAACTCTGGCGCTGCTGAACGTCACGGCCAAGACGTAGCCAAAATCAGCGCCCGGACCAAGGACCGTGATGTCGTGCTCGCCGCGCAGCACAAGTGAATGTTCGAGGGCCGGTCGTCCGTCGAGCAGCACGCGCACGTCTCGCGCTGTCACGGCTCCGTAGTTTCGGACGACGAGCGAATGCCGTGGTCCCGTGTCCGCTAGGCGCGCTTCTTTCCAGTGTGGTTCTTCGCGCTGTATCGAGGCCCGCAGCTCGGCACTACGAGTCTGTCGAATCCGGTCCCGTTCCCGCGCAGTCTCAAGTTCCAGCATTCGTGCGTGTAGTTCGTTCTGCCTTGAGGCCGTTCGACGAGCTACTAGAATCGCCGCAGTCGAGACCATGATGGCCGTGACGGCAACCACTACGCCGATCGCGGTCCACCATTCGCCGGGGGAGTGCGGCCAGACGGAGAGTAGCCAAGGGGGCATAGAACCGTCAGTCGCGCCCTGTGGACGGAGCCGACTCTGGGGGCTCCGTGACCCGCTTGACTATGTCGCGCGCCTGCTGGGACATCGCCGAACGTGCTTCATCGCGCCGTGCCCGGCCGTAGTCGAGGCTCACTTTAAGACCGTCCTCAAGAGTCGAGACTCTCGGCTTTCCCAGAGCGCCAATGACTGGGCAGCCCTCGCTGGTTCGGTCCGTCGCGATTTCCGATACCTGTTGAGTTCGCCGGTTGATGAGGAGCCGGACTATTCGGCACGCCGTGCCCGAGGTCGCCTCAACTTCCTCGTTCGTCCAGCGGGTCACCCTGAACGCTCTGCTGTCCATCATCAGTGTGGTCCCGCCGATTAACCGGGCGGAGTGTTCCGTGCAACTTGAACGGTCGCAGAGAATCTCGTTTGCGTTCAGTGGATCGGCGATCTGGTCGCCCTGCATGACCCATGTTCCAGTGACGAAGATGCCATCCCCGGAATCGCTAAGGAACTTGGTCGGCATGGTCACGCTCTTGGCTGACAGTTGGTCTACCAATTCGCCGAGGCGACCCATTTCGGAAAAGGTCACGATCCCATCCGTTTTGAGGCCGGCTGTGCTTTCAAATTCCCGCCATGCTTGACAGAGGCGGGCGTCTTCGGACGGCGAGGACACGTTGTCGAGTCGGACGTCGTAGTGCAGTGAAGAGAGCATTAGGGCGAGCGCGCTAGCCACGCCTGTTTCACCCAGCACTTCTTGAAAATTCGAGACGGAAAAGATATCGACGTTCGCGAGAGCTTCGCCCGAAGCGTCATCAGGCAGGGAGACAGGCACCGAGGCCGGACATGAGGCGTTTGTCGCCGGGCGGAGGGCATTGCAGGCGAACGAGAACGCAGCACCGAGCACGAGGGCTGCGACCGAAACGCGATAGCGATTCAGAAGTCCGTGACGCATCAGGCCAATCCCTTTCCGAAGGCGCGGAGTCTAGCATGCCAATCGGCCGTCGTTAGCCGTCCGTTAGCTATTCGTGAGCTGAAAAGCGAAAAGGCCCGATTTCTCGGGCCTTTCCTATAGTTGGTGCGGAAGAGAGGACTCGAACCTCCACGAGATTGCTCCCGCCAGCCCCTCAAGCTTCTCCGTATTCAAAAACACTGAATGAATACGAGAGTATTGACGCCTGTTGTTGTTGACCAAGCTTGACCACAGAATGGCGCCTGCGCGATGATTCCGCGCATGGCTGGAGACACCCGCCGGCAGACCACGGAAGTCGTCGCGAAGCTCTATGACGGCAAGCTGCGGCTGGAGCGCCGCAACGGCGCGGCCGTCATCTCCGCCCGCACCTTCATCCAGGGCAGGCTGGTCCGCAAATCGACCGGCGAGAGCAACGCGCACAAGGCGACGAAGATCGCCACCGACTGGTTTCTCGACCTGCGCTCGCGTGAGCGCCACGGCGAGGACATCCACGGGCGCACTTTCGGCGAGCTGGCCGAGGCCTTCATCGAGCACGCCGACCAGGTGCGCGAGGTCTCCGAAGGCCAGCGCCGGAACTACCGCCAGAAATGGCAGCTGCTGAAGGACCACTTCGACGGCGTCAAGGTCGCCAATGTCGACGCCCGGTTCCTCCTGCAGCTGCGCGAGACGCGCTCGAAGGCGAAGACGCGCGACGGCAAGCCCGTGCGCCCCGCCACGCTCAAGAAGGACATGGATTTCGTGCGCCTTGTCCTGCGGCACGCCAAGGAGATCGAGAAGTGCATCGAGACCATACCGGCCTTCCCCTCATTCCGGGGCGAGGCCTGGGAGGTGGTCCCGAACCCACGCCCGTTCCTCGACCATGAGCAGTGGGTGAAGCTGCGCAAGCTCGGCAAGGCCCGGATCAGCGAGCCGGGCCTGAACCCGCGCACGCAGCGCCAGCGGCAGGAGCTCTACTGGTTCATGCTGATCTCGGTGGGCGCCGCGCTGCGCGTGGGCGAGGCCTATTCGCTGCGCTGGCGCGACTGCGAACTGATCCGCCTGGGCGACAAGGACCAGACAGAAGCCGTCCACATGCGCGTGCTCGGCAAGCACGCGCGGGGCGGCCACCGTGAAGACGGCTACGGCATGTTCGGGGCGGTCAGCGCCTTCAAGGCGATGAAGGCCGCCCGGCCTGAGGCCAAACCGGACGATCCGCTCTTCATCGAAAACCACCGCGAGGGCATGAAAGAGCTGCTCGACAAGGCCGGCCTGCGCTACGACAAGGAAGGCCGCACCAGGGACTCCAAGAGCCTGCGCCAGACGGGGATTTCATTGCGGCTCGAACTCGGACCCAACCCCGACTACCGCGATATCGCGAAATGGGCGCGCACGAGCCCCGCCATGATCGCCGCGTTCTACGACCAGACCCACCCGCAGCTCAGCGTTGAGCGCATTGTCGGCTTCCGACCGGTCGAGAAGCCCGCCCCGACGCGCAAGGCCAAACCGGCCGCGAGCGAGGACGAAGAATAGAATCCGGCCGCTGGCCGGCCAGCCGGCGCTCTACAGGAACCCCCGTTCCGGGCCGGACTGGCCGCGAGGATGGCGCCATCCGATCGCCAGCGGCGTTCCCTGCCTGACGCGCCACTCGCTCTTCAGAAAGTGCTCGTCGCGATTCTGTCTACCGCCGACAGCATGTGCCCCGAACCGCGCGTCGAACTTCGCAATCTTGTTTCGCCGGTTACCTCTGTACACAAGCCCCGACTCAATCTAGGGTGGCTCAAAGTCGATCCTCCACTCGCTCCGGAGTGGAAGATCTGCAGCGACCAACAGAGTGGTGAGCAATGACAACGACCAGACCGCAGCGCAGTCGAACAGGCATTCTTCTCGTCATTCTGCTCACGATCGTCGGCGCGTTCTCAGCCGTCTACTTTCTGGCGGCCTCTGGAAAACTTCCTTCGCGCTCCACTGCGCCCACGTTCGACAACTATCTATCGCGCGCAACAGACGGCGATGCCTCTGCTCAAATCGCGGTCGCGGAGATGTATCGCACGGGAAACGGTGCCACGAAAGATGAGGCCCAGGCTCTTATCTGGTACCTCAAGGCCGCAGAGTCCGGCCTTCCCGAAGCCCAGTTCAAGGCTGCCGTCATGTTCCACGAAGGCATGGGCACAGCAAGAGACAATGCCCGGTCATTTATCTGGTTGAACAAGGCTGCTGCGAGCGGACACGCACACGCGGAGGCCATGCTTGCAGTCTCTTATCAGTTTGGCGAGGGTACCGAGAAGAACATCGATAAGGCCTGCCGCCTGTACGCTCAAGCGGCGCCCAAGGCTGTACCGAGGGCAGCGGTCGGCCTTGGCGAGTGCTACCTCAACGGTAGCGGCGGACTCCCGCAGAACAATGCCGAAGCGCTGAAGTGGTTCAAAGCAGCCGCAGAGCGCAACGACCCACAAGGAATGTATGGCCTCGCCATCATGTACGCGCGAGGCTCAAACACGCTGGCGACATCTCTGGAGGCCGCCCATTGGGCAACGCTTTCTGCCGGCATGGGCCACAAGGCTGCCCAGGCCCTGCTGAGCCAGGCCCATGAGCAGTGTTCGAACGTTCCCGATGAGCGGGTTCGCTTCCGCGACTACAACGTGTTCAACGCCTGCGTGCTCGACGCGGTAAACGGCACCGCTGACGCGCAGTATGTCGTCGGCCTGGGTCTCTACTCCGGCAACCCGCATTCGCAAGTGCCCAAGGACCAGGTCGGCTCTCTCTCGTGGTTTCGAAAGGCAGCTGAACAGGGACACGCGGCGGCGCAGGCATTTCTCGCCAAACAGAACGCCAGCGGCGAGCCTGGTCTTCCAGTGAACATCAACCCGCCAAACGCCGGTGCGGGCGGCGACAGCAACAGTTCACCACCGCAGCAAGGGAACCTCAGATGACCGTCGGGCTAGCACTCGTAGAGTGGTTGGACAATACGATCAATGGCCACCCGCCGGGAACGTCAGGAATCGTGAAGGCGATCGGGAACGCCAGCGCATTCGGCACAGCAGTGCACACACTGGAGCAAATCAGACAAGTACAAGCCCATCCCGACTGGCCGCAAGGCGTCAAGGATGCAATTTCTGTGGTGATCGTCGCCAGCCTCTTCGGCCCAACGTCACCAGTCGCTAACATTCCCTACACCTTCGAACAAGGGTGGAACTACATCAACGATGTTCCAGACTATGTCGGCGGTGTTCCCAAGGCAGACTTCTGGGAAGATTTGCACAATCGGTTTCCTGATCAATTTCCAACGCTCGATATTGGCGGCTTTCCGTCATGGACAGGCTTCCCAGGCATTGGCCTGGAAGATCTGGCACCTACATGGCCCAACTCCGCTCATGCTGCGCCTACAGCTGTCGCTGACGCGAAAACCCCATGGGGGTTCGCGCCCTCCACGGACTCGCCGATTGTCATCGATCTCGACGACGACGGCGTGGAGCTGACGGAGTTCGATCCCGAAGCCACGACCACATTCTTTGACCTTGACGGCGACGGCTTCGCCGAGCAGACGGCCTGGATTGCCGCTGATAACGACGGCCTGCTCGCAAGAGATATCAACGAGAACGGCGTCATCGACGATGTGACCGAACTGTTCGGCTCGCCCAGCGTTGACGGCTTTGCCCTGCTGGCGCTGCTTGATTCCAACAGCGACCACGTCATCGACCAGTTTGATGAGGCGTGGGACTCGCTACTGATCTGGAAAGACGAAAACGGCGACGCTTTCAGCCAGGAAGGCGAGCTCTACTCGCTGGGCGATTTCGACATCGTCAGCATTGATCTCACGAGCGTAGAAGCTTCGACAGATGAGATCGACGGCAACCCAATCTCGCACACAGCCACCGTAACACTCGACGGCGGCGCCACCATCGAGGCCGCAGATGCCTGGTTTGTTAACGACAGCGCCAACACCTACTTTGCTAGCGACTACGACCTGGACGCCAGTACGCTGTTGTTGCCCAACCTCCGCGGCTTCGGAGCCTTGGCCGATCTGAACATCGCCATGAGCATGGACAACGGCGAGGGCGGCCTCCTGGACCTGGTTGCCGACTTCTTCGACAACTGGGAGATTGCCCGCTACGGCGATTCGGACAGTCTGAACGCCGACATCGAGGAAATATTGTTCACCTGGGCCGGCGTTGAAGGGGTCGATCCAGAGAGTCGCGGTATCCACGTTGACGCGCAGCACCTGGAGTTCCTCGAGAAGTTTTACGGGGAACAGTTCTACCAGGCCAGCAACCACGACAGCCCCAACCCCCTTGAACAGGCAGCCGCGAAGATTGAGGAGTCGTATGCGCTGTTGTTTGGCTATCTGAAGGCAGCACTGCTTGTCCAGGTTGGAGCGCAGGACATCTTCGAGAACGGGGATGCCACCTACAGTGCATGGACCGGGGAGTTCGGCGGCGAGATGGCGCTGTCAGAGGACGCGATTGGAGATCTTGAGACAGCAGCGGGCCTGGCGCCCGATGCCGATGAGTTCTGGAAAGCGGTCGGCGGATTCCTGCGCTTCTCGGTCGGATTCGAAGCTCTGTCCGGCACTGAGAACGGATGGATGAACGACGCCATCACGGCAACGGCCGGTGGCTGGAGCTGGTCCGACATCAAGGACTACGTGATCGGCGACACGACCGGCAGTACGTCGTATGGCACCAGCGGCCCAGACACGCTCACTGGCGGAATTCTCGACGACACCATTGTCGGGTACGACTCCGGCGACACGCTGAATGGCGGTCAGGGACGGGACACGATAGATGGCGGCAACGGCAACGACACGATTCACGGCGGCGACGATGGGGACACGATTCTGGGCGGCGCAGGCGATGACGCGCTCCACGGAGGTCTCGGCGGCAACGTGTTGTACGGCGGTAGCGGCGACGACACCTATACCTTCACAGCCGGCGCGGACGATGTGTACGACGAGTCTGCCATCGGCAGCAGTGGCACGGACGCCGTCCATGTGCCCGACGGAATTGCGATCGAGGATCTGACCTTTGCCCGCGTTGTGCGCGGTGGGACCTACGACAGCCTTCTCATTGCAGTTGATTCCTCAGCCGGGGGCGGGTCCATGGAGATTCCGCTGTTCTCAGCGGCCACCGGCTACTACCTGCCGATGATGGAGTCCCTGCAGTTCTATGACACCTCGACCTTCGATTTCGCTTCATTCACAGAGCTTACGACTTACGGCACCAAAGGCAGCGACTGGATCTACTACGCCTACTTTACCGATCATCACATCGAAAACACGATCTATGGTCTTGGCGGGAACGACACAATATTCGGCGGCGCTTTGGCGGATACGCTTGATGGCGGAGTCGGCAATGACGCTCTCAACGGAGGAGATGGAGACGACACGTACATCGCGTCTCCTGGGTTCGACGTAATTTACGACACCGGCGGCAGTGACACGATCGTCCTTCCGGAAGGATACGGTGTCGGCGACATCGCCTTTATCCGTACGGGAACGAAGCTGACGCTGACGGTGCAGGGTCTCGGCCAGATCGAAATGCCCTATCAGATCGACTATAGCTCAGGAACTGTGGTCGAAACGCTCTACTTCTTGGAGTCTGAGACCAGCGTCAACATGGCGGATATGCTCGTCGAGACCTGGGGCACCAGCGGGAACGACACGCTCTCGGCGGTGCTCTATTACGGCGGCGACACGACGGTTCACAGCTTCGACGGCCGCGCCGGAAACGACACCATCAATACAGGCGCAGGTGAGAACACCATCTGGTTCTCGGCCGGGCAGGACACGGCCAACATGTATTCGGGTGCCGATGACACGGTGCGGTTCCGCGCCGGGATTACCCCGGGATCTGTCTCCATCTATCGCGATGGATCGTCGAGCAACGATGCCTCTCTTGTTCTGGAGGACAGCAACGGCAACAAGCTCAGCATCTACAACCATTTCTACAGCACGTCCTCCAATCTGGAAACTGTCGTGTTTGCTGACAGTACGACGTGGGATGTCCTGTCCATGGAGATCGAAACGCGCGGCACATCCGGCGACGACGGCATCTACGACGTGACGTATGGCGATGCCAGCACGGACGACCTGATCTACGGCTATGCCGGTAATGACACGCTGTCCGGCGGTTATGGCGACGACGTCATCTACGGCGGGAACGGCAATGACAACGTCTGGGGCGGTGAGGACGACGACATCCTGTACGGCGACGACACGACACGGGGCAATGACAGCTACGATGGCGGCGGCGGCAACGACATCTTCCACTACTTCGGCGGACTCGACAGCGTGGCCGACGGGCACGGCAACGACACGCTCCACATCATGGGCGGTGTCACGGTTGGGGATCTGACCTTTGCCGATGATGGGACGTACGGCACGAAGATTACGATTACCGCATCGGTTGACGAGATAACGCTGCCTTATCTGCGGCACTACGTAACTGCCAATCGGGTCGAAAGAATCAGCTTTGATGACGGCTTTGTGGCCGATCTGCCCAGCTATGCCTCCTGGATCTACGGCACGTCCAGTAACGATCTGATTGCCGGCGGCGGCGGCGACGAAACCCTGATCGGACTTGCCGGGAATGACGATATAGACGGTGGTGGCGGCCACGACGCCATTCATGGCGGCGCGGGCGATGACGATATCGCCGGTGACGCAGGCGATGACCTCATTGTTGGAGGCGTCGGCAACGATGCCCTCGATGGCGGCTCTGGTGATGACGAACTCGACGGTGGCGCCGACATTGACACGGTGGTGTACAGCAGCACCACGGCGGGCGTTACCGTCGATCTCTCGGCTGCAAGCGACCAGGCCACGGGCAGCGAGATCGACACGGACCAGATCGTCAATGTGGAGAACGTCGTCGGCGGGTCTGGCAACGACGACATCACGGGTAACGCTGCGGACAATGTCATCGATGGCGGCGACGGCAACGACACGATCAGGGGCGGGTCCGGCAACGACACGCTCACGGGCGGGTCGGGCACCGACACCGCATCCTACGCAGGCGCATCGGCCGGCGTGACCGTCAGTCTGGCCACGGGCTCAGCCCAGGCCACCGGCGGCGCGGGCATCGATACGCTCTCCGGTTTCGAGAATTTGGAGGGCTCTGCCCACAACGACACGCTCACGGGCAGCTCTGCTGCCAACACCCTGAGCGGCGGAGACGGGGACGACGTCCTCGTCGGGGCCGCGGGGAGCGACACGCTCGATGGCGGTGACGGTGCCGATACCATCGACTACCGCGCGGCGGCGTCCGCCGTGACGGTCAATCTGTCCACGAGTTCCACCAGCACCGACGGCGACGGCAGCAGCGACACCCTGGTCGCGATCGAGAACGTCATCGGCTCGGCCGGTGCCGACAGCATCACGGGCGATTCCGGTGACAACGTCATCGAAGGCGCCGCTGGCAACGACACCCTCGTCGGCGGCCTGGGCACGGACACCCTGTCCTACGCTCACGCCTCCTCGGCCGTGACCGTCAACCTGGCAACGACATCCGCCCAAAACACCGCAGGCGCCGGGACGGACACAGTCTCCGGCTTCGAGAATCTGACGGGCTCGGCCTACAACGACACCCTGACGGGCGACACCGGCGGCAACGTCATCGATGGCGGCGGCGGCAACGACGTGATCAAGGGCAGCACCGGCAACGACACGCTGATCGGCGGCAACGGAACGGACACCGTGACCTTCGCGGGCGCCTCGGCTGTGACGGTCAGCCTGGCTGCCGGAACTGCCACGGGCGATGGAACCGACACGCTGACAGGCTTCGAGAACGTGACCGGCTCCTCCAACAACGACACGATCACGGGCGATGCCGGCGCCAACACCCTCGATGGCGGCAGTGGCAACGACACGCTCGTCGGCGGGGCCGGTAACGACACCCTGACCGGTGGTGCGAACTGGGACACAGTCGATTACAGCGCCGCCGTGTCTGGCGTGACGGTCGATCTGAGTGCTGGTACGGCCAGTGATGGCTCGGGCGGGACCGACACGCTCTCTGGCATCGAGAACATCATCGGGTCTGCCTACAACGACACGCTGACCGGGTCCACCCTGGTGAACACCATCAACGGCGGCGCCGGTGACGACACGATCTATGGTCTTGGTAATTCCGACAACCTTAGCGGCGGTGACGGCAACGACACGGTCTACGGCAATGCCGGCAATGACGATCTTCGTGGCAACGATGGCGACGACATCATTTATGGCTGGGGCAGCGCTGACAATATTTACGGAGATGACGGGAACGATCTGATTTATGCCGGCGACGGCAACGACACCAACGTTCAGGGCGGCGACGGCAATGACGTCATCTACGGAGAGGCTGGCAATGACACCATCCGCGGCAACTCCCACAATGATGTTCTCTATGGCGGTGATGGCGCGGACACCCTCGAGGGACAGACGGACAGCGACATCATCTACGGTGGTGACGGGCTGGACACGTTGTCTGGTCTCGGCAGCGGCGGCGGCACGGATGGCTACAACGTGTTCGTCTTCGAAGCGGCCAGCGCCTTTAACAACACCGATGTCATCACCGACTTCGGCACAGGCTCAACGTACTACGACATGATCGACATCACCAGTCTGATGTCGAGCTACACGGCAGGCGTCGACGACATCGACGACTTCATTTACATCCACGTTTCGGGCAGCGACAGCTATCTGGCGGTCGATGCCAATGGCGGCGGTGATAGCTTCGTTGATGTGGCCAAGCTGCAGGGCGTGACGGGACTCGCTACGGTCGAGGCGCTTGTCGCAAGCCGACGCATTCTCATCGCCGACGAGAATGTGATCTTCGGCTCCACCGCCACAGAGGCCATCACCGGCACGAGCGGCGTGGACATGATCTTCGGCATCACCGGCAACGACACGATCTACGCGGGTAGCGGCAACGACTTCATCAAGACCGAAGTCGGCAACCAGACGATCTACGGTGAAGGCGGAAACGACGTTATCGAATCCGGCAACAACAACGACTATCTCGACGGTGGCGACGGCGACGACGTGCTGACTGGAGGCTTTGGACACGACACCTTCGTCGGGGGAGCGGGCACTGACACCTTCTTGTGGGGCGCTGTGAGCGACTACGTCATCATCTATCGCGAGAACGCCAACTATCTCACGGTGCGTGATACGGCACGTGATGATGTGGACTACGTATACAACGACGTGGAAACGATTCAGTTCAGCAACGTCACGCTTGACCTGACAGCCATGACGTTCACACTGAACGGCGTGGGCTGGGGAACAGCCAAGGCGGTGAACGGCACCAGCAACGCCGAGACGCTCCACGGGTTCAATGCCGTCGACATCATTGACGGCAACAATGGCAACGACACCATCTATGGCTACTACGGCGACGACGTTCTCGCCGGTGGCAACAGCAGCGACACGCTGTACGGCGGCGAAGGCAACGACATCCTCAAGGGCGGCGCGTCGAGCGATACGCTGGACGGCGGCAACGGCACCGACACGGCCGACTACAGCGATGCCACCAGCGGCGTGACGGTCAGCCTGTCGTCCGGGACACAGTCCGGCGGCAGCGTCGGCAACGATACCCTGACGGCCATTGAGAACGTTCTGGGCTCGTCGTACGGCGACACCCTCACCGGCGACGGCGGCGCGAATGTTCTGACCGGCGCCGCGGGCGGCGACACCCTCAACGGGGGCGGCGGCGCTGACTCTCTGTTCGGCGGCGACGGTGCCGACACGCTCTACGGCAATGGCGGTGCGGACACGTTCGTGTTCGAGGCGGCCACGGCCTTCAACAACGTCGATACGATCTCCGACTTCAGCACCGGCGACACCGACAAGATCGACATCGCTGACATCCTGGACGGGGTCTACGACTATGGCGTCGATAGCCTGCTTGATTTCGTGAAGATCGAGGACAGCGGCTCGGACAGCGTTCTGAAGATCGACGCCGACGGCGGGGGCGACAGCTTCGTGACGATCGCCACGCTTCTGGGCATTACGGGGCTCACCGACGAGGCGGCTTTGGAGTCGGCAGGGACGCTGATCACCCACTAGGAGGGGAAGCCAGCGCGCCGCTACCACATGCCGCTACGCGCCACGCCTTCGGCAAGGCCCTTGGCGTGCTCGGCAAACTTCTCGGGCGAACTCCCGCAGAGTCCGGCTACGAGCGGCGCCCACTCCTTGCCGGCGCTCGCCGCTTCACTGATCAGCTGCCCGATCGGGTTCGACCCGCCGCGGCTGGACTTCCAGCCAAAGCGGCCAATCGGCCCCCAGCCGCGGTCTGCCTGATGGCAGAACTCGACGGCGTAGAGCATTTCGAACATGTCGAACGCCCGGTCATACTCCCCACCCAGACAGAGCGCCTCGTCGAGAACAGGCTTGAGCTTTGCGTGAAGGAACTCGCTGAACGGCACGTACTGACGGTCGTGCCCCGGCAGCACCTTAAAATGCTGCCGCAGATCGCCCAGGCCCGACGTCGCCGCCTCCACCAGCCGCTTTTCGCCCCGCGACGTCTCGACACGCGCGTGCATGAGCGCCACCAGTGCGCCGTACGATTCCGCTGATACCGCGGCGATGCCCCCGGCGTAGGAGAGCAGCAGCGCGGGATACCACTGCAGCGCCAGAAAGCCCGTGTTGCCGCCGCCTTCACCGCCCCCGTCGGAAAGGCGTTTCGGCGCGAGCGTGAGGGAGTCGCGCATGGCCGGCGTGCTCCAGCGGCCCAGGAGCGCCTGAGCGTGCAGGAGATCCGCGAGCAGTTCATCGATGGCCGCGAGACGCCGTCTGAACTCGTCGTCAGACCACGCGCCCTGAGCGGAAAACTGCGGGTCCTTCAGTGCCAGAGCGACGCGGCGCGTCTCGGCCGCCATGGCCTCGAACAGGCGCAGCCTCCACCGGTCATCCCCTACGTACCGTCTCGTGCTCGCAACGACATTCACAGGCTCGCTCCGCTCACAGGCGCACATCGCCCTCGATCTGCCGCTCTGAAGGCCGCTCGTTTGAATACCGGCGCGGCGCCTGCCAGCCGGCAACGAGCCGCCGGACGCCGCGCACCGCTGCGCCCAGCCTGAACTGCGTGATGCGCGCGGCGCGACCGCTGCCGACCAGGGCATCGGCGAACATCAACTCGGCCAGCGGCCGGGTGATTTCATCCGACACCCGCGCCGCCCGCAGGGCCGCGAACGAATCGGGGATCTCGCCCATGAACCCCAGATGCTGATCGGCCAGGGGATGGCGCGTCCCGAACAGCGCTGTGCGCAGGCCGGCCTCCGTGAGATCGTCCGGCCCCAATCCGGACACCGACATCTCCATCATGGCGTCCCGCCCGGCTTCGCGGGTCTCAAGGCCCAGACGAACGATGCGCGACCGTGCCGACGTCGTGGTCGTATCGACCGACGTCACGCGCACCATCCGGCTCCGGCCGGACCAGGTGAACCGGCCTTCGCCGCCGTGATTGAACCCGCCGCCGCGCATCGCTTCGAGCGCGTGCGCGACGTCGTCGCTGCGCACGCGGGCGACCACGCGCAGGCGGCTGCCGTCATCGCTGACCTCGGTTGCGCGAAACACCACGTTCCCGAGTTTGCACCACGGCGCCAGGTCCTCGGCGGCGATCGCCTTCAGCCTGTCTTCGATCTGGGCCCGCAGATCGTCCGGCGTCGCGAACTCAGGCACGACATGGAACGTCCGGATCTCGCTCAGGAACGACTCTTCATGGCCCTCGCGGTCGTTCGCCCGCAGGCACCAGACGGCCAGCCGCAGGCCCCGCTTCTCGGCATGCAGGTATTCCGCATGGGTTGCGGAGAAGCGCGAGGGCAGAGGTTTGCCGTAACGCCGACCGAGGATGCCCAGGTAGATGTCGGAGGTTTCAACTTCGGACAGATAGGCGTCCTCCGGGTCGGCGTCACGGCCGCCGAACTGCTCGAACATCACGGGCACGACGCCGATCGCGCGCGCGGCTTCGGCGGCGGCCCGCCGCTCCGCAGGGAGCTCGCTCATGACGCTGGAGACGAAGGCCCGCCGCCCATGGGCCCATTCGCGGACGGCATCCTGCGACGGAATTTCGGCCGCGGCGGCCCGATCGATGACGAGAGCTTCTGGTTCGGCCCCGGACCGGTTGCGCATGCGTCCATTCTAGAGGCGATGCCGCCACGGCCTTCACGCCGGTAGTCAGAATCCTTGCCACAACGCGCCACAAACGGGGCCGGACGGACTCATGACGCGATTCGCGACCTATGAAAAGAAAACGGAACTATTTGCATCAATCTGGCGATCCCTTGCGCAGGCTTCAAGGGACCGAAGAATCGGCCAGTTGTCGGAAGTCTTGCCACAAGTTCGCCACAGACTCAAACAGACCCATTCGGAGAGTGCCGGATTATCAAGGACTTACGCGGACGGCCTGGTTGTGGCAAGAAGCGGCTCTTTCGAGCCGTTTCTTTCCGTAGTATCCAGCTAAGTCTTTGATTTAGAAGTGGTGGGCAGTACAGGGATTGAACCTGTGACCCCTTGCGTGTCGAGCAAGTTTGTCATCAATGGGATCAATCACTTACGTCACCGTTGCCACATGTTCATCACGAGTTGCGCGATTCATGCAGGAAAGTACGCTGACGCGCGCATGTTCCTGCGCCTCAACGCGCTCAATCAGGTGGCCGTAGACGTTCAGAGTCGTCTGGATGTTGCGGTGGCCCATCAGCGTCTGGATGCGCTTGAGATTCACACGCTGGTCGATGAGCATCGAAGCGTAGAAATGCCTCAAATCGTACGGCTTGTACTTCGGTCGCTCGATTGTCCGCCGCCCGATCTTCTCCTTGACCATGAGGCCGGCCTCCTCGCAGACTGCCGCGAAGCCGCGGCTACGCCAGTTCCTGACGCTCTGCCACTTGCCCGTCCGCGTTGGAAACACAAGGTCGTAGTCGTTCTCGATCGCGTGATGCCGCGCGTAGTGCCGGACCATATCGAGCGTGTCCGGGCTTAGATCGATGAAGCGCCGGCCGGCGCGGGTCTTCGTCACGCTGATCTCGGTGCCGCCGCCGTCGAGCGCGCGGTCCACCTCGACGCCCTTGTCCCTGATGCTCGCGCGCGCCAGCGCGAGGTACTCCTGCGGGCGCATCCCGGAGTCCACGGCGAGATAGAGCATCGGCCGGTAGCGCAGCCACGTCCGCTGCGTCTGCAGATTCTTGGAGTTCGCCAGCCGATCGGCGGTCGCCAGGAGCTGCTGGATGTCGCGCTCGCTCGGAATCACCACCGGTTCGTCGTAGCGCGACGAGGCCGTGACGTGGACACCGGCCGCAATGTCCTGCGAGAGCTCGCCGCGACCTACCAGCTCCTTGATCATCGAGTGGAAGGACGTCAGCACCTTGCTGGACACATCGCGGCTGTGGTTCTGCAGCAGCCAGGAACGAAACTGAACGATGTCCGGCTTGCTCAGCTCCTGGAGGTCCTTGTCCCAGTCGTAGCTCTTGATGATCTCCGCACGGTACTCGTAGTTGTCCAGCGTGTAGCGCGTGACCGGTTCGCGTCCGTCCCGGCCTTCCTTCTCACAGATATCCAGCCACTTCTGGACGCCTTGTTCGACTGTTACGGTCGTGGCGCCGCGACGGCTGGCGCGTTTCTGGGCCGTTGCGTCCTCGCGGAAGGCGCGCGCCTCTTTCGCGGAGTCGAACGTGCGGTACTCGTACCCGCGCGGGCCGCGGAAGCGCACCTGGTAGGTCGCCCGGCCGTCACGCCCAACTCTCTTGCGAATGTCCGTCATCGGTCGGCATCCTGCACGACCGATTCGCCACAGGCAAGTCGTTTTGTCAGGGCTGAGGCCGGCATTGGCGCTGTGCGTCCCGTTGCTGTTTGACGTATGCGTTGATGAGGTCCTGTCGATCGATCTTGAGCGTGCCCTCGATGGGATCGATGAAGAAGGGCAGCTTGCGCCGGCCGTCAGCATCCTTGTCCGCCGCGCGCTTCATCTGCCGCGGCGTCAACATCACACCCATTTCCGCCAGCACCTGGCGGGCCTCATCGAGGCCAATGTAGCGGGGCTGGTCCACGAACGGTCCCTCGCAGTGACCCTTCTTTGATTATGGAAAACAAAACCTAAGATTGGGTTAACGCCGCCGCACCCGCAGGCAACGCGGGAGTCCCTTATAGCGTCGCGCGGCCACCGCCGGGATCGACCGCAGCGTCGCGCACCCGCCGGGGCAAGCTGTCGCACGTCGCCGCGCGCTCCGATCCAATCACGCCGACGATCCAGTCGACCTGATGGGGCAGAACGCTCATGCGCCCGTCCCGCAAGGCGTTGTAGACGGCCGTTTCGAGCGGTCCTGGCCCGAGCTGCCGCTGCACCTCGGCGTGGCAGAGGACATCGACTGTCGAGGCCAGCCGCAGAAGAGGGAAGCGTTCGCAGCACAGGCGCGTGGCCTTGCGCTCGTCGATCAACGCGGCAGCCGGCCGCGCCAGGGCGCAGGCAATCGTTGCCGCTTCGCCGTCGTCGAGCGTCTCCGCCGCCGAGCCGACAACGAGACCCTCAAACAGCGAGTCGGCCTCCTCCGGCAATGGAACCACATCGATCAATCCCGTCGCGACCAATCCCCTGAATCCCTCCAGCGACGTTCGGCCGCGAGCGCCGGCCGTTTCAAGCTCGGCCTGAACAACGTCAACGACCAGGACGCGCTGGGGAAGGGCTCTCAGGATCGCCGCCGCGTTGCCGGTCGCCACGAGGTTGATGACCGTGCTGGCATCGGCGACGAGCGAGGACGCCGCATCAGTTAGTGCGCTTGATAACGCCATCGCCCTCGTTCCCTTCGAGTTCCTGCCCCATCAGCAGCTCGCGCACTTCCACGCGGTCCAGCCTCAACAGGCGGGCAAGCTGCCCCTCGCTCAGCAGGCCGCGGCGCGCGGCCTCTCCGGCCAGCATGTTGAGCCGGAGCGTGGTCGGCCGGTCGGCTTCAGCCTTCTGACTATCCGCGCCCGGCACATCACCCAGAACCTGACGCGCCTGGTCGTCCGAGATGCTGCCGTTGGCCTCGAACCAGTCCCAAGTGCCCGCCTTCACCAGGTCAAGCTCTTCGAGCCGGCGCACGATGGCCTCGCGCGAGACTCCGAAGAAGTGCGCGAGCACGATGATGTGGCGCCGGGTGACGCGGTCCGATCCCGCCGTCACTTCCTGAAACTTCTGCATTACTGCACGCGCGGGCGTGAGCAAGGCGCGGGCGAAGGCGTTCGCGTAGCGCTCCTCCCGCGAATTCTCGGCTTCGCCGATGTGCAGCACTTCCGGCCGGTTCCGGGTCGACACGAAATGCCCCGTCTCATGCGCCGCGCTCTGCGTGCGGCGCTCGCGCGGATGGTTCGCGTTGAGGAGCATGCAGGCCCCCAGGGCATCGTCATACGCGAACAGGCCCGAGATCCGGCCGTCAAAGCGCCTCACGTAGATCCGCACGCCCAGCTCGAGCTCCAGCAGCGTGACAATGTCGGTCAGCGGCGCACTCCCCAGGCCCAGCCGCTGCCGCAGCTCGGCGGCATCCTGTTCCGCCTGCGCGCGGACATCGCCGGGAAGCAGGGGCCTTTCTGGCGGATAGCTGCGCACCCGCTGAATTCCGAGCAGGTTCTCCAGCTCGACCTCCGCCTTGACGAGGCTGGCCAACAGGTCAACGGCCTCATCGACAGCGCTCTCGTGCGCGCCGTCCAGCTTGCGAAAGCGCGGCACGAGGTCCACGTGGACGGCCTCCCGCCGCAACAGGGCATTGACCGACGTGCCGTACAACTGCGCGAGCTTCTGCAGCTCGCCCATCCGGACGCGCCGCTCTCCCTGCTCGATCGCCACCAGAGTGGTCCGTGCCACGCCGATCGTCGACGCCGCGTCCGCCTGCTTCAGGTTGGCGGACTCGCGCGCCACGCGCAGGCGTTCTCCCACTTCTTTCGACGGGACCTGTTCGAGCGCGGTCATGACCGCCCCCGCATCGCCCAGTCGGCCACAAATGAATTCGGTCCAAGGGACCCCATGAAACCCTCCCACTCCGTACGGTGTTGCTGCAGTAGTCGTCCAAGCTGCTGGCGGGCCGTGTCTCTTGTCAGGCCAAGCGCCAGCGCGAGCTGAGATGCCGCCAGGTCGAGCGCGCCGCTCTCGGCGGCGGCGTCCGACAGGCTGGCCATATGGTCAAGATGCAGCGCGCCCGCGATGGCGTACTCGCGCGACGCGCGGGTGATCTTGTTCTTGTCGCGATACGACGGCGCCGCGCCCGACTCGAAGGTCGTCGCCGACAGGTCCGTCCAGACGTAGCGCTCCGCCGGCTCCGAAAGGCCGGCGCCATGAACACTCATGCGGCGCAACATGCACGCGGCACACACGCCGCACTGGCGCCTTCGGCCATCGACGCTGACATGGCGGTTCTGCCGCCAGCAGGACCACGTCGCGCTCCACTTGCCATTGCCACCTTCGTTCACGAACTGCCGGAGCGTCTCGCCTTTCGTCTGCCACAGCCGCGGGAACTCGAAACGAGCCTTGGAGCCAAGCAGCGCGGCCAGGAACGCTTCCATCCGGGCCGTGAACAGCGGGTGGCTGCGATAGTCCTCGTAGGCCTGACCCACCGGCACCAGCGACGGCCCCAGTGCGCCCTGACCGCTCTCCGGCACGATGATCCGGCTGGCGTTGGCGACATAGGCAGCCAGGCCGCTGATCAGCGCGAACTTGAACCCGCGGGATCGGGCGCTCGATTCGACGAAGGGCGTGCCATCGGCGCGCACCTTGTAGGGCACGGCCGTAAAGGGCTGGCGCTCCTGGTCGTGGTCCTCGGCGTCCGGCGACACCGACCCGAGTCGAATGCGCACGAGACTGCTGCCCAGCTCCCGGGCCGAGAGGCCCGCGACCGCACAGGAATCGAGGCCATTGCTGTACGGGATGACCGCGGCCACGCCGCTCGGCAGGTTGAGCGTCACCTGCTGCGGCCTGTCCGCCGCATGCCGTCGCGCGTAGAACGTGATGTGCCAGCGGTCGCCCGTCAGGAAGCCGAGGGCATCGTGAAGCGTCGCCACGACATTGCCCGCGTTCCACCGGCCGACGTCGTGAACGGGCACCCGCAGCTCGATCTGCCGCTCCCAGAAGTGTGCGCCGCGCCGCACCGTGCGATCCGCATACTCGACCGCCGCGGCGGCCAGCAGCGCGTCATAGGCGACGGGCTCCCAGGTTGAGAAGAAATACGACTCGAGACTCTCGGTCTCAAACGCCACGTGCGATCCGATCTCGCACCGCCGGACGCCGCGCGGCGCGCGAACGCCCGGCTCAGTGACGTGAATGGCGGCGGAGCGGGAGGTCTTGGCGGTCATGGCAGTTTCACCCCGTCGTCGAGACCGGTATGTTTGGCGGGCGCCGCCGGGCGGTGATGCGGATCGACGCCGAGCACGCGAGCGGCGACCGACGCGAAACTGGTGACGTCCGCAGCAGCGTGAAGCCGGCCGCGCATATCGCGCGCGCGGGAGGAAGAGGTGCGCCGCAGGAAGTGCTCCTCGATCTGCCGCGCGCGGCGATTGGCGCAATCCTGGGCCGCCATGGCGACGGCCGCCTGGAGCGTGGCGAAGCCAGGCGCTTCCGTTTCAGTGAGAAAACACAAGCGGTCCATGACCGAGCGCTCGATGCCCGCTCCGGCCGTCGGATTGAGCGCAGCAAGCCGCGCGCTGGTGTCTTCGCGAAAGAGGGATGGCTCTTCAACAACCCGTCGAAGCTCGGCCAGGAACTGAGGCCGGAGCTCCTGACGGCAGTCCTGTTCGACCGCGACGGCCAATGCCTCGCCGACCTCGTCCGGCGCAAACGCCTGCCGGTCCGCCCAGTGCGCCACGCGGCGCCAGGCAGGTCGCATCGGCAGGCTTCGATGTGGGCCGTCGCTCATGGGAACCTCGGTGTCAGAAATACTAGTAAGAATATCTGACAATGTCAAATACTCGATGTTTTCGACGCAACTGGACCACATGAGGCTTCGTTCGACGTGATTCGCTTGATTTCGACATGTCGAGGCTGTATGGTTGTTTCGACCTTAAAGCCCATTTATGGTCTCATTTCGACCATCTTGAGAGACTTTTCGACATGAACATGCAGAAGGCCCAACCGGCAACATTCCAGGAGCAGACCGTTCCGCAGGGCACGCGCCTCGCGGGCGCCGCAGCCCTGGTGCACGAGCTGGGCGTCGCCGCGCCCGTGCGGCGACCGAGCTGTGTGGCGGAATTGCACGTCCGCGACAGCCGCCGCACGGATGGCGCCTGGACCGTCTTCGACAAGCGCTACTGGCCCGGCGACGACCTCGGCAGTCACATCGAGTTCTTCCTCAAGCACGAGACCGCCGATTTGTTGGTCCTCAAGCGCATCTTCGACGCGCTTCCTCCCGCGGCGCTCGAAGCGATCGTGCGCGCCGCGCCCAAGGCGAGCCACGTGCGCCGAGCCTGGTTCTTCTACGAAGCGCTGACCGGCCGCACCCTCAATGTGGACGACGCGCCGCGCGTGCCGGCCATCGACCTGCTCGACCCGAAGCTCTACTTCACGGGCAAGCCACGCCTCTCAAAGCGCCACCGCGTCCGGGACAATCTCCTCGGCAGCAGTCGCTACTCTCCCGTCATCCGGCGGACCGCCGCGCTTGAAAAGGCCCTTGCGCTCGACCTCGCGGCGCGCGCGCGCGAAACGGTGGGCCGCACCGGCGGCCATCTCGTGGCCCGCGCCGCCAGCTTCCTGCTGCTCGCCGACAGCCGCGCGAGCTTCCAGATCGAAGGCGAGCGTCCACCCCGCAACCGCCTCGAACGCTGGGGGCGGGCCGTGCTGCAGGCCGGCAAGAACAAGCTCACCGTGGACGAGATCATCCGGCTGCACAACGTCCTCATCGAAGACACGCGCTTCGTATCTCCCGGCCTTCGTCCCGACGGCGTCTTCCTTGGCGAACGCGACCATGTCGGCGATCCGCTGCCGGAGTTCATTGGGGCGCGCGCGCAGGACCTCCCGGACCTGATGGCCGGCATGCTCGACGCCAACGACCGCATGCGCGACGATGGCCTCGACCCCGTGCTGCAGGCCGCCGCGACCGCCTTTGGATTTGTCTATGTGCATCCCTTCGGCGACGGCAACGGCCGCCTGCATCGCTGCCTCATTCACCACGTCCTGGCCGAGCGCCGCTTCACGCCGACCGGCATGGTGTTCCCGGTGTCATCCGTCATGCTCGACCGCATCGACGACTACCGCACCACGCTCCAGGGGCACTCCGGCGCATTGATGCCGTTTATCGAATGGCGCCCGACACCCGATCGCAACGTTGAGGTGCTCAACGACACCGCGGACCTCTACCGCTACTTCGATTGCACGCAGGCGGCCGAGTTCCTCTTCGCCTGCGTCCAGCGCACCGTCGACGAGGATCTGCCGCGCGAGATCGACTATCTGCGCCGCCACGACCTGGCACTGCAGCGCACGATGGAGGCCGTCGAGATGCCTGATCGCCTCGCCGAGAACCTCCTGATGTTCATCCGCCAGAACAACGGCACACTCTCGAAGAACCGCCGGGACGGCGAGTTCAAGCAGCTCACCGACGACGAAGTACAGCGCATCGAACAGATCGTCGCCGACGCCTTCGACGGCTTCGTTGAGATGCCGGGGCAATCGCCGTCAGCAGGGGCACAATGATTGCCGAATCACGCGGACGGCGGCCGATTTCCGTAACGTCTGTCACAGGATTCCGATTCTGGCAGGGCGCTCACGGCCGTGGCATAGTGCGCCGGGAAGCCACACTGGTCAGCCGCTCACTTGAGACGAGGATGCAGCGTTGAACGCCGTTGAAATCGAACAGGCCATCACCGACCTCGCGGAACAGCCGTTCGACCGCGCCAACTTCCCGTATGCCTTCCTTGAGGCGTTCGGCAACAAGGAAACCACGATCAAGCGCCTGCGCGCGGGCGCCTCGAACAAGTCGGATCTGGGCGGCGTGCTCCAGACCAGCAACATCCACATTCTCACCTGCGACACCGGCCAGGTTGGGGCAGGCCTCAAGGCCCTGAGGGAGAGCCCGGCGACCGCCAGGGCCAAGGCGAAGTTCATTCTTGCCACCGACGGCGCGGACTTCGAGGCCGAAGATCTTGCCGGCGGCGAGACCGTTGCCTGCGCCTACAGGGACTTCCCGGACCATTTCGGCTTCTTCCTGCCGCTGGCGGGCATCAGCACGGTCCGGCAGATCGCCGAGAACTCATTCGACATCCGCGCGACCAGCCGGCTCAACCGGCTTTATGTGGAGCTGCTGAAGGACAACCCCGAATGGGGCACAGACGCCCGCCGCCATGACATGAATCACTTCATGGCGCGGCTGATCTTCTGCTTCTTCGCGGAAGACACCGCCATCTTCACCGGCAAGCGGCTCTTCACCGACACCGTTGCCACGATGAGCGCGCCGGACTCCTCAAACACGCACGAGGTCGTCAGCACCCTGTTCCGCGCCATGAGCGCGACGAATGAGGAACGCGACGCCGCCGGGCTGCCGCGCTGGTGCCGGGACTTCCCGTACGTCAATGGCGGCCTGTTCTCCGGCAACATGGACGTGCCGCGCTTCTCGAGGATCGCGCGCTCGTACCTGCTTCATATCGGCAATCTCGACTGGACCCGGATCAACCCGGACATCTTCGGCTCGATGATCCAGGCCGTCACCGACGATGACGAGCGGGGCGCGCTGGGCATGCACTACACCAGCGTCCCGAACATCCTCAAAGTGCTCAATCCGCTATTCCTCGACGACCTGCGCGCGAAGCTCGCCGAAGCCGGCGATAATCCCCGCACGCTGCTGAATCTTCGCAAGCGCATGGCGAAGATCCGGGTCTTCGATCCGGCCTGTGGGTCCGGCAACTTCCTCGTCATTGCCTACAAGGAAATGCGTGCCATCGAGGCGGAGATCAACCGTCGCCGTGGCGAGCCTGACCTGCGCAGTGAAATCCCTCTCACGAACTTCCGCGGCATCGAGATTCGTGATTTTCCGGCGGAGATTGCGCGATTGGCCCTCGTCATAGCCGAGTACCAGTGCGACGTGCTCTATCGCGGGCAGAAGCTCGCCTTGGTCGAATTTCTACCGCTCAGGGCCGAGAATTGGATTACCTGCGGTAATGCCCTGCGGCTCGATTGGTTGAGCGTCTGCCCACCGACTGGTATCGGAGTGAGGCTTCACGGGGATGACCTGTTCGCCACGCCGCTCGACCAGGCGACGATCGATTTCGAGAACGAGGGGGGCGAGACGTACATCTGCGGCAATCCGCCATACAAGGGAAGCCAATGGCAAACCGATGAACAGAAAGCCGACCTGCGAGCCATTTTCGAACAGAGGACCAGAAACTGGAAATCGCTCGACTACGTGTCTGGCTGGTTCATGAAAGCCGCTGACTACGGACGAAGCACGAAGACGGTCGCTGCCTTTGTTGCGACAAACTCGATCTGTCAGGGACGGCAGGTCGAAATTTTGTGGTCACTCATCGCGGCTGCGGGACAGCACATCTCGTTTGCCCACACGTCATTCACATGGGCGAATCTCGCCAGTCACAACGCTGGCGTGACCGTAGTAGTTGTCGGCATTACGAACCAAGCTAGCGGAGTTCGGCTTCTCGCCTCGGACTCCGACGACGGCGGTACAACCGTCAAGGTGGTCGACAACATCAACGCCTATCTGGTGCCCGGTCGGGACGTGACAGTCGCGCCGTCCTCGCGTCCGCTGAACGGTCTCGCCGAAATGAACTTCGGAAACATGCCCAATGATGGAGGATTTCTGCTGTTGGATGCAGAAGACGCACGTGCGGCGCTGCAATCCGGTGTTCCAAAGGATTTTGTTCGACCATTCTTCGGGTCGCAGGAATTCATACGGGGCATCGAACGACGTTGCCTCTGGCTGTCTCTGGAGCAGTATGAGCGTCTCAAACAGAATGCGTGGTTAAGTGATCGTGTCGAGGCCGTGCGGCGCCAGCGACTGGCGTCAAACCGACAGACAACCCAAGAACTTGCCGCGTATCCATACCGCTTCGGTGAAGTAAGGCAGCTCGGTAACGAGCGAGTCGTCGCGGTAGCGGCGATAAGTTCGGAAGGCCGACCCTACTTGCCGTGCGGTCTCTTGCCGGAGGGCGCCATAGTCAGCAATAAGACCTATGCCATTTATGACGCTCCGCTCTGGAATGTCGCGTTGCTCGGCTCGCGCCTTCATCTCGTGTGGATCGCGACCGTGTGCGTCCGACTGCGGACCGACTATTCCTACTCGAACACCCTCGGGTGGAACACGTTCCCGGTTCCAGCGCTCACTGACAAGAATAAGGCGGACCTCACGCGCTGCGCCGAGGACATCCTGCTGGCGCGCGAGCATCACTTCCCGGCGACGATTGCCGACCTGTACGATCCCGAGACGATGCCGGAGGACCTCCGGCAGGCGCACGAGCGCAACGATGAGGTGCTGGAGCGGATCTACATCGGGCGTCGCTTCAAGAACGACACCGAGCGGCTTGAGAAGCTGTTCGATCTGTACACGAAGATGGCCGCAGCAGCGGGACCGGCAAAGGCCAAGACGAAGGCGGGAGCGCGCGCATGACCGACGAATCCAAGACTGTTCCCTCCATCTCGGTGTCCTACGCGCGGACGGGCGCGTCCACGAAATCGAACGCCTTCGGCATGCGGCCCATGCAGGAGCGGGCCTACGAGAAACGCGGCGAGCAGTACCTCCTGATCAAGTCGCCGCCGGCCTCCGGCAAGAGCCGGGCGCTGATGTTCATCGCGCTCGACAAGCTGCAGAACCAGGGGCTCATGCAGGCGATCATCGTGGTGCCCGAGAAGTCGATTGGCGCGAGCTTCAACGACGAGCCGCTCTCGCAGTTCGGGTTCTGGGCCGACTGGCACGTCGAGTCCAGATGGAATCTCTGCAACGCGCCGGGCGGGGACAACGGCGGCAAGGTGAAGGCCGTCGGCACGTTCCTGGCGGGCGACGACAAGGTTCTCGTCTGCACGCACGCTACGTTCCGGTTCGCGGTCGACGAGTACGGCGTCGAGGCGTTCGATGGCAGGCTGATCGCCGTCGACGAGTTCCACCACGTCTCCGCCAATCCCGATAACCGCCTGGGCACGCATCTCGGCCAGTTCATGGCGCGCGACAAAGCGCACATCGTGGCCATGACCGGTTCGTACTTCCGTGGCGATGCTGAGGCCGTCCTTGCGCCGCAGGATGAGGCCAAGTTCGACACCGTCACCTACACCTACTACGAGCAGCTCAACGGCTACGAGCACCTCAAGCATCTCGACATCGGCTACTTTTTCTACAGCGGCTCGTACGTCGACGACATCCTGAAGGTCTTGAGGCCCGCCGAGAAGACCATCGTCCACATCCCGAATGTGAACGCGCGCGAGAGCACCAAGGACAAGATGAAGGAGGTCGAGCACATCATCGGTGCGCTCGGCGAATGGCAGGGGATCGACGGCGCCACCGGCTTTCAGCTCGTGAAGCTGGATGACGGCCGCATCCTGAGGATTGCCGATCTCGTCGACGACGACCCGGCAAAGCGGGACCGTGTCTCGGCGGCGCTGAAGGACCCGGCCCAGAAGAACAACCGCGACTGGGTCGACATCATCATCGCGCTGGGCATGGCCAAGGAAGGCTTCGACTGGATCTGGTGCGAGCACGCGCTGACCATCGGCTATCGGGCGAGCCTCACCGAAGTCGTCCAGATCATCGGCCGCGCCACCCGCGACGCACCCGGCAAGAGCCGCGCGCGGTTCACGAATCTGATCGCGGAGCCGGACGCGGCCGAGGAGGCCGTGACCGAAGCCGTCAACGACACGCTCAAGGCCATTGCGGCCAGCCTGCTCATGGAACAGGTGCTGGCGCCGCGGTTCGAGTTCAGGCCGAAGAACGCCGGCAACGGCCCCACCAACGGCTTCGACTACGGTCCCGGCGGCTACGTGCCGGGTGGAACCAATGTCGGCGTCAACCATGAGACCGGCCAGATCCAGATCGAGATCAAGGGTCTTGCCGAACCGAAATCCGAGGAGGCCACGCGCATTTGCCGCGAGGACCTGACCGAGGTCATCGCCGCGTTCGTCCAGGACAAGACGGCCCTCGAGCGCGGCCTGTTCGACCAGGAGCTTGTTCCTGAGGAACTCACGCAGGTGCGCATGGCCACGATCGTCAAGACCCGGTATCCCGAGCTTGACGAGGAAGACCAGGAGGCCGTGCGCCAGCACGCCATCGCGGCGCTGAACATCACGCAGCAGGCCAAGCAGCAGGGCCTGGGGACCGGCACACCCACCGAGGTCGCCAACACCGCCCTGATTGACGGCGTCCGCCGCTTCGCGATGGACGTGCGCGAACTCGACATCGACTTGATCGACCGCATCAATCCCTTCGGGGAGGCATACGCCATTCTCGCCAAGACCATGAGCGAGGACAGCCTGAAGCAGGTCCAGGCCGCCATCTCGGCCAAGCGCACGGCCCTGACGCCGGAAGAAGCAAAAGAGCTGGCCGTCCGCGCCGTGAAGTTCAAGAAGGAGCGCGGACGCACGCCGTCGCTCACCGCCGCGGATGCGTGGGAGAAGCGCATGGCCGAGGGCGCCGCCGCGTTCATGCGGTTCAAGAAGGAGGGGCGCTATGAGTGACCCCGACCTCGACGAACTCGCGGACGAGCTTGCGGAATTCGACGTCGTCGAGAAGAAGGGCGGGCGCTCGCCCCGAGAGGAGCGCGTCATCGCCGGCTTCGAGGATATCCAGCGCTTCGTCGAGAAACATGGCCGCGCCCCGATGCACGGGGAAGACCGCGACATCTTCGAGCGGCTCTATGCCGTCCGGCTCGACCGGCTGCGCGCTCTAGAGGACTGCCGGGTGATTCTCGCGCCCCTCGACCATCAGGGGCTTCTCGGGGACGCGCCAGCTCCGGCGGCGGCGACCGAGATCAGCGACGACGAACTGCTGGCCGAACTCTCCGGCGACAGTGGTGCAGAAGACATCACGGCGCTGCACCATGTCCGCACCAGTGCCGACAAGCGCGCTGCGGAAGAAATCGCGCACCGCACGAAGTGCGAAGACTTCGACACGTTCAAGCCGATCTTCGAGCGAGTCCGGGCGGAGCTCGACGCAGGTGAACGCATCGTCGTTCCGGTCGGGGACGTGGATGCCGTCAAGGCCTCTGCCATTCAGAAGGGCGACTTCTTCATCGTCGAAGGCCAGCTCGCTTACGTTGCCGACATGGGCGAGGAATTCACGACGAAGTACGACCGCAAGGACAGGCGCCTGCGGGTCATCTACGACAACGGCACGGAGAACGACGTCTTGCAGCGCTCGCTTCAGCGTGCGCTGCACCGCGACGCGACCGCGCGCTTCATCACCAGCCTCGAAATCGGTCCGTTGTTCGGCGATGAACCGGCCGCCGACGACCTGGCCGCCGGCACGATCTACGTGCTGCGCAGCAAGTCCGACAACCCGGCGGTCGCGGCACACCGCGACGTGCTCCACAAGATCGGCGTCACCGGCGGGAAGGTCGAAGCCCGTATCGCCAATGCCAGTCTCGACGCGACGTTCCTGCTCGCCGACGTCGATGTCGTCGCGACCTACACCCTCTACAACGTCAACCGCGTGAAGCTGGAGAACCTGCTTCATCGTGTCTTCGACAATGCGCAGCTGGATATCGAGATCAAGGACCGCTTCGGCAATCCCGTCCGACCGCGCGAGTGGTTCCTCGTGCCGCTCTTCGTCATCGACGAGGTGGTGCAACGTATCAAGGACGGCTCGATCACCAGGTATGTCTACGATCCGGGTAAGGCTTCGCTGATCCATGTTTGACGAGCTCAAGCGCGAATTGGGACGCCTTCACGGACGGCAGCAGTTCTCAGTCGCGCTGCCGTCCGACGCCGACGGCTACTACGACCGCGAGTGTCCATCGCCTGAGTGTCTCTGCCAGTTCAAGGTCCACGAAGATGACTGGCGGGACAAGGTGCGGAACGAAGAAGTGTTCTGCGCTTTCTGCGGTCACGCCGCTTCGTCTGACAAGTGGTTCACACAAGAGCAGATCGAGCACGCAAAGGCCGCAGCCATCGCTCAGGTACGAAGCCGCATCGGCTCGGCCATGCGCCGGGACGCTCAGCGCTGGAACAGTCGCCAGAGTCGCTCCGGTTTCCTGCGGATTACGATGTCGGTGAAGGACGGTCCCCGCCATCACCTGATCCCTATCGCCGCCGCAGAACCGATGCGCCTGCGCATCACGTGCCCGCAGTGTTCGTGTCGGTATGCGGCTGTGGGCGCCGCGTTCTTCTGTCCCGCGTGCGGCCACAACGCCGCGGATCTCATGTTCCACCAGACCTTGGCCGGCATCCGGGCAACGCTCGACGCCTTGCCCGGCGTGCGCGCCGCGATTCCCGATCGCGATACCGTCGAAACGACCGCCAGGCTGGTGATCGAGAACGGACTCCAGAACGCTGTCACGGCATTCCAGCGTTATGCCGAAGCGCTCCACGAAAAGCTTTCGGCAGCGCAAGCGAAACCGCGCAGGAACGCGTTTCAGAACCTCATTGAAGGGAGCAATCTCTGGAAGACAGCCACTGGCAAGGCGTATGAAGACTACCTATCGCCAGCCGCGATGGCGGCCCTGGCTAGGCTCTTCCAGCAGCGCCACCTTCTCGCCCACACACAGGGTGTTGTGGATCAGGACTACCTCACGCGCAGCGGCGACACTGCCTATCGTGTCGGCCAGAGGATCGTGGTCCGGGACACGGCAGTCCGGACAGGCCTTCAGCACATCGAGTCGCTGGCATCTGGCATGGCCCGAGAATCTCCCTAGCCTGGCGCTCTAGCTTCCCTTGGCCGCGATCCTCGCGGGCTGTCGCCCAGATATCCACAGCCGCGAGGCCCACCAGGGGGAGACCCATTGCGCATCATTGTGAAATCACTATGATGTCATCATGAAGCGCAACCCCAGCACGGCCGGAAGACGCCGGGCCTCTTCGCACCGCGTGCCTGTCACAATCAGGCTGCCCGATGACGTGATTGCACGGATCGACCAGGCCCTCGGGGACCGCGACGTGCCTCTATCCAGAAACAACTGGCTGCTTGAGGCTGCCATCGAGAAACTCCGTCGCTCGGACAACGGGGGGCCTCATGGCGCGAAGTGACCTGCTCGTATCACTCGTCAAGGCCGGCACCGCTGGCGACCGTCGCCTCTTTCGCTCGGCGGCCGAGGCGATCATCGCCGAAGAGCGCGCCAAGCGTCACAACGTGCTGGCGGACCAGCTCGTGAGCGCGATCCAGACCAATGGATCGTCGCAGGCCACGCTCAGCTACGGCACGACGGCTGAGCCACCGACCCGTAGCCGCGACGTGGTGTCGGAGATTGCGCCGCGGCGGCAGCTCTCAGAGCTTGTGCTCCCGCCTCTGGTCCGGAGGACGGTCGAAGAACTTGTTGAGGAACAGCACCGCGCCGACGTGCTGCGCGCGCACTCCCTTGAGCCCCGGCATCGGGTGCTGATGGTCGGTGCCCCCGGCACCGGAAAGACAACGCTCGCCGAAGCCATCGCCTGCGAGACGGGGGTGCCGTTGTTCGTCGTGCGGTACGAGGCCATCATCGGCAGCTACCTAGGGGAGACAGCATCGCGTCTAAAGCGGGTATTCGACTATGCCCGGACAACACCGTGCGTTCTCTTCTTTGATGAATTCGACGCCATCGGCAAGGAGCGTGGCGATATCCACGAGACCGGCGAGATCAAGCGCGTGGTGACGTCACTGCTGATGCAGATGGACGACCTGCCCAGCTACACCCTTGTCACCGCCGCCACCAATCACCCTGAGCTCCTCGACCGCGCCTCCTGGCGCCGGTTCCAGTTGCGGCTCTCCTTGCCTCTGCCCGATGCGGCGGCCGTTGGCCGGTACATCGCCTCATTCAGCGCGCGTTTCGAGGAGCCCCTGGGTCAAACGCCGGCAGCCATCGCCAAGAAGCTCGGCTCTGTGAGCTTCGCAGAGGCCGAGCAGTTCTGTCTCGATGTGCAGCGGCGCGCCGTCCTTGCGATGGGCGCACGCCCCTTGAAGTCCATCGTTAGCGAGCAGCTTGAAGCCTGGAGCGTCCGCGCTCACGGCGCGAGCAAGGGAGGACCTCATGGCAGAACGACCACTGCTAAGGCTTCCCGCGCCTGAGGCCGCTGCGGCTCGGCCTGGCAGCGGCGGCGGCGCCAAGCCGCTGACGCCGACGACGGCTCAGCAGAGAACAAGGATCGGCCCGGCATTTACACGCTTGCGCGGCGCCCTCGACCGCGGACCTCAGGGTCTGCTCGAACTCAGGGCCGACCCACATGCACTTGCGCCCGAGCGCGTCATCGTGTTCGAGGTAGCTGGCTTGGTCTCTGACTTCGCAAGGGCCTTGAGCAGCGTCCCCGGTTTCGAGCTCCTCGTCGAGCACGACATCGAGCACCCGCCGGACGATCTCTTCGCCGAGCGGGATGAACGTGTCGGCCGCGAAGGCCAGCGGCGGGATGACAAGAACGTCGGCGGGCGGTTGTACCTGACCATGCCCGACCTCGCGGCCCTGAACCAGCTGCTCAGTCTCTGGGAGCGATACCAGAACGGCCAGGACCCGCCCACGGGACTCGCGCCGTTCAAGCACGTGTTCGCGCAGCTGCGCACGCTGCGTCCCTGGGGACCAGAAGATCGAATTTCCGCCGAGACGCTTGCCTACATGCGGGCCGAGCACGAGCGCGAGCCTGCCAGGCCCGTGCGCACTGAAATCGAGTTGTGGTTTCGGCGCACACCGGAGCGCCGCCAGCAGTCGGCGCGCGAATTCCGCGCCGCAGTCGAGGCGGTCGGCGGTACCGTTCTTCACGAAGCCGAACTGGAGCCGATTGCCTATCACGGCATGCTCGTTGACATTCCCGCCGGGGCTGTAGCCGACCTCATCGCCGGCCAGCGGCCTGCATTCGCGCTCGCCGACGATGTAATGTTCCTTCGTCCGCAGACAGTCCTGTCAGTCGATGCCGCCCCGGAGACGAGTGACCCTCCACCGGACGCTGGCGACCATCCTCGTCCGCAGGCCACCGACCCGCTCGTCGCTCTGTTCGACGGTGTTCCCGTTCAGGCTCACCAGCTTCTCGACGGGCGGCTGATCCTGGATGACCCTGACGACTTGCAGGCACGATCCCCAGTGGCGCGACGGTTCCACGGTACGGCAATGGCGTCGCTCATGGTGCATGGCGATCTCCATGTCGGACACGCACCTCTTACGCGCCCCGTATACGTGCGGCCACTGATGATCGCGCCGCCCGTGATTGACGAGCACACGCCGGCCGACCGCCTTCTCGTCGACGTTCTATACCGCGCCGTTCTGAGGATGAAGGGTGAGGGAAACGTGGTGGGCGTAGCCCCTACCGTGTTTATCATCAACCTCTCAGTCGGCGACCGCCGGCGGCCCTTCGCGAACATGATCAGCCCGCTCGCGCGGCTGCTCGACTACCTCGCAACGCGGTTCAACATCCTCTTCCTGGTGAGCGCAGGCAACATCCGGGACGCGCTTGAGGTGCAGGGTTTTAGCACCTGGAATGAGTTCGAGCAAGCCCAGCCCGCTGCTCGGGAGCGCGCCGTGCTTACGGCGCTCAATGCCACCAAACACGAGCGCAGCCTCCTCTCGCCAGCCGAGTCAATCAATTCCCTCACGATAGGCGCTCACCACGCCGACAACGTGCCGGCGCGGATCGGCGGCGTGATGACGGTTGACCCGTTCGACGACGACTTGCTACCCAACGTCAGCTCTGCGCTCGGTCTCGGTTACAGGCGAGCGACCAAGCCGGAACTTTATCTGCCGGGCGGACGGGAGCATCTCCGGATGTCCGCGGCAGGGGGTGGCAGCAGCGTTCAAGCTGCAATCAGCGGGCCGCAGCGGCTATACGGGCTGAGTGCCGCGGCCCCCGATCCAGGCAGTGCCGGTCGCCTGGACCAGAGGCTTTTCTCTTGCGGCACCAGCGCCGCAACAGCGCTGGCGAGCCGTGCGGCGCATCAGATCATCGAAGGCCTGCTTGACGCCGATGGCGGATCTACACTCGCCGACACGCCGCCACGCTTCTACGCCGTTGTCGTCAAGGCGCTCATGGCGCACAGTGCCCGCTGGAACGGGAAGGGCGACTTGCTGCGCGAGATCTGCGGTCCTCCTGACACTCGCCGACACGAAGAGCGCTCTGCCAACGTTGCGCGTTTTCTTGGGTTCGGCGTGCCCTCTGTGGCACGGGTTCTGGATTGCGCGGAGAACCAGGCCACGCTGGTCGGGTATGGCACGCTGCGGGCCGAGGAGGGACACCGCTACAGAATTCCGCTACCGGAATCGCTGCGCAACGTGACCGACCCACGCGCTCTCACTGTGACGGTGGCGTGGCTGTCGCCCGTCCGGCCGGGGAACCAGAGCTATCGGGGCGTCAGATTTGAAGCCGCAGCGCTCGAGCCACGGCTGGCCATCGGTGTCGAGCGCGAGAGACAACAGCCGGGAGATAGGACTGTCCAGCGCGGCACGATCTTCCATGAGCGGTTCACTGGCGAACGTGCCGCTCCCTTTGTCGATAACGGGCATCTGTCTCTTGATGTCTGGTGCAAGGATGACGCGGGCAACAGCGGTGCGCCCGCTTCCTATGCCCTCGCCGTGACGATTGAGACCGGGACGCCTCTGCGGATCTACGAGGAGGTCCAGCAGCGCCTGCGCGTCCGCGCAGTACCGCCGGCGTGAGCCCGGGTCATCCGGCAGTTGTGCAATAGCCCGTCATCATCGGCCCTCGATCCGTGTCTTGCCCCATCGGGCCCTGCGCCGCGGCGTCGCTGGATTGCGCGACCGGCACCGGCGGACACGACCGCGCCAGCCGAGCGGCGGGAGAGCGCCGCTGAGAGCCGGCTGATCACGCTCGCGCCGAATCGCCGCTGCCTCGCCACAACACACGGCCCTCATGTCCTCCGACACCGGCCCGCTGGCTGGTTCCTGGAGTCTGCGAAGGAACCAAGCCGACGCGGTTCCGGGGAGGACAAAATGGCTACGACACTTCAGAACGCCGAGACGAAGACGACGACCTACACGATGCTAGTGATCTTCACCGTGCATCCCGACAGCGATCAGAACCTGCACGACCAGCAGGCAATCCGCGACGAGGCGCAGAGCTGGCTCGAATCCCTCGACGCCACCGTGCACGGCGTGAGCATCCGCAAGAGCGAGGCGGCCTAAGGGCCGCCTTCGTTCGCATCTCCCGGTGGCCCCGTGTGCACGCGGCACAGGTCGCGGAGGCTTCCCACAGCGGCATCGTGGAACGCGTGTTCCTGCGCTGGTGGCGGCGGTGCGGCGTCCGTCGGCGTGAGGGCGAGAGCCACGTTCTGAAACGCCAGCGCGTCCGTCAGGCTGAACACCAGCCTGAATTCGTCCTGCCAGGCGTAGTCCGTGAGCTTCGAGATCGCGATCCGATCAGGCAGGGCCCAGCGCGTATCAGCCGCATCCGAAACCCGGTAGTACTCCACGCGGTGCCCGATGCGCTCACGTCCGGGGCGGCCGGGGAATCTCGCGCCGGCCGGCAGCCCCGCCTGCAAACGTGCGCAGAACGCCGGAATGTCGAAGATTTCGATGCAGACGCTCGCGCCGAACGCCTTCCACAGCTGGCCCGAGAGCGACCGGCTCGCAC
Organism: Acidobacteria bacterium SCN 69-37; assembly: GCA_001724025.1. Taxonomy (GTDB): domain Bacteria; phylum Acidobacteriota; class Vicinamibacteria; order Vicinamibacterales; family SCN-69-37; genus SCN-69-37. Next base: position 533,984 of record MEDJ01000009.1, on the reverse strand, counting down.
AGAACACCAGGATCTCCTCCTGCTTCACCGCCGAGCTCAGCCTGTGCGCCGGCATGGTGAATCGCGTGCCTTGCGTTCGGTTGGTCACCTGCAGCCCGCCCTCCGGCCGATGATGCGCGCGGCCCTCGTTCGCATCACCCCGCACGCCCTGCTCCTCAAGATCGCGAAAGTACCCGAGCGACCAGAACCGCATGCGGCCGTCGAGGAACGCCTCAGCCCATTGCGGGTCGGCGTAGTAGCGGAACAGGCTCTGTCGTCGCACCATAGTCCCTTGTAGACGCGCGGTGCGTTGGGCGCAAGCCGCGCGGTGCCCGTGCGTCACAGTGCGGTCCGTCTCCCTGCTGCCCGGTTGTCTCCTCAATTCTCCCGCGAGCCTGGCCGGGCGCGCCGGGCTGTCAACGGGCAAGCCGTTCCCCTCCGCGCCTGCGGCGCTCCGGTGACAGCGCCGGCTTGTCCGCCCGGCCCCTTGGTCTCGCGTTCGAGGAAACAACCAACCAAGGAGACGAACATGAAACTTCTCACTGCCCCTGAACGCGCGCGGCTGCTGGCCAACGGCCAGATCCGGGCGCAAGCCGAGCGGGACAATCCCGACGCGGCCATCGACTTCTATCCCGTCGTCAAGCTCTTCACGCCCGACGCCGGCTGCACCTGGCTCCTGACGGAGATCGACCCGGACGACAACGACCGCGCCTTCGGTCTCTGCGATCTCGGCATGGGCTCTCCGGAACTCGGCTATGTGAGCCTCGCGGAACTCAGCGCCGTGCGCGGCAGGCTCGGCCTGCCGGTCGAGCGCGACCTGCAGTTCCGGCCGTCGAAACCTCTCTCTGCCTATGCCGACCACGCGCGTGCCGTCGGCGGCATCAGCGCGTGAGGGGAGGTGGCCATGATCAGCAACACCGCTCAGGACGAGACGCCGTGCATCGGCATCCTCTTTCACGAGGCCCGCAGCCTGCTCGATCACATCGCGCGGCTCTCAGCCGCGATTGAAGGAGGCCGGGCATGAAGACCTACACCGTCCTCTTCGCCGAAGACGTGCCCCACTACGGCAGCGTCGAGATTGAGGCCTCATCCGACGAAGCCGCCCTTGAAGCAGCCCTCGTCTTCGACCTGACCGAAGCGACACTGGAGCCCGACTGGCAGAATGGCACCTGTCGCCGGATCGTTCAGATCGAATGTCCGGACGGGCGGACCATGGCCGAAGGCACTGCGCTTGACGGCACCTTTCTCCGCCACGGCGGCGACGAGGAACGCCGTCTCTGCGACGCCGCACCGGCGCTGCGCGATGCGCTGCGGCGCATTGCCGCAACGCCGCTCTGGGGCGAATCATTGCCGGAGGGCGAGCTACGCGACGCCTACGCCGAGCACGGCGAATACGATCTCGCCGAGCAATCCTTCGAGCCCTGCTGCGATACCGAAAGCACGCTTCTTCAGGACGCGGTCGAGATGGCCCGCTTCGCGCTCCGCACTCTGGAAGGGAGGGGCTCATGACCGACGATCCGCAGCTCCTGATTCTCTTCGAGCAGATCGCTTTCGAGCGTCTGGGCATCCAGAGCCTGCGCCGCAGCGGACGCGACTTCAACGACTTCCACGACGTCTCGGTCTGGGGTCTGCTCGCGGCGCTCGAAGACGCCTACGCCGCCGGCATGCGGGCGGGAAGGAGGTCGCCATGACCGGCGATCCCGTCGTTCTTGCCGCAAGGGCCATCGCCCAGGTCACGCGCCTCCTTGCCGAGGCGCATGGCTATCTCGAAGCCGGCGAGACCCGCGCCGCCATCCGCCTCCTGCGGACGACCGCTCAGGGGAGGCGCCGATGAACAGGCGCCTCTTCTCGCAGATGCTCGGTGGCGTGACGTGCGGCGACTGCGTCGACGTCATGGCGCACATGCCTACGGGCGCAGTGGATTTCATCCTCACCGACCCGCCGTATCTGGTCCGCTATCGCGACCGTCAGGGCCGCACCATCGCCAATGATGGCGACGATGCGTGGCTGGTGCCCGCCTTCGCCGAGATGCACCGCGTCCTGCGCCGCGACGCTCTGTGCGTCACGTTCTGCGGCTGGACGCGCGCCGATGCCTTCCTCGCCGCCGCACGCGCGGCCGGATTCCGGCCCGCGGGGCACATCGTCTTCCGCAAACCCTACGCGTCGCGCACAGGATTCCTGCGCTACGAGCACGAACAGGCGTTCCTGCTCGCCAAGGGCAGGCCCGCGCTGCCGGACGATCCGCCCGGAGATGTTCTCGATCACTGGCAATACACCCGGAACCGTCTGCATCCGACGCAGAAGCCGGTTTCGGTGCTGAGGCCGCTCATCGCCGCCTTTGCACCGCCGGACGGCGTCGTCCTCGACCCGTTCTGCGGCTCGGGCTCCACCCTCGTCGCCGCGCACCGCGAAGGACGCCGATTCATGGGCATCGAACTCGACGCCGGTCATCACGCGACGGCGCTCACGCGCTTGCGTGCGGCGTGACCCGCGCAGCGGGGCAACGGCGAGGCGTCCGCCAGGCTGCCGCCAGAGCGCTGATTCAGAACGGAGAACTGCCAGCCGTTTGGCGACTCTCACGGCTGTTAACCGAACGTTAGGGAGTCTCACGCCACAATGCGGAAGCGGGATCTGCCCGCGTGGCGCGACGGAGGCGCCCGACATGAGCCAAGCACAACCAGACGATCGCGGCCCGCCGCTGCCGCCGAAATTCCTCCAGGACCTTCTCACCGCCGCCATCCTGGACGGCAACATCAACACGGCCAAGACGCTCCTCAATCATGGGGCCGAGCCGACTCACTTCGATCTCTGCAATGCCGCCGTCCGTGGCGACCGCCAGCTGGTCGAGCAGATCGTCTACAAGGGCGTTGATCCGAATGATCTCGACAGCTATGCCGTGCGCGCCGCCGCGCGCGCGGGCAATCTGGACACCGTCGAGACACTTCGGGATCTCGGCGCTGATATCCACGGCAACAATGAAGAAGCCGTGCGAAACGCCGCCCGCGGCGACCATCACGAAGTCGTCCGCTTCCTGCTGAACGCCGGCGCGCGACTCGACCACCCGATTCCCTCGCCAACCGGCGGCGAACGCGGTCCGAGCCATGAAGGCCTCTCTCGCGAGATGGCCGAAGTGCTGAGATCCTTCGGTGATCGCGGCTGGGACCCGCGGAGCAGCCGGCCTCAGCCGCCCGTGCGCCGCCTCTAACACCGCCGTTCCTGCCACCGCACCCGATACCCAGCCGCTGCGGCGCGACGTGAAGCGCCGGGCACAGACTTCCCCTTGGGGCCCATGCCCGGGTAGAAGATGCCCATCGCCCTTGCCCCCGCGCGGTATCAGTTCGCGGCCACGCCGCCTCCCGCTCTCAACGCCACGACCTGCGCGTGCCCCGGAGAACCGCGGAGGCGACCACCGTGTCGGCGCCACAGGGAAAGCGCCCTCGTCAGGCGTTCCCAACCCGTCTGCTTCCTGCCGTGCCCTGGTCTCGCGGGTTACGGCCGGCGCCTGCGCCGCGTTTCGCGACTTCGACGAAACCGGCGGCGGGCGACACGGCCGCGCCAGCCTGAAAGTGCGGCTGATCACGGCCGCGCCATAAGCCCGCCGCCTCGCGGCTTCGGCACCGGCCTCTGTCCTTACACCTGTTCCGCTGTGCGCTCCTTCAAGGCGGCGAAAGGAGCCGCACAACGCGGCCCAGGAGGACAGAACATGGCTACGACCAGGAACAACACGGCAGCGTCACTCATGACGGTGAAGATCATCGCGAACGACAAGGGCAACCCCGCTGGCAAGCTCGCCGACGCAGAGCTGCACTTCACCGCCGGCCCTCTCGCGGGGCTCAAGCTGATCGGCTTCGCGATCTGGGAGCGCCGCGGCGGCACAGGCCGCAACGTGACCTTCCCCGCGCGGCAGTACAGCGTCAACGGCGAGCGGCGCAGCTTCGCGCTGTTGCGCCCGACGGAAGACGCATCGGCCCAGGACGCGGTGCGCGAGGCGATCCTCGCGGCGTACGGGGAGACCGAGGCCGCGCTGCAGGCTACGGCCTGAGCCGGCGCCGACAGGGCGGGGCGCCTGGTTCCATGGGTGTCCCGCCTACGTCGGCGGCGTTTGTTGCAGCGCAGCGCGTGGATCTGTTGACACCGCCCGCGTGGTTCTTTACGGCTCCTGTGTCGTCCGGTTGCGCGAGTCAACCGGCACAACACAACCAAGAAGCAAGAGAAGGAACCGGAGATGAGACCTGCCCTGATTGCCCTCGCCGCGCTCGCGCTGACGGCCTGCGCGTCCCACACCAACGAAATTCCGGCGGCCTACGTATCGCCGCTGCAATACCAGGACTACAGCTGCAAGCAGATCGGCGCCGAGTTGCGGCGCGTCTCGGCCCGTGCGCAGCAGGTCGCGCACGACGTCGACAAGAACGCCTCAGGCGACTCGACCGCCATGGCCGTCGGTCTCGTGCTGTTCTGGCCGGCGTTGTTCTTCATCGATGGCGATACGCCGCAGGCACAGGAATACGCCCGTCTTAAGGGCGAGTTCGACGCATTGGAGCAAGTCGCGATCCAGAAGGACTGCGGCCTGAAGGTCGAAAGACCGTTCACGCAGCTCGAGGCGCGCAAGAAGGAGCAGTCCGCCCAGGAGACCAACAAGTAGCGCTGTCTGGCCGCGTCACACCGCCTCGAGAGATGCGATGCGCTCACAGCGCCCATCGCGGGTCTTGCCGACTCGGCGAATCTCCGCTACGACAGGTGAATGACCTTGGAAGTGAACCAGCAGGCATCCGTCGTTGCCCGGTACGAAGACGCGAAGGCGACCGCGGGTCAGCTCGGACTGCAGCTGACCGTGACGCGCATCCGCGGCGGAGGCTTTGTGCTCGCCGACACGTCTGAGGCCGTTCGCTCCTTCGCCGACATCGCACATGTGGAGCATTTCCTGCGCGGCATGCAGATGGAGCGGGACGCGAAAGTGCTCGCACGCTCCCGCTCCCGCACCTAACGCTCTGCCGGCAGCTCCGTCGCGGATTCGTCGGCGGCCGAATCCTCTACCCACGCACTAACAACGACCGCCGGCTCCCTGTTGGGTTGAGTTTCGCACTCGATTGTGGCGCCGTACTGGTAGCCGAGCTGTTCGCGAAACGCGCGAATGCGAATCAGATCGCATTCGCTACCGACACGGTTTGTTGTCTTCTTCAGCTCAAGAACCAAGAGGTTCGGCCCTGACGCGCCCCGGCTGTGCACGACGACATCGGGCACAGCCGGAGGGTCAGCGACCCCATTCCAACGCCCCACGCAATCGTCTGGGAGGCTGAGTCGCTTCACCCCGTCGCCCAGACGGTTGTATTCGACGTCAACGTCCAGCTCGTGAAACTCCATCTGTAGATACAGCGCCAACCGTGCGGCGATACATCGCTCGCTCAGGTCGTTCTCCAGGAGATGACGGTCATGCTCAACGACCAGCGCCATGGCTTGGTCCAGTCGTCGCCGTACGTCATCGCGTGTCATCTCTGGTCTCTCTGTTCGAGTTGAAGTTCCGTGACCCTACGCGAGCCGAGGCTGTCAGACAAGGCCCTGCCGCGGTAGATGCCAGGGACGGACGATCCAACTAGCAGCGTGCGGAGTAGCCCGCACTGAGGTTCTCTCGCTCTGCCCTGAAGGGCGGTGTCGTTCTCACGCAACGCACCCGGCATCTTCGCCGGGCGCGCCGGCCTGTCAACGGGCAGGCCGTTCCCCTCCACTTCGTTCCGGTGACAGGCCGGCTTGTCCGCCCGGCGTTTCTGCCCTCCATGCGTTGCGAATCCACACCGCCACAGGAGGCAGACATGACCGAGAGAACCACCGAACGCCAGGACGTCTACACGCGCGTGACCAGCCGCATCATCGCGGACCTTGAGCAGGGCGTGCGCCCGTGGCACCGGCCCTGGAACGCCGGCCACACCGAGGGGCGCATCACGCGTCCGCTGCGCCATAACTTCACGCCCTATCGCGGTATCAACATCCTCCTGCTCTGGGCCGAGAGCATGGCGAACGGCTACCGCGCCAATGTCTGGATGACCTATCGCCAGGCGCAAGCGCTCGGCGCCCATGTCCGCAAGGGCGAACACGGGTCCCTCGTCGTCTACGCCGACACGTTCAACAAGACCGGCGTGAACGACAAGGGCGAGGAGGTCGCCGAAGCCATCCCGTTCATGAAGGGGTACACCGTCTTCAACGTCGACCAGATCGAGGGCCTGGCCGATACCTATCTGCCGGCCGCGCCGCCGCCAGAGTCGCGGCTCGCGCTGATCGAGCAGGCCGAACGGTTCTGTGCCGCCACGGGCGCAACCATCCGTCACGCCGGCAACATGGCCTACTACGCGCCGTCGACCGATGTGATCGTGCTGCCGGTGCCGGAAGCTTTCCGAGACGCCGAGAGCTACGCCGCTACCAAGGCACACGAGCTCTGTCACTGGACCGCGCATCCGTCGCGGCTGGACCGCACGCTCGGCAAGCGCTTCGGCGACGACGCCTACGCCGCCGAGGAGCTGATCGCCGAGATGGGCAGCGCGTTTCTCTGCGCCGATCTCGGCATCACGCCCGAGACGCGCGACGACCACGCGTCGTATCTCGATCACTGGCTCAAGGTGCTCAAGGCCGACCGGCGCGCCATCTTCACCGCCGCCAGCCACGCGCAGCGCGCCGCCGAGTTTCTGCATGGCCTCCAGCCCGGGGCAGACCGCGCCGAGGCGCCGAAGGACGAGGCGGCCTGAGGTCAGACAGCGCGTCACATCTGGGCCGGTTTCGCGAGCCTGCCGCCTCTACGGGTGCAGCGTGAGCGCAGCCGGCCCGGCGCGACCGGGCAGTCGCGCAACTGCTATCGACAGAGTGCCTCGCAGGGCACGCCATCCCCGTCGCCGTCGAGGCGTGCCAGCCCGCAGTCGCGGAGATAGCGTCGTGCCTCGGCGCAGCTTGCCATCTGCTTGCAGTATCGCTTGTTTCCGCAGGACGTTTCCGCGAGTCCGGTTGCCGCCGGCTTCCGCACGCGCGGCAGTTCTGCCTTCGGTCGCCGCCAGACCCAGGGTTCCACGCGCTGGTCTTTCTGCAGCCCCCAGAGTCCGCGCTTACCCCGCCGCGCCTCCTCCTCCAGAGTCAGCAGGGTCGTATCGCTCAGGTACTCGCGATAGGCCCACGCGAATCCGTTCCGAACCATCTCCGCATTGACGTCGAGATCGTTGGCATAGACGCGCGCCACCATGCGGCCATAGCGGTCAGTGTCGACGAGCACGGCTCTCACAATCTTGTCGAAGACTAGATCAGAGAGCGCCTGCTTGGCCTTGGTGCCAAACGGCTGGCCGCTTTCCGGCGCATCGATCTCGGCCAGGCGCAGCTTGATGCGATCGTGTCCAGCAGTGAGCAGCGTAAGGGTGTCGCCGTCGGTGATACCGACCACGAGGCCGGTGACGGGTTCATTCGCCAGAACAGCGCCGGCCGCGGACAAGGCGGTGAAGAACAAGACAACGAGGATCTGGCCGAGGCGCCGCATCCAGCGACGCCCGCCGCTGAAGCGCGTCGTCCTCCACCTTTCCTCTGTCCCGCCTGTAGCCATACGCCCCTCCGTCCGTGTGTGCGTGATCCGTGTCTCGATAGCAGTCCCGGTAGAGGAGGAACTAATCACGATTTGTTACAGGACGGGCTCCACCGCGAGGGGCCGGTGGGGACCCGCGCACGCCCCCGCGGAGCGAACCGGCCTGAGGCGGACCAGGCGGATGGACGGCGCCGCGCCGTTCACCCGCTATTGGTGCATCGCACTATGGAAACCATCTACGGTGGTAACCGCCCGTTAAGGCAGAATTGCGATAATTTGCTGAAGGCATTGGGATTTCCCGGAGCGCGCCAGGCGGCGCGCCGTCGTACCGCATCGGTCAGAGGGCAGGAGACGGCGGTGGCATGATCCCGAAGGGCTCGCAGCGTGGCGGCGGCCAGCAACTCGCTACGCACTTGCTCAATGAGTTCGACAACGAGCGCGTGGAGCTGGCCCATGTGCGCGGCTCGATCGCAAACGACCTCCACGGCGCATTCGCGGAGTGGCGCGCTGTCTCGCGCGCCACCCAGTGCCGCAAGTATCTCTACAGCCTCTCGCTCAATCCCGATCCGAAGCAGGGCCCGCTCACGCGCACCCAGTATCTCGACTTCATCAACCGCGCCGAGCAGCGGCTGGGGCTGACCGGCCAGCCGCGCGCTGTCGTCTTCCACGTCAAGTACGGCCGCGAGCACTGCCACGTCGTCTGGTCGCGCATCGACGAGAAGGCGATGAAGGCCGTGCAGATCTCGCACGACCACCAGAACCTGCGGACCGTCGCCCGCGCGTTCGCGCGCGAACACGGCCTGCGCCTCCCGCCGGCGATGGAGAAGAACCGCGGCAGCGATCGTTTCCTGGACCGGCAAAAACGCGAGAACCTCTTCGAGCAGCAGCAACAGGAACGCAGCGGCATCACTAAGGCTCAGCGCGTAGCCGCCATCACGGCGGCGTGGAAGCAGACGCGGGACGCGCGCGAGTTCGTGGCCGCGTTGCGGAAAAGAGGCTATCTGCTGGCGCGCGGCGACGCCCGCACTTATGTCGTTGTCGACAGGGCCGGCGAGATCCACGCGCTCGCACGCCAGATCGACGGCGCGCGTACGCGCCAGGTCAGGGAACGGCTTGCCGCCTATCCGCTCGAACGGCTTCCCGACGCGCACAGCGCCCAGGCCCTGCTGCGAAAAGCACAGCAGCGGGGGCAGCCGGCATCACGCGAGGACCAGCAGGCGCTCTCGCCGCAACAACGGCGGAGCGCACTGGAAAGCCGGCAGGAGCAGCGTCGCGCGGCCCTGAGCACCCAGCGCGAGGCGCTCGAAGCGCATCACGCCACCGAGCGGGACCTGCTGGGCAAGGAACAGGCGCTGGAGGAGCGCGGCATCGCCCGCGCCCGCGCGAAGCCCGGGCCCGTGATGGGATTTCTCATGCGCATCACCGGACTCGGCCGCCTTGTCGATGGACGGCGACAGCGGCAGGACAAGGCCCGCAGGCAGGAGCACGCGCAGCAGCGCGACCGGCTGGAGCGCCGCCACCACCGCGAGATCGTCGACTTCCGCCACCGCGAGCACGCACTGGACAGCGTCGATGCGCGGGAGCGCCGCTCGCTTGAAACCCAGATCCGCCGTCAGTCGTTCGTCCGCGCCTCGGCCCGCGAGCAGGGCATGGCCCGCGACGAACGGCCGCCGCCTTCGGCGCCCCCAAGGGCTCGCCCGCCACCCGGAGCCATCGACAGGGTCGGAGAGAGTACACCGCCGCGACTCTCCGTAACATGGGAGGCGCTCATGCTCCGATCGCTTCGTGCCCGGCTCTTGCGCCTCTTCCACCGCGCAACCGCGGCGCCCGCCGCCGACCCGCCGCTGCGCGCGCGCTTCAATCCTCTCGCCGGGCTGCTGCCGACGCCCGTCCCGCCTGCTCCTGCGCGCTCATTCCTCGCGCGCCTCTTTGGCGCCGCCGCGAAACCCGAAACCGGTCCTGAAGCGCCGAGAGAGCAAGCGGCACCGACGCTTGCGCCGGACCGCGACAGCGCTCAATCCTTGCGCGTCCCCTTCAATCGCCACGCCGCCGGCAGCGAACCGGGCGTGACCGAAGAGCCCATCGCCTGTGATCTGAGCGGCCTCTCACGCGCGTTCACGGAAGCCGCTGGCGAGACCGCTGAGAGCGCCGCGGCGTCAGCGCGCCAGGAGCTACTTGACGACTTCCTGCGCAGCGCATCACCGCCCCGCGTCTCGCGCCCGCGCCGCCAGGGCACGCACGGACCGCGACCTGCGCCGCCGCCATCCGGCATGACGCCCTGAGCGGCGTCATCCAGGCCGGGGTCCGCGCCGAGCCGCGCGCTCGCGCGCGATGTTGTCGAGCGACGCCAGCGCCGCGCGGTGCTCCGGCGAGCCCGGCCGCGCGCGACAGAGCGCCTCAGTCGCCTGCCGGAACAGGACCGAGAGTTCGGGACCCGTACGGCCGGTTAATTCAGAACGTGTGATCAGTCGATCCATGAGAGCTACTCCTTCAGCTCGCAAGACCGCGCCCATCGCGGCCTTTGATGGCCACGCCTCGCCGCACAGCGCGGCGGCCGTCTGCATCGCTCTTGCGACCGCAACGAAGTGGAGGAGCGCGCACGTCCCCTTGCGGGAATCGCGCTTGCCGGACTGGCCAACGCCTGTGCTGCCGTGGGCGTTCCAAAAGGTCTGCGTATGGGATGCGTGCTGCGCAGCGCGGAGGAGCGCCGCAGGGAACGACGCATCAGAGTTCTGAAAATCGGCTATCGGCACCCTGTGGACCGCACGCCCGGCCGCTCTGGACGGCGGCCGACAGCCCGTGTATCAACGAGAGGATGGGGAAGATTCGCAACACAAGCGGAGGGCGCAGCAAGCGTCCGCGCAAGGCGCCCGCGAAGGCCAAAGGCCTGCGCATTCAGCTCAAGGGCACACCCACGCTGCCCGAGCTGCGCGGCATGGTCGTCGACGTCCTGCATCGTCTTGACGATCTCGGTATCACGCATGCGCGCGGCATCAATCTCTATCTCACGCCCGTCACGCCCGACGGCACGCCGGTAACACCGGTCGCGAACGGACAGCCCGTCACCCTCATCGTCATCGATCGCTATCGCAGCGCTGCTGACGAACACGGACTCTAGCGCACGCCCTATCGCGCGCTGCCTGTCTGCTAAAGCTGCGTCGTCGTCCTTGCCGGTGGTCCTTGCCCGCGCATCGTCTGGGTCGCGTTCGTTGCCGCAGGGCCTTTCTCCCGACAGGTCCGTCCTCGCCGCACCACCGCCAGCCTCAACTGTGAACCCTGACCGAACAGCCGGCCTGCTCTCGCACAAGGGACGAGAAGCCGCATCCCCGTCTTCCGCGCTGCGCTTGTGCAGCCGGGTGATTCCCCTCGGGCTTCTGAACCCTTGTGCGCGGCCGGGCTATCCGGTGAGCCGGGCGTCACAAGGCTGGCAATGGTGCCAGGCCGAACCAAGAAGGAGAAAGACCATGTCAACGAAGAACGCCAACACCAAAGCCGAAGCCGGCAAGCCCCCCGTCGCCAAAGTGCGCGTCGGCCTCATCACCGCCAGCGTCTGGCAGCGCGACTCGGAGCAAGGCAGCTTCTACGCCGTAAGCTTCGAGCGCCGCTATCGCGACGCCGAAGGCAATTGGAAGTCCTCGCACAGCTACGACACCGGTGACCTGCTCGCGCTCGCGAAGATCGCCGATCTCGCGCACAGCAAGATCCTCGAGCTGCAGAACCGCGAGAGCGAGTAACGACCTCCGCCCCGCGCGCGCCGGTCCCGAAAGGGGCCGGCGTTCGTGCGCGCTCTATCTTCCGTCCAGCTTGAACGCGATCGTGGTCGTCAGCCGCACGGGCACAGGCTGCCCGTGTCTCAAGGCCGGCAGATATCTCCATTCACTCACGGCGGCTACGGCCGCCGCGCCGAGGATGGGATTGGCGCTGCGGTTGGCCTTGGCATCGACCACGCGCCCTTCCTCATCCACCACCAGGTCGACAGAAACCACGCCCGCGATGCGCGCCTGCCGCGCCAGCGGCGGATAGGACGGGCTGGGCCCGAAGATCAGCTTCGCCTCGCGCGTCTCGCCATAGGGCTCGGGCGCGGGCGGAACTGCCGACGCATCCGCAATAGCGCTGTCAGGCGCCGCTGTCTGCGGCGCCCCCGGCGTCTCGCCGATCGCCGGAGCAGGTGCGGGCGGCGTTGCCGCGGCTGGTGCTGGCGCGGGCGGCAAGGATGTGGGCGTCACGCGCGGCGCTTCATTCTGCGGGTGCGAGAGACTGACCGTGATCTTGCCCTCAATCAGCATCATGCCGACGGCGCCGATCGCCACACCCGCCGCCACCAGCACCAGGGTCGATACCCGTGTCGTTGTCTCGGGCGACAACGCGCGCCGCGGATCGAATCCCCCGCGCCGCGGGCGGCGCGTGTCATTCATCGCGGGCGCCCCCCTTGTGGCCTTTCCTGGCGGGCGGCTTCTTCGGCGTCCCGGGCTTGTCGAGCTTGAGGCGCGCCAGCAGGCTGTCGATCTCCGCGCTCGTGCCCCCGGGCGCCTGGGGCGGATCGCCGGCTGAGAACAGGCGCCTGTTCTCGTCCGGGTCAGGGAAGCTCGGTCCCGGCGGCGGGGGCGGCGACGCGCCCGGGATGTCTTCCGCCTCGATGACCGCCGGATCGAAGCGCGATCCCCCGCGCCTCATGCGCGCCGCCTGCCGCTCAATGACCTGGCCGAAGAGCTGCTCCATCTCCCGGCCATTGCCAAACCCCTTGCCGGCCGACGCCCTGATCGCGCGCACAACTTGGGCTGCGCGCACGCGTGCGCCGTCGGTCAGGCGGCAGCCGTTGTCGCCGCATTTCTTCTCGAAGATCTTCAGAAGGTCGCCGGAGTCATAGTCGGGGAAGTGGATCGTCTTCTTGAACCGGGAAGCCAGTCCCGGGTTTGAGGTGACGAAGCGTTCCATCTCGGCCGGGTATCCTGCCACCACGACCACCAGGCGATCCTTGTGCTGCTCCATCTCCGTCAGCAGCGCCGCGACCGCCTCCGCCCCGAAATCCTTGTCCGCGTCGGGCGGCGCCAGCGTGTACGCCTCGTCGATGAAGAGCACGCCGTCCATCGCCCTGGCGATCACGCCCTTCGTCTGCTGCGCCGTGTGACCGATGTACTTTCCGACGAGCGTGTTGCGCTCGGCGAACACGACGTGCCCGGAGGACAGCACGCCCATTTCCTTGTAGATGCGCCCGAGCAGGCTGGCCACGGTCGTCTTGCCGGTTCCCGGATTGCCCGTGAACACGAGATGCTGGGCGAGCGCCAGCCCGGGCATGCCGCGCCGCCGACGCTCACTCTGCAGATGCGCCAGATCCGCGAGCGCCCGCACTTCCGCCTTCACGGAGTGCAGGCCGATCAGCGCGGACAACTCCGCCAGCGCGCTTCCCGGACCGGCGGGCGTGGGCGGCACGAACGCCGGCGACGCCTCGTCCGGCTCTTCCTCGACGGGGTCGGGCCAGGGCATCGCCCACTTCGACAAATCTGCCGGGACTAGGGCGTCCCGGCCGCCGCCCGGAGGCGGCCCCGGCGGGTCGTCGTCATCGGGCGGTGTCGGACCGGGAGAGGCGAACCAGCGCTGCCAGCGCTTGTTCCACTTTTCGGTGTAGCGCGGGTCGCGGTCGTAATACTTGACCGGCAGGTATTCGTAGTAGGGACAGATCTTCAGCAGCAGCGCGCGTTCGTCGCCGCGCCAGATGATCTGGTTGCGCCGCCCCTTCGAGAGCAGCCGCGAGGCCTGCTCCGGATCGAGCACCGCGCGCTCGCCGTATTCCCAGCGGTAGTTCTTTCCGTCGTACCGTCTGTTCGAAACCTCGTGGCGGCCGAGCATGTCGACCATCATCTGCACCGTGCCGGGATGCTTGATGCCCATGAACTGCACGGCCTCGGCGCCGCCGATGAAGCCGGCCCAGTCGTTCGGGTAGGCCTTCTTGAACTGGTCGATGTCCTGTCCGACGACCCACAGACGAACGCCGAAGGACCGCAGGACCGGCGCTACCGCATCCATGCCCTCGAGATGGCCAAGGCTCGGGAATTCGTCGATTGCCAGCAGCAGCGGCGGGTCTGGCTTGGCCTGGTCGCGCATCATCATGTCGACCAGAAGGAGCACGAACATGCGCAGCCACGATCCCTCCTTGCCCGTCACCGCCGGCAGGGGCAGGCAGAGATAGACCGAGACGAGATCGTTCTTCAGATCCTCCAGCAGGAAGTCCGACGAGAGGCTGACGCGCTTCATCTCCGGCGCATCGAGGAACGCCGTGTGCTCCTGCACGGTCGTGAGCACGCTGCCCTGCTGCGCCGGCGCCATCTTGAGCACGCTGCCTGCCGCCGCCGAGATGACATCGCCATAGGTGCCTTCACGGGCACGCTTCATGCGATGCAGAAGCGCCGTGAAGGCGGTGACGTTTGCCTCCTCGCTATCGAGATCCCCCTCCGAGACCAGCTCCCGCAGCCGCACGAGGTTGCGCTGCTCCGGCGGCTCGTTGACGAAGATGAACAGGATGAGGCCGCGCAGGAAGGTCACCGCCGCCGAGTCCCAGTAGGCGTCTTTTTCATTCAGGGACTTCACCAGCGCCTGGGCGATCTTCCCGGCATACGCGACCGGGAAGTCCGCAGAGCGCTCGGCCACCCGGGCCATTTCGTCGAAGGGGTTGTAGGAGGAGGCACCCCATTCCCAGTTCTTGACGATGCCGTAGGGGTCGACGACGTAGGTCCGCTGCTGGAGCCCCTCGACGCCGTATCCTCCGGGGCCGCGCCGCCGGGCCGTGATGGTCGCGATCTCACCCTTCGGATCGATGCAGAGCAGCGAGCCTTCATGGACGCAGATGTTGGGGATGAGCGCGCCTGTGGACTTGCCCGCGCCGGTCCCGGCAATCGTGACCATGTGCTTTTCGGTCGGGATTCCGATCGGACGCATCATGCCGCCGATGAGCAGCTTGGGCCGGCCGAGGAAGATGTCGCTCGCGAGATAGCGGTTGGCGAGCACCTCCGTGAGGCTGGCAAGTCCGCCGGTGGAGATCTTGCCGAAATACCGCATCGCCTCCCACCACTGGGCGAGCTTGACCCAGATCATCACCAGCCAGCGCCGGGACTGGAGATGCACGCGCGCGAACGGGTCCCAGTTGCCGATGAAGGTCTGGAACCGCACGATGGCGGTCGTCCAGAACATCCAGGACACCGGGAGGGAGAACAGGAGCAGCACCGGGCCGAAGGCGATCAGGGGGCGCCAGCCGATCAGCCTGAAGCTGCCCTCATCGAGGAGGACCGCCGCCGCGACGCCGGGGCCATTGGCGACAGCCAGCACGAGACCGAAGACCCGTTCCAGCGCGGACTCCGAAGGCGCCCGGCTGGTGATGTGGCCCTCGACGTCCAGCATCCAGGACGTGACGGCGCCGGTGGTCTCGGGAGGACCGAAGGTGAAGAACAGGATGAGGAGCGCGAAGGGTGCGAAGAGGAGCGCCCATGTCCGCAGATCGATGCCGACGAACCGGTAAGGCCCTGCCATGACGTCTCCTGTTCGTGCCCGCCATGCGCGAGCCGTCTACGTCGTCTCTGAAAAAGTGCAGAAATAATATGCGCGCCGACCGCGAACTGCTACTGCGTGGGTGGCGCACGCACTGAGCCGGGAATGGAGGCGACCTTCGCCGGAATTCACGGCTCGCAAGATGTGCGCGGTGGCCACCGCGCAACCGCTCCCTGCCGGTCGCCCATCTTGCCAAGGGGGGCTTTCTGCCCCCCGTTGAATCCCCCCGGACGAGGGCGTTCCGCCCGTCGACCCTGACCCCGGCACGGCCGGCGCTTTCGCGAGAGGGGAGACGGCGCTCTCCCCTCTGGACACCCCATCGCCTTGAAGGCGTTCCGCCCTCAAGACTCCCTGACCCTGGCGTTGCCGGCGCTTGGCGCGAGAAGGGAGACGGCGCTCTCCCTTCTGGACTTCCCATCGACCCGGAGCACGACCACGCCCGCCCTTGCGCGGAAACGCGGCGAACGCAGAGGCCCGATCTGGTCCGCCACGATCCGCCTCGCCCCGCCCGCGTCCGAATTGCCCTGTGGCATCAACGGGTTATTAACCCCCTGCCGCTATCATGAGAACTGAACAGTCCGATCAGCAGGAGCCCCCATGACTCGCAGCGGCAGCGAGACCCGGCAGCGCAATGTCGTCCGTAAGGTGCGGCTAAACGACGATGAGGATGCCGTCATCCAGGCGATGATGGCGCGTACCGGTCTCTCGCTGGGCGCCCTGATCCGCCACGCCCTGCTCAACATCGAGCCCCCGCGCGCGGCTCGACGCCCGACCGTCGAAGTCGAAGCCGCCGCCCGGCTGCTGGCCCAGCTGGGCAAGATCGGCTCGAACATCAACCAGCTCACGCACTACGCCCACCTGGGCAAGTTCCGCAGCGAGGAAATCGACATGGCGCTGCGCGACCTGGCCGAGCTCAGGATCGCGTGCCTCAAGGCGCTGGGGCAGGAACCCGACGATCCCGAGGACAGCTACGAGGGCGACGAAGCCGACGACGACTGACAACCCGCATCCGGCGACGGTCTGATCCATTAGCCCGCCGGCAATCCATGCGTCGCTACGCCCCGAGGCATCATGACTCGATGTCCCACACCTTCACGCGCCAGTCCCTGTATGACCTTGCCTGGTCCGAGCCCATCCAGTCGCTTGCGAAGAAGCTCTCCCTGTCCGACCGCGGCCTCGCCAAGATCTGCATAGCCGCCAATATTCCGGTGCCTGCGCGCGGCTACTGGGCCAAGAAGCAGGCAGGCAAGCCGGTCTCCCCGGTTGCTCTGCCGCCGCGCGCCCTGGGCCAGACAGACTTCGTCCATATCGGGCGTGACTGGTATCGGAACGACTCGGAGGACGCCGAGATCCTGAGCACGCCGATCCCGCCGCCCCCGGTGTTCACCCCTGCCATGGAGGCCGTGCGGGCGCAGGCGGCCAGGCTCATCGCCAAGGCGCCGCTGCCGCTGCGCGACACCCACGGCTGGCACTCGCAGATCCAGAAGCTGCTGACCGCCGACGAGGAACGCGCGCGCAAGCAGCGCGCCGATCCATATCCCTCGTCATGGAACGCGCCGCTCTTCGACGGACCGTTCGAGGTGCGCCGCCTCAGAATCCTCAACGCCCTGTTCGTCTGTCTGACACGCTGCGGGATGTCGCCGCATATCGGCGACAAGTACGGCCGGGACCTCTCCGTCACCGTCGGGACCACGGGCGTGCCGCTCGTGCTGGACTCGATGACGGCCGCGAAGCAGATCGAGCGCGAGCGGCAGGGCTACGGCTTCATGGCCCGCGGCCCCAAGGACAGGATGCGCCTTGGCATCGCGCACCGCTGGTCCGGCGAGAAGCTCGGGCCCTCGTGGGAAGACGAGCAGGGCAAGCCCCTGGAACGCAGGCTGCGCGAGATCGCGACCGAGATCGTCGTCTTCGGCGAACAGGCCGTGCGCGACGGCGCGCAGCACGCCCACGAGTGGCGCATCAAGCGCAAGGCGGATCTCGAAGAGGCCGAGCGCAAGCGTAAGGCCGAGGAGGAGCGCCGCCGCCGCGAGCGTATCGCGAAGGCGGAGAAGGCGCGCGTCGATCACCTGCTGGCCCAGGCCGATGCCCTGCACCGGGCGCAGCAGATCCGCGCCTATGTCGACAGCGTGCGGAACCTGAACGCCACATCGGCCGAGCCGATGGCGCCGGAAGAGCTGGAGTCGTGGGCAGGGTGGGCGCTCGCGCAAGCCGATCGGATCGACCCCGTCGTCTCCGGCGCGTTCAGGACCCGGCCAGCCGAGCCCGACGAGTAGCTACTCGTCTCCGACGCAAACCTTCCAGGCCGGCGCCGTTGACGTCCAATGGTCCGCGTCCTTGACCGGGCCCTGGACACGCAGGCAGCCGTCCGAACCGAAGAACACGTCGTAGTGGTCCTTGTTGTAGGGAACGGGGTCGTCCGGTGCGTGCCGGTAGACGTCGAGGCCGCCGAGGCGGGCGGCAGACTCATGGGTGTGCTGGCCGCTGGCCACGGTGAAAGACGCGAGGCCGCGCGGCATCCGTCGCAGGAACGACGGGACAGCATCGCCATGCAGGCGGACGACGCCCCAGTTCTCGTCCTGAACAGCGGAAAACTCGCCCGCGAGCATGATTTTGGGGCGCATCTAAGCCTCGTCTCGCAACGGTAAGTCGTGTGCGCTGGTCATGTTGACCACTTCGTTGACCACATGACCAGAAGGGCCTCCCTTTTGGGGGAGGCCTTTTACCTTGTAACTTGCAGATTATAAAGGTGGTGCGGAAGGGGGGACTCGAACCCCCACGGTATTGCTACCGCCAGCCCCTCAAGCTGGTGCGTCTGCCAATTCCGCCACTTCCGCGTGGCCTAGCCGTGAAATCTTACCCTACTGCTGCGGCGTCTGTCCCTCCGCCGGTGCCGGCGTCGTCTCGGCCGGGGCCGGAGCCGCGTCGTCGGTGGCCGGGGCGCCTGTTTCGGGAGCCGGCGTGACGGGCAGCGTTGGCAGGGCCGGAGCCGCCTGCTGCGCCGGAGCCGGACCGCCGACACCAGACACGACCGATCCGCCGGCCGACCGCCCCATCAACGACAGGACGAAGGCGCCGAGCACGAAGACCGTCCCCAAGACCGTGGTCGCGCGCGTGAGAACCGTCGCGCCCGAGCGGGCCCCGAAGGCCGTCTGGCTGCTGGACCCGCCGAATGCCGCCGCCATGTCGCCGCCCTTGCCCTGCTGGAGCAACACCACGACCAGCAGCAGGCTGCAGACGATCACGTAGACGGTCAACATCACGTAGTAGAGCATAGCGGCACAGTATACCGCGCGCCGCCGCACCAGCGCGAGCGTTTTCGCTGGCTGACGGGCGCCGCGCGGCGTGTTCCGGGGGGACGGTTCAGCGGGCGGCCGAGGCTGCGCCCCTGATGATCTCGAAGAAGCTGGTCACCTGGAGTCCGGCGCCGCCAACCAGCGCCCCGTCGACGTCCGGCAGCGCGATGAGGCCGGTGATGTTGTCGGGCTTGACCGACCCGCCGTACTGGATGCGGCACGCATCGGCCGCCGCGGCCCCGAACCACTGCCGCAGGCGCGTGCGGATGTGCCTGTGCGCCTCGTCGGCCTGCTCGGGCGTGGCGTTGCGGCCCGTGCCGATGGCCCAGACCGGCTCGTAGGCGATGATCAGCCCGCCGACCTGGTCGCCCGTGAGTCCGTCGAGGCCGTCCTTGATCTGGCGATCGAGGACCGTGGCCATCTGGCCGCCTTCCCGCTCCTCGAGCGTCTCGCCCACGCACACGATCGGGATCAGCTCGGCCGCCAGCGCGGCGTGGACCTTGCGGTTGATCGACGCATCGGTTTCGCCGTAGAGCTTCCGGCGTTCGGAGTGTCCGAGGATGACGTAGGTCGCCCCAGCGTCCTTCAGCATGGCCGCGCTGATTTCGCCGGTGAACGCGCCTTCCTTCTCGGCCGACATGTTCTGGCCCGCAATCCCGACGGCCGTGTTGCGTGCCGCCTCGGCCGCCGTGGCCAGCGCCGTAAACGGCGGGGCGATGATGATCTCGACGCCGCTGACGTCCTTGACCAGCGACCCGAGCTCACGCACGTACGCCAGCGCCTCGTGCGTCGTCTTGAACATCTTCCAGTTGGCTGCGATAGCAGGAACTCTCATGGGTGCATCCGTGGTCAAAGTCAGAAGTGAGAAGTTCGAAGTAAGAAGTGCCGGAAAGTGAGAAGTTGGAACTTGGAAGTTCGAGCTTCTCACTTCGAACTTCTCAGTTTTCCGAATTCTTACTTCGTACTTCTGACTTCTAACTTGTTTGTTGGCCGCGTCAGTTCTTCTCCAGCGCGGCCACACCCGGTAGCGTCTGGCCGCCGAGGAATTCGAGCGAGGCGCCGCCGCCCGTGGAGATGTGGGTCATGCGATCGGCCACACCGGCCTGGGCCACGGCCGCCACCGAGTCGCCGCCGCCGATGATCGTCGTGCCCTGCACGGCCGCCACCGCCTCGGCCACGCCCATCGTGCCCTTCGCGAACGCCGGCATCTCGAACACACCCATCGGGCCGTTCCAGACCACCGTCTTCGCGCCGGCAATGACCGCGCGGTAGCGCGCAATCGTCTTCGGGCCGATGTCGAGCCCCATCCGATCGCCGATCGCCGCATCGGTCACGTCGATCGTCTCGTGCGGCGCATCGGCCGCAAACTGCGCGGCCACCACGTGATCGACAGGCAGCTCGAACGTGATGCCCCGCGCCTGCGCCCGGGCCTCCAGATCGCGCGCCGTGTCGATCAGCGCCTCTTCGACGAGGGACTTGCCGACCGGCAGGCCCTTGGCCTTCAGGAACGTGTAGGCCATCGCCCCGCCGATGATCAGCGCGTCGACCTTGCCGAGCAGGTTCTCGATGACCTCGAGCTTGTCGGAAACCTTGGCGCCGCCGAGGATGGCCACGAAGGGCCGGTCCGGCGACCCGAGGGCCTTGCCGAGATACTCGACCTCGGCCGCCATCAGCAGGCCGGCCGCCGATTCGGCCACGTGGTGCACGATGCCCTCGGTCGAGGCATGCGCGCGGTGGGCCGATCCGAACGCGTCGTTGACGTAGACGTCGGCCAGCGCGGCCAGCTGCGCGGCAAACGCCGGGTCGTTCTGCTCTTCGCCGGCGTGGAACCGCAGGTTCTCGAGCAGGATGACGCCGCCCGGGTGGGCGGCAATCACCTCGGCCGCGGCACCGCCCACGCAGTCGGGCGCGAACGCGACGGGCCTGCCGAGCAGGCCCGCCAGGTGCGCCGCCACCGGCTTCAGCGAGTACTTCGGGGTGACCTGCCCCTTGGGCCGGCCGAGGTGCGACGCGAGGATCACGGTCGCGCCCTGTTCGAGCGCGTACCGGATCGTCGGCAGAGCCCCCCGCACGCGCGTGTCGTCACCGACGATCCCGTCCTCGATCGGAACGTTGAAGTCGACGCGGATGAACACGCGGCGCCCCTTGAGCGCCAGGTCGCGGATGGTGCGTGTGGCCACGGACTAGAGCCCCTTCGTGGCCATGTAGCGGATCAGATCGACGCAGCGGCTCGAGTAGCCCCACTCGTTGTCGTACCACGACAGGATCTTCACGAAGTTGCCGTCCATCACCTTGGTGTAGCCGGCGTCGACGATCGACGAGTGCGGGTTCGCGCGGAAGTCGATCGACACGAGCGGCGCGTGCTCCACCTGCAGGATGCCCGTCAGCGGACCGTTGGCCGCCGCCGTGAACGCCGCGTTGATCGCCTCGGCCGTCGTCGTCTTCTCGACGAGCACGTTCAGGTCGACCACCGACACGGTCGGTGTCGGCACGCGCAGCGAAATACCGTCGAGCTTGCCCTTCAGCTTCGGGAGCACTTCACCCACGGCCACGGCCGCACCGGTCGTCGTCGGGATGATCGAGAGGGCCGCGGCCCGGGCGCGACGCAGGTCCTTGTGCGGCAGGTCGAGCAGCTGCTGGTCGTTCGTGTACGCGTGGCACGTGGTCATCCAGCCCTTGCTGATGCCGAACGACTCGTCGAGCACCTTGGCGATGGGGGCCAGGCAGTTGGTCGTGCACGACGCGTTCGAGATGATCTGGTGCTTCGCCGGATCGTAATCGTCGTTGTTGACGCCCATGACGAACGTGGCGTCGGGCTTCTTGGCCGGGGCCGTGATGATCACGCGCTTCGCGCCGGCCGCCACGTGCTTGGCCGCGCTGTCCCGATCGGTGAAGCGCCCGGTGCTCTCGAACACGATGTCGACGCCCAGGTCCTTCCAGGGCAGCAGCGCCGGATCCTTCTGCGCGAGCACCTTGAACGTGTCGCCGTCGACCGTGATGCTGTCGCCCGAGGCGGTGACGTCGGCCTTCAGGTTGCCGAGGATCGAGTCGTACTTGAGCAGGTGGGCCAGCGTGTTGGTGTCGGTCAGGTCGTTGACGGCCACGATATCGATGTCGTCGAACGCCAGGGCCGCCCGCATGATGTTGCGGCCAATGCGTCCGAACCCGTTGATGCCCACTTTGATCGCCATTCGCGCTGCTCCTCTGTCTGCTGTCTGCGTGGATGAGAGTTGATGAAACCAGGACACGACCGAAAACGGCATTGTATCAAGGGCCGGTCACGGCCGGGGGACCGGGCGCGCCCGCGGTTATCATGAGCGTCGTGCACCTGCTGTACACGCTGGTCATGCTGGCCGTCGCCGTGGCCCTGTCGCCGTGGTTCGTGTACCAGGCGCTCCGGTATCGCAAATATGTCGGCAGCCTGGCCGAGCGCATGGGCCGGCTGCCCGTGAGCCTCAACCTGGACGGCGACCCGTCAATCTGGATTCACGCGGTCTCGGTGGGGGAGACCCTCGCCGCCCGCACCCTCATCGACGGCCTGCGCGAGCGGTACCCGGACCTTCGTCTCTTTCTCTCGACCACGACGATGACCGGTCGGCAGGTGGCGCGGGGACGGCTCCAGGACGTCGACGGCCTCTTCTTCTTCCCGTTCGATCTGCCGTTCGTGATTGCCCGGACCCTGCGGATCGTCAGGCCGAAGCTGTTCATCATGGTCGAAACCGAGCTCTGGCCGAACCTGCTGCGAGCCTGCGCACGCACGGGCGTGAAGACGGTGCTCGTCAACGGCCGGATCTCCGCACGCTCGTATCCGCGCTATCGCCTGGTCCGCAGCTTCTTCCGCGGAGTCCTGGCCGGTGTCGATCGGTTCTGCATGCAAGGGGATGAATCGGCGCGCCGGATCGTCCAGATCGGTGCCCCGGCCGACCGCGTCGTCGTCACCGGCAACCTGAAGTTCGATGCGCTCGAACCAGCGCTGCCGGCCGACCGCGGCGCCGGCCGGGTCCTGCGCTACTTCCGCGTGCCGGCCCAGCGCCCTGTGTTCATCGCGGCAAGCACGCTGAAGGGGGAAGAGGCCCCCGTGCTGGCCGCCTTCGCCGCGCTGCGGCGCCAGCAGCCCGACGCCCTGCTGATCATGGCGCCGCGCAAGCCCGAGCGCTTTCCCGAAGCCGCGGCGCTTTCGCGGGCCGAGGGGCTGCGCGTGGTGCGGCGCACCGATCTGGCCGTCGATGCCGAGCCGCGTGCCGACGTGGTCATCCTCGACACGATCGGGGAACTGGCGCACCTGCTGCAACTGGCCACCGTGGTGTTCGTGGGCGGCAGCCTGGTGGCGCAGGGCGGACACAACATCCTCGAGCCGGCCGTGCACGGCAAGCCGATCGTCTTCGGTCCGCACATGGACAACTTCGCGGAGATCGCGGCGGAGTTCGTCGACCGGCAGGCGGCCATCCAGGTGCGCGGGCCCGAACAACTGCCGGCGGTCATCGTGCGGCTGTTCGGCGACGGCGTCGAACGCGCGCGGATTGGCGCCGCGGCCCGTGCCCTCATCGACGAGAACCGCGGCGCGTGCGCGCGCACGCTCGAGGCCATCGCGCGCGTGCTGCCCCCGCCCGGCCGCCGCGGCGTGGTTCGTCCCTTCAGGCGCGCGTGATGTCCCCGGCGTTTCAGCCCGTGCGCCCCGTCATCAGCGTCGGCAACCTGGCCATGGGCGGTCGCGGCAAGACGCCCACGGTGGCGCACGTGTCGACCCTGCTCGTCGAGGCCGGCGAGCGGCCCGCCATCCTCAGCCGTGGCTACCGTCGTCAGCGTCCCGAGGATGGTGTGGTCGTCGTCAGCGACGGTCGTCATCTGCGCGCAGACCTCGCGCGGAGCGGGGACGAACCGCTGATGCTCGCGCGGCGCGTGCGCGGCGCGGCCGTGCTCGTCTGCGACGTCCGCGCCACGGCCGCGGCCGTGGCCGAAACCGCCCTCGACGCCACGGTCCACGTGCTCGACGACGGGTTCCAGCACTGGTCACTGGCGCGCGATATCGACCTGGTGCTGGTGTCGGCCGGCGACCTCGACGATCGCCGCGTGCCGTTCGGCCGCCTGCGCTCGCCTGTCGCCGCGCTGGCGCACGCCGACGCCATCATCGTGGCTGATGAGACCGACGCGGAAACGGTGACGTCTCGGCTCGACGACGTGATCGATCGGCGCACGACCCCGGTGTTCACGCTGCGCCGCCGGCTCGAGCCGGCGTGGTGGATCGAGGCCGGTCCTGCCGCGCGTCCGCTGCCGCCGCGCGACGAGCCCGTCGTAGCGGTGGCCGGTATTGCGCGACCGGAACGGTTCGCCCGCGCGCTCGAGGCCGACGGCTGGCGCGTGGCCGATCTCGTCGGCTTTGCGGATCACCACGCGTATCGGCCCGCCGACCTTGCCCGGATCGGGGCCGTGGCCGGCGATCGCATCGTGGTCACGACGGAGAAGGACGCCGTGCGGCTGCTGCCGCTGCGCCCGCTGCCGTGGCCCGTTGCGTGCGTCCCGCTGGTGGCCACCGTCGAACCGGCGTCCACCTTCCGTGCGTGGCTGCTCGATCGCGTGGCGGGGGTGCGGCGATGAGGCGGCCGTCGCTGCGCCACCGGCTCGAATACGTCATGGTGCTGACCGTCCGCTGGGTGGTGGGCCACGTGCCGTATCCCGTGGCCCGCGCGCTCGGCACCACGATCGGGCTCACGTTCCACGCCGTCGACGGTGCGCATCGTCGGCTGGCCGTGGCGCAGTTGCGCGCGGCGTTTCCGCTCCGATCGGAGGCCGAGTGCCGCACGATTGCGCGGCAGACGTTCGTGCACTTCGGCCAGTCGCTCGTCACGCTGCTGCGCGTGAGCACGTTCACGCCCGCGCGCCTGCTCGACGCGGTCGAGGTCGAGGGAGCCGATCACATCCGATCGGCGCTCGCGGCCGGGCACGGCGCGATCGTGTTCTCCGGGCATTTCGGCTACTGGGAACTGCACGGCCTGACGCATGCCCTGACGCTGGCGCCCATGTCCGTGCTCGCGCGGCCGCTCGACAATCCGCTCCTGCACGATCTGCTCGAGCGGATGCGGCGGGCGACGGGCAATCACGTCATCTATCGACAGGGAGCGCTGCGTCGCGTGCTGCGCGCGCTCAACGCGAACGAGTGCGTGGCCATCCTCATCGATCAGCACATCCAGGGCGCCGATGCCGTGCCCGTCGACTTCTTCGGCCGGCCCGCGGCCACGACCTCGGCGCTGGCCACGCTCGCGCTGCGCACCGGCGCGCGGCTCGTGCCGGCGTTCGCCATTCCGCTGCCCGATGGCCGCTGCCGGCTCGTCTACGAGCCCGCTGTCGACGTGCCGCCGGCCACCGTCGACGATCCGGTGCTCGAACTGACGCAGCGCTGCACCGACGTGCTCGAGATGTACGTGCGGCGGTACCCGCACCTCTGGCTGTGGATGCACAGGCGCTGGCGCGATTTGTCGTCGACCGAGCCGGCCGCCGGCATGTTCCCGGCCGGGCGTCACGACGAGCGGGGGCTGACCGACTGATGGCCGTCGTGCCCGCGCGGATGGTCGTGCGTCCGCCCAACTGGCTCGGCGACGCGGTGATGGCGCTGCCCGCGCTGGCGGCCGTGCGCCAGCACTTTGCCGACGCGCATCTGACGGTGGCCGCCGTGCCGGCCGTGGCCGCGCTCTTTCGCGAGGACACGGACGTGCGGCCCGACGACGTGATCGATCTGCCGGGCGCGCGCCGCGATCAGGTGCGACTGCTGGCCGACGGGCACTTCGACCTGGGCCTGCTGCTGCCCAACTCGTGGCGATCGGCGTGGCAGTTCCGTCGCGCCGGGATTGCCGAGCGATGGGGCTATCGGGCCTCGGGCCGCGGCCTGCTGCTGACGCGGGCCGTGCGGCGTCCCCGCGGGCTCGTCCACCAGGCCGACTACTACAGGCACCTCGTGCGCGAACTCGGGATCGCGTGCGACGAGGCCGGTCCGCGCCTGGCGCCGCGCGAGGCCAGCCTGCGCGAGGCCGATCGGCTCCTGGCGCGCGGTGACAGCGCCCGCGCCGCGCGGCTGGTGGGGATTGCACCGGGCGCGGCCTACGGACAGGCCAAGCAGTGGCCGCCCGATCGCGTGGCCGCGGTCGTCGCCCGGCTCGTCGCCACGCGCGAGGCGGCCTGCGTGCTGGTTGGCGCCGGGCACGATCGCGACGCGGGCCGTGCTGTAGAATCCTGGCTTCGCGCCCACGCCCCGGCGGCGTCGGGACGGGTCGTCAACCTGATCGGGCAGACGAGCCTGCGCGCGCTCACCGGTGTGCTGAGCCGCACCGACGCGGTGCTGGCCAACGACTCGGGGGCCATGCACCTGGCCGCGGCGCTCGGCCGCCCGGTGGTCGCGGTCTTCGGCCCCACGGACGATCGCGTCACGCGTCCCATCGGAGATCATCACGTGCTCACCGCGTCCGTCTTCTGCCGTCCCTGCATGCTGCGCGACTGCCCGATCGATCACCGCTGCATGACGCGGATCGGTGTCGACGCGGTCTTCGACGCGCTGGACGACGCCCTTGGCTCCCGGGAGGCCCGCTGATGTCCGGGCCTGCCGTGTTCCTCGATCGCGACGGCACGATGATCGAGGACGTGGGGTACCTCTGGCGTCCGGCCGACGTGCGCTGGTTTCCCGGCACGCTCGAGGCCGTGCGCCTGCTCAATCGCGCGGGCTTCCTTGTCTGCGTCACGACGAACCAGGCCGGCGTGGCGCGCGGCTACTACGGCGAAGACGACGTGCGTGCGCTGCACGCGGTGATGGCCGCGCACCTGGAGGCGGGCGGTGCGCGCATCGACGGGTGGTTCTACTGCCCGCATCATCCCGACGGCACGGCTCCCGGATACGGCGTGGCGTGTGCCTGTCGCAAGCCCGCGCCGGGCCTGATTGACCAGGCGTGTGCGCGGTTCGCGATCGATTTAACGCGCTCGTTCGTGATCGGCGACAAGCCGGCGGACCTCGGGGCGGCCGCACGCGCTGGGGCCCGCGGCGTGCTCGTGCGCACCGGGTATGGCGAGGACGTCGTGCGCGCGCACGGCGAGGTCGTCCCCGACGCGGCGTACGTGGCCGATGACCTGGTGGCGGCCGTGGCCTGGGTGCTCGCCGAGGCCGATCGGGAAGGCGCGCCCGCATGACCGCGGCCACTCGTCGTCAACTCGATCTGATCGACGCGTTCCAGCGCGTGCGCGTCGCGGTGGCGGGCGACCTGATTGCCGACGAGTTCATCTACGGTCAGATCGATCGGGTGTCGCGCGAGGCTCCGGTCCTGATCCTGTCGTACGACTCGGCCGAGGTGCTGCCGGGCGGGGCCGGCAACGCGGCGCGCAATGCCGGCAGCCTCGGGGCGTCTGTCGACCTGGTGGGCGCCGTTGGCCGCGATCCGGCCGGCCGTGGTTTGTACACCGCGCTCCAGGCGGCGGCCGACGTGTCGGGCGTGGTGCAGGCCTCGGGCCTGGTCACGCCGGTGAAGACCCGCATCCTGGCCGGCGGCGTGCACTCGGCCAAGCAGCAGGTGGTCCGGATCGATCGCGCCGGTCGCGGCCTGACGCCGACGACGCAGCGGCGCGTGGAAGCGGCACTGGCCAGGGCGATGACGCGCGCCGAGGCGCTGATTGTCTCGGACTACGGCAGTGGCCTCGTCACCCCCGCGGTCGTCGAACGGGCGGTGGCGCAGGCTGGTGGCCAGCGGCCGCCGGTGGTGCTCGTCGATTCGCGATACGACCTCGGCGGATACGCGGGGATGACCGCGTGTACGCCGAACGAATCCGAGGTGGAGACGCTGCTCGGCATCCGGATCGACGACAACCGACGGATTCTCGAAGACGCTGGACGCCACCTGCTGGATCGCCTGCAGTGCCGCGCCGTGCTGATCACGCGCGGCAGCCGTGGGATGGCGCTGTTCGAGCCCCGCCGGCCGACCGATCACATTCCGATCGTCGGATCCGATCAGGTGACCGACGTGACGGGCGCGGGTGATACGGTCATCGCCACGTTTGCCGTGGCGCTGGCCGCCGGCGCCACGTTCGGCGAAGCCGCGCGCCTGGCCAACCACGCGGGCGGCATCGTGGTGATGAAGCGCGGCACGGCCGTGGCCACGCGTGGGGAACTGATTGCCGCGGTCGGCGGACCGTCGCGGCGCACGGTGGTGTGACGATGGGCCGCGTGGTGGATGACAGCACACTGGACGCACTGGTGGCGGCCGATCGGGCGGCCGGCCGCACGATCGCGTTTGCCAACGGATGCTTCGATCTGCTGCACGTCGGGCACGTCCGGTACCTGCAGGCCGCGCGGCGCGAGGGCGATCGGCTGATTGTCGCCGTCAACACCGATGCGTCGGTCCGGGGACTCAAGGGGCCGGGGCAGCCCGTCATGCCCGAGTCGGCGCGCGCCGAACTGGTGGCGGCACTCGGCGCCGTCGACTACGTGGTCCTGTTCGGCGATCGCACGGTCGAGCGGCTGCTCCGGCGGCTCGAGCCGGACGTCCACTGCAAGGGGACCGACTACACGGTGGACTCCGTGCCCGAGCGCGACGTCGTGCGCGCTTACGGCGGTCGCGTGGCCGTGGTGGGGGATCCGAAGGATCACTCGACGCGCCAGTTGATCGCGCGGCTGCGCGAGGCGCCGCGGGACCCGGACGACCGATGACCGAGCCGCTGGGACGCCTGCTCGTCGTGCGGCTCGGATCGCTCGGCGACCTCGTCCACACCCTGCCGGCCGTGGCGGCCATCCGGCTCGTGTACCCGTTCGCCCAGATCGACTGGCTCGTCGAGGCCGGTCACCGCGAACTGCTCGATCTCGTTCCCGTGATCTCGTCGACGATTCCGCTGCGCAAGGCCTCGGGCGGCGGGTGGCTGCAGGCGCTGCGCGAACTGCGCGCCCGTCAGTACGACGTCGCGATCGATTTCCAGGGGCTCGTGAAGTCCGCGGCGCTCGCGCGTCTGTCCGGGGCCGCGCGCGTGATTGGCTTCGATCGCGCCTCGGCACGCGAAGGCCTGGCCGCGCTGTTCTATACCGAGCGGGTCGCCACCGGCGATGCCGGCCACGTGATCGACAAGAACCTGCGGCTGGCCGCGCGACTCGGCGCGCCGCAGCACCGCCGCGAGTTCCCGATTCTGCCGATTCCATCGGCCGCGTTCGATGAACTCGTCGCCGGCGGACTCCAGCGGTTCGCGCTGCTCAACTGCGGAGCGGCGTGGCCGAACAAGCGATGGCCCGCGGATCGCTTCGGTCGGCTGGCGTCGTGGCTGCGCGAGCGGTACGGACTGATGTCGGTGGCGCTCTGGGGGCCCGGGGAACGTGAGTTGGCAGACGAAGTGGTGCGGCACGCGGACGGCGCCGCGATGGCGGCGCCACCGACGAGCCTCACCGACCTCGTGGCGATTGCCGCCGAGGCCGAGCTGATGGTGTCTGGCGACACCGGTCCCACGCACATTGCCGCGGCACTCGGCACGCCCGTCGTCGGGCTCTTCGGCCCCACGAGTCCGGATCGCAATGGACCCTGGGTGGATGCCGACGTGTTGGTCTCGCGATACGACACGTGCGAGTGTCACTACCAGCGCGAGTGCCGACACGGCCACGGCGAGGCGTGGTGTCTTGGCACCATTGGCGAAGACGACGTGCGCGACGCCGTCGCTCGTCGTCTTGCTGCGCGCGATCCCGGCGCTGACCCAAGCGAGCCCCAGCCTGACCCGATGGAGCCCCGGCCTGACCCAGCGGAGCCCCGGCCTGACCCCATGGAGCCCCGGACCTTCAGGTCCGGGGAATGAACGATCGATGACACGTGATGTGACGAACGCTCCCGCGCGCGGGACGACGTGGACGCGGCTGGCGCGGTACCGCGTGCACCTCGGTTTTGCCGCGGCCATTGCGGCCCTGGTGCTGGCCAGGCCGCATCCGCGCGCGTGGCTGGCCGGCCTGGTGGTGGCCGCCGCGGGCGAACTCGTCAGGTTGTGGGCGGCCGGGCACATCGAGAAGGGCCGCGAGATCACGCGATCGGGTCCGTACCGGTACGTGCGCCATCCGCTCTACGCCGGCTCGACGCTCATCGGCGTGGGATTCAGCATCGCGGCCTGGAGTATTCCCGTCGCGATCCTGTGTGTCGTCTATCTCGGCGTGACGCTGGCCGCAGCCGTGCGCACGGAAGAAGCCACGCTCGACGCGCGGTTTGACGGCGCGTATTCCGCGTATCGTGAAGGCCGCGCCGAACCGGTCGCGCGCCGCTTCAGTTGGGCGCGTGTGATGGCGAACCGCGAATACCGCGCCGTTGCCGGACTGATCGTGGCGTTCGCGTATTTGTATTGGCGGATGTAGAAGGCTGGGAGCCTGCAGCCTGGGAGGAGGCCGGGAGGCGGGGAGGTGGCTTGGCGGCGATGGGCCGGAAGTTGTCAGTCGTGTGAGTCTGCGACCCAGAACATCACAGTTCGCCTGAGCCGCCGTACGCTGCGCAAGGCCAGGATCGTCGCAGCCAGGCGGAAGACCTCCAGAAAGCAGACGGCCGAGGCGCCAGCGTCAATCAATCCCTGGGCGGCCACCGGGCAGCTGACACCATATCGTCGAACCGGTGACCGTTGTCGAGCACAGTGCTGGCACCACCTGAAGAAGGTCGAGGCTGTGGATCACGAGTGCCGTGGCACCGCACCGCATACAATCCTCTCGTCGTGACGTTCGAGTATCGGTACTGGCGCCCGTAGACGACGCCGGAGGGGTAGAGCCGGCGCATCGGAGCCGGCGGGTAAGAAATGATGGAGCGCGAATCGCGCGCGTTCGTGCGTCGCTTCGACGTCATCGAGCTTGCGGTCATGCTGGCCACTGTCGTGCAGTGGCTCGTGCTGGCGACCCTCGCGGGCGTGATCATCGGGACCGGGACCAGCCTGTTCCTGCACGGGCTGTTCCTGGCGACGGATCGCACGGCGGGAATCCCGTTGTGGCTGCAGATGACGATGCTGGCGGTCGGCGGGCTGCTGAACGGCCTCCTGCTGCACTACGGCTACCAGGGCAACGCCGGCGGCCTGAAAGACAGCGTGTTCGCGGCGGTCAACACCCAGTCGGGCCGGCTGCCGTTCCGAACCATCCTGATCAAGCCCGTGGCGGCGATCCTCACGCTCGCGAGCGGCGGGTCGGCCGGCAAGGAAGGGCCCTGTTCGCACATCGGGGCATCGCTCGCGTCGGCGATCGGGCAGGTCCTGCGGCTGAACACGGAACTGCGGCTGCGGCTCGTCGCCTGTGGCGTGAGTGCGGGGTTCGCCAGCGTGTTCGGCACGCCGATCGCCGGCGCGATCTACGGGGTCGAGATGCTCGCGATCGGGCGCATCAGGCACGACTTCATCTTCCCGGCGATCGTGGCCGGCGTCGCCTCCTATCAGGTCAGCCTGTTCTGGGGCGTGCCGTACCAGTACTACCGCGTGCCGGCGGTGCCCGAGGTCTCCGAGTTCCTGTTCCTGAAGACCGCGGGACTGGGGGTCATCTGCGGCGTCGTCGCCCTGATCTTCGTGGAGATGGTCCATCGCAGCGAGCGGTTTTTCTCGCGGGTGCAGCACAGATTCCATGTCTGGCCACCGCTCATGCCCCTTGGCGGCGGCCTCCTGCTGGCCCTGCTGATCCTCGTCATTCCCGCCGATTACCTGGGACTCAGCCTGCCCGTGATGGATCGCGCGCTGGCCGGCGAGCCGATGCCGTATCTGGGCTTCGTGTGGAAGAGCCTGTTCGTGGCCATCACGCTGGGATCGGGCTTCTACGGGGGGCGGGTCACGCCGCAGTTCGTGATCGGCGCGACGGCCGGGAGCGCGTTCGCCGGGCTGTGCGGCATGAACGCGGCGCTCGGGGCGGCCGTGGGACTCGCGGGCGTCGTGGCCGCATCGTCCAACACGCCTATCGCCGCCATCCTGATGGGCGTGGAGCTGTTCGGCGGTTCGGTGAGCATGCTCTACATTGCCGGCGCGGCGATTGCGGCCTACCTCGTGATCGGACATCGGAGCATCTATCGGGAGCAGCGGCTGGCCTACGCCAAGTCGTCGTGGATGCGTGTGCGGCCCGAGACGGCGGTCGACGCCGAAAAGGCCCGCCTGGCCTACGGCCTGTTGCGGTGGTGGGGACGACGGCAGATGCGGTCGAAACCGTGAGGCGGAGAATTACCGCCTGACCAGCACCAGCGTCTGCAGCGGCATGTGCCGCTCGGCCCACGGCGCCTTGTACGCCATGCGCGGGCCGGAGAGCGGGCCCATGTCATAGCGTGTCACGCCGTCTTCGCAGAGCCAGCGCAGCTGTTCGATCTGCATCAGGTGACCCACACTCAGGTGGCGACAGGACTCGTCGAAGCTGAACTGTTGGCCGCGGTAGTAGCCGCCCGCCAGTCCACCGAAGATGAAGCCGACGTCGCGCTCGCCCAGCTTCGCGAAGATGACGCGCCCGTCGCCGGTCAGCGCGAGGCGGCGCAGCATGAGGTCGTAGAAGACCTTCGCCTGTCCCGTCGCCATGCCGCAGTCGCCGAGGCCTTTCCAACTCGTCTGCTCCACGGCGATCATGCGGGCGTAGGTGTCGATGGCGTCCGGCAGGGTCGTGGGGCAGACGCGCTCGAAGGTCATGCCGGCCTGCTGCGCGCGACGTGCGGCCGTCCGCAGGTTCTTGCGCAGGCTGGCCGGTCGCCGCGACAGGAACCCGTCGAACCCGCCTTCCAGCGACGCCGCGCATTGAATCCCATCGTCGCGCACGCCCGCACGGAAGCCGCGCCCGGCAGCGACGACGAGCGCATGTTGCTGCGGAGACTGCGGCTGCGTGCCGCTGATGGCCACGGTGGTGATGTCAGGCCGCGCGCGGAGGGTGTCGAGCAGCAGGTCGATGGCATCGGGCCCGAGCACGGGGCAGCCGAAGCACCAGTGTGACTCGATGGGAACGAGCGCGTGCGCCTCTTCCGGCAGTGGCGCGACGGCGAACGCGACGAGACTGCCGGCAGACGCCGCCACGAACAGGGGCCACGCCGGCGTGAACGCCTCGTGAAACGGCACCTGCCATTTCGGGGTGCAGCAGAACGGATCGACCTGGCCGCGCTGCGTGGCCAGTCGCTCCCACATGGCCAGGGTGTCGGGGCTGATCGACATCCGGGTTCACCAGCGTGCAGGCTCGAGGCAGCGCAGGCGCTGCCGAGACGTCACGGTGCGCAGGGCGATGGCCCCGGCCGCGGAACCCGGGACGATGCGCATGGTGGTGAACACGACGCCTGAGCATATCCCACGGATCGACAGGGGCGTGTCGCCCTACCACGCGATTGGGATAGGATCGGCGCTTCGCCGGCTCTCTTTCCAGGGAACATCAGCTATGCCCGACCACTCGTCCCGCTCCGACTCGTCCATCGTCAATCGCCGCGACTGGCTCAAGCGCACCACGGGGGCCGTGGGCGGCGCGGCGCTGGGGGCGGCCTTCGTCGCACCAGAGGCCTCGGCGGCTCCTGCCGTTCAGACCTCTGCCTCGACAGGCACGCGCGTGGCCACGCCGAACGACGTGGTCGAGACCACGGCCGGACGCGTGCGCGGCTTCATCCGCAACGACGTGCACATCTTCCGCGGCATCCCATACGGCGACACGACCGGCGGCACCAACCGGTTCCAGCCCGCGAAAAAACCTGCGCCATGGACGGGCGTCCGGTCGTCGACCTCGTGGGGGCCGTGCTGTCCGCAGGTGGCGCGCGGCGGCTGGGCGAACGACGAGGAGCAGTTCCTCTATCAGTGGGACGACGGGTTCCCGGGCGAGGACATGCTGCGGGTCAACGTGTGGACGCCGGCGGTCAACGACAACGGTCGCCGGCCCGTGCTCGTCTGGATTCACGGTGGTGGCTTCCAGACCGGATCCAGCCAGGAACTGCGGCCGTACGACGGCGCGCGGCTGGCGAGCCAGCACGACGCGGTGGTCGTCTCGCTCAATCACCGGCTCAACGTGTTCGGGTTCCTCGATCTCACGCAGGTCGGGGGATCGGCCCATGCGCAGTCGGCGAACCTGGGCATGCTCGACCTCGTGCTGGCGCTCGAGTGGGTGCGCGACAACATCGCCCGGTTCGGCGGCAATCCGGGCAACGTGACGATTTTCGGCCAGTCGGGCGGCGCGCGGAAGGTCAGCACACTGCTGGCGATGCCGGCGGCGCGCGGACTGTTCCATCGGGCCGCCGTGTTCAGCGGATCGCACCTGCGGCAGAACACGCCCGATCAGACCGCGCGTCAGGCTCGTGCCGTGCTCGCGCAGCTCGGCATCACGGGATCGGATCTGCGACGCCTGCACGAGGTCTCGGCTGCCGATCTGGTATCCGCGGCCACGGCTGCGCAGGCGAGCCTGACGCCGGGGGTGGGATGGGGACCGGTCGTCGATGGCCGCGTGCTGCCGCAGCACGCGTTCGATCCGGCGGCTCCGGCCATCTCGGCGGAGGTGCCGCTGCTCGTCGGCAACACGTTCGCGGAGTTCGGCGGCGGGATGGGCAAGCCTGACGTGCTCACGCTGACGTTCGACGGCCTGCGGGCGCAGCTGGAGCCGACCCTCGGGGCCCGGACGGCCGACGCCATTGCTGCCTATCGCCGGACGTTCCCGTCGGCCAGGCCGTTCGAGATTGCGGCGGTGATCACGGGCACCCGCGCGTATCGGCTGTCGGCCATCACGATGGCCGACCTGAAGTCGACGCAGGCCGCGCCTGTCTACATGTATTGGTTCGGCTGGAATACGCCCGTGCTCGACGGTCGGCCGCTGGCGTTCCACTGCCAGGACCTGGCGTTCTGGTTCGACAACATCGATCTGGCGGCGCAGGCGACTGGCGGCACGGACGATGCGCGCGACCTTGCGGCAAAGATGAGCGGCGCGTTCGTGGCCTTTGCCAGGACCGGCAACCCGAATCACCCGGGCCTGCCCACCTGGCCGGGCTACGCCGCCGCGTCTCGCCCGACGATGGTGTTCGAGAACGAGCGGGCGAGCGTGAAGAACGATCCCGATCGCGAGGCGAGGGCGCTGGTGGGGTAGGAGCCTCCCGTCAGGCTCCCATCTTCACCAGCACACTGCCGGGGAGGCGCTTGAACGCCTCGATGTCGCGGACCGCGGCGTCGAGGTTGCGGAGCGCCAGGCGGGCGTGTTCGTGTGCGAGGGCCTCGGCCCTCGCACCGTCGCCGTCCGCAATGGCCTGGACGATGGTTCGATGATGCTCCTGTGCCACGAGCAGGATGCGGAACGATTCGGTCGAGGTGGCCTGTGCCTGCACGAACGCACTCGGCGACGCGAACGGCAGCCCGTGGACCTGGTTCATCAGGCGCCCGAGCAGCGCGTTGCCGGCCAGGTCGATGAGCGTGTCGTGAAAGCGCTCGTTGAGGACGACGTAGCGATTGAGCGTCTCGACCGTGGGCTGCGACGCGCGCAGCACCTCGTCCATGTCGCCGACGAGCTGCCAGAGCGGCGCCAGGTCCTGGCTGGCGCGCGACTCGGTCGCGAACCGGCAGGCCGTGCCCTCGAGCGATCCACGCAGTTCGAGCGCCTGCTGCACGTCGCGCAGCGTGAATTCGCGCACCGTGAAGCCGCCCGAGGGACGCCGCGCGAGCAGCCCCTCGTGCTCGAGCGTCTCCATCGCCAGCCGCAGCGGCGTCCGCGACACCCCGATCGCATCGACGACCTTCAATTCGGCCACGCGCTGGCCCGCGGGTAATTGCCCGGTCAGGATCATCTCCCGGAGCCGCAGCACGGCCCTGAGAATCTGGGGCGACGGGCTGCCGCGCTTCTGACTTCGGGCCCGGACGGTGTTCATGGGGGAGATTCTATGACCAAGCCAGAAGAACTTCCGGCTTCTCACGCTGGCTCGATTGGCCTAGAATGCATGCAATCTTGGCTTCCGCCGTTCTCCTGATTCTCTGCCCGGACCGGACCGGGCTCGTGGCGCGCGTGTCCACGCTGCTGTACGAGCACGGCGCGAACATCCTGCACGCCGATCAGCACCAGGATTCGGAGGCCGGCCTGTTCTTCATGCGGGTCGAGTGGGCGCTCGACGATTTCGATCTCGACAGGTTCCTGGCGGCCTTCCGTCCGCTGGCTGCCGCGCTCGCGATGACCTGGCGGCTCGAGTCGTCGCGCCAGCCGCTGCGTGTGGCGATTTTCGTGTCGAGCCACCTGCACTGTCTGGCCGATCTGCTCTTCCGCCGCCGGACCGGCGAACTGACGTGCACCATCACGTCGGTCGTC
Source organism: Acidobacteria bacterium SCN 69-37 (assembly GCA_001724025.1). Taxonomy (GTDB): domain Bacteria; phylum Acidobacteriota; class Vicinamibacteria; order Vicinamibacterales; family SCN-69-37; genus SCN-69-37. Next base: position 498,397 of record MEDJ01000009.1, on the reverse strand, counting down.
AGCAACCATCCCGATGCCGGCGACCTGGCCGCGTTCCACGGCCTGCCGTTCCACCACGTGCCGACGACAGGCGGCAATCGCGAGGCGGTCGAGGCGCGGCAGATCGCCCTGCTCAAGGCCGAGCGCGTCGATCTCGTGGTGATGGCGCGTTACATGCGGATCCTCTCACCGGCGTTCGTCGATCGCTATCCGAGCCGCATCATCAACGTGCACCACTCGTTCCTGCCGGCCTTCGTCGGCGCGCGGCCGTATCACCAGGCGTTCGAGCGCGGCGTGAAGCTCATCGGCGCCACGAGCCACTACGCCACGGCCACGCTCGATGACGGCCCGATCATCGAGCAGGACGTGATGCGGATTTCGCACCGCGATCGTGTCGACGACCTGGTCGAGAAGGGGCGCGATCTCGAACGCGTCGTGCTCTCGCGCGCCGTCAAGTGGCACACGGCCCATCGCATCCTCAGGTACGGCGACAAGACCGTGGTCTTCGATTGACGCCGGCCCATTTTCGTCCGCGTTTCCCAAGGAGTCCTGCATGAGCTCGAGAACCACCCCACCCTTCCGCGCCGACCACGTCGGCAGTCTGCTGCGCACGCCCGAGGTCCTGGCCGCGCGCGCCGATTTTGCCGCTGGCCGGATCACCGCTGACGAGAAGCGGCGGATCGAGGACGAGGGCGTCCGCCAGGTGGTGCGGATGCAGGAGAGCGTCGGCCTTCAGGGCATCACCGACGGCGAATACCGCCGCGCTTCGTGGCACATGGACTTTATCTACCGGATTGGCGGCATCACCAAGGTGCAGGACAACCTGACGGTGGAGTTCCACAACGAGCAGGGCGACATCCAGTTCACGCCCGCGGCCTCGCGCGTGACGGGCACGCTGACGTTCCAGGAGACGATCTTCGCCGAGGACTTCGCGTTCCTGAAGTCCGTGACCACGCGGACGCCGAAGCTGACGATCCCGTCGCCGAGCATGGTGCACTACCGCGGCGGCCGTGCGGCGATCGATCCGGCGATCTACCCGGACCTGGATCAGTTCTGGATCGACCTGACCGAGGTCTACGCGCGGCAGATCGAGGAGATCGGCAAGCTCGGCTGCACGTATCTCCAGCTCGACGACACGAGCCTGGCGTACCTGAACGATCCCGGGCAGCGCGCGTACGTCGATCGGATTGGCGGCGACGGCGAGCACCAGCACGTCACCTACATCCGCAACATCAACCGCGCGCTGGCGCGCAAGCCGGCCGGCATGCGTATCTGCACGCACATGTGCCGCGGCAACTTCCGATCGTCGTGGGTGGCGTCGGGCGGCTACGACCACGTGGCCGAGGCGCTCTTCAACGACCTGAACGTCGACGGCTACTTCATGGAATTCGATGACGCGCGCTCGGGCTCGTTCGAGCCGCTGCGGTTCGTGCCGAAGGGCAAGACCGTGGTGCTCGGCCTGGTGACGACCAAGAAGGGCGCGCTCGAGCAGAAGGACGATCTCAAGCGCCGCATCGACGAGGCCGCGAAGTTCGTGCCGCTCGATCAGCTGTGCCTGAGCCCGCAGTGCGGGTTTTCGTCCACCTACGAGGGCAACGCACTGTCGATCGAGGACGAGATGGCCAAGCTGCGGCTGATCGTCGAAACCGCCGACGAGGTGTGGGGCGGACGGTAGACGGAGGCGGGGAGGCGACAGGCGGGAAGGAGGCCGGAAGGCTTCCGGAGCCCCGAGGCTTCAGCCTCGGGGGAAGGCTACAAGGCTACGCGGCTGCGGGCTGCGGGCTGCGAGGTACGAGGCCACGCGCTGCCGGAGCCCTGGGGCTTCAGTCCAGCGAGAGACCGGAGCCCTGGGGCTTCAGCCCCAGGGAAAGGTCCTGCGTGTGGCCAGTGATTCTGTGTTGTGATCGGCCACGTGCGGGGACGGCTGGGACTCATGGCGGCGGCCGTGGCGGCGCTGCTGGTCGTGGTACACGGCCAGCAGACGACGTCGACGCTCGTGCTGCCCGATGTCGTCGTCATCGATGGGACGGGCGCCCCGCCGCGACCCGCGATGACCCTCGTCGTCCGTGATGGACGTATCGCGGATCTGTTCCCGACAGGCGATCGCCCCGTTCCCGCCAACGCACGCGTGCTGGCCACCCATGGCCGGTTCGTCGTGCCGGGCTTCATCGATGCCCACGTCCACCTGGCCGCCACGCCGCGACCCGTCGCGCTCGTGCGCTCGTTGCTGCGCGCCACGCTGCTCGGCGGTGTCACCACCGTCAGGGACATGGGCGGCAACGGCGTCGTCGTGGCCGACCTGGCTGCCGCGGCAGAGCGGCCAGGGGCCTCGTCGCCGGCGATCCTGCGATCGGCCGTCTTTGCCGGAGCGGGATCGTTCTGGTTTGCCGATCCGTCGCGCACCGGCTATCTGCACGCCGACCAGCGCCCCGGCACCACCCCGTGGCTGGTCGAAATCGGCCCCACGACGGACATCCGCGAGGCGGTCAGGCGCGCGAAGGCGTGGGGCGCGTCGGGAATCCAGGTGCATTCGCGCGTCACGGCCCGCGACGTGCGGCGGATTGCGGACGAGGCGCGACGCGAGCGCCTGCCCGTGTGGGCGCACGCCACCATCGGGCCGGCCACGCCGGGCGACGTCGTCGAGGCCCGTGTGGCGACGATCTCGCACGCGACCGGGCTGGTCTGGCAGGGACGGACGGAATTGCCGGCGCCGCCTGTCGCCGGGCTGGATGACGTGACGGCGGCGATGGCCGTCGTGGGCGAGGACGATCGGGCGCTGCGCGAGCTGTGGCCGCGCATGCGCGCGCGGCAGATCGCGCTCGAGCCGACGCTCTATATTGCCGCGCAGGCCGCGCTGTTTGCGACGGACGACCGTCCGCAGATCGAGCGGCAGATCGCGTGGGCGGCCGGCGTCACGGCGCGCGCGCTGGCGCAGGGCGTGACGATCATCACGGGGACCGATGCCATCGGCGGGTCGTCACCGAACCTGCACGCGGAATTGCAGCTGCTCGTCGGGCGCGCGGGGCTGACGCCGCTGCAGGCGCTGCGCGCCGCCACGGCCGACGCCGCGCGCGCGATAGGGCTCGGTGACGAGACCGGACGCGTGGCGGTCGGCTATCGCGCCGATCTCGTCGTGCTCGCCGCCAATCCCGCTGACGACATCCGGAATACGCAAACGGTGCAGATGGTGCTGCGGCGCGGCGAGGTGTTCGAACGAGACGAGCCGATGCCGAACCCGCTGATGGCCGATCCACCGGAGCAACGAGGGTCTGAGCGCTGAGCGGTAGCCGGTTGTTGGTCGTCCGGTGGCCGGTGGCCGGTGGCCGGTTCTCGGAGCCCTGAGGCTTCAGCCTCAGGGGGCGGGTGTCGGGAGTTCCCCCGAGGCTGAAGCCTCGGGGCTCCGGCGGTGCCTCGGGGCTCCGGCAGTTGCGGTCGGTCGTCGGTGGCCGGTTGTCGGTCGTCCGGTGGCCGGTGGCCGGTTCTCGGAGCCCTGAGGCTTCAGCCTCAGGGGAGCGGGCGTCGGGGGATTCCCCGAGGCTGAAGCCTCGGGGCTCCGGTAGTGCCTCGGGGCTCCGGCGGTGTCTCGGGGCTCCGGCCGCCGCCCGCCGCCCTCAGGTGACCAACCAGCCGTCGCGCAGGTTGATGATGCGCGATCCGTACGCGGCGTTCGCGTCCGAGTGCGTCACCTGGATGATGGTCGTCCCCTCGTCGTTCAGCTTGCGGAACAGCTCCATGATTTCCTGTCCCTGCGCCGAGTGCAGGTTCCCGGTCGGTTCATCGGCCAGGATGACCGTCGGGTTCGCAATCACGGCCCGCGCCACGGCCACGAGCTGCTGCTGTCCGCCCGACAGCTGGCTTGGATAGAGGTCCTTCTTGCCGACGATGTTGAAGCGGTCGAGGGTGTCGGCAACCAGGCTCTGCCGCTCTTTCCGCGGGATGTCGCGATAGGAGAGCGGCACGTCGAGGTTCTCGTAGACGGTCAGGTCGTCGAGCAGGTGATAGCTCTGGAACACGAACCCGATGTACTGCTTGTGCAACTGCGCGCGCGCCTTGGCGCTCATCCGGTGCACCGGCTGATCGAGGAAGTCGTACTCGCCGGTCCACGCGTGATCGTGCATCCCGAGGATGTGCAGCAGCGTCGACTTGCCCGCGCCCGACGGCCCCATGATGGAGACGAATTCCCCCTCGCGGATGTCGAGCGTGATCTGGCGGAGGACGAAATACTGTCCCGGTCCCTGCGGATACGACTTCTCGAGATTGCGGAGTGAAATCAGCATGAACGGATGTCCTTCGGCATCGGGGACGATCAGGCCGGGGCGCCGGCCGCCGCCGGCGGCGGGGCCTCGCTGACCGAGAACGGGACTTCGACGAGCACCTGTCCGTCGAATTCGCCGATCGCCCAATAGAGACCGGGGCGATCGAGCGTCAGCGTGAACTTCAGCGGCATGAGCGCCATCTCGCCCGCGGCCTCGATCTGCGTATCGCCCTCGCCGATATAGACCACGTCGTCGTCGGGCCGACGCACGCCGATCCGGCAGGCCACGCGCCCGGCACTGGCCGTGTTCCACAGCCCGATGGCCAGCGTCAGCTCGACCGTCGGCGGGGCATCGGCCGTCCAGCCGCCGATACCGGTGGTCATCTGCCGCAGGTCGGTCGGGTGAGCGGGATCGTACCCCTGGCAGAACATGGCAAAGGCAACAGCGACGCGTGGGGTGGACTGGTCTGGCATGGGGAACTCGATCATCACATTCTGCCTCAGGACTCCGCCATATGTCTGCTGCGGCCCGGTCCGCGCCAGGAGATCACGGCGATGGACTGGCGGGATCCGGGGCGACGGCCGATACTGTAGGGCGGCCGTCATGATCGTCTCCCGCCTCCTGCCGTTGCTCCGCCTCGTCCTCGTCATGCTGGTGACGGCAGGCCTGCTGCCGGCCGCGCCCGCAATGGCCCAGAGCCTGCGCGGCAGCTCGGCGTCGCTCGATCGGCAGAACCTGCAGGCGCGGCGGCACGACTACAGCTATCTCGCGCGCGACCGTGATGTCGCGCGGTTCGTGGACGCGGGCCTGCTCGTCCCGGTCGAGGGCGGCGCGCACTATCAGTTGACGGGCGTGGCGTTCCGGGTGGCCCGGCCCGAGGTCCGCCTGTTCATCGAGCGGCTGTCGGCCGACTACGCCCGCACGTGCGGGACGCCGCTCGTGGTCACGAGCCTCACTCGGCCGAAGACGCGCCAGCCGGCCAACGCCTCGGCGCGATCGGTGCACCCGACGGGCATGGCCGTGGATCTGCGCGTGCCGGCGGGCGCCGCGTGCCGACGCTGGCTGGAGTCGAGGCTGCTGGCGCTCGAGGGCCGCGGCGTGCTCGACGTGACGCTGGAGCGGAGTCCGCTGCACTATCACGTGGCGGTGTTCGCGGACCCGTACCTCGCCTACGTCGCCACGACGACAAGCCGACCGGCGAAGACGCCGGCCCGGACAGCCGTCGCAGCCGCGGGTCGGCCGTCGCCGGCGCCGGCGCACACCGTGGGACGCGGCGACACCCTGTGGCGCATCGCACAGACCTACGATACGACCCCGGCCGCCATCCGTCGCGCCAACCGTCTCGTCTCCTCCGCGATCCGCCCCGGCCAGCGACTCGTCATCCCGACGTCGTCGGGGGATTGAGGGAAGAGGGCGGTGGGCGGCGGGCTACTGCGTGAGCCCGTCGGAGCCCTGGGGCTTCAGCCCCAGGGGACGCGTGGGGGTCCCCCGAGGCTGAAGCCCCAGGGCTCCGAAAACGGCTCGCCGGCAGTCGTCACTTCACCTCCACCTCGACCCATTCCCGCAGGCTGTTGACGAGCCACGCGCGTGAGGCGCGCGCCAGATCATCGATCGTGACGATCCGTTCGGCGATGACGCCCGCGTCGAGCAGCGCCTCGCGGAACACGCCGGCCAGCAGGCCGCACGTGACCGGCGGCGTGACGCGCCGGCCCTCGAACTCGACCACGACGTTGCCGATCGTGAACTCCGTGAGCTCGCGGCGCTCGTTCCACAGGAGCACGTCGAACGCGTCCGGGTGCGCGGCGCAGTGCGCGTCGTACACCGTCCGTCGCGTGGTCTTGTGGAAGAGCCAGATATCGGCGCTGGCGATTGGATGCCGCGCCAGCACGGTCGGGACGCGCCGCGGCGGATCGGCGGCGTGATCGTGCAGGACGAACGGCCGGCTTTCGACCGCCACCTCGCCGGCCGGCGCCAGCGTCAGACGTACGCGATGACGGCCGTGCGCGCGATCGCGCGTGTGGGCGTCGAGGGCTGCGTCGATGCGCGTGCGGTCGAACGGGATGTCGAAGTACCGTGCGGACCTCGCGAGGCGCGCGAGATGCCCGTCCCGTCGCACGAGCCGGCCGTCGTCGAGCCGCAGCGTTTCGATCAGCGAGCACGCAGGCACGGGATCGAGGAAGCCGGCCTTGCTGATGGCTTCCGCGTACTCGTCGCCCGGCGTCGAGTCCCACGTGATGCCGCCGCCAACGCCGTATTCGGCCTCGCCGCTGGCCGCGTCCACCACCGCCGTGCGGATGGCGACGTTGAAGGTCGTTCCGCCATCGGGCGCCAGCAGACCGATGGCGCCGCAGTAGACGCCGCGCGGTGCCGGCTCGAGGTCGGCGATGAGCCGCATGCTGCTCGTCTTGGGCGCGCCGGTGATCGATCCCGCCGGAAAGAGCGCCTTGAAGATGTCGACGACGGTCGTGCCGGGCCGGACCTGTCCCGTGACGGTGGACGTCATCTGGAACACGGACCGGTAGCGCTCGACGTCGAAGATCGAGGGCACGGCCACGGAGCCGATCTCGGCGATGCGGCCGAGGTCGTTGCGCATGAGGTCGACGATCATCACGTTCTCCGCGCGGTTCTTCGCTGACGAGCGCAGGGCCTCGGCGTGGACCGTATCTTCGGCCTCGAACCGTCCGCGCGGCATCGTCCCCTTCATCGGCCGCGTCGTGAGCGTGCGGCCGTGCAGGTGGAAGAACAGCTCGGGCGAGAGCGAGAGGATCTGCCATCGGCCCATGTCGAGGTGCGCCGCGTACGGCACCCGGTGCACGGCCCGCAGGTGGGCGTAGCGCGCGGCCAGCGTGGCGACGTCCAGGCGCGATCGCAGCCGGAACGTGTAGTTCGCCTGATAGCTGTCGCCCGCTTCGATCGCGGCGCGCACCCGCGCGATCGCCGCCGCGTGCGCCGCAGGCGTCACGTCGGCCGTCCAGGCGTTGCCGGCATCGACCCGTATCTTCGTGATGTCGGGATCGACCTCCGGTCCGGGATCGATCGGCGCATCGAACACGGCGAACCAGGCGAGCGGCAGCGGTCCGGGCGGCCGCGTCGCGAGCGCGGCATCGAAGGCCGGCGCGGCTTCGTACGCGACAGCGCCCGCCACGAACCGTCCGGTCGCCCGCGCGGCCTCGGCAGCGGCCAGCGCGGGCACGACGTCGGCCAGCCGCGTAGCCTCGATGACGGCCACGGGCTTCTCGAAGATCCGCGTGGTCACGCGGCCCGACGGATCGGCGAAATCGAAGCGCAGCCTCACGGACACCGGGACATTATCGGGTGCGGTATGAGAAAGTTCTCTGCCATGCCCTTCGATCCGTTTGCCATCGACGACGCGCATGAGCTCGAGGTGCCCGTGCGCGCGCCCGGGCCGAAAGGCCGTCTCCCGCTGACGCCCGAGATGCTGCGCCATCGTCCGTCGGGCGATCTGTTCGGGTGGACGCAGAACGCCGGCATGGGCTGGGAGCCGGCCGCGCTCGGCGGGGCTGAGTTCCTCATCCTGTCCACGCACGGTGGCGTGCGCGCGCCCGACGGGACGCCCATCGCGCTCGGCTATCACACCGGCCACTGGGAAGTCGGCCTGCTCGTCGAGGCCGCGGCGCGGACGTTCACGGGCCTCGGGGCGATTCCGTTTGCGGCCGCCTGCACCGATCCGTGCGACGGCCGCACGCAGGGCACCACGGGCATGTTCGACAGCCTGCCGTATCGCAACGATGCGGCCACGGTCTTCCGGCGGTTGATTCGATCGCTGCCGACGCGCAGCGGTGTGCTCGGCGTGGCGACGTGCGACAAGGGCCTGCCGGCGATGATGGTGGCCCTGGCCGGATCCGCCGACCTGCCGTCCGTGCTCGTGCCCGGTGGCGTGACGCTGCCGGCCAGCGACGGCGAGGACGCCGGTCGCGTGCAGACGATTGGCGCACGTTTCGCGCACGGCGAGATCACGCTCGAGGAGGCCGCCGATCTCGGCTGTCGCGCCTGCGGGTCGGCCGGCGGCGGCTGCCAGTTCCTCGGCACCGCGGCCACTGCCCAGGTCGTGGGCGAGGCGCTCGGGTTGACGGTCGGCCACGCGGCGCTCGCGCCATCGGGCCTGCCGATCTGGACGACGATGGCGCGGCGGTCGGCCGAGGCGCTCGTCGGTCTGCACGCGCGTCGGACCTCGCTGCGGCACATCCTGACGGACGCAGCCGTGCGCAACGCCATGGTGACGCACGCGGCCTTTGGCGGATCGACGAACCTGCTCCTGCACGTCCCGGCTATCGCCCATGCGGCCGGGCTGGCGCGGCCAACGGCCGCCGACTGGTCGGCCGTCAATCGTCAGGTCCCGCGCCTGGTCGATGCCCTGCCGAACGGGCCGCGGTTCTTCCCGACCGTCGACGTCTTCCTCGCCGGCGGCGTGCCCGAGGTCATGCTGCACCTGCGGCGGGCCGGTCTGCTCGACACGCGCGTGGCCACGGTCAGCGGCCTGACGCTCGATGCCCAGCTCGACGCCTGGGAGCAGTCCGCCCGTCGACACGCCCTGCGCACGCGCCTGCGCGACGTGCACGGCATCGATCCGGACGACGTGATCATGGCGCCCGACGTGGCGGCCGCGCGCGGCCTGACGTCGACCATCTGTTTTCCGCACGGCAACCTCGCGCCGGAGGGATCGGTCATCAAGGCCACGGCCATCGACCCGTCCGTGACCGATGCCGACGGCGTCTATCGCATGACCGGACCGGCGCGCGTCTTCATCACCGAGCGCGACGCGATTGCCGCCATCAAGGACAAGCGCGTGGGACCGGGCGACGTCGTCGTCCTGATCTGCCGCGGGCCGATGGGCACGGGCATGGAGGAGACGTATCAGCTCACGGGCGCGCTGAAGTATCTGCCCGGCGGCAAGCACGTGGCCGTGGTCACCGACGCGCGATTCAGCGGCGTCTCCACGGGCGCGTGCATCGGCCACGTGTCGCCGGAAGCGCTGGCGGGCGGGCCCATCGGCAAGGTGCGCGACGGCGACCTGATCGAGATCGTGATCGACCGGCGCACGCTCGACGGATCCGTCAACGTGGTGGGCGAAGCGGGTGTGGCGCTCGATCGGGACGAGGCGACGAGGCGCCTGGCCGCCAGGCCGCTGCGCGACGACCTGCGGCCCGACCGCGCCCTGCCCGACGACACGCGGCTCTGGGCCGCATTGCAGGCAGCGAGCGGAGGCGTCTGGGGCGGCTGCGTCTACGACGTCGACGCGATCGTGAAGGTCCTCGAGGCCGGACGCCGCGCCCTGGCTGCCGAGGCGGCAGACGAGGCGGGCGGGACGGGGGAGGCGCGATGACGGCGATGGAACGGACGTACGTCCGCGTGATCGTGGCGTGGGCCGCCGCACTCGCGGGGCTCTATCTGCTGCAGGCGTACTTCGCCTGAGGACGCCATGCACATCATCGACTGGCTCATCCTCCTGGTCGTCGGCGGCTGGATCATCTACGACGGCCTGAAGCGGACGCGCGACAGCCATGAGATCGAGGGCTACTTCCTCGCCAACCGATCGATCCCGTGGTGGGCCGCAGGCCTGTCGGTGATGGCCACGCAGTTGTCGGCCATCACGATGATCGGCACCACCGGCCAGGGCTACACGGACGGGATGCGGTTCATCCAGTTCTATTTCGCCCTGCCGCTGGCGATGATCATCCTGTCGGTCACGCTCGTCCCGTTCTTCTACAACTCGAAGGTCTTCACGGCGTACGAGTACCTCGAGCGCCGTTTCGATGCGAGGACCCGCACCTTCACGAGTATCCTGTTCCTGCTGTCGCGCGGGATGTCGTGCGGCGCGGTCATCGCGGCACCGGCCGTGGTCCTGTCGCTCGTGCTCGGCTGGGATCTGACGGCCACCACGCTGGCCATCACCGTGCCGGCCGTCATCTACACCATGTTCGGCGGCGTGCAGGCCGTCACGTGGACCGACGTGAAGATCATGGTGCTGATCGTCGGGGCGCTGCTGGCGATGATGGCGACGGCGGTCTTCGGCCTGCCCGAGGGCGTCGGCCTGACGGACGGCCTCCGCGTGGCCGCGGCCACGGGCCGGCTCGAGAGCTTCGATTTCTCGTTCGACCTGACCAACCAGTACACCGTGTGGTCGGGCACGATCGCGGCGCTGTTCCTGTTCTGTTCGTACTTCGGGACGGACCAGAGCCAGGTGCAGCGCTACCTCACCGCGCGGTCGGTGGACGAGGCGCGGCACTCGCTGCTGATGAGCGCGTACTGGAAGATTCCGCTGCAGGTGATCGTGCTGCTGCTCGGCATCTTCGTGTTCATCTTCTACGTGTTCACGAAGCCGCCGATGGTCTTCAGCAGCGTGCACGAACAGCGCATGCAGACGGGGGCCGCGGCGGGCGACTACGCGGCGCTCCAGCAGGAGTACGACACCGTGTTCGAGACGCGTCGGCAGGCGGCGGGCGACGCGGCGCGCGCGCACGCGGCCGGCGACGAGACGGCGATGCACGCGGCCGCGGCCCGGTTCGCCGACGAGGATCGCGCGCTGACCGACGTGCGCGCGCGCGCCGCGTCGCTCGTGGGCCGGGTCGACGGCGAGGGCCGCTTCAACGACACGAACTACATCATCCCCACCTTCATCCTCGATCACGTGCCCGTCGGGCTGATCGGGCTGATGCTGGTGGCGATCATCCTGGCGGCCACCGATACGATTGCCGGCGAGCTCAATTCCCTGTCGACCGCCACGGTGATGGACTTCTACAAGCGCCACTACCGGCCCGTGGCCAGCGACGCCCACTACCTGCGCGTCTCCAAGCTCACGACAGGGCTCTGGGGCCTGTTCGCCTGCGGCGTGGCCGTGTGGGCGGCCGAACTGGGATCGCTCATCGAGGTCGTCAACCGCTTCGGGTCGTTCTTCTACGGATCGATCCTCGGCGTGTTCATCCTGGCCATCGCTGTGCCACGCGCCAACGGACGCGGCGCGTTCCTGGGCCTGATGGCCGGCATGGGATCGGTGGCGCTGGTCTTCTTTTTCACGGACGTCGCCTTCCTGTGGCACAACGTCGTCGGCGCCGTGGCCGTCGTGGTCGTGGGGACGATGGCGAGTTATGTGAGGAGGACGGAGCCTTCCCGAGGCTGAAGCCTCGGGGCTCCGAAGACGTACAGTGCAGTCCGGAGCCCCGGGGCTTCAGCCCCGGGGGAACACGCGCGTCAGAGGGACAGACACCATGCCATGGTTCACGAAGGAAGCGGACGAGATCGGTCGCGAGGAAATTGATGCGCTGGCCCTGCGGCTGGTCGACGAGGCGCGCACGCGGTTCGGGCGACCGTTCAAGCGGGTGCTGCTGCTGCCGCCGGATCTGACGCGCGCGCACAGCGGCGTCGGCGTGATTACGGAGACGATCTACAAGGCCCTCGCGCCGACGTGTGACGTGCACGTCATCCCCACGCTCGGCCAGCACCGGCCGCATACCGAGGAAGAGAACCGCTGGATGTTCGGGTCGATCCCGCACGCGCGGATCCACGCGCACGACTGGATTGGCGGCGTCACGCGGATCGGGACCATCCCGGCCTCGCTCGTCGAGGAGACCACTGGCGGCTTGGCCGACTGGGACATCCCTGTCGACATCAACACGATGGCCATCACCGAGCCGTGGGATCTCATCGTCAACATCGGCCACGTGGTGCCGCACGAGGTGCTCGGGTTCGCGAACCACAACAAGAACTACTTCATCGGCCTCGGCGGGAAGGAGACGATCTGCACGTCGCACCTGGCGGCCGCGATCTACGGCATCGAGAACAACCTCGGCCGGCTCGTGACGCCGCTGCGCGCCTGCTTCAACTGGGCCGAGGATCGGATGCTCGGCCACCTGCCCGACGTCTACCTGCAGGTGGTCATGCGCCGGGACGAGGCCAACCGCCTGGTGACGAGCGGGATCTTCGTCGGCGACGATCTCGAGACGTACCTCGAGGCTGCGCGCGCCAGCCGGCGCCAGAACATCACCGTGTTCGACGAGTCGGTCGACAAGGTCGTCGCCGTGATGCAGGCCGACGAGTTCCGCAGCACGTGGGTGGCCAACAAGGCCGTCTATCGCACCAGGCTCGCCATCCGCGACGGCGGCGAACTGCTGATCGTTGCGCCGGGACTCGAGCGCTTCGGCGAGCAGGAGGGCGTCGATCGCCTGATCCGGACGTTCGGGTACACGGGGCGCGACCGGATTCTCGATCTGTACCGCCGCGAGCCCGAACTGCAGGCGCTCGCGCACGGGGCCGCGCACCTGGTGCACGGATCCTCGGACGGGCGTTTCACCATCACGTATGCGCCGGGGCACCTGACGCGCGAGGACATCGAGGGCGTCGGCTTCGAGTACGCCAACCTGCGCGACACGCTGGCACGCTACGCGCCCGATCGCATGACGGACGGGTGGAACACGATGCCCGATGGGGAGCGCGTGTTCTTCATCAGCACCCCGTCGGCCGGACTCTGGGCCACGCGGGCGCGCATGGGAGACCGGCTCGAGCAGTCCTGACGCTGGTGCCCGTCTTGCAGGATCCTGCCGCATGCTCGACCGGTTCCGTCTGCCCATCAGCCTGCGCGACCTGTTGCGCCGTACCTGGGCCGAGTTCCAGCGCGACGACGCCACGGGACTGGCCGCGCAGTTGTCGTTCTACCTGGTGCTGTCGGTCTTCCCGGCGCTCGTCTGCCTGATTGCGCTGGCCAGCCTGTTCCCCCTGCAGGACCTGACGGACGAGACCGCACGGCTGATCGGCCCGTTCGTGCCGGCGAGCGCCGTCGCGTTGCTGCGCGACTTCATGGTGCGCATCGGCGAGAGTCGCGACACCGGCGTGCTCGGCGTCGGCGTGCTCGTCGCGCTCTGGAGCGCGTCGACGCCGATGGTGGCCGTGGTGACGGTGATGAACCGGACGTACGGCATCACCGAGACGCGCCCGTGGTGGCGCGTGCGGCTCACCGCCATGGCGCTCAGCGCGGGACTGGCGCTGTTCATCCTGACGTCGTTCACGCTCGTCGTGTTCGGGCCGCAGCTGGTCGATCTGCTGGCGCACTGGCTGGGCTGGAGCCAGGTGTTCGTGTGGACGTGGAAGCTGCTGCAGTGGCCGCTCGTCTTCGGGCTCGTGTCGATCGGGATCGGGCTCATCTACTACTTCGCGCCGGACGCCGAGCAGGACTGGGTGTGGATCACGCCGGGATCGGTGCTGGCCACGGCGCTCTGGCTGGCCGGATCGCTCGGCTTCCGCTACTACGCGGTGAACTTCGGCAACTACGACGCGACGTACGGCGCACTCGGCGGCATGATGCTGCTGCTGATGTGGTTCTACGTCTCGGGCATCGCCGTCGTCATCGGCGCCGAGCTCAACGCGGAGATCGAGCACGCGTCACCGTGGGGCCGGGACCCCGGCGAGCGCGTGCCCGGCGAACGCACCCGGATCGGCGCCGCCGCAGAACGCGCTTGGAGAGCCAGCCAGAAGTAGGCCTCTAACTTCTGGCTGGCTCTCGAGCCATCGCCACGACCATCGCCAGGTCGGGCACCTCGATCGTGTCGCCGGCCGTCACCGTGCGCCCTTCGTCGCCGGGGATCTGTGGGTCGGCGGTGTCGAAGAGGATGCGCCAGGTGCCGCCAGGGGCGACGTCGACGGGTGGCAGGACAAACGCCTGCGGTTCGAGGCTCGCGTTGAACACCAGGCAGAAGGTGTCGTCGACCTCGTCGTACCCCTCGGACGTGATGCCCGTCGGGACACGACCGTCGAGAACGAGCGTCAGGCTCCTGGCCTGCGGGTGCGACCAGTCGTGCGGCGTCATCGGCGCGCCGTCGGGACGATACCAGTGCGCCGGCGGACGATTGCGGATGCGGCCGCGCCTGTCGTGCAGCCAGCGCGCGCGACGGAACACCGGGTGGGCCGCGCGCAGCCGGATCAGGTACGCCGTGAACGCGACCAGATCGTGGTCGGCCCGTGCCCAGTCGATCCAGCTCAGCTCATTGTCCTGGCAGTAGGCGTTGTTGTTGCCCTGCTGCGTGCGCCCCAGTTCGTCGCCGTGCAGCAGCAGCGGCGTCCCCATCGAGAGCAGCAGCGTGGCCAGCAGGTTGCGCGCCTGGCGGCGGCGCCGCGCGAGGATGGCCGGATCGTCGGTCTCGCCCTCGGCCCCGAGGTTCCACGAACGGTTGTGGTTCTCGCCGTCGTTGTTGTCCTCGCCGTTCGCCTCGTTGTGCTTGTGGTTGTACGAGACCAGATCGCGCAGCGTGAACCCATCGTGCGTGGTGATGATGTTGACGCTGTGTTCCGGCAGGCGGCCGTCACCGGAGAACAGATCCGCGCTGCCCGTGAGCCTGGCGGCCAGGTCCGGCAGCGTCCCGTCCTGGCTGCGCCAGAAGTCGCGCACCGTGTCGCGGTAGCGGCCGTTCCACTCGGCCCAGTCGATCGGGAAGTTGCCGAGCTGGTAGCCGCCGGCGCCCACGTCCCACGGCTCGGCGACGAGCTTCACGTGCCGCAGGACCGGATCCTGGTGGATCGCCGCGAAGAACGCCGACCAGCCGTCGAACCCCTGCAGCGCCCGGCCGAGTGTCACGGCGAGATCGAAGCGGAACCCGTCGACGTGCATCTCGGTGACCCAGTACCGCAGCGAGTCGAGCACCAGCCGCAGCGTGTCGATGTGGCGGATGTTCAGGCTGTTGCCGGTCCCGGTGTAATCCATGTAGAACTGCGGCGCGCCGGCGACCAGGTGATAGTAGGCGGCGTTGTCGATGCCCTTGAACGACAGCATGGGGCCGAGGTGGTTCCCCTCGGCCGTATGGTTGTAGACGACGTCGAGGATGACCTCGATGCCGGCGGCGTGCAGCGCCTTCACCATCGCCTTGAACTCGCGGGCCGGATCCCGGCGGCCGTCGGGCGACGCGTACGCCTCGTGCGGGGCGAAGAATCCGATCGAGGCGTAGCCCCAGTAGTTGCACAGCCCCTTGTCGATCAGGTGACTCTCGTGCACGAACGCGTGGACCGGCAGCAGTTCGATGGCCGTGATGCCCAGGGTGCGGAGGTAGTCGATCATCACGGGGTGTGCGAGGCCCGAGTACGTCCCGCGCAGCGGCTCGGGAATGTCGGTGCGACGCATCGTCAGCCCCTTGACGTGCGCTTCGTAGAAGACGGTCTCGCGCAGCGGTCGCTGCAGCGGACGGTCGTCGCCCCAGTCGAACCGCGGGTCGGTGACGACCGAGTACGGGACCGCGCCCGCGCTGTCCTCGTCCGATCGGCGTTGCTCGTCGCCGACGACGTAGGGCAGGGCGGCCGTCCCGGGATGCCGGTCCCCGGAGACGTGGCGGGCGTACGGATCGAGCAGCAGCTTGGCGCGATTCGCGCGACGCCCGATGTCGGGCTGCCAGTCGCCATCCACGCGGAAGCCGTACCGCGTACCCGGCCCCACGCCGCGCACGTACCCGTGCCACACGTCGCGCGTGACCATCGGCAGCCGGATGCGCCGCTCGTGATCGTCGTCGAACAGGCACAGGTCCACGCGTGCGGCACTCGACGAGAAGATCGCGAAGTTCGTCCCCTGGCCGTCCCACGTCGCGCCGAGCGGATCGGGCCGGCCGGGACGAATGGTCCGGACCGAGGGCCGGGACGAGGATGCGCGGCGAATCGGGAGGCGGTGACCCTGGATGGGTGGTCGTGACGTCATCGGGTCGATCGATCGCCCAGCGTGACGCGCAGCGTCACCATCTCGTCGCCACGCAGTACGCGGACGTCCACGACATCACCGGCCTTGTGCGCGCGCAGCGCGTCGGTCATCGCCTGGAGATCGGTCACCTCGTGCGTGCCGATCGCCAGCACCACGTCGCCGGCGCGGAGGCCTGCCGTCGCCCCTGGCGACCCGACCGTGACGCCACTCAGTTTCACGCCGCGATCGACAGGCGTGAAGTCCGGCACGCTGCCCAGCCACGCGCCGTAGCCCTGGCCCGGCTCCGATGCCGGCCGCGGCGGCTCGCCGGCCCCGCGACGCAGGGTTAGGGCCGGACGCGTGCTGGCCACGGCCGCCGTGACGTCGGCGACCATGGCCGCGACGCGCGACAGGCCGGCCGTGTCGATCTTCGGCCAGTCGTCGGACGGCTTGTGATAGTCGCCGTGCGTGTTGGTGAAGAAGTGCAGCACGGGCACGTCCTTCAGGTAGAACGACGTGTGATCGCTCGGGCCGTAGCCTTCGGTCCGCGTCGCGACGGCCACGCCCGCCCGCGCGGCCGCCGGCTCGACGAGCGACGTCCACTCCTCGGCCGTGCCCACGCCATAGACGATGAGTGGACCGGCGCCGAGGCGGCCGACCATGTCGAGATTGATCATCGCGACCATCGGATCGCCGCCGCTCGCGGGATGCGCCACGTAGTGCGCCGATCCGAGCAGGCCCGATTCCTCACCCGTGAACGCGACGAAGACGATGGTGCGCGCCGGGCGCGGCCCGCGCGCCAGCGTCTCGGCCGTCCAGAGGATGGCCGCCACGCCCGACGCGTTGTCGTCGGCGCCGTTGTGAATCGCCCGCTCGCCCGGGGCGAGCGATCCTGGCGCGCCCTCGCCCAGGTGATCGTAGTGCGCCCCCACGACGACCCACTCGTGCGTCAGTCGGTCGTCGGCACCGTCGAGAATCGCGATGACGTTGCGGCCCGTGCCGGCGGGCGCGTGCGGATTGATGGCCGACGCGAGCGGGACGGCCTGGAAGAACGTGTCGTGCTCGCCGCCGGGCCGCAGGCCCATGCGGGCGAATTCGCGCGCGATGTAGTCGCCGGCGCACTGTTCCCCCGCACTGCCCGCCAGCCGGCCGTCCAGGGCGTCGTCAGCCAGGTAGCGTACCGCCGCCATCGGCAGCGTCAGGCCCGCGGTGAGCGACGCCGGTTCGGGACAGGTCTGGGCCGCGGCCGCACCTGGTCCCGCTGCCAGCGCGAGTCCGCCGATCAGCACGACAGCCAGGGGCACGCGTTCGAACGTCGTGATCATGCAGGGCACCTTAACACCCATGATGCCATCCTGCGCGACACCTGCGCCGTTGGCGCGCGCGGCCGGCTGTAGCAGAATGGGATCATCCATGGATACGGCCACCGTGCTCCCGACCATCCGCCTCCACGCGGACGACAACGTCGTCGTGGCACTCAGACTGCTGGCAACAGGCGAGGCGATCGGCACGGACGGGATCATCGCGGACGGCCGCATCCCGGCCGGGCACAAGGTGGCCGTGCGGGCCATTGCCGAGGGCGAGCCGATCAGGCGCTACGGCGAGATCATCGGATTCGCGGGACGCGGCATTGCCCCGGGCGAGCACGTCCACACGCACAACTGCGTCCTGCACGAGTTCAACAGACAGTACGAATTCAGCACGGCCGTGATTCCGACTGCACCAATCACGCCCCAGGCCACTTTTCAGGGCATCGTCCGGCCGGACGGGCGTGTGGCCACGCGGAACTACCTGGCGATTCTCTCGTCGGTGAACTGTTCGGCCACGGTCTCGCGGCACATCGCCGACGCGTTCCGTCGGCACCCGGTGACGGGCGACGGGCTGCTGGCCGACTTCCCGAACGTCGACGGCGTGGTGGCGCTGACGCACAGGACCGGCTGCGGTCAGGCGTACGTGGGCGAGGGCATCGACGTGCTGCGCCGGACGATGGGCGGGTACGCGCGTCACCCGAACTTCGCCGCCACGTTCATCATCGGGCTCGGGTGCGAAACCAACCAGGTGGCCGACATCATCACCACCCAGCGCCTCAAGATGGCCCCGACGATGCGGGCGTTCACGATTCAGGAGATGGGCGGCGCGCGCAAGACGATCGAGCGTGGGATCGATCAGATTCGCGAACTGCTGCCCGACGCGAACCGCGTCGTCCGGCAGCCGGTCCCGGCCTCGGAGCTGATCCTGGCGCTGCAGTGCGGCGGATCGGACGGCATGTCGGGCATCACGGCCAATCCTGCGCTCGGCGTGGCGTCGGACCTGCTCGTGCGCCACGGCGGCACGGTCGTGCTCGCCGAGACGCCGGAGACGTACGGCGCCGAGCACCTGCTGACGCGACGGGCCGTCAGTCGCGAGGTGGGGGAGAAGCTGCTCGCGCTGTTCGACTGGTGGCGGGACTACACGGCCCGGAGCGGCGGCGAGTTCGACAACAACCCGAGCCCGGGCAACAAGGCCGGCGGGATCACGACCATCGTGGAGAAGTCGCTCGGCGCGATGGCCAAGGCGGGCACGACCAACCTGGTGGACGTCGTACGGTACGCCGAGCCCGTGCGTGCGAAGGGCTTCGTGTTCATGGACACGCCCGGGTACGACCCGGTGTCGGCCACCGGACAGGTGGCGGGCGGGGCCAATCTCGTCTGTTTCACGACGGGCCGCGGATCCGTGTTCGGCTGCGTGCCCGCGCCGTCGGTGAAGGTGGCGACGAACACGGCGCTCGCGCGACGCATGCCCGAGGACATGGACCTGAACGCGGGCGGGATCGTCGAGGGCACCGACACGATCGAGGCGTGCGGGCAGCGGATCTTCGACACCCTGCTGCGCGTGGCGTCTGGCGAGCCGACGCGCAGCGAGACGCAGGGCTTCGGCGAATCCGAGTTCGCGCCGTGGCAGATCGGTGCCGTGATGTGATCAGCGGCTGCCGTCGAGCGGGCCGAACGCGGCCTTGATCTCGAGGACGGCCTGATCGAACTGCCGCTTCACCTCGGCGCTGTGGCGGAACTCGTCGAGAATCCGGCCCCGGCCGCTCGTCTGGATCTCCTGGATCACGTAGGCGAGCATCGTCGCCATGACCGTGCCTTCCTCGGACTTCGTCGCGCGGAACCGCCGCTCGAACCCGCGCAGCTCGGTGACGACCGCCGGCGTGTCCCACTCCTCGGGACGCCGGTCCATGGCCACGAACTCCGACAGGACCTCGGCAAACGCCGCCGGTGCGGGCCGGTGCCAGAAGGAGACGTCCGCGCCGAACGCCTGGTTGTAGACCGGCAGGTACAGCGTGGCGCCGATCGGCACCGAGCGCACGAGCGCCGGGTTGTAGCGACGGATTTCATCGGTCGACAGCTTCGTCCGCCGCGCCACGTCCGCCAGCGGAACCGCCCGCGTCGTGCGCATGGCGTAGATGTGGACCTGCTTCTGCGTTTCGAGGATCTGCCGCACGCGCGGGGTGTTGCCGAAGATCATCTCGGCGTAATAGAACGACCGCGGGCCGTAGGTGCCGTAGACGGTGCTGTAGCTGCGCGGGGCGATGGTGCGGATGTCGCGCGTGAACGCCGCGCCGAGGAAGTAGTACTCGCGCACGTCCTGGCCGCCGAGCCGCTCGCCGTTGCTCAGCATGCGGCCCACGTTCGTCCCGCCCGCGTGGTGCTCGGAGAGCGCCGGGATGAAGCTGCCGTACTTCGTCGCGAGAATCGTCAGGTACGCCGCGCAGTAGGGCGCCTGCGTCGTCTGGTTGTAGCCCTCGATGACGTGCGGCGAGAGCCGCTTGAGCGTGTTCCAGTTCCCCGCGAGCCACTGGCAGAAGCCGATGGCCCGCGCTTCGGACGTGACCGTGCCGTTCAGGCCCGATTCGACGAGCCCCTGCGCCAGCCCGAGCTCGGCCGGAACGCCGAAGCGCTCGTAGATGCGCCCCCACTCCTCCAGGAAGCGGCCGTAGCGATCCGCGTTGGGCGCGACGAACAGGCCGCGTGTGGCGTTGTGGACCACGGGGCCCGCGGACTGCTGGAGCAGGTGCGCCACCTCGTCACGCCGGTCGGCCAGGCGGTTCGACAGCGAGTGATTGGCGAGGAGCGACTTGAGCGTCGGGTCGCCCCACACGCCGTCGTTCGACCAGTCGCCGCGCGCCGGGAAGACCGCCAGCAGGCGGCCGTCGCTCGCGCTGCCGTAGGCCACCGATCCGTCGGGAATCTTGAAGACGTGCTGCCAGAACGTGTAGCCCGGCCTGAACGTCTGCATGGCCTTCAGGTCGTCCTGGAAGCGGGCCTGCGTGCGCAGCTGGACCAGCTCGACCGACGAGGTGGCGCCGATCGCGGCGCTGGCCTCGGTCGGGGTCTCGAGGGACGCGCGGGCCTGGACAGCGGTCGGATGCGTCTGGGCCGCCGACAGCGCGGGCAGAGCCGCCAGCACGACGGCCAGGGCCGCCGAACGATGGATCGTGGGTCGTCTGATCTGCATGGCGTCGTTCAATAGTACCGAAGATGGCGGGGCGTGGCGTCCCCTTCTCCCTGTATCGGATCGGTCGCCCGGATTCTGGAGCGACCATCGCCCCTTTTCGACGCGCGTGACGCGTGATTGGGCGGGCCCGAGGCGGCCTGCGGCCGGCCGGCGTGGTATCTTCGCGCGCATGCCGCATTTTCGCTTGCTTGCGATGACCCTCCTCGTCTCGCTGACGGTCGTCGGCTGCGCGGGCAGCCAGTCGTCGACGACCACGTCCCGCCAGCCCAACGTGGTGTTCGTGCTGACCGACGATCAGCGGTGGGACGCCATCTCGATCTCGGGGCACGCCGGTCCGCTCGAGACCCCGAACATCGACAGGCTCGGTCACGAGGGCGTCTACTTCCCCAACGCGTTCGCGACGACGGCGCTCTGTTCGCCGAGCCGGGCGTCCATCCTCACCGGGCAGTACGCACACGCGCACGGCGTCACCGACAACTTCACGGAATTCCCGGCCGACACGGCCACCTGGCCGCTCGTCCTCCAGCAGCACGGGTACGAGACGGCCTACGTCGGCAAGTACCACATGGGCGAGAACAACGACGAGCCGCGTCCCGGCTTCGACTATTTCGCCACGCACCGTGGGCAGGGCCAGTACTTCGACACCGAGTGGCGCATCAACGGGGGCGAACGCGCCGTGATCCCGGGCTACTACACGACGATCGTCACGGATCTGGCCGATCGCTGGATCCGCGGCCGGTCGGCCGAGCGCCCGTGGGCGATCATGGTGGGCCACAAGGCCCCGCACAGTTTCTACTTCCCCGAGGAGAAGTACAAGGATCGCTTCTCCGACGTCCAGATCCCGTATCCCGCCTCGGCGTTCATGCTCGACGACAAGCCCGACTGGTATCGCGATCGGCTGCCGACCTGGCACGGCATCTACGGCCCGCTGTTCGACTACCGCAAGCAGTTCCCCGATCGCACGCCGGCCGGCGTGACCGCCTTCGAGGAAATGGTGCGGTCGTACTGGCGGACGATCCTGAGCGTCGACGACAGCGTCGGCCGTCTGTACCACACGCTCGAGGAGATCGGGCAGCTCGACAACACGGTGTTCATCTTCACGTCGGATCACGGCATCCTGAACGGCGAGCACGGCATGATCGACAAGCGCACGGCGCACGAGGAGAGCATCCGCACGCCCCTCGTGGTGCGGTACCCGGGTCTGACGGCGCCCAACGCGCCGCGCGTGGTGGACCGGATGGTGCTGACGACCGACTTCGCGCCATCGATCGTCGACATCGCCGGCATCGAGCCGGTGGCCGGGTTCAAGCACGGACGGTCGTGGAAGTCGCTGGCACAGGGGCAGGCCGCGGCCGACTGGCGCACGAGCTACGTGTATCTCTACAACTACGAGCGGCAGTTCCCGTACACGCCGAACGTGCGTGCGCTGCGGCAGGATCGGTACAAGTACATCCGCTATCCGAATCACACGCCCGAACACAAGTCGGAGCTGTACGATCTGCAGGACGATCCGAACGAGCTGGTGAACCTGATCGACGAGCCGCGCCAGCGCGCGCGGGTGGCCGAGATGCACGGTGAGCTCGACCGGGAGCTCAAGGCCCTGGGCGCCTGGCCCGACGTCATGCCCCTCGACGAGGGCATCGGCCAGGAATTGCCGGACGCGGCAATCAGGTAGAGAGAGTGACAAGTTAGAAGTTCGAAGTCTGAAGTCAGAAGTGCGGCCAACCTCGAAGTTCGAACTTCGAACTTCGAAATCCCGACACTTCTAACTTCGTACTTCGAACTTATTATTTTCGTATGCCTATTTGCGAATCTTCGCAAGTAGGCATACGATCGTCCTGTGTCTGCTGCCATCCGGGAGTTCAAAGCCCAGCTCTTCCAGGCGCTCGCGCATCCCACGCGTATTGCCATCGTCGAAGCGCTCCGTGATGGCGAGGTCAGCGCCGGGGCGCTCAGCGAGCAGCTCCAGGTGGAGCAGGCGAACCTGTCGCAGCACCTGGCCGTCCTGCGCACCCGGCACGTCGTCCTCGGACGCAAGGTCGGCAACCAGGTGTTCTACGCGGTCCGCGATCCCGTCCTGATCGAGGTGCTCGACCGGCTCAAGGCCTACATCGCGACCCACGTGCAGGACACCGTGGCCGTCCTGGCCGAGACCGGGGCCGGGGACCCCGCCCGCGAGTCCTCATGACCCGGCCCGTCGATTCCGCCACCCGCGGGTGGCGGCGTTTCATGCCCCGTCTGTTCGAGACGCTGCCGGGGTATACGCGCCAGATCTTTGCCGCCGACCTCGTTGCCGGCCTCACCGTCGGCGTGGTCGCGCTGCCGCTGGCCATGGCGTTCGGCATCGCCAGCGGTGTCACACCGCAGGCCGGCATCTACACCGCGATCATCGGCGGCTTCCTGGTGTCGGCGCTCGGCGGATCGCGCATCCAGATTGGCGGGCCGACGGGCGCATTCGTCGTCATCGTGGCCGGCATCATCAGCGCGCACGGTCTGTCCGGGCTGCTCGTCGTCACGATGATGGCCGGCATCCTGCTGCTGGTCTTCGCGTTCACCGGGCTCGCGCAGGCGGTGAAGTACATGCCGCGACCGGTGGTGATCGGCTTCACCAACGGGATCGCCCTGCTGATCGCGTCGACGCAGATCAAGGACTTCCTCGGGTTGCGCATGGCCGATGCGCCGAGCGAGTTCCTGGGCCGCATGGAGGCCATCGCCCGGGCGATCGGCACGATCGAGCCGGCGGCCGCCGGACTCGGCGTCGCGTCGCTGGCGCTGATTCTGATCATGCCGCGCATCGCCCCGCGGGTGCCGGGATCGATCGTCGCCCTGGTCGCGGGCACCGCGGCGGTTGCCGCGTTCGGGCTGCCCGTCGAGACGATCGGGACGCGGTTCGGCGGCATTCCGTCGGGCCTGCCGGCGATCGACGTGCCCGAGTTCCGCTGGAGCCTGATCATCCCGCTGCTGCCCTCGGCGCTCACCGTCGCCCTGCTGTCGGCCATCGAGAGCCTGCTCTCGGCGGTGGTCGCCGATGGCATGGCCGGCGATCGTCACAACTCGAACGCCGAGGTGATGGCGCAGGGCGTGGCGAACCTCGCGGTACCGTTCTTCGGCGGTATCCCGGTGACCGGCGCGATCGCGCGCACGGCGACCAGCTTCAAGTCCGGCGCGCGTACGCCGGTGGCCGGCATCATCCACGCGCTGACGCTGCTCGTCATCGTGCTTGTGCTGGCGCCGCTGGCCACGTCGGTCCCGCTGGCCACGCTGGCGGCCGTGCTGTTCGTCGTGGCGTGGAACATGGGCGAGTGGCGGCAGATCGGCGACATCCTGCGGCTCGACTTCGCGGAGAAGCTCGTCTGGATCATCACGTTCGCGCTCACCGTCATGGCCGACCTGACGGTGGCCGTGCAGACGGGCGTGGCGCTGGCCGCGCTGCTCTACATCCGGCGGGTCACCGAGACGACGAGCGTGATGCGTGTGACGCCGGAGTACCTGGTGGAGGGCCAGCCGCACATACTGCAGGACA
This sequence comes from Acidobacteria bacterium SCN 69-37, assembly GCA_001724025.1. Classification (GTDB taxonomy): domain Bacteria; phylum Acidobacteriota; class Vicinamibacteria; order Vicinamibacterales; family SCN-69-37; genus SCN-69-37. Next base: position 474,477 of record MEDJ01000009.1, on the reverse strand, counting down.
AGGACATCCCGGCGTACGTCAGCATCCTGCGCATCCACGGCCCGTTCCTGTTCGGCACGAGCGACAAGCTGCTGGAAGCGACCGAGAATCTCGACGACTTCGGCTCGGTCGTGATGCTGCGGCTGCGGAACATGACCGCGATCGACGCGACCGGCCTGCACGCGCTCGAGCAGTTCAACGATCGGCTCCGGCAGTCGGGCCGGACGCTCGTCCTGTGCGGCGCGCGTCGCCAGCCCGCGATGTTCCTGGAGCGCGCCGAGTTCCCGGCCCGCCTGGGACCGGAAAACGTCACCGCGCACGTCAAGGCCGGTCTCGTCCGCGCGCGGCAGATCGAGGCGGCGCGGCTCGAGCAGCAGGCCTCGGCCCGAGTGCCCGGACGGATGACGCCGCCCGTGGACGAACCTGAAGAGAACGTCAGTTGATTGCGGTGCGGCCCGTTCCTAGACTCGAAGCGACGAGCGAGGCGCGCGCCCTTGACGAACGGACCGCGCGCTGCTGCTTGGCACCAACGTCCACTGGACACCCCTGGCCCGCCGATGTGACAGCGTCGGCGGGCCGCTTTCGTGTACGGCAGCGGAGGCCGTGTGCAACTGGCTGAGGCACAGGAACCCTGATGGCCTGGATGAGGCGGCCTGGGACGTGCGATGGATGGACTATCGGGAAGTGGCGGGGCCGACGAGACTCGAACTCGCGACCTCTGGCGTGACAGGCCAGCGTTCTAACCAACTGAACTACGACCCCGCAATGGTCTGCTGCGCGTGACGAAGATTCGTGCAACGCCCGGTCTGGTGGGCGGTGCAGGGATCGAACCTGCGACAGCCGGCGTGTAAGGCCGGTGCTCTACCTCTGAGCTAACCGCCCGGCGACCGGCATCAGGCGATTATGACATCCGAAGCGCGCCCGCGCAACTGCTCACACCGCTCATGCGCCGCACGGTTCTATAATCGCGGCACGATCGCATGCTGTCGCTCGTCATCCCCGTCTATCGCAACGAGGCGAACCTGCCGCGTCTCCTCGAGGAACTCGAGCGGCTGGCTCCGCGTCTCCGCCACCCGCTCGAGGTGGTCTTCGTCGTGGACGGCAGCCCCGATCGCTCGCTGGCCTGGCTGCGGGAGCGATTGCCCGGCTGGCCGGTGCCGACCCAGCTGCTGGAGCTGTCGAGGAACTTCGGATCGTTTGCCGCGATCGGCGCCGGTCTGCGGGCCGCGCGCGGAGCCTGGTGCGCGGTGATCGCGGCCGATCTGCAGGAACCGCCCGACCTCGTCGTCGAGTTCGAACGGATCCTGGCGGCCGGCGAGGCCGACGTGGTGTTCGGCTACCGCGAAGGACGTGCCGATCCCTGGCTCTCGCGCACGCTGTCACAGACCTTCTGGGCGCTGTACCGGCGGTTCGTCGTGCCCGACATGCCGCGCGGCGGCATCGACGTATTCGCCTGTACCCGGCGCGTGCGCGACGAACTGGTCGACTTGCGCGAGGTGAACACGAACCTCATCGCCCTGCTGCTGTGGCTGGGATTCCGGCGTGCGTATGTGCCGTATACGCGGCGTCCGCGCCTCGAGGGACAGAGCGCGTGGACGATTGGCCGCAAGCTGCGGTACGCGCTCGACAGCGTGTTCTCGTTCACCGATCTGCCGATCCGCGCCCTGCTCGCGCTCGGCCTGTTCGCCACGCTCGGTGCCGCCGTCGGGGGCCTGTACGTCATCGTCGCGTGGTGGCTCGGTCTGGTGCCGGTCCTCGGCTACACGCCGCTGATGCTCGCGATCATCTCGTTCGGCGGGCTCACGGCCCTCGGCCTCGGCATCATCGGCCAGTATCAGTGGTTGTCGCTGCAGAACACGCGCGGCAGGCCTACCGCGATCGTGCGGCAGACCGAGACGTTCGAGGGATCTCCTCCCCGAGGCTGAAGCCTCGGGGCTCCGACAGACTGAGCGCGCGGAGCCCCGACGCGCGGAACATCGTCGAGGGCGTTCCCCCTGACGCTCGGAGCCCCGAGATTTCAGCCTCGGGGGAACATCGTCGAGGCGTTCTCCCTGACGCTCGGAGCCCTGGGGCTTCAGCCTCGGGGGAACATCGTCGAGGCGCTCCCCCTGACGCTCGGAGCCCCGAGGCTTCAGCCTCGGGGGATCATCGTCGAGGCGCTCTCCCCGACGCTCGGAGCCCTGGGGCTTCAGCCCCAGGGAACGCGCCGACCCGCGCCCCTGAAGCCTCAGGCCTCCGGCCGGGGAGGCAGCGGCGCCGCGTCGACCAGGGCGAGGAACTCGTCGTAGTCGCGGATGTAGTCAGCCGCGTCGTAGGCGTGCGACGCCAGGACGAGCAGCACGGCGTCGGACGAGTAGCGATACTGCACGGCCCACACCATCGGCGGTACGTGGAGCCCGAGATCCGGCCGATCCAGCACGATCTCCTCGGATGTCCGCCCGTCGTCGACCACGACCGCGACCGACCCGTGCACGCAGACGAGGAACTGGTGGCAGACGCGGTGCGCGTGCTCGCCGCGGACGTCCTGACCCGGCACGTCGAACACCAGGAAATACCGCTGCGGGACGAAGGGCAGATCGGCGTCGGCCTGTCCGACGGTCAGCACCCCGCGCAGGTCCTCGAACAGCGGCATCTGCTGCACGTGGACGCCACGCACCGCCGACGCGTGCGCTCCGGGCGTGCGCGCGCCCGAAGCCGATCCGGGCCGGCGCTGCGCGTCGACGTAGCCGACGATGCCCGCCGGGGGCCCGGACACGATTGCCCGCGGCGGCACGTCGTGCGTGACCACGGCCCCCGCGCCGACGACTGCCTGCGCGCCGATCTTCAGTCCCGGCAGCACGACCGCCGCCGCGCCAATCGACGCGCCCGCACCAACAACGATCGGCGTGAGCGATCCGCTGTGACCATTGTCCGGCGGGTGGGGCGAGAACGTGACGTCCGGGCCGATCCGCGCGTCGTCGCCGATGCGCACGCCGTCGACGATCCGCGCACCGCCCTCGATCGTCACGCGATCGCCAATCACCACGTCGTTCTCGATGACGACGTGATCGCCGATCTGGCAGTGGCCGCCGATCCGCGCGCCCGGCCGTACGTGCGCGAAGGCCCCGACGCGCGTGCCGGCCCCGACGTGCGGGCTCTCACAGAGTGCGTGCGGGTGAATCTCGGCGGGCCCGTCTCGATCCGGCGCGGCAGACATCGCTGACGATGCTATCCGATTCATTGCCACGGCCGATGGTATCCTGCGGCTCCTCGTGGTGCTCCGGACCGTTCTCCTGCTGCTGGCCGTGGCCGCCCTGATCGCACGGGCGGTGGCTGTCGTCGAACCGCTCGGCATCGATCAGAGCCTGTGGGCGTCGGCCGTGTACGGGATGGGCCGCGGGCAGACGCTCTACGTCGACGTCTGGGAACAGCGGCCCCCTGCCATCTACCTCACGTATCTCGCCGGCTTCACCACGCTCGGCTGGACCGAAGCCACGGTCGCCTGGCTCGACGTGATCGCCGCCGCGCTGACGACGTGGCTGCTGTGGCGACTCGGCACGAGGCTGGCGGATCGGATGACGGGCGCGGTGGCCGCCGTGCTCTTTGCCGCCTTGACGATGCCGGCCGGCCTCTATGGCTATGGCGGCTTCCTCGAGCGGAGCGTCTGCGAAACTTTCATCGTCGTCTGCGTGGGCGCGATCGCGCTGTGTGCGACGCGGATCGGCACGGGCCGCGGTCTGGGGTGGGCGATGGCGGCCGGCGCGTTCGGCGGCGTGGCCGCGCTCTACAAGCCGAACGCCGCGGTGTATCTGCCGGCGGTGTGGGCCTGGTGGTGGTACGTCCTGCCGGCGGGGCAGCGGCCGCTGCGCATGGCCGTGCGTGTGGGCGTGGTGATGGTGGCGGGCGCGCTGCTGCCTGTCGTGCTGACGTTCGCCTGGCTGTGGTCTGTCGGCGCGCTGGCCGAGGCCCGTACAGCGATTGTCGATTTCAACAGGTACTACGTGGCGCTGGGGCTCGCTACGCCTGAGCACCTGGTAGCGCTGGCCAAGGCGGTGTGGCTGCGGGTGAAGACGGACCCGGTCTGGGCCGGCGGCGTGGTGGCGGCCCTCGTGGCCTGCGCGCGCCTGCTGCGCACGCGCACCGTGCCGCCGCTGGCGGCGCTGGCGTTGTGCTGGGGCGGGGCGTCGCTGGTCGTGATTTTCGTGAACGGCGCACGCCTGTTCAATTCGTACTTCCTGCAGGCGCACGCGCCGCTGTGTCTGGCCGCGGCCTGGTGGCTGGTCGAGCGGCCCGTGCACGCGCCGCGGTTGGCCAGGGTGGGGCGCGCGGCGCTGGCGACGGTCATGACCGTGCTGCTCGTGTTCGGGTCGTACCCCGGGCGGGCGGCCGCGCGCACGGCGGACGATTGGCATCGGCTGACGGGGCAGATCGATCGGGCGACGTACCTCGAGGCGTTCGGCGGCTACGCGAACAACCGCGGATATTCGGCCCGGGCCAATCAGGAACTGGCCGACTATCTCGCACGCCACACGACGGTCGATGAGCAGGTGTTCCTGTTCGGCATCAATGGGGCCGGCGTCTACTTCCTGGCCGGGCGGCTGACGGCGCACAGGTTCCTGCGTCTGAATTTCTTCTATCCGGACGGGTTCCCCGACCCGCGCTTCCACATCAGCGCCGTCACCAGCGACCTGGCCGCGCGTCGTCCGCGGTACCTGATCTTCGAGAACCTGCACGCGGCATCGGTCATCGGCGACGCCCTGAGCCACCTCACGACCGAACCATCCGTCCTCGCGCTGCTCGACGACTACACGTTCGAGGTCCAGATCGAAGACTTCGCGGTCTACAGGAGAGACGACTGACAAGTGAGAAGTCAGAAGTTCGAAGTTCGAACTTTTCCGCCTTCGTACTTCTGACTTCTCACTTCTGACTTCCGAGTCGATCTCCTCGTACAATTCCCCCGTGTCCTTTGCTCATCTCGCCGGTCATACCCGGGTGCTCGAGCTGCTGCGTCGGGCGGTGATCCGCGGCAGCGTGCCGCAGAGCCTGCTGTTTGCGGGGCCCGAGGGCGTCGGGAAATACACGGCCGCCGTGGCGCTGGCGCAGGCGATCAACTGCCCGCAGTCGACCGAGGGCGACGCGTGCGGCGCGTGCAATACCTGCCGGCGCATCGCGGCCGGCACCTACACCGATGTGATCACGCTCGACCGCGGCGACAGGGCGTCGATCGGCATCGAGCCGCTGCGCGATCAGGTGCTGCTGCAGATCGGATACCGGCCATTCGAGGGACGCCGGCGCGTCTTCATCATCGATCCGGCTGACGACCTGACGCCGCAGGCGCAGGACGCGCTGCTCAAGACGCTCGAGGAACCGCCGCCGGCCGCCATCCTGATTCTCGTCACCGCATTTCCCGACAGTCTGCTGGGGACCATCAGGTCGCGCTGCCGGCGCGTGCGCTTCGGCGCGCTCGACGAGGACGACGTGGTCCGCGTGCTGACGGGGCCGGTCTGCGGGCTGGATCCGGTGGACGCCCGCCACCGCGCGCTGGTGGCCGGTGGCAGCATCGCGCGGGCGCTGGCGGCCGATGGAAAGGCGTTCGTCGACGACAGGGCCGCGGCGCTCGGCCTGCTCGACGCGGCTGCCGATCGGCACCTGCCGTCGCGCCTGAAAGCGGCGGCCGCGTTCTCGCAGGTGGAGAAGAAGCGCCGCAGCCGCGAGGCCGTGGCGTCGCGCCTGGCCATCCTCGCGTCGCTCCTGCGGGATCTGCTCGCCATCGACGTCCGCGGGCCCGGCGCGGTCGCCAACAGCGATCTGGTTTCGCACCTCGAGCCGCTCGTGCCGAAGTTCCCGGCCGACCGCCTCGTGGCTGCGTTCGGGGCCGTTCGGCGCGCCGAAGCGGATCTCGCCCGCTACGCGAGCCCGAAGATCGTGGCCGACCTGCTGGCGGTGACGCTGTGAGCGCGGCATCCGGTCGCCTGCCGCGCGTGGCCGTCACCACGGGCGACCCCTCGGGAATCGGACCCGAGATCGTCCGCGCGGCCATCGCCGATCGCCGCGTTCGCGCGGTGTGCGAACCGATCGTCTACGGTCCGATCGCAGACGACGATGTGGCGATGTTTCCGGTGGGGGAGATCGATGCCCGTTCCGGCCGCGCGGCGTACGACACGATCGAGCGCGCCGTGGCCGACGCCCTGGCCGGCCGCGTGGACGCGATGGCCACCGCGCCGATCAACAAGGCGTCGTTCGCGGCCGCGGGGCTCGCCTGGAAGGGCCACACGGACCTGCTCGCGCACCTGTGCGACGCGTCCGAGGTGGCGATGATGTTCTGGTCCGACGAACTGCGCGTCGTCCTGGCCACCGTGCACATCGCGCTGGCCGATGTGCCACGGGCGATCACGCTCGACGGACTGACCGGGGTCATTGCGCTCACGGCGCGGTCGCTGCCGCGGTTCGGGATCGCGACGCCGAGGATTGCCCTGGCCGGCCTGAATCCGCACGCGGGCGAAGACGGGCTGATGGGCAGGGAAGAGATCGAGGTGATGCGCCCGGCCATCGCGCGGGCCCAGGCCTCGGGCATCGACGTCGACGGGCCGTTCCCGGCCGACACGCTGTTCGTGCGTGCGGCCCGCGGCGACTTCGACGTCGTCATTGCCGCGTATCACGATCAGGGCCTGGTGCCGGTGAAGCTGCTGGCGTTCGGGCGATCGGTCAACGTGACGATCGGGCTCCCGATCGTCCGCACGTCCGTCGATCACGGCACCGCGTTCGACATCGCCCGCCAGGGCAAGGCCGACGCTGGCAGCATGGTCGAGGCGATCCTGCTCGCCGCGCGGCTCGCGGCAGGTCGCTGAACCGTGTAGCCGTGGGGCCGCTCCAGGCCTTTCTCGGCGCCGGCACGGGCGAGCATTTTCACCATGGAGGGCATGGGGAGCATGGAGAAAAGACGTGCTGAAAACTCCTGCGCCCCACTCGGCAAACGCCGGTCGTTCGGCGGCTCCACGCAACCGGTGGTCGCTCTCACCATGGAGACTGTTCTCGAGACATTGGCACACTCAGGAATTGCGCACGATGGATCACCCGGCGTAGTAGGCGGGCTGATCGAGGTCAGCGAGCAGGCTCGGGCCTTCGGGCGTCCAGCCGAGCCGTTCGCGCGTGCGGGCACTGGAGGCGGACAGGTTCGCGCCGGCAAAGTGGGCAAACCAGCCGAAGTGCTCAGGGGCGCGCGGTTCGACCGGCAGGCCCAGGCGGCTGCCGATGACTTCGGCGATGGCCTTGAAGGGCACCGTTTCATCCGCGACGGCGTGATAGACCGATTCGGTGACCCCCTGCTCCAGCGCAAGACGGAAGACACGCGCGGCATCCAGTCGGTACACGCCGGCCCAGCGGTTCTCACCGTCGAGGTAGGCCGATACGCCGTTCTGCTTCGCCGTGCGGATCAGGATTGGCACAAAGCCGTGATCGCCGAGGCCATGCACCGATGGGGCGAGGCGCACCGTCGCTGCACGCACACCGCGTTCGGCCCACAGGCGTGCGGTCGCTTCGGACCTGCGTGGCGAGGCCGGGTTGGGCAGATCCGATTCCGTGGCCCCGACCGGTAATCCGAGCAGACCGGAAGTGACGAGCAACGGGTGGTTCGAGCCTTCCAGCGCAGCGCCCAGCGCGTCGATCGCGCGACGGTCCTGTTCGCAGTTCTCGATGAACGTGGAGTAGTCGCTGCCCCATGCGGTATGGATCACCGCGTCCGCCGTCGACGCGACGGAACGCAGCGTTTCCAGATCATCGAGCGTGGCCTGGACAACTTTCGCGCCCGCTGCCGTAAGCGAGGCGGCCTTGTCGGCGGAACGGGCCAGGCCCGTGACCTGGTGGCCGGCAGCGAGCAAATCGTCAACCACGGCAGAGCCGACCCAACCCGTGGCGCCAGTGACAAAGACGTGCATTGCAGAATCTCCTGTTGGACGTTGATTCAGCCCAGGCGAATCGACATTCCACGTCCTCGCCGTGAGATGGTTAAACGCGATTAATCATTCGCGTTATTGAAATGATATGACGTAAAATTCACATTTTGAATTCGCGTTCGGGTTCGTGTTTTCTTCCGTCCCGATCCGAGGCACAAAACCCCGTGCCTTCCATGAAAACACTGTGGTTGCGCTGGTTCAGTTGCGTCCACGGAGGTCGAGGTGGCGCCAAGAGCTCAGGTTTTCCGTCAGAAATGAACGGGCACCTGGTTGAGACGTAAAGCGACCACGCAGACCATCGACCAAGGGGCGAGGTGATGCCGGCAAGCCGATCGGATTTCCGCGCACTGAGCCTTGCATCGCCATACCACGATGACTACCCGCCGCCGTCCGCAGATCGCCTCGCGCAAGCAGCCGCAACAGGCGCGTTCGACCGAACTGGTCGCAGCCATCCTGGAAGCCGCCGCGCAAGTTCTGGCCCGGGAAGGGGCCACCCGATTCACTACCGCGCGCGTCGCCGAGAAGGCCGGCGTCAGCGTCGGGTCGATCTATCAATATTTCCCCAACAAGGCGTCGATCCTGTTCCGTCTCCAGGTCGATGAGTGGATGCAGACGACCCGGATGCTGCGAAACATCCTCGAAGATGCGAGTGCGTCGTGCCCGGAGCGCCTGCGTACCCTCGTGCACGCCTTCCTTCGCTCCGAGTGCGAAGAGGCCCAGGTTCGCGGTGCGCTCAATGACGCGGCCCCGCTCTATCGCGACAGCCCGGAGGCGCGCCGAGCCCGCGCCGAAGGCGACCGGATGGTCGATGCCTTCATGATGGAAGCCTTGCCACGGGCGTCCGCTGCGTCCCGCGAGTTGGCGGGCGATCTCATCTTCACGACGCTCAGCACCGTTGGCAGCAGCTTTTCCCAGACACGGCGAACCAGGGCGGAAATCAAAGCCTATGCCGATGCAATGGCTGACATGTTCTGCGCCTATCTTCAGACGCTTGGACGAGGACGATGACCCTCATCCAGCTACGCCGATTTTGAGACCGCTTCCAGACGCGCTCACCATGGAGGACATAGGGAGCATGGAGAAAAGAATTTTGGGTTCTCTATGCTTCAACGGCGCTCGGACGCGCTGAAAACTCCTGCGCGCCACTCGGCAAACGCCGGCTGTTCGGGGGCTCCACGCGACGGGCGGGCACTCTCACCATGGAGGACATGGGGAGCATGGAGAAAAGAAAGGTGGGTTCTCCAGGCTTCGACGGCGCTCGCACGCGCTGAAAGCTCGTGCGCTGCGCTCGACAAACGCTGGTTGTCCGAGGTCTATGAGCAACGGGCGATCGTGCTCACCGTCGATCGCGCTGACCTTGGAGGCATGGAGAGCATGAAAAAAGGGATCTTTCCATGTCCTCCATGCTCTTCATGGTTGAGAAGCAAGTTTCCGGGGCTTATCGCGAGAGCCGCGCGAGATCGGCGTCGACCATCATGCGCACGAGGCCGTCGAAGGTGACGCTCGGGGTCCAGCCGAACTGGTCGCGAGCCTTCGACGCGTCGCCGATCAGGTGATCGACCTCTGCGGGCCGCAGGAACGCCGGGTCGGTGACGACGTGCGTCTTCCAGTCGAGGCCGGCGTGATCGAACGCAATCTCGACCAGTTCCTGCACCGAGTGTGATTCGCCCGTCGCGATGACGTAGTCGTCGGGTGCGTCCTGCTGCAGCATCAGCCACATCGCGCGGACGTAGTCGCCGGCAAAGCCCCAGTCGCGGTGGGCATCGAGGTTGCCGAGCCGCAGTTCCTTCGCCAGGCCCAGCTTGATGCGCGCCACGCCGTCGGTGACCTTGCGCGTGACGAACTCGAGGCCGCGGCGCGGGGATTCGTGGTTGAAGAGGATGCCCGACACGGCGAAGAGGTTGTAGCTCTCGCGGTAGTTCACCGTGATGTAGTGCGCGAACACCTTCGACACGCCGTACGGGCTGCGCGGGTAGAAGGGCGTCGTCTCCTTCTGCGGCACTTCCCGGACCTTGCCGTACATCTCGGACGACGAGGCCTGGTAGAGCCGGATGCCCGGATCCACGGCGCGCACCGCCTCCAGCATCCGGGTGACGCCCTGCGAATTGAATTCGCCGGTCAGCATCGGCTGATCCCAGGATGCGGGCACGAACGACATCGCCGCCAGGTTGTAGACCTCCTGCGGCCGGACGCGTTCCAGGACGCGGATGAGCGACAGCTGGTCGAGCAGGTCACCGGGAATGAGCGTGAGGCGATCGACGAGATGTTCGATCCGCCAGTAATTGTGGGTCGACAGGCGGCGCGTGAGGCCGTAGACCTCGTAGCCCTCCTGGAGCAGCAGCTCGGCCAGATAGGAGCCATCCTGGCCCGTGATGCCGGTGATCAGTGCGCGTTTCGTGGTCATCGGGCAAAGAAGATACTACGAAGGCTGGGAGGCTGCAGGCTGGGAGGAGGCCGGAAGGCTGGACGCTGCTCTTTTCGGCGCCCAGAGGCTGCGCTTTTCGGAGCCCCGAGGCTTCAGCCTCGGGGAAGGCTACAAGGCCACGAGGGCTACGACGCGTTGTTCCTTGAAACGACGCCGGGACCGTCAGTCGGCCCCGGCGTTCGTGTCTCAGGTGCGCTCGTGACGAACGACAGACGCGATTGCCGCGGGCAGGGGCTGACGTCCTGCGGCGACGTTCGCTGCCGGGGCGAACGCCTGCGCGACGGTGGCCATCGGCTCGAACGAGGTCGACGCCATGCCGGGCGGCAGCCAGCCGCCGTTGCGGCAGGTCCAGCCCGCACCGGGGGAGGCCGTGGTGCAGCTCGACGTCGAGCCGCCGCCGCTGCCACCGGAGCCGGGAACCCAGCCGCCGTTCACGCAGACCGCACCGGCGAACGGCGCGGTGCCGGGGCAGCCGCTCGTGTTCCCCGTGCTGCCGCCCGTGCCCGGGACCCAGCCACCGTTCTGGCAGACCGCACCGGCAAAGGGCGCGGTGCCGGGGCAGCCGCTCGTGTTCCCCGTGCTGCCCGTGCTGCCGCCCGTGCCCGGGACCCAGCCACCGTTCTGGCAGACCGCACCGGCAAAGGGCGCGGTGCCGGGGCAGCCGCTCGTGTTGCCCGTGCTGCCGCCCGTGCCCGGGACCCAGCCGCCGTTCTGGCAGACCGCACCGGCGAACGGCGCGGTGCCGGGGCAACCGCTCGTATTCCCCGTGTTGCCCGTGCTGTCGCCCGTGCCCGGGACCCAGCCACCGTTCTGGCAAACGGCGCCGGCAAACGGCGCGGTGCCGGGGCAACCGCTCGTATTCCCCGTGTTGCCCGTGCTACCGCCCGTACCGGGGACCCAGCCGCCATTCTGGCAAACGGCGCCGGCGAACGGGGCGGTGCCGGGGCAGCCACCCGTGTTCCCCGTGCTCCCCGTGCCGCCGCCCGACGACGGGGGCGGCAGCCAGCCGCCGTTGACGCACGTCCAGCCCGAGCCCGGGGATGGTGTGCTGCAGCCCGTTGCCGGCGGAGGCGTCGTCGTGCCGCCACCCGTGCCGCCGGCCGTGCCCAGGGCGGAATTGCCGGCACCGTTCGTGCTCGTGGTCACCAACAAGTGGGAAGAAACGGAACTGCTCTTCGCCTCCCAGGCACTGAACGTGGCCAGCCAGGCGGGGGTGCTCGAACTCGCCGCAACCTCTGGAAAATATGTCCCCTTTGCTGGCACGGGTGAGTTGATCACCACGGTATTGGAAACGGGGCTGCCTCTCGAACTTAGTTCGACCGCCACTGCGGCGTAGGATTGCTGATCTTGTCCGGTCAACAGAAAGGTCTTCGAGACGGGCGAAAACGCGAGGGTGCCGGAATCTGTACTCCCCACTCTCGGAGAAAGCCATCCCGCACCAAGAATCTGCCCAGCCGAGTTGAACTCGGTGCCTCTGGTTCCGGGGCCCGGTGACCAGCTGACGAGGTAGTTGCCGTTAGAGCTATTGACAGCAACATCCGTAACGAACGTGCCAGCCGCGTTGTCGAACGTTACGTTCGACACAATCGTCCCGCTCGGTGTAAGGCGTGCAAATGACACCCAAGGCAGGATGGTCTTCGAGTTAGGTGGATATGCGCTGTAGCTGACTCCAAAATGGTCTGCCACTGGGTTGTAGGCGATACTCGGAAACTGTGCCAGTGCATTTGCCGACGGGACATGAACTGCCACCAACGCTCCGACGCTCGGCACACCGGCACCATTGAGAAGAACCTGTCGAACCTTGATTCCGGCGGCGAGCGTTCGCCACACCGTCATGAATGACTTGCTCGCTGGCGAATACGCAACCGCAGGTGGGTTGACCTCCCAATAGGTTGGTTCACCGTCAGAAATCATAAACGGTGAACCGACGACGTAACCCGTGCTCTGGGCGCGGTACGAAACGACCTGGCCGTAGACGTTGTTCCCGGACACTGGTGCCGAGTTCCACGTGACCAGGAACGCCCCTGTCCCTCCCATGCCGTCCGTCAAATCTGGGCTGTAGATGATGCTTGGAAAATGGCCGAAGCCAGTTCCGCCGAGAATCGGGAAAGGGCCAGTCCTGGGATTTCCGACCGAGTCCACAAAAGTCCCGTACGCCGCTCCGTACCCAGATACGACCAAGAAGACGGAATTTTTCGAGTCGTACGCCACGTTCGTTCCTTTAGCGGAACCTCCGTGAAAGGCCGTGCCCTCAATGAGCACCTTTGATGGACCGCTGGCTGGCGTAATCTGGGCGTGCGCCGCCGCCGGGTGCAATGTCGCGGCAGTGATGAACAGAAGCAACGAGGTCAAGCGAAGAAAATTTGTTGCCATGGATTCAAGACTCAAGGCGGTGACATAGACGCCGATAGCCATTCGTGAGTGGACTTCTCTCGTTGACTCTTATCGGCGCCCGCCGAACGTGCAATAGTGGCAGGAGCCGGGAAATTATAGCCGGCTCTTGTCGAGTCTCCAATCAAATTCGTGTGGTGCTCTGGGGCAATGCGCTGCCAGACCGAAAAACGCGGGAAGTTGCCCGTTCGCTCGTAGTTGCTTTCCAGCCAGGAGACGAGCGAGGGTCGGCTCATGAAGAATGCGTAGGAATCCGGCTTCCAGTCGCCCTTCTGCAACATTACGACCGCCGGCTTGTTCCTAACGAGATCCTCAAGGAGGCCGCGGCTGCCATAACCGGGCCGGTCTGCAGCGAATTCGATGACGACGGGATAGCTCCAGAAGAAGCGGGTGGCACTTCGGCGATGTGCCTTGACGTATACGCCTGGCGAGAAACCGAAGACGAGAATCGTTTCGTCCGGCGTGGTGGCTGCGGCGATTTCGCGAGCCAAGTCTTCGACATCGCCAGCGGAGTACTTGTCCTGCGGACGATTGCCGCCGAACCGATCGAGGTACATGCGGCGATCGATCCGGCCGCGGGCGTACGCGAGGTCGAAGCCGATGTTGTCGACCAGGCCCGGCAGGCCGCCGAGGCGCGCCACGCCGAGGACGTACCGGTCCGTCCCGATGCGCCAGAACCCGGCGACGAGCAGCAGCACGATGGCCGCGCGCAGGACGAGGACGCGCGACGTCCAGCCGGCCACCAGGCCGACGCCGCCGGCGAACGCCAGGGCGGGCGTGGCCTGCACGAAGTACTGCGGGAGATCGCGACCGTTGAGTGCGATGGCCACCACGGCGGCCACGATCCAGGCTCCGGCGACGATCGCCGCGCGTCGCGCCGGGGCCGTCATCAGGCCAAGGACGACACCGCCGAGGCCGAGCAGCCACAGCAGTTCGTGCCGCGCCTGCCGCAGTGGCAGCATCCACAGGTAGCGGACGACGGCGCCGGGGCCGCTGTAGCCGGCGCTCGAGTACTCGACGTTGTAGGTGAACGTGGCCAGCCACAGGTCGGTGAGGGCGCCGTGCCAGGCCAGCCAGATCAGGCCGATCACGCCGAGCACGGCCGCCGCGGCCGTCAGCACGAGCAGGTCGCGGAGCGGTCGCCGGTCGCGGCGCGTGAGTCGGGGCTGCCAGGCCCAGAGCGCGGCGACGACAGGCAGGGCGAACACCACGGCGTTGTACTTCAGCCAGATCGCACAGCCGAGCAGCACGCCCGCACCGGCCATCGCGGCCACGCGGCGCGTGCGGACCGTGGCCAGCACCAGCGCACCGGTCACGGCCAGGGCGATGAACGTTTCGCATTGCGCTCGCACGAAGACGCCACTTAGCCGCTGCAGCGACGGATTGGCCAACAGAGCGAAGCCGCAGGCCGACACCCAGCCGACGGTCGGCGTCGCCACGCGACGTCCCAGGACGATCAGCAGCCAGCAGACGCCGACGGCCGCCACGAGATCGGCCACGTTGACGATGCGTTCGTCGGGCCAGATCGACCAGAGCAGCGCGTAAAGGACGTGCACGCCCGGCGGTTTCTGGTCCCACGCGTCGACGTACGGCGCGCCCCCGTTCAGAATCGCCTGCCCGATGTAGGCGTACAGGCTCTGATCCGCTCCGGCCGGCTGGACGAGCGAGGGAAGTCGCAAGGCGAGCAGGACGACGAGGAGCGTGCAGCGGATCAGGACAGGCACAGCACGAGGAAGAATATCTTGACGCGAGCCGGCTGTGTCGGCGATCCCGACGTCTGTTACGAGAGGTCAGTGTCATGATGCTGCTTATGGTGATGTCCTCTCGTGTCCGGCAGGGCGGAGGGCGCCTTGCCGCGCTCGTCCTGCTGCTGGTATCTGGACTCGGCTTCGCTCAGCCTGCTGTCGCACAGACGCGGACTGTACCTGGGGCCGTGCCCACGGAGGAGGCGGCGGCAATCGCTGAAGGCTGGGCTGCTGTGGCACAGGGACAACTGGCGCGGGCAGCGGCAGTAGCTGGGCGGTTGATGCAGAACCATCCTCGCGATCCTGCGGTGATTGCGCTGGCCGTCGAGGCGGCCATTGCGCAGCAGGGATGGGAGGCGGGGCTCGGTGCATATGAGCAGTGGGTAAGCGGCCGAGCCGTCGAGGATTTCTATGTCCTGAGGCGTGTCGCACGGGCGCTGCTATACGATGCCGCGACGTCACTGACGAACATTCAGCTTCGGACCGATGTGGCGAACGCACTCGCGCGTGATGGGGACACTGACGTGGCCGCCTATGTTCGACTATCTGCCGAGCAGGCGTCCGTTGACGCCCGCACTCTGGCTGCGGCGGGTGATGGGAGAGCCGTTGCGGAACTGGCTGCAGCGTTGCCAGATGATCCGCGACCGGTCGATTCCATTCGCGCGTTGGGCCGCAGCAGAAGCCAGAGTGCCATCAAGCCGGTCCTGCAAATGCTGGACAGCCCGCGACCCGAAATTCGAGCGGCGGCGGCACTCGCTTTGGGCGACTTGGACGCGCGGACGACGGTGCCGCAGTTGAGTCAGGTGCTTGAGTCAGACGTGCAGTTGCTGCCTCGGATGGCGGCTGCCTCGAGCCTGCTTCGAATGGGTAATCAAGCGCCTTTGCGCTTCGTCCAAGATTGGTTTGATTCGGAAGCGGCCGACGTCCGGCTGAAGGCCGCCGAGATTGCCGCCGTCAATCCCGACGCTGGTTGGGAGGCTCGTGTCAGGCAACTGCTGGAGGCGCCGGATCCAATGGTGCGTATCGGAGCGGCTCGTCTGTTGGCGAAACACGATCCGGGGGCATCGCGGTGGGCGATGCAGGGGTTGGTCAACGACCAGAATCTTGCGATTCGCGAAGAGGCGCAGCGCGTGCTGCCGGAGACCATCGGCGGCGACTTCGCCGAGCTGCGGCGCTTTCTACGCGCTGCCGATCCTGAGACACGGGTTCGCGCAGCGCTGCAGATTGTCGAACTGACGCGGTAGCGCGGGGCGGAAGTCAGAAGTTCGAAGGCGGTGACGTGAGAAGTTCGAAGTTGGAAGTTCGAACTTCAGGGGCGGGGGGCCAGGACGGGGACGGGTAGCAACGGGCGGACACGAACGAGCGGCGGGCATCGGCTACCCGCGGAGCTTTTTCACGGTTGCGGTCAGCATGGCGATGAGCTGCTCGCACTCGTCGAGGAGGCCGTTCATCGTCTCCGCGAGTTGCGGCCGATCGGCGGCAATCAGGCGCAGCCAGTAGTGGCACTCACGTGCTTCGCGCAGGCTGATGGCGAGCTTCGCCGTGAGATCGCGCCTCGATGATGCGGCGCGGGCTTCTTCGATGTTTGCGCCGATGGCGGTCCCGGCGCGCAGCATCTGGTGGGTCAACGCTTTCGGTACATCGACATGACGTCGCGAGAGTTCCCGGTGGAACCTGACAAGACTGACAGCGAAGCTGAAGCTGCGGTCACTGAACGACTCGCGCGGCATGCCAACGGAGCTTTGCAACCGCCAGGCCAACTTCGGCGTTGTCCGTCCAAATGTCCTGTCGCGACCTCGTCCGTCGCCAACTTCGAAGTTCTAACTTCAAATTTCTGACTTCGAACTTTCCGAAACTTCTAACTTCGTACTTCTCACTTCTAACTTCGCCCTCGCCCTGTCATCGCGCCCATCGTCAGCGCAAGCGACCCGTACAGTCCCGCCGCCAGCCAGAAGTTCGTATCGATGCCGACCCAGATCGACAGGCCCACGGCCAGGACCGAGGCCAGGACGCCGAAGGCGCCGTTCAGGCCCCACGCCCACGCGGCCAGCGCGGGCGTGTCGGCGATCAGGCGCATGCCGATCGGGAAGCAGAAGCCGAGCAGCGTGGCCACCGGCGCGGTGAACGCAAGCACCAGCAGCGTGCGGGCCGCCAGACCCGCGGTGATCGTCCGCGCCACGACGACGGGCAGCGCCAGCGCCGTCACCGCGAGCGCCATCGCAATCGCGATCGGGATCAGGCGGAATTGCTGGCGGCCTGGTGCGATCGACAGCCGCTCCGAGATCGCACTGCCGAGCCCGGCGCAGAGCAGCATCGAAAACAGCACGACGGCCAGCGTGTACGTGGGATGGCCGAGATACACGGCAAACCGCTGGAGAAAGCCGATCTGCACCAGCATGAACGCGAAGCCGATGACCGCGAAGTAGCTCATCGACCGCGTGAATCGCCCGATCGGCACCGTCGGCCGGCCCGCGGCCGCCAGCGGATACACGATGATCAGCGCCACCAGCGCCGCCGTCACGCCGAAGAGCACGACCAGCATCAGCGTGGCCCGCAGGTTGCCGCCGAGCGTGCCCTCGGTCGGCAGCGCCACGCCGGACCACAGCGCCTGCGGCTTGAGCATGTTGAAGTAGTAGGGGCGCGCGTCGGTCGGCGGACGATAGTCGTAGATGGGATCGGCCGTGGCCGCCAGCAACTCGGGCATCGTCGTGCTGGCGGCAATGCGATCGATGACCGGACCCCCGGCGGCCGGGGCCCAGGGCGAAACCGCCAGCGCGTAGCCGCGCGTGTCGCGTGTGCCCTCGAGCACGGCGCGGTCGGCATCGGTGAACGGCGTCGACGAGACCATCAGCGTGGCCACGCGCTCGCGCACGGCCAGTACCAGGTGATCGCGCGGCCGCTCCACGCCCGCGTCGATCAGCGCCGCGATCCCGAGCGACACCAGACGGCTGGTTTCCGACACGTTGTCGGGATCGAACCAGCGCGACACGCTGAGTACGCCGCCCGGTTTCAGGCGATCGAGGAACAGGCGCCAGGCTTCGAGCGTGTAGAGCCCGTTCTCCGAGAGCGAGAACGCGCCGGCGCCCGTCGACGCCCAGGTGTCGACCAGCGAGATCTGCAGCACGTCGAAGCGCGCGTCGGTCCGCGTGAGATACGCGCGGCCGTCGTCGTGCACGAGCGTCACCTCGGGCTGCAACGCGATCTTCGAGAAGTCGCGGTGCGTGTCGTGGTGCAGGTCGAGCATGATGCGGTTGACCTCGACCCCGACCACCGAACGACTTCGCGCCCAGAGGGCTGCGAGCACGTCGCGACCGCCGCCCACGCCCACAATGGCCACGTCGCCCTCGCGCCGTAGGAAGTAGGGGAGCGTCGTCACGTCGTAGCTGACCCAGTCGAGTGACTCGCGCCGGCCATCCCACTGCGTGATCGGCGATCCGGCCTCGCCGTCGATCACGAGCCACGCGATGGTCGTGCGGAACCGGTCGGCGCCGATGGCCGGTCCCCACATGAATGCCTGGCTGTCACCGGGCCGATGGACGACGACGTAGGAGTGGCTGTTCCAGCGGGCGATGGCGTTCGCGCTGTTCTGCAGCCACAACTGCCGGTTCTTCGGGTAGACGATCTGGAACTGGCCCATGCCCTGGGCGTTGACGACGGCGACCAGCGCGCAGGTGACGGCCAGCACGAGCGCGCGCCGGCCGTGCGCCAGGCCGGCGCCGCGATGGAAGCTCCACGCGGCCAGGGCCGCGGCGGCTGCGGCGACGAAGAACGCGGACGTCAGGTTCATCCGGTCGAGCAGCACGATCACGAGCAGGCAGCCGGTGGCCGCGCCGATGAGGTCCCACGCGTAGATCCGGCCGATCGGCCCGCCCAGGCGCGTGAGCGCCAGCGTCACCAGCACGCCCGACAGCACGAACGGCACGGCCAGCACGATCGTGAACACCGCCACCGGCAGCACTTCCATCGTGGTCAGGCTGTTGATGGGCGTGAAGGGGATGACGAGCGTGCACAGGTGCGAGGCGGGAATCGACGCGGCGAACCAGAACGCCGTGCGGGCGAGCGCGGACGGCGCGCGGTCCGGTGCGAAGCGGTCGGGGCGCAGGAATACGTGGACTGCGCCGGCGGCCATGCCGAGCATGGCGAGCGAGACGGCGAAGAACGAGAGGTGGTACCACGTCAGCACCGAGAGCAGCCGCGCGTTGAGCGTTTCGAGCAGCAGCGTGGCGAGCGTCGCGAGGAAGAGACCGGGACCGAGCCAGCGAAGGGCCATGGGGAAGTATTGTCGACGGCGGCACGGCAGCGGGCGAAGGGCTTCCGGCCTCCTCCCCGCCTGCCGCCTTCCAGTCTTCCTGTTAAGCTGTCTGAATGGCAGATCCGCTGATCATTGCAGGGCGATCGTTCGAGTCGCGTCTGGTCGTGGGGACCGGGAAATACGCGTCGCACGAGATCATGAAGGCTGCGCACGAGGCGTCGGGCACCGGGATGGCGACCGTGGCCGTGCGCCGGGTGGACCTCACGGCCCGGGGCGAGGGCGCGCTGCTCTCCTGGATCGATCAATCGCACATTTTCCTGCTGCCGAACACGGCCGGTTGCTACACGGCGGACGACGCGGTGCGGACGGCGCGGCTCGGGCGCGAGGCCGGTCTGTCGAACTGGGTGAAGCTCGAGGTCATCGGCGACGAGCGTACGCTCTTTCCCGACAACGAGGGCCTGATCGCGGCCACGAAGATCCTGGTGAAGGAAGGGTTCGTCGTGCTGCCCTACACGAACGACGATCCGATCGTCTGCCGCAAGCTCGAGGATGCCGGCGCCGCGGCGGTCATGCCGCTGGGCGCGCCGATCGGCTCGGGACTCGGCATCCAGAACCCGAACAACCTGATCATCATCAAGGAACAGGCCAGGGTTCCCGTGATCGTCGATGCGGGGGTGGGGACCGCGTCCGACGCGGCGGTGGCGATGGAGCTCGGCGCCGACGGCGTGCTGATGAACACGGCCATCGCCGGTGCGGGCGATCCGGTGCTGATGGCCGGCGCGATGAAGCGGGCGATCGAAGCCGGCCGCATGGCGTTCCTCGCCGGCCGCATTCCGCGCAAGCGCTACGCCACGGCCAGCAGCCCGCTCGACGGGCTCATCGGACGATGAGGGCCGCGTGAGCGTGCCGGCCCCCGAGACCCTGCCGCAGCGGATCGATCGGATCGAGCGCGAGCGCCTCGAGGCCGATCGCCGTTACAACGACGCCCTGACCGCTCTCGATCGATCGATCGGCGAGCGGCCCGATCTGCCGCACCCGCCGCCGGCCTTCGACGTCACCGGTCTCGACGCCCTCAACGCGCACTGGAACCTGCTGCCGGCCGGCGCGCCGCCGATCGATCGGTCGCTCAAGGGCCGGCTGCGCGGGTTCATCTGGCGGCTGATCGGTCCGCCGCTCGAATCGCAGCTCCGCTTCAACGCCGCGCTCGTCGATCACCTGAATCGCAATGTCGACGTCCACGAGGAGCGGCGCAAGGCGGCCGAGACGACGATTGCGGCGCTCGGCGAGCGCATCGACGCGATCGCGCGCTTCCAGTCGCACCTGATGCAGTACCTGCAGACGATCACGGCGTACGTCGACACGCGGTCGCGCGCGGCCATGGTCGGCGCCGAGGTGCTCAACACATCGGTGGACGCGATGGCGTCGGATTTCCACAGGCGCTGGGAATCGCTCGCCGTGCGCGACGCGCGCGTGGCCGGCGAGCGCGAGACGCTGCTGGCGTCCGTCGAGGATCTGCGGGCCACGGCCGTCCTGGCGCAGCAGACGGCCCTGTCCCTCAAGCGCGAGGTGGCGCGCGTGCTCGCCGTCTCTTCCGCCACCCCCGACGCGTCGTCATCAACATCACCGTCGACGTCGACGACGGCCGCGGTGCCGGTGCCGGGGGCGGATCTAGACAGCTTCAAATATCTCGGCTTCGAGAACCAGTTCCGCGGGCCTGTCGAGGAGATCCGGCGGCGGCTCGAAGCGTATCTGCCGTTGTTCGAGGGGCGGCAGGACGTGCTGGACGTGGGCTGCGGCCGCGGCGAGTTCCTCGATCTGCTGCGGTCGGCCGGCGTGGGCGCGCGTGGGATCGACTCGAACGACGCGATGGTCGAGGAAGCGCGGGCGCGCGGCCTCGCGGTGGAGAAGGCCGATGCGCTGGCGTACGTGGCCGCGCTGCCCGACGCGTCGCTCGGCGGCCTGTTTGCCGCGCAGGTCATCGAGCACCTGCCGCCGGACTACCTGACGAGTTTCATCGAGGTGGCGGCGACGAAGATCCGGCCCGGCGGGCTCATCGTGCTCGAGACGATCAATCCGACGTGCTGGATGGCGTTCTTCTCGAGCTACATCCGCGACCTGACGCACGTCAGGCCGCTGCACCCGGAGACGATGCAGTACCTGCTGCGCGTGAGCGGCTTCGCGCACGTCCGCCTCCAGTACTCGTCGCCCGTCGATCCGGCCGCGTGCCTGGCGTCGATCCCCGCCGACCTGGCCACGATCGACGCCCCCGTGCTGCGCCGCGTCATCGAGGTGGTCAACGGCAACACGTCCGCCCTCAACGCCACGCTGTTCGGCTATCAGGACTACGCGGTGATTGGCACACGGGAATAGTGCTCAGGTACGACAGGTACGACGGGCGAGTGGTGGGCCCTTCGGGCCGGTCATTCAGGTACGACGGGTACGACGGGCGAGAGGTGGGCCCTTCGGGCCGGTCGTTCAGGTACGACGGGTACGACGGGCGAGAGGTGGGCCCTTCGGGCCGGTTGTTCAGGTACGACGGGTGCGACGGGCGAGTGGTGGGCCCTTCGGGCCGGTCGTTCAGGTACGACGGGGCAGGGGCTGCGTCTGGTTTTGCTGTTCGTGTGGGCGTCCTGTCGAGCTGAGGCAAGCCCTCGTACCTGAGATTGTCCCCCCGAAGGGGGCCCCATTCGCCCGTCGTACCTGTCGTACCTGATCCCTGTATCATCGTCCGATGGCCCGCCCTGCGCCCGCCGCCGAGGAGCTCATCTCCGACAATCGGAAGGCCCGCCACGACTACCACATCCTCGAGACGTTCGAGGCCGGGATGGTGCTCGAGGGGACGGAGGTGAAGGCGATCCGCGAAGGGCGCGTGAACCTGCGGGATACGTACGTGCGCCTCGAGGGCGCCGAAGCGTGGGTGCTCGGCATGCACGTCGGTGCGTACAGCCATGCCGGGTACGCCACGCACGATCCGGTCCGCAAGCGGAAGCTGCTGCTCCATCGCGACGAGTTGAACAAGCTCCTCGGCAAGACCACCGAGAAGGGCCTCACCGTCGTGCCGCTCCGGATGTACCTGAAGAAGGGGCGCGTCAAGCTGGCCATCGGTCTGGCGAAGGGCAAGAACACCATCGACAAGCGCGAGACGATCCGGCGCCGCGAACTCGACCGCGAGGCGCGCGCGGCGGTGAAGGAACGCCAGCGATGACGCCGGGCGTTCCGCTATAATCCGTCGGATGAAGCGTCCTGCCTGGCTGCTGATCGGTGTCGTCCTTGCGGTGGTCGTGGTCTGGTTCGCGCTCCGGCCGAGCGGTGACGGCCGCGTGGTCGCCGACCTGATCGACGAGTTCCCGTCAGCCGTCGATCGCCGCCCGTCGCCCGAGACCTTCGAGGTCATCAGGGCCACGATCGCGGGCGATACGCGCGAGGCCATTCTCACGCGCGACTCGAGCCGTCTCGTCTATCGCGTGGAGGTGCCCGAGGACGGTGAACTGCGCGTGGGCCTCGGCCTGCTCGAGGAGGCGTGGACGACGCCGGGTGACGGCGTGCTGTTCCGGATCCTGATTGGCGCCGGCGCTCCGCCCGAGGAAGTACTGAACCTGGTGATCGACCCGTACGGCAACGAGGGCGATCGCCGCTGGCACGACATCTCGATCGATCTGTCGGAATACTCCGGCGAGACGATCGACATCTTCCTGAACACGAACGCGAGCCCGCCGTCGCGGCCGCCCGTCAACGACACGGCTGGCGACCTGGCCGTCTGGGGCGCGCCCGCGGTGTACGCGCGCTAGCGCCGGGGCGTGATGGCTCACACGCGCAACGCGGGGGCATAGCCGCATGGCCCGGCCGCCCGCGGCAGCGATCACGGTCCCGCTGCTCGATCTGCACGCGCAGTACGCGCCTCTCCGCGACGACCTGCTGGCCGCGCTGACGCGCGTGGCCGACAGCCAGCAGTACATCCTCGGTGCCGAGGTCGAGGCCTGCGAGCGCGACCTGGCCGCGCGGCTCGACGTGGCCCACGCCATCGGCGTCTCGTCGGGCACCGATGCGCTGCTGGCCGCGCTAATGGCGCTCGGCGTGGGGCCGGGCGCCGAGGTCATCACGCCGACGTATTCCTTCTTCGCGACCGCCGGATCGGTGGCGCGGCTTGGCGCCACGCCGGTCTTCGTCGACATGGATCCGGTCACGTTCAACATCACGGCCGAGGCCATCGCCCGCGCCATCACCCCACGCACACGCGCCGTGGTCGTCGTCCACCTGTTCGGCCTGGCGGTGGACATGCCGGCGATCCGCGCCGTCACCGATCGCGCCGGGATCCCGGTGGTCGAGGATGCGGCCCAGGCGATCGGCGCGCGCGTCGGCGGCAGGCAGGTGGGCAGTCTTGGGGCCGTGGGCTGTTTCTCGTTCTTCCCGTCGAAGAACCTGGGCGCGTTCGGCGACGGCGGCCTCGTCACGACGAACGACGATGCACTCGCGCACGAGGTGCGCCTGCTGCGCAATCACGGGATGGAGCCGCGGTACCATCACGCCCGGATCGGCGGCAATTTCCGGCTCGATGCGATTCAGGCCGCCGTGCTGCGCGTGAAGGCGCCGCACCTCCAGGCGTGGACCGACGCCCGCCGCCGCAACGCGGATCGTTACCGCGCGCTGGCCGACGATCTCGATCTGACGCCGCACGTCGTCCTGCCTGTCGAGCCCGAGGGATACCGGCACATCTACAACCAGTTCGTCGTGCGCGTCGCCGATCGCGATGCGCTGCGGGCGTTCCTGGCCGACCGCGGCATCGGCACGGAAATCTACTATCCGGTGCCGTTCCATCGGCAGGCGTGTTTCCGCGACCTGGTGATCGACGATGCCGCATACCCGGAAGCCGATCGGGCCGCGGCCACGACGATGGCGCTGCCGATCTACGGCGAGCTCACGGCCGCGCAGCAGCAGCACGTGATGACGTCGATCGCCGCATTCGTGGCGGCGAGGTCATGAAGTTGCTCGTCCTGGTGGTGGGCGCGGGTGGTCAACTCGGGGACGCGATGGTCGAGCAGTTGTCGGTGCGCCACGTCGTGGTGGCGCGCACGCGCGCGCAGCTCGACGTGACGAACAGGGACGCGGTGATGGCGGACGTGACCGACGTCATGCCCGACGTCATCGTGAACTGCTCGGCCTGCACCGACGTGGACGGCGCCGAGGATCAGCCGGTGGCGGCTCTCGAGGTCAACGCGATGGCCGTGCGGCTGCTCGCGCAGGCGGCCACGGCCATCGATGCGACGCTCGTGCATTACAGCACCGACTTCGTCTTCGACGGTGCGATCGATCGGCCCTACACGGAAGACGACGCGCCGAACCCGCGCGGGACGTACGGCATGTCGAAGCTGCTGGGCGAGTGGTTCGCGGCCGACGCGCCGCGGCACTACGTGCTGCGCGTCGAGAGCCTGTTCGGCGGCGCACGCGCGCGCAGCAGTGTCGATCGGATCCGGCAATCGCTCTTGGCCGGCACGCCCGTCCGCGCGTTCGCCGATCGTTCGGTGTCGCCCACGTTCGTCGACGACGCGGTGATGGTCACGAGCGAACTGCTGCGCCGGCAGGCGCCGTCGGGCCTGTATCACTGCGTCAACAGCGGCTGGACGACGTGGGTGGGCCTGGCACGTGAACTCGCGCGCCTGACCGGACGCGCGGACGCCGTGATTCAGGAAACACGCATGGCCGACGCGCACCTGCGCGCCTCGCGCCCGCTGTTTGCCGCCCTGGCGAACGACAAGCTCACCCGCACCGGCATCGTCGTCCCCACCTGGCAGGACGCACTGCGGCGGTATGTGCTCGAAGAGAGATAAGAGCTTCAGGTACGACGGGTACGACGGGCGACTCGGGGGCCCTTCGGGCCGGCTTTTTCAGGTGCGACGGGTACGACAGGCGACGCGTGGGCCCTTCGGGCCGGCTTTCTCAGGTGCGACAGGTACGGCCGGCAACAGACGCCTCTTCGGGGACGATCTCCGGTACGAACGCTTGCCTCAGATCGACAGCACGACCACCACGAACGCGAGAACTCCGCGCAGCAACCATCCAGTCGCCCCTCGTCCCTGTCGTACCTGAGAAAAATCGGCCCGAAGGGCCCACCTCTCGCCCGTCGTACCTGTCGTACCTGAAACCATCGGCCCCGGGCATTGCCGGGCCCACCCCTCGCCCGTCGTACCTGTCGTACCTGAAACCATCGGCCCCAGGGCATTGCCGGGCCCACCTCTCGCCCGTCGTACCTGTCGTACCTGAAGCTCTTAGCCACCGCCCACGAACGCGACGATCTCGATCTCGGCGTCGGGCGGGATGGCCGTCGACGCGTACTCGGCGCGGCGAATGACGACGCGGTTGCACTCGACGGCGACGAGCCGGCCGTCGATGCCGAGGTGATCGAGCAGTTGCTGCACCGTCATCGGCCCGGGCAGCGTCGTGTCGTCGCCGTTCAGAACAATGTGCATGTCAGGTCACCGAAAGGACGCACCAACTCGCGCGTGTAGTCGAGCGGATCGGGGGAAAGAGCCTCGGGGAGCGACGGCGGCGTCCCCGCGGGTTGCTGCGCGACGCGCGCGATCAGGTGCGCGTATTCGTCGACCATCCGCGTCGTCGTGTGCTCGCGTTCCCACCAGGTGCGTGCGGCACGGCCGAGTCGATCGCGCAACGCGGCATCGCCTGCCAGGCGCGTCATGGCCAGATCCAGCGAGTGCGCCTCGTCCAGCACGTCGATGGCCACGGTGATCGGATCGTTGCGGCCCGGTCCGGGGCGTTGCGTCCATGTCTGCGGATCGAGCGCCGGCAGGTGCGCGTGCTGCTCGAGATCGATGACGACCGTCGCGCGTGCGGCCGCGAGCGCCTGGAGCCACGGGCCCGAGGTCTCGCGCGCCGTGGGCCAGCGCAGGTTCAGGCTGACGTCGACGCTGGCAATGGCGCGCTCGAACCCGTCGTCGTCGAGCGCCGGGGCCAGGGTCACGTGAGGCGCCAGGTTCAGCGCGGCGATCAGGTCCGGCAGTCCCAGGCGCGGGTCGGGCGCGCCGGCCAGCAGCAGGTGCACGCGCGGATCGAGACGTCGCAGCCGTGCGAAGGATTCCAGGATGACCGGCACGCGCTTGTCGGCCGTCAGCCCGCCGAACACGCCGAACACGATCGCGTCCGCGTCGAGACCGAGGGCCAGGCGTGCCTCGGCCCTGTCTGACGTCGCGGGCGGGACCTCGCGTCCCATCCCGAGTGCGATGTAGTCGATGTGCGCGTCCGGACACGCCGCCTGCAGCGCGCGGGCGCCGCCGCGTGTGTGGACGCCTACCGCGCGCGAGGCCAGGATCACGCTGCGGATCATCGGCCAGAGGAAAGAGTACGCCCCGTCGAAGCCCCACACGGCCAGTTCCGCGAGGTCGGGCGACAGGTCCGGGTGATCGAACGCGAACGCGGCTCGATACGCGGCGGCCGAGGCCGGCGTGATCAGCGCGGCGCCGCGCGCGTGGTGGACGTGCGCGTCGTGCAGGATCGTCAGGCCGGGATAGCGGAGCAGATACGGCCAGATGAACGCGTGCGCCGTGGAGTTGCCGGCCTGATAGACGACGAGATCGTGCTGGTGCCGATGATGGCGCCAGACGAAGTCGTGCGCCGACTGCACGCGGATCTCGCCGGGGGCCGGTGGCCCATCGGCCGCACGCGTGGCCGACGGCACCTGCGCGCGATCGACGAACACGTCGAGGCCCCAGCCCCGCGCCGCCAGCGCACGCGTGACCTCCACGGACCGGCCGGCCACGCCGCTCGTCTGCGGCGGCCACGGAGAAAACCACGCGAGACGCACGCGCTCCAGTCTATCCGCCGCGACGACGGTCGAGAAGGCGCGGGGTTTTCGCTGGATGCCGGCAGGCCGCTCGCGTTACCGTTACGCCCTGTCGATGCTGGAGACGTGGCTCTTCTGGGGACTGGCCGCCGCGGCCATCGTCGCGGCCCTGGCGGTGGTGGTGCAGCGCCGTGCCGCGCGCGCCGTGGTCGCGCTCGCGGCGCTGCTCGTCGTCGTGGGCGGCCTGTACCTGCTGGTAGCCGCGCCGATGGCGGCGCTCGTGCAGATCGCGCTGTATGCGGGCCTGCTGCTGGTGATCGTGCTGCCGGCCGTGATGATCCTCGATCCGAATCCCGAGCCCGAGGCGCCGGTCGAGATGGCGTCGAGTGCCGGCGCGCGACGGTTCGGCGTGGTCGGCGTCATCATCCTGCTCGTGCAGATGGCCTGGGCGTTCAGGCAGGTGCGCGGCGTGGCCCTGCCGCCGCTGGCGTCGCTGCCCGATCGTGGACCGGCAGCGTTCGTACACGCGCTGACCGGCGACCTGGCCGGCGTCGTCGTGCTGATCGGTCTGCTGCTGCTCGTGACCACGATTGGCGTGACGGCGATCGTGCGCCGGGAGGGGCCGTGATGCCCGTTCCCACGCTCAACTCCTATCTCCTGCTCGCGGCCGTGCTCATGGTGATCGGCGCCGCCGGCGTCTTCCTGCGACGCAGCATCGTCACCGTGCTGCTGTCGGTCGAGGTGATGCTGGCCGGCGCGTCGCTGACGTTCGTCTCGGCCGATCGCTACCTGGGGCGCGTCGACGGTCAGATCGCTGCCGTGGCGGTGATCGTGGTGGCGCTCTGCCAACTGGCCGTCGGCCTGGCGGTGGCCGTCCTGCTCGTGCGCCAGCGCAACAGTCTGAACCCGGACGAGGTCGCGGACCTGAAGAAGTGGTGACGTCGTGCGTGTGCTGATTGGACTCCTCTGGGGCGTGGTCGGCGGTGCGCTGGTGCTGATCGCACCCGCATGGCCGGTCGCGCTGGCGGCCCTGCAGATCGCCGCCGTCACCACGATCGCGATCGTGGTCGCCCGACGCGCCAGGCGGCACGATCCGGCCGACGGCGAGTGGCGCGCGGTCGCCGCGGCGGCCGGCGCGGCATGGCGCGCCATCGACGAGTCGATCCTCGACAGCGCGATCGAGGGCGTGGGCGGAACGGTGGGCGGCTGGAGCCGCATGCTGCGTCGCGCGCAGCCCGACGTGGCGCGCGTCTCCCTGCTCGTCATGCTCATCGGCCTGCTGACGATGATCGGATACGTCCTGTGGCACTGACGGTGCTGATGGTCGCGCCGCTGGCCGGGGCGGCCGGCGTGCTCGTCCTGCGGCAGCGGAGCCGCTTCGAGATGGCCCGGCGGCTCGGCGTGTGGGTCGCGTTCTGGACGTGCCTGGCCGCCGTCGCACTGTGGATCGCGTGGGACAGCTCCATTGCCGGGGTGCAGTTCGTCGAGCGTGCGCGCTGGGTGGATCGGCTCGGCGCCTCGTATCACGTGGGCGTGGATGGCACAGGGCTGGCCTTCGTCACGCTCGTGACCTGGATCGGCCTCGTCGCGCAGGTCGCGTCGTGGCGCGTGGGCCGGCGCGCGCCAGCCGGACTCGCCGCCGCGATGCTCGTGCTGGAAGCCGCGGCCATCGGCACCATCGTCGCGCGCGATCTCCTGCTGTTCTTCGTGGCCACGGAAATCGTGAACCTCACGACCTTCGCCCTGATTGGCGGCTGGGGCCGGGAGCGCCGCGTGAAGGCCGCCACGAAGTTCCTGACTGGCCAACTCCTGGCCAGCAGCGTGTTCTTCGTGGCGCTGGTGTGGCTGGCGTGGCGGTATCAGATTGCGACAGGTACGTGGAGCTTCGCGATCGCCGATCTGCACGCGCTCGATCTGCCGGCCGGCGTGCAGGGCGGATTGTGGATGGCCCTCGCGCTCGTGTTCGCGATCCGGATGCCGCTGGTGCCGCTGCACACGTGGGCCGTGGGCACGTTCGGTCAGGCGCCGGCTCCGGCCGTCATGCTGATCGGCGGGGTGGTGCTGCCCGTCAGCGGATACGGCCTGCTGCGCGTCGTCGTGCCGCTGCTGCCCGCGGCGTCGTCGACGCTCGTGTCCTGGCTGGCGGTGGCGGGTGCGGTGGGCGTCGGGTATGGCGCGATCGTCGCGCTGGCGCAGGCGGATCTGCGTCGGCTGACAGCGGGCCTGCTCATCGGACACCTGAGCGTAGCGGCGCTGGCCGCGTGCGTCGGCACGCCCCAGGCGCTCGATGCGGCGCGGCTGCAACTGCTGACCGCCGGTCTGTGGAGTGGCGGCTGGCTGCTGGTCGTCGGCATGCTGGCCGAGCGCCGATCGACAACGCTCATCGCGGAGTTCGGTGGACTCTGGGACGTCACGCCGGCGTTGACGATCGTCCTGATCGTGCTGGCCGCGGCGTCGATGGCGCTGCCCGGGACCGTCGGCTTCGTGGCCGTGTCCGCGAGCCTGGAGGCCGTGGCCCGCAGCGAGGCGTTGCCGCACGCACGGCTGCTGGCTGGTGTGGCGGTTGCCGGCGTGGTGGCGTGGAGTCTCGGGATGGGGTGGGTGGTGCGGAGCGTGACGGGCGGCGCCGTCACGCGCGATCGCAATCGCGGCCTGCGCGATCTCTCGCGCGGCGAGTGGCTCGTGATCGCGCCGTTCGTCGTGGCGATTGTCGTCTTCGGGCTGTGGCCCGATCCGGTGCGCGACCTGTTGACGACGGTGGCGCCCGCGTCGGCGGACGGCTTCGCGGGATTGGGGCGCTGATCCATGTGGGCCGCGCTCGTGCCCGTCGTGCCGGTGCTGATGGTTCTGCTGGCGGCCTGCGTCGCGTTCGCGCTGGAGCAGCGGCGTCAGCCGGTCGACGACAGCGCGATGACCGCCGTGCCTGCCGTCGGCCTGGTGGCCGCCATCGCGGCCTCGATGGTGATCTGGTCGCGCGGACCCGACGCGATCGGAACGATCGAGGCCGACACCTATGCCGCGTTTTTCAACGTGGCGTGCTGCGCGCTCGGGCTGTTCACCATCGCCTCCACATCGGCGGCGCAGCGGCGGGCGGGCGGCGTGCGCGGCGATCTGCTGCTGGCGTCGATTGCCGCGATGATGGTGGCCGTGGCCGCGCGCGATCTGTTGATCGGGGTGCTCGCGCTCCAGGTCGTGTGGTTTGCCGGTCTCGTCATGATCGCGCTCGGCCGAGATCCGGACGCGGCGGGCGAGACCGCCTTCAAGACCGTGCTCGTCGGCGCGTTTGCCGGGGCGATCTGGTGGTACGGCGTGGCGCTCGTGCGTGCGGTGGCCGGCACCACGCGCCTCGACGACCTGGCCGCGCGCCTGGCGGCCTCGAGTCTCGATCCGCACGTCCTGCTCGCCATCGGCGTGATGTGCGTGGTGGCGGGCTTCGCGTTCGTGGTGGCGGCCGTGCCGTTCAACGTCTGGGCGGTGGACGTGGCGGGCGGCACCGACGCACCGGCCGCGGGGTTCGTGACCACGGGCCTGCGGCTGGCCGGCTGTGCCACGTTCCTGCGCGTGCTGCTCACCGCCTTCGAGCCGCTCCGGACCGACTGGCTGCCGGTCGTCTCCGTCATCGCGGGCGTGACGATGGTCGTCGGCGCGATCGTCGCGATCAGCCAGCCGAACGTCCGTCGCCTGCTGGGGCACATCGGCGTGGCGCACACGGGCTATTTCCTGGCCGGGCTGCTCGCCGCCAGCCAGACAGGGAAAATCGCGGTCCTGTTCGCGCTCGTCGGCTGGGCGGCCGCCAGTGCCGTGGCCTTCGCGGTCCTCGCGTTGATCGCGGCCGAACGTCGTCACGACGACGTCCGGGACTTCGCGGGACTGGCGTACGACAGGCCGGCGCTCGCCGCCCTGCTGGCCGTGTGCCTGGTCTCGCTGGCCGGCCTGCCGCCGACGGCCGGCTTCGTGGGGCGCTGGCTGATCGTGAGCGCGGCCATCCAGGAAGGGCTCGTGTCGGTGGCCGTGCTGATCGGCCTGACGAGCGTCGTGCTCGCGATCGCCTGTCTGCGCCTCATCGTGCAGATGTACATGACCACGCGGCACGGTCCGCGTCGGCGCGTGCCCGCGGGCGGCGGTCGGGCGGTGGCCGTGGCCGTGGTGGTGGCGCTGATCGTGGCCGTGGGCGTGTGGCCCGGCGGGATGCTGACGGCGGCTGCGCGATCGATTGCGGCCGTGTTCTGACGCGGCCCGCGGCGTTGCGGCGTCCCGGGTGACGCGATACGATGCCCCGGTTCGATCGACAGTCATGACACGCCCGACGACACACACCCGAGAGTTGCCCGACCGGCCCGACTACCGGCCCGTGGAGCGGTTCTGGCCGTACGCCGATCTGGCCGAAGAGCCCGACGACGAGGAACTGGCGCGCCTGCACCCGGAACTCAAGTCCGTGCTGTTCGGGACCCCGGCGCTGCCGTTCTCGATGTCGCTGGCGTTTCCGGCCTTCGAGGGCGAGGCCTACGCGCAGGCGGTGGAGCGGGCGCGCAGGGCCGACGAATACACGGAGTTCGAGACCGGGGGACAGACCATCCATCGCGCACGGTTCTATCCGGGCGTGCGCGCCGCGGACCTGCGCGATCTCTACGAACTGGTGGGCGGGGTACCTGGCAGCGAGGTGCTCGTCGACGATCGGCTGGTGCCGTACGCGCGCGAGCTCTGGCTGCCGCTGGTGTGGTTCCTGATTCGCTGACGTGGGACGGGAAACGGGGGCGGGGGGGACAGCATCGCTGACGCGGGGACCGGCGCCAGTGGCGCCGGTCCCTGCGAGTCTAGCTGGGCTTGGTGACGTTGCCTGCCTGCGGCCCCTTCGGACCATCGACGATCTCGAATTCGACCTGCTGGCCCTCTTCGAGCGTGCGGAACCCGGCTCCCTGAATCGCGGAGAAGTGGACGAACACGTCGTTGCCTCCCTCGCGCTCGATGAATCCGTAACCCTTCGCGTTGTTGAACCACTTGACCTTACCAGTGATGCGCATACTACTTGCCTGCCTTACGAGACATGCGGCGGAGTCCGCCGCACCGATCCCCCGTCGTGGGCGCCGCGAGCGCGACGGAGGACAAAAAAGACCGCGGATCGCGGTCTCGACTCAACGGAGACGCCGGCCCGCCCAACGTCAACGCGCGACTATACATATGACGGGTATGGCTGTCAAGGTGTTGCGGGGCCCCGGTGTAATCGGTTGCTTCCCGACCATTTGACAGGGATTTGTCCGACAGGTCGACCGGCGGCGGTGCGTCGGCGTCAACGAGGTGTGTGACTGATATGCGTGCGCTCCTGAGTGTTTCCGACAAGACGGGCCTGGTCCCGTTTGCGACGGCCCTGGCCCGTGTCGGCTGGGACCTGGTCTCGACTGGCGGCACGGCCCGGACCCTGACCGAGGCCGGCCTGACGGTGCTGGCCGTGTCCGACGTCACCGGGTTCCCCGAGATGCTCGACGGCCGGGTGAAGACCCTGCACCCGCGCGTCCACGCCGGCATCCTGGCCCGCCGGCAGCGGCCGGACGACCTGGCGGCGCTGGCGGCGCACGACATCCAGCCGATCGATCTCGTGGTCGTCAACCTGTATCCGTTCGCGCAGGCCGCGGCCACGCCCGGGATCGCGTTCGACGAGTTGATCGAGCAGATCGACATCGGCGGGCCCAGCCTGGTGCGGGCGGCCGCGAAGAACTTCGGCGACGTGCTCGTCGTGGTCGAGCCGGGTGACTACGATCGGGTGCTCGACGCCATCACCGCCGAGGGCGGACCGACGCCGGCGCTGCGGTTCGACCTGGCGCGGCGCGCCTTCGCGCACACCGCCGCCTACGATCAGATGATCGCCACCACGCTCGAGTCCGTGCGGGTCGACGAGGTGCGCGGCGACTTCCTCCGCGACGAGGCGCCGCGGCCGACGACGCTGCCCGCGATCTGGACGCCGCGCCTGACGAAGGTGCGCGACCTGCGCTACGGCGAGAATCCGCACCAGGCCGGCGCCTGGTATGCCGCATCGGCGACAGGCTTCGGCGAGGCGATCGTCCACCAGGGCAAGGAACTGTCGTTCACCAACCTGCTGGATCTGGATGCGGCCGCGCGGATTGCGCTCGAGTTCGACGAACCGGCCGCCGTCGTCATCAAGCACACCAATCCGTGCGGCGTGGCCATCGGCACCACCCTGGCCGACGCGTACGTGCGCGCCCGGGAGGCCGATCCGCTCTCCGCCTTCGGCGGCATCGTCGGACTCAATCGGCCGATCGACGAGGAGACGGCGCGCGCGCTGGTCTCCACGTTCATCGAAGCCGTGGTCGCACCGGGATTGAGTCACCCGGAGATCGTGCGACCGATCCTCGCGACGAAGGCGAACCTGCGCGTGGTGACGGCGTCGTTCGACAGGAGCGGCGCCGAACGCGACGTGCGATCGATCCTGGGCGGCTGGCTCGTACAGGATCGCGATCGCGTCGTCGAGGCGCAGGAGCGCTGGCCGGGGCACGACGCGGCGCGCGTGGTCACGCAGCGCGCGCCCACGGCCGACGAGTGGCAGGCCCTGCGGTTCGCGTGGCGCGTGTGCGCGCACGTGAAGTCGAACACCGTGATCTTCACGCACCGCGATGCCACGGTGGCCGTGGGTGCGGGACAGATGAGCCGCGTCGACGCGGTGAAGACCGCGATCATGAAGGCCGGCGATCGGTTGCAGGGCACGGTGGCGGCGTCCGACGCGTTCTTCCCGTTCCGCGACGGGCTCGACAGCCTGGCGCAGGCCGGCGCCACGGCCGTGGTGCAGCCGGGCGGATCGGTGCGCGACGCCGAGGTGATTGCCGCGGCCGACGAACACGGCATCGCGATGGTCTTCACCGGCCGCCGGCACTTCCGGCACTGATAGATGATGGCGGTGGGCGGCGGGCTGCGGGCCGCGGGCGAGATCGCGGCGGGCGGCGGGCCGCGGGCGGCGGACGGGATGGCGGCGGGCCGCGGGCTGCGGGCCGCGGGTCGCGTGTGGCTGTGGCTGCTCGTGGCCGCGCTGCCCGTCTATTTCCTGGTGCTCGGCGCCAACTCGATCTGGGACGCCAACGAAGCGTTCTACGTCGATACGCCGCGGCACATGGTGGAGACGGGCGACTACGTCACCCCGTACTTCAACGGTCTCGAACGGCTCAACAAGCCGGTGCTCAGCTACTGGATCGTGGCGGGCCTGTACCGGGCGTTCGGCGTGTCGGTCGGCGTCGAGCGCATCGGGATCGCGATCGGCGCCATGGGCATCGTGCTCGCGGCCGGGCTGCTCGGCCGCGCGCTCGGCACGCGGCGGACGGCGTGGCTCGCCGCGCTGGCCGTTGCCACGGCGCCACGCGTGGCGATGTTCGCGCGCCGCATTGCCATCGACATCTGGATCACCGCGTTCATGGCGCTCACGCTCGCCTGTTTCGCGATGGCCGAGCGGTTCCCGCGGCACCGGCGGACGTGGCTGATCGCGATGTACGTCGCGATGGGGCTGGGCGTGCTGACGAAGGGACCGATTGCCGTCGTGTTCCCGGCGCTCACGTGCGCGATCTGGATGACGGTCGAGCGTCGCTGGCGCGATCTCGGGCGACTGATGCTCGTGCCCGGCACCCTGATCGTCCTGGCCATTGTCGTGCCGTGGTACGTCGCGCTGTATCAGGCCCACGGTTGGGGCCCGATCACGCAGTTCTTCATCGGCGAGAACGTCGGCCGGTACACGGGCGAGATGCCGTCCGAAGGGCGCGGCATCCTCTTCTATCTTCCGGTGCTGTTCGGCGATCTGTTCCCCTGGGCGCCGCTGCTTCTCGTGCCGATCGTGCGGGCGTGGCGGCCGGCCGGGCCCGGGGAATCGGCCAGTGACGCGTCGATCCGGCGACTGCTCTGGATCTGGATCGTCACCATCACGGCCGTGTTCTCGCTCTCGCAGAGCAAGCAGGATCTCTACATCTTTCCCGTGGTGCCGGCCGTCGCCGCGCTCGTCGCGCACGCGATGCTCGCGCACCTGGCGACACCGGATCGCTGGCTTGGACTACTCGTCATCGGCGTGGGCGTGTTGGCGGCCGTGCTGGGGGCGGCCGCGTTCTGGCTGTTCGGCAGCGGCTACTACCAACTGGCCGGCATTGGCGTGATGGCTGTCGTGTGCGTGGCCGGGGGGCTGGCCACGGCCGTCTGTGAATGGCAGGGCCACCGCCGCCGCGCCGTCGTCGTCCTGGCCGTCACGTTCATCGCGTTCAACTATCTGTTCGTGACCGTCATCCTGCCGAGCGTCGAGCGGCTCAAGCCCGCGGTGCCGCTGGCGGCCGAGATCCGGCAGCGTGCCGGCGACGACGGGCACGTCGGGGCGTATCACCTGATGTTCCCGAGCCTCGTGTACTATGTGGGACGGCCGATCCACGAAATTGCCGGCCCGGACGAGGCGGGCGCGTTCTTCGCACCCGATCGCGCCGCGTGGGTGATCATGGGCGACGAGAGTTTCCGCAACCTGTCGGCGACGATTCCCGGCCTGTGCGAGGTCACGCGCCGCCCGCTCTTCGAAGCCAAGCTGAGCGATCTCCTCTCGCGCCAGCCGCCAGCCGACGTCCTGCTCATCAGCAACCAGTGTCGGTAGCGCAGCTCGTCAGGGGCTGAAGCCCCTGCGCTCCATCGGAGAGTTTTGAAATGCGCTCTCAGCCTCTTCGGTGCCCCGCGGCTTCCGCTCTTCGGAGCCCCGAGGCTTCAGCCTCGGGGAACCCGCCCTCGATCCGATGGCCGGCGTTCCCGGCGGACTCGCCGACGCAACCCGCGGCGGGCACGTCGAGCACCGGCGCGACCGGTATGTGTGGTGGCGGCGACCGGTCGCACCATCCTGCGCGCGTCGTCCACCCTGTTCACGTGACCAGGCCTCCAGACGTCTGCCGAAGAACGCAGGCCCGAACGCGCGTTGACAACGCCTGGACCGCGGCAGATACTCCGCGGCGGGGATCCCATTTCATGAGTGTCCACGACGCTTCGCCCCTGGGCCATCCGTCGTCGAGGCGTGCTGTCCCCGGCAGGTCAGTGGCGCGTTCCATGACGCCTCGAACGACTTCGTCACCTCGGGTGAGACCGGTGTCTGTAGACCATGGACAGACTGCACATGAAAGTCGCCGTGCCGTACGCCGTGATACTGATCGGCGATCCGCGAGGCGGCGCGCCTGAGACCATGAAGGGCGCGCCGGTGTCGTCGACCGAGTCCTGCGTGGCCGTTGGCTGTCGGCCCGCACCTGACGGTGAGACCGAACTGATCGTGTGCACCGGGGACGCAGAAGGCATGGCCGGAGGGCCGGTCGTCGATGCCGTTCTGGCGTTACCCAGCAGGCAGGTCGCCATCCGGCCGGTCACGGGAGCCCCGTTCTACGTTCACCACGTCTCGGCCATTCACGCCCGCGTGCGAATCTGGACCAATCATCCAGTTGAACCGGATCGGGTAGTTGTGTCGATCAGATGACAGCCCTCGCTAATCGAGGATCCGCTTCCATGGGCGGCGTGGCGGAGTGCCGACACGCGCCGCTCGCTATCCGCTGATGCGCGGCAGGAACGGGCCGAGCACCAGGCGCAGGGCCATCAGCACGGCCCAGCACAGGGCGGGAAATGCAGGGATGCGGGCGTCGAGGTGCCGCAGCGTCTCGCCGAGACGCGGCCACTGGCGGATCGCGATGACCAGGCCTGCGGCTGCCAGCGCGTAGTTGGCGGAAAAGATGTAGCGCTCGGCAAAGCGGCTCATCGGCACCAGCATCAGCACGGTACTGATCACGAACAGCCCGACGAATATCAGTGCGCGGCGGTGGACGCTCGGCAGCCCCTGCCACGTGGCGCGCCAGCGACCGCGCGTGATCCACAGGGTCGCGGCCAGTGCCAGGCTCCACGGCGCGGGATGCCACGCCATCCGCACGGCGTAGAACCCGAGGTGGTGCAGCATGCCGGGCTGATTGGCAGGCGCGGCGCCAATCGAGAGCGGCGCGAGTTGTCGCGCCCAGTAGCCGCCCCAGAAACTTTCGCCCGTCACCCGGAGGTAGAGCGCGTCGTAGCCCATCGACATCACGACGATGGCCGCCAGGCTCAGCGCGATCGTCGCGATTGGCCTGGCGATCGATCCCTTCGTGCCGAGCGGATTGATGAGCATCCACCAGCCGATGGCCAGCAGCGGCACTGCGACGAACGCTGCTTTCACGAGCACGGCCGCGCAGAGCGCCAGCGGCGTCACCCACGCCCAGCGCCACGATCGCCGCACCGCTTCGATGCCGATCAGTGCGACGAGCAGGCAGACGAGCATCGGGTA
This sequence comes from Acidobacteria bacterium SCN 69-37, assembly GCA_001724025.1. GTDB lineage: Bacteria > Acidobacteriota > Vicinamibacteria > Vicinamibacterales > SCN-69-37 > SCN-69-37. Next base: position 437,653 of record MEDJ01000009.1, on the reverse strand, counting down.
CTCGTGATTCGCGCGGATCCGGAAGATGAACGCCATCGGCATCAGTTGCAGCAGCACCAGCGCCGCCCGCCCGTCGTCGCGTGACATGACGCGCGCGATCAGCCAGGCAATGAGCACCACCGCGATCAGGCCGGCGGCGATGCCGACGATGTAGGCCGCCTGTACGCCGGGGACGCCGAGCGTCGCGAGCAGGACCGGGGCAATCAGGACGCCGACCGGGTGCTCGCGGAACAGCCCGTCGGAATCCCAGTTGCCCCACCACTCGGGCGCAATCCAGTGCGCGACCGGCTCCGCAGCCAGCCGGGCCGATTGATCGGCGTACAGCGCGGAGTCGGGATCGTCGCTCGCGAAGCGGATGGCCACGAGCCACGTGGCCACGAGCACGAACGCGATCGCCCAGACGATCACGTCCCGGCGCGAGAGCAGCGAAGCGTTCACGCCGGTCGTGCGTGGGCCGTGGGTGACGGGACGTCGGACGACGACGATGTCGTCCGCGCCGCGAACGGCAGCGTCACCAGGCACAGGAAGAGCATCAGGAACTCGGAGTCGCCGAAGTTGTACTCGAACAGCCCGGCAACCACCATGGCCACGATGGCGGCGAGCCCGGCCCCGGCCAGCGGGCGTGCCGGACCGTGGCGCAGCTGTCGTGCAAGATCGCGCGTGGCCACGACGACGAAGAGTCCCCACAGCAGCAGGGCCGGCAGCCCGCGCTCCGCGGCAATCTGCACCGGCACGTTGTGCAGGTGCGGATTGTAGGTGTGCACGGGATCGGGACGCAGGTACCGGCCGTAGACGTGGCCGACCATGTCGGGCCCGACGCCGAAGACCGGGTAGTCGCGCACGATGGCCGCGCCCATCTGCAGCATCTGCACGCGATCGCGATTCGACGGATCCTGGAGATCGGTGATCGACATGACGCGGGCCTTCATGCCCTGCGGCGCGGCCACGGCAAAGAGGATCGCGACGATCGGCACCGCCAGGAGGAGCCGCGCGTTGCGGCACACGAGCAACACGACGATGGCCGCGCCCGCGCCGAGGTAGGCATTGCGCGTCAGCGTCATGGCCAGCGCGGCCACGAGCGCGGGAAGCGCCACGCCCGGCCAGACGCGCTGGTCGGGGTAGTACAGCAGCCGCGCGACAGTCGCGCCGAGCACGAGCATGATGACGCCCGAGTACGTCATGTAGTGCGAGAGCGTGCCCATCGGGCGGTTGTCGAGGTTGTCGAACGCGAAGATCGAATACTGCACGACGGCCACGAGTGACGCCGTGGCGCCGACGGCGATGATGGCGCTGAGGGCGGTCATCGCGCGTGGACCGCGCAGCAGCCGCATCACCATCGGCACGATGAGGAACAGCACGAGCTGTTTGCAGTCGACGAGACTCACGGCGTGATCGAGCGACAGGATCGCGCTCAGCAGCGTCCACACCACGTAGCCGGCCAGCGGCCACGCAAAGGCCGGCAGTTCGGGACGACGCGCATCGGCGAACACGAGTCTGAGCCAGAGCAGGGCCGCCAGCCCGAACAGCACCTGCGCCGGCAGCAGCTTGAACGCCACCAGCGCGATGGCGCCGACGAGCAGCGCGGCGCCGACGCGATCGGCGGTCGCGAGGGTCATCGTGCGGCTCCGAACAGGCGCACGGCCGCGTCGGTTACCGCCGACGCGGTCACCTGCGTCAGGCAGCGGAAGTCGCCGGGCGCGCACACACGCTGATCGCACGGGCGGCAGGGCAGCGGTCCGCCGTCGACGTTCGCCGTCGGGATCGACGACGGTCGCCACGGTTCCGAACGCTCGGGGAGCGTCGGACCATAGATGGCGACGATCGGGACGTCGGACGTGGAGGCGATGTGCAGGGGACCGCTGTCACCGCCGATGAACAGCGCCGCGCGGTCACAGACGGCGCGCAGGGCCCACAGCGACAGGTGTTCGGCGTCGACGATGCGCGCGGCCTCGGCGCCGGCCATCGTGCGGGCCGCCGCCAGCACGCGCGCGGCGGCCTCGCGATCGGACGGCCCGGCCGTGATGAGCACGGTACACGCGTGCGGCGCGCTGGCCAGCGTGGCCGCGACCTCGGCGAACGACGCCTCGGGCCATCGTCGGAACGCGTTGCCCGCGCTGACGTGCAGCACGACGAGCCGATCGTCGGCCGTCACGCCGCGCGCGGCGAGGGTCGCGAGCGTCTCGGCCATCACATCGGCGGGGACCGCCATGCGGGTGCGATCGCGCGTGCGGTCGGGCGGCGCCGCCAGCGCCGGATCCACGGCGGCGAGCAGGTCCCACTGGTTCTCGACCGCATGGCGCGGCTGGTAGGTCCTCGGCCGGTGCACGACGCGCGTATACATCCAGGAACGTCCGGGCACATCGTAGCCTACCCGGACCGGGGCGCGGGTGGCCCAGGTGAGGAACGCGCTGCGCGGGCCGCCGTGCAGATCGATCGCCATGTCGACGCGTTCGCGTCGCAACTGCACGGCGAGCCGCACGTCGTCACGCAGGCGAGCGGCGCCGCGACTGTGACGGATGACGATGACGGACGAAAGATCGGGGTGGGCCGACACGACGGGGGCGGCGGCGTCCTCGACGAGGTACAGGAGGCGGGCGGTCGGGTAGTGCCGCCTGAGTGCCCCGATGATGGGCGTCGTGAAGACGACGTCCCCGATCAACCGGAGCCGGACGAGCAGGATCGTCAACCGCGTCAGTCTTCGATCGTGGCCTCGTCGACCAGCATCACGGGGATGTCGTCCCGCACGGGGAACACCCGACGACACGTGCCGCACTTGAGGCCGGCGCCGTCGTGCACCGGGGCGACTGGCGTCTTGCAGGCGGGGCAAACCAGAATCTCGAGCAGTGCGGGATCCACGGGCATGACGAGACTATACCAGCGTTCGCGCCCGGCGTTTGTGCCAGAATCAGACGGGGTCACGCATGCACACGGCGCTTCTTGCTGTTGTTCTGGCGCTTCAAACGGCGTCTGTGCCAACCGGTCCGTCACGGGACGTCGTTGGTGAAGCCTACTTCCTGTTCGTGGAAGGACAGGCGCGCGAGGAGCGCGACGATTACGCCGGCGCCGCCGATCTGTATCGACGCGCCCTCGTCCTGATGCCCGACGCGGCGGCGGTCCGCGCGGAGCTGGCCGGCATCCTGGCTCAACAGGGCGACCTGGCGGGCGCGCGCCGCGAGGCCGAGGCCGCCATCGCCGCGGTGCCGGCCAATCGCCCGGCGCACCGCCTGCTCGGCCTGATTGCCGCCTCGTCGCTCGATGGCCTGACGCCGCCGATGGTCAGCGCGCGCGTGCGCACCGCCATCGATCACCTGCAGAAGGCGCGCACCGACGGCGTCCAGGATCCGATCGTGTCCCTCACGCTGGCCGAGATGTACGTGAAGGACGCGCAGTACGACAGGGCGATCACGGCGCTCCAGCAGTTCCTGCTCGATCGGCCGGGGTATCCGCAGGCCGTGATGCTGCTGGTGCAGGCCTACAGGGCTTCGGGGCAGCCGGAGATGGCCGAGGCGGTGATTGCCGAGTTCCGCGGCGACGCGCGCGCGTCGGCGAGCAGCCGGCTGCGCGGCATCGAGGCGCTCGAACAGCGCGGCGCCTGGGCCGAGGCCGCGGCCGCGTGGGCGCGGCTCGTCGACGAGCAGCCCGACGACGTGGCCTATCGCCTGCGCTATGCCGCGGCGCTGGCCAACAGCGGCGACCACGCGCGCGGACGCGAGGAACTGCTCGGCGTGTCGCGCGATCATCCGGACGACGTGCGCGCCTGGTATCTGCTGGCGCAGGTGGAGCAGGCCGCGGGGCGCACGGCAGAGGCCGAGGCGGCCGCGCGCCGCATCCTGGCGATCGATCCGGACGATGGGCGCGGGCCGATCGCGCTCGCGCAGGTGCTCGAGGCGCGGGGCGATCATCGCGCCGTGGTCTCGACGCTCGCCCCGCGCGTGGCCGAGCCGGTGGGGCACGATGTCGAATCCGGTCTTTTCGCCGAGATGGCGACGACGCTCGGCCGGGCGTACGAGGATCTGCGCGACATGCGCCGGGCCGTGCGGACGCTCGAGGACGCCCGTCGTCGCACGCCCGACGATACCCGGCTGGCCTTTGCGCTGGCCGCCACGTACGAGCGCGACGGCCAGGCGGGTCGTGCCGAGCGGATCTTCCGCGAAATCATCGCGGCCGAGCCCGGACACGCCGCCGCGCTCAACTACCTCGGGTACATGCTGGCCGACCGCGGGCAGAAACTGCCCGAGGCGGTCGGGTTCATCGAGCGGGCCATCGAAATCAACGGCGAGAACCCGGCCTATCTCGACAGCCTGGGCTGGGCGTATTTCCGGATGTCGCGGTTCCAGGATGCCGTCGATCCGCTCGAGCGGGCGGCGCGCGGCGCTCCGGACGTGTCGGTGATCCAGGAACACCTGGGGGATGCCTACCTGAAGGTCGAGCAGTACGACAAGGCGGTCGAGGCGTTCGAGCGCGCGCTGGCCGGCGACCTCGACGGCGTCGATGCCAAGGCGCTGACGAAGAAGCGCGACCGCGCCCGGTCCGCGTCCGGGCGGCAGTGATCTTCTTGGGCCGCACGGCGGCACGGCTGCGCGGCCGCAGGGCGGCGGCACGGCGGCACGGCAGCACGGCAGCAGGGCGACGAGGCGGTACGGCGGCGTTCCCCGGGGCCGAAGCCCCGGGGCTCCGACCGACGAATAAGGCGCTCCGATCTACAAACCCGCGACTCCGATCGGCGAAATGGTGGCGCCGGGCGGCGGGCAGCACGGCCGCGCGGCGGGTCGCCGTCACGTGTCTCATCACCCTCGTCCTGGCCGGTGCGGCCGGCTGTGCGGGCGGACGCTTCGTGCGGCCGGCCGGCCCGACCACGCCGTTTCCCGAGGGCGCGGCGGTCTGGACCTCGCTGACGGACGCCTGTCGCAAGGTGACGGCCGTCCGTGCCGAGTTGCGCGTCTCGGGGCGCGTGCACGGTAGCCGCGTGCCGTCGCTCACGACAGGCGTGGGCCTGGACGCCGGTCGGATCTCGCTGGTCGCCATGGTCGGCGCCCGGCGCGTGTTCGCCCTGGCCGGCGACACGGCATCGGTCATCTGGCTCAATCAGCTCGAGGGCACCAGTACGCGGGGCACGGCCGCGGCCGTGACCGACGCGCTCATCGGGATTCCGCTCGAGCCGGCGCGCCTGCTGGCGCTGCTGACCGGGTGCGTGTCGGCCGATCCGGCGGTCGTGTCGAGCGAGCGGGCCGGGGCATTCGTCCGTCTGCGGACGGCTGACAGCGTCATCTACCTGCGCGAGCGCGAGGGGCGGTGGCAGCTGGCGGCCGCCGAGTTCCGTGACGTGGTCGTCGACTACCGGCACCTCGAGGCGGGTACGCCGCGCGATCTCGACCTGCGTCGCGGGACGGATGTGAGCCTGCGCCTCAGGGTGATAGAGTTCGAGCGCAATTCCCAGTTGCCACCGGCCGTGTTCCGACTGCAGGTGCCCGGGGCGTTCGTCGAACACCCGCTCGACGAGGTCCGCCGGCGCGGCCCGTTCGGCGGCGAGTTCTGACGGCCGGCGTCGCGATCCCAGTTGTCTCCCATGTCCCAAGCGCTCGTGCTTCGTCCTTCGGCCAAGGTGAACCTGACGCTTCGTGTCGGCCCCAGACGCGAGGACGGCTATCACGACGTCCATACCCTGATGCAGTCGATCGGGCTCTCGGACGTCGTCACGCTGACGCCGCGATCGGGACCGTTCGGGTTGATGAGCCGGTCGCCGGGCGTGCCGGCCGATCGGACGAACCTCATCTGGCGGGCGGCCGAACTGCTGTGGCGGGCGATGGGGCGCGCGGGCGAGCCGCGCGACGTCCACGTCAAGCTGGAGAAGCAGATTCCTGCCGCGGCCGGGCTCGGGGGCGGCAGTGCGGACGCGGCGGCGGCGCTCGTGGGGCTGAACCAGGTCTGGGGCGGGCGCCAGTCGCGTCGTCACCTGATCGATCTGGCCGCGCAGCTCGGGTCGGACGTGCCGTTCTTCCTGCACGGCGGCACGGCGCTCGGCCTGGGCCGGGGCGAGGAGCTCTACCCGGTCGACGACGTGGCCCGGCTCGGGGTGGTGGTGATCAAGCCGTCGTTCGGCGTGGGCACGGCCGAGGCGTACGGGTGGCTCGACGGCGACAGGGCCGAGGGCCTGGCTGTCACCCCGGCCAGGCGGCAGGAACTGGAGGTCGGCTGGGCCGGCGGTCCGATCGTGCTCGGCAACGACCTCCAGGCGCCGGTGGCGCGTCGGCACCCGGCGATTGACGAGATGGTGGCGGCCTGCGTCAGCCAGGGCGCGATGGCAGCCGCGATGTCGGGCAGCGGATCGGCGGTCTACGGGGTGTTTGCCGAGACGACGGCGCGCCGGGCCGCGGCGCGGCTGCAGCGGCCCGACTGGCTGGTGCTGCTGACGCGGACGCTCACGCGTCGCGAGGCCGCCCGCCGGCTGGGCCTGTGATAGACTTTCGCGTTTGCATACCGGCTCCGAAGGGCCGGCAGGGCAGCGTGACGTCGGAACCGCGGTCGTCGAAGACGAGGGCCTGCGGGGGGCCGGACAGGGCGAGCGACCCGTGCTGGGGCGTGGCCAAGCGGTAAGGCGCGGGACTTTGAATCCCGTATTCGAAGGTTCGAATCCTTCCGCCCCAACCACCTCCACGGCGGGGTGCCCGGCTGGCTGTGACGCACCGGCCCGGAGCCGACAGTGAGAGACGACACAGGCACACCAACCCCGACACATTCCATGTCTCACGGTCCCCTGAAACTGTTCACCGGCAGCGCACACCCCGCCCTGGCGCGCGAGATTGCCGAGAGCCTCGGGCAGCCGCTCGGCGCGGCGCGGCTGCACCGGTTCCCGGATTCCGAGGTGTCGTTCCAGATCGACGAGAACATCCGCGGCGCCGACGTGTTCATCGTGCAGCCGACGAGCTCGCCCGTCGATCAGAACCTGGTCGAGCTCTGCATCATGATCGATGCGTTCCGCCGGTCCTCGGCCTCGCGCATCACCGCGGTCGTGCCGTATTACGGCTATGCGCGGCAGGACCGCAAGGACAAGCCGCGCGTCCCGATTTCGGCCAAGCTCGTCGCCAACCTGCTGAGCGCCGCCGGGACGAACCGCGTGCTCACGATGGACCTGCACAAGGCGCAGATCCAGGGATTCTTCGACATTCCCGTCGATCACCTCTTTGCCGCCCCGGTCATCATCGAACACCTGGCGAAGCTGAACATGGGGCCGGTGACCATGGTCTCGCCCGATGCGGGCGGGGCCGAGCGGGCGCGGGCCTATGCCAAGCGGCTCGATGCCGACCTGGCGATTGTCGACAAGCGGCGGTCCGAGGACGGCACGGCCGAGGTGATGAACGTGGTGGGCGACGTGCGCGGCCGGGTCTGCGTGCTGGCCGACGACATCATCGACACGGCCGGCACGATCCAGAAGGCGGCGCAGGCCCTGATCGACAACGGCGCTGCGCGCGTGGTGGCCAGCGCCGTCCACGGCGTGCTATCGGGGCCGGCGCTGCAGCGCATCGAGTCGGCGCCGATCGACAAGCTGATCGTCACCAATACGATTCCGCTGCCGGTCGAGAAGGCGGCGTGCGGCAAGATCGTGGTGCTGTCGGTGGCCCGGCTGCTGGCGCAGGCCATCCGGAGCATTCACGAGGAAACGTCGGTCTCGAAGTTGTTCGTCTGAGCAGGGGAAACTGAGGAACGATCATGGAAGTAGTACTCGAAGCGGTTCGTCGCGACACGTTCGGTCGGAACAATGCCGGGCGCCTGCGCCGCCAGGGGCGGATTCCCGCCGTTGTCTACGGGGGGGCCGACAGGCAGGCCGAGTCCGTCTCGGTGGATCCGAAGGCGTTGCTCAGGATCCTGCACTCGGAGTCGGGCGCCAACACCATCATCAACTTCAAGCTCGACGGCACCGAGACGCGCGTGCTGGTGAAGGACTACCTGCTCGATCCCGTGCGACAGGAGCTGATGCACGCCGACTTCTATCGCATCGCGATGGACCAGCTGCTGACCGTCGTCGTGCCGGTGCAGCTCGTCGGCGAGGCGAAGGCGGCGAAGGCGCAGGGCGGCACGGTCGACTTCGTGCAGCGCGAGATCACGATTCAGGCGCTGCCGGGCAACATCCCGGAGCACGTGGCGATCGACATCGACGCCCTGGGGCTGCACGATGCGGTCCGCGTGCGCGACCTCGACACCGGCGGCACGTGGTCGCCCGTCAGCGACGCCGACACGATGATCGTGCACATCGTGGCGCCGCGCGCGTCTGACGACGCCGCCGAGGGCGCCGCGGCGGCCGAGCCCGAGGTCATCAAGAAGGGCAAGGCCGAGGACAAGGGCGACAAGTAGAGACGTGGCCACCGGCTACCGGTAACGCGGAGCCCAGTGGCCGGTCGCCGGCAGCCGACCGTGAAACTGATCGCAGGCCTCGGCAATCCCGGCGCGACATACCGGGGCACGCGGCACAACGTGGGCTTCGAGGTGCTCGACGAACTGGCCGCGCGTCACGGGACGTCGTGGAACGCGGCGCCCGCCGACGCGCTCATGGCGCGCTGGCGGACGGACGGCGATGCGCTGCTCGTCAAGCCGCTGACGTTCATGAACCTCAGCGGCGAGGCGATCGGCGCGCTCTGCCGCTACTACCGGATCGACACGGCTGACGTGTTGATCGTCTGCGACGACGTGCACCTGCCGATCGGCCGCCTGCGCCTGCGCGCGGGCGGATCGGATGGCGGACACAACGGGTTGAAGTCGGTGGCCCGGCATCTGGGCACCACCGACTATGCGCGGCTCCGCATCGGCGTGGGTCGCGGGGATGTCAGGCGCGATCTGGCGGCACACGTGCTGGGCGGATTCGATGCCGACGAAGCGGCCGGGGTTCAGGAGGCGATTACCCGGTCGGCCGACGCCGTCACCCTCTGGATGACCGAGGGCCTGGCGCCGGCGATGAATCTGTTCAATCGCCAGGATGCCACATAGGCAACAGCCGCTCCTTGCCGCGGTCATGACGATCGCGGCCTGATGTCCACAGGGAGGCATATGAGCACGGTCCGACAGTACGAACTGATCTACATCACCCCACCCGACACGACCGACGAGGCGCTCGCGGCGCTGCAGCAGCAGGTGCAGACCGTTGTCGAGCGGTTTGGCGGCACCATCACCAGCACGGACAACTGGGGCCGTCGCCGGCTCGCGTACGAAATCGCGGGACACCGCGAGGGCACCTACGTCCTGCACACCATCGACGGACCGGCCGAGTTGAACGCCGAGCTCGATCGCCGGCTGCGCGTTGTCGACACCGCCATCCGCCACATGGTCGTGCGGGTCGACGAGGAGCGGGGCGCCGCCGAGCGGGCGCAGGCCCGCCGCAAGGCCGACATGGCCGAGCGTCGCGTGCGCCGCGGGCTGCCGCCCGAGCCGACAGAGAACGAGCGTCGCCGTCACTCCGACGAGGATGACGACAACGACAGCGACCACCAGGGATTCCGTGCCGGAGGTGACCGATGAGTGACATGGCCAATCGTGGGGGCCGGGGCGCCGGCGACAGGGACAAGGACAAGGATCGCGACAAGGGCGGTCGCCGGGGCTTCTTCCGTCGTCGCCGGGTCTGCAAGTTCTGCGTCGAAAAGATCGATTACATCGATTACAAGGACGTGAAGTTGCTGGCCCCGTTCATCCCCGAGCGCGGGAAGATCCAGCCGCGCCGCATCTCGGGCGTGTGTGCGAAGCACCAGCGCGCGCTGCAGACGGCCATCAAGCGCGCGCGGCAGATCGCGCTCGTGCCGTACGTGACCGACTGACGGGAGAACGTTCATGGCAATCGAAGTCATCCTGAAGGAACACGTCGACCATCTCGGCCGGCGCGGCGAGGTGGTCAAGGTGGCCGATGGCTACGCGCGCAACTACCTGTTGCCGCGCAAGCTGGCCCTGGCGGTCACCGCGAACAACAAGCGGCAGATCGAGCTCGAGCGCGCCAGGGCCGAGGCCCGGGACGCCGAGGAGCGTCGCGATGCCGAGGCGGTCCGGGCGCGGATCGAGGCGGTCGAGGTCGTGCTCGCGCGGCGTGTCGGCGAGCACGACGCGCTCTACGGGTCGGTCACGTCGTCGGACATCGCCGAGGCGCTGGCCGCACGCGATCTGGTCGTCGATCGCCGCCGCATCCAGCTCGACGAGCCGATCAAGGCGCTCGGCGAGTTCGTGGTGCCGGTCAAGCTCACGCGCGACGTGAGCGCCGACATCAAGGTCAAGGTCGTGGCGGCCGATGCACCGGCGCCCGCGGCCGACACCACCCCGGCCGCCGAGTAGGCGCGTCGCCAGTCCACACGAACGGGCGCGACCGGCAGCAGTGCCGG
>MEDJ01000009.1:243722-427284 GCA_001724025.1 Acidobacteria bacterium SCN 69-37 | reverse complement strand
GGTCGCGCCCGTTTGCCGTTGCACCCGTTGTCCCCCGAGGCTGAAGCCTCGGGGCTCCGGCAGTCATGGCTTGCCGCGCCACCGCCCGCGGCCCGTCGCCCCGCCGTCTCGTTACCTCGTTACCTTGTAGCCTCCCGGCCTCCCCGCCCTCCTGCCTACTCCCCGCCTTGCCGCCTCCCCGCCTTTCTTCTATTCTCGTCGTCCCGATGGATCGTACGCTCCCGCACAATCTCGAAGCCGAACGCTGCGTGCTCGGCGCGGTACTGATCAACAACCACGCCTTCAACCAGGCGAGCGAGATCATCGACTCGGAGGACTTCTACCGGGACGCGCACCGGCGCATCTTCGACCGGATGGTCAGCCTGTCCGAGCGCAGCCTGCCGATCGATCTCGTCACGCTGAAGGACGAACTCGGCCGCGCCGGGGAACTCGACGACGTCGGCGGCCCGGCGTATATCGCCGGGTTGACCGACGGCGTGCCGCGGTCGGCCAACATCGAGCACTACGCGCGGATCGTCAAGGAACGATCCACGCTGCGCCGCCTGATCCAGGCCACGTCCGACGTACTGGCGCGTGCGCACGATGCGGAGGAAGACGCCGACCTGCTGCTCGACGAAGCGGAACGATCCATCTTCGCGATTGCCGACGACCGGATGCGGACCGGGTTCGTGAAGGTCGGCGACCTGGTCGACGCCGGTTACCAGATGATCGAGAAGCTGCAGCAGCAGCGCGGCCTGGTGACGGGCGTGCCGAGCGGCTTCACCGATCTCGACGAGATGACGTCCGGCTTCCAGCCGTCGGATCTGATCATCGTGGCCGCGCGCCCGGCCATGGGCAAGACGAGCTTCGTGCTCAACATGGCGCTCAACGCGGCGACGCAGGCCGACAAGACGATTGGGATCTTCAGCCTCGAGATGTCGAAGGAGCAGCTGTTCATGCGCATGCTCACGTCCGAGGCGCGCGTCGACCAGCACCGGTTCCGCGGCGGCTTTCTCGGCGAGCAGGACTACGCGCGGCTCGTCGATGCGTTCGCCCGGCTGCACGACGCCAAGGTGTATCTCGACGACACGCCGTCGGCGGGCATCCTCGAGATGCGCGCCAAGTGCCGGCGGCTGAAGATGGAACACGGGCTCGACCTGATCGTGATCGACTACCTGCAGCTGATGCAGGGGCGCGGCCGGTTCGAGAGCCGGCAGCAGGAACTGGCCACGATCTCGCGCAACCTGAAGATCCTGGCGAAGGAACTCCACGTCCCGATCATCGCGCTGAGCCAGTTGAGCCGCGCGACGGAAACCCGATCCGATCACCGGCCGCAGCTCTCGGACCTGCGCGAGTCGGGTGCGCTCGAGCAGGACGCCGACATCGTCATGTTCATTTTCCGCGAGGAGATGTACCCGGTGGAGGGGCAGGTCAACCCCGAGACCGAGGGCGTGGCGGAGATCATCATCGGCAAGCAGCGCAACGGGCCCACGGGGACGGCGCGGCTGGCGTTCCTGAAGCAGTACACGCGGTTCGAGAACCTCGCGCAGGGCCAGGGGGCGTACGACAGGGGCGGCGAGTGATCCGCCCGACGATCGCCACGGTCGATCTCGAGGCGATTGCGGCCAACAGCCGGGCGATCGCGGCGATGCTCGCGCGCGAGGCCGCGGCGGCCGGGCGCACGCAGCCGCCGGGCGTGCTGGCGGTCGTCAAGGCCAATGCGTACGGGCACGGTGCCGTGCCCGTGGCGACGGCGCTCGAGGCGGCCGGCGTGGCGATGCTGGCCTGCGCCGACATCGAAGAGGGCGTGACGCTGCGGCGGGCCGGCATCCGCGCGCCGATCCTGGTGTTCGGGGCGCTCAGCGTCAGCGATCTGGACGGGGTCGTCGAGTACGGGCTGACGCCCACGGTCTCGACGCCGGCGGCCGTGCGCGCGCTCGAGGCCGTGGCCGTGCGTCGCGGGCGCGTGCTGCCGTGTCACCTCAAGATCGACACGGGCATGAACCGGCTCGGCTTCCGGCACGACAACCTCGGCCGGACGATGCCGGCGGTGATCGGATCGCGGCACCTGCGCATCGAGGCGGTCTACACGCACTTCGGGACGGCGGACGTGCCCGAGTCGTCGTTCTTCGACGACCAGCGGCGCCGGTTCGATCGTACCTCGGCGGCGCTCGGCGCCATGGGCCTGCGCGACGTCGTGCGTCACGCGGCGAACTCGGCGGCGCTACTGCGCGACACGCGGACGTGGTACGACCTGGTCCGGCCGGGCCTGCTGCTCTACGGCATCGTGCCGCCGCCGCTCGCTTCGGCCCTCGACCTGCGACCCGGGCTGTCACTCACCAGTCGTATCGTGGCCGTCAAGGGTGTGCGGTCCGGTGAAATCGCCGGCTACGGCGGCCGGTGGACGGCCGACGGGCCGCGGACGATTGCCATCGTGCCGGCCGGGTATGCCGACGGCCTCGATACCCGTCTCTCGAATCGCGGCGTGGTCCTCGTCGGCGGCCGTCGCGTGCCGGTGGTCGGGGCCGTGTCGATGGACATGCTGACCGTCGACGTCACCGGCCTCGACGTCAACCCCGGCGACGAGGTGGTCATCATCGGCCACCAGGGCGACGAGCACATCACCGCCCGCGAAATGGCCGCCGCCATCGGCACGATCCCGTGGGAGATCGTGTGCCGGTTGGGAGCAAGAATAGAAAGAAGATACGGATCAAGTGAGAAGTGAGAAGTTCGAAGTCAGAAGGCGGACGGAACTTAGAAGTGCGCACTTCGAAGTTCCAACTTCCAACTTCTCACTTTCCCGAACGTCTTACTTCTAACTTCTAACTTCTAACTTCGACTTGTCATGAAGCCCCCCAAGTCCTCGTTCGTCTGCCAATCCTGCGGCTCCCAGTCGCAGAAGTGGCTCGGTCGCTGCCCGGACTGCGGCGAGTGGAACTCGATGGTCGAGGAACGGCCGGCCGTGGTGCCCGAGGTCCGCGGGGCCGTGCCGGCGCTTGGCGGGCGGGGGGCGCTGCGCTACGCCGATGTCGATATCGTCGTGGCCGAGCGGCTGGCGAGCGGGATCAGCGAGTTCGACCGGGTGCTCGGCGGCGGCATCGTCCCGGGTTCGCTCGTGCTGCTCGGCGGAGAGCCCGGCATCGGCAAGTCGACGCTCCTGCTGCAGGCCGCGGCCCACTTCGCCGCTTCGGTCGGACCGGTGCTGTACTGCTCGGGCGAGGAGTCGGCACACCAGGTGAAGATGCGCGGCGAGCGGCTCGGCGTGACCGACGCGCCGCTCTACCTGCTCGCCGAGACCTGCATCGAGCGGCTCATCGAAGAAGTCGAACGGCTCAAGCCCGCGCTGCTCATCGTCGACTCGATCCAGACGGTGTTCTCGCTGAAGATCCAGTCGGCCCCCGGCAGCGTCAGCCAGGTCCGACAGGCCGCGACCGACCTGCTGTTCACCGCGAAGGGCCGCAACCTGCCGACCATCCTCGTCGGCCACGTGACGAAAGACGGCAGCCTCGCCGGGCCCAAGGTCCTCGAGCACGTCGTCGACACCGTGCTCTATTTCGAGGGGGAACAGCACCACGCCCACCGCGTGGTGCGCGCCGTGAAGAACCGCTTCGGGGCGGTCAGCGAACTCGGGGTGTTCGAGATGACCGGCAGCGGTCTGCGGCCGGTGCCGAACCCCTCTCGGCTGTTCCTGGCCGAGCGATCGCTCGACGTGCCCGGATCCGTCGTGATGGCCACGATCGAGGGATCGCGCCCGATGCTCGTCGAGGTGCAGGCACTGGTGAGCGCGGCGACGTACGGGAACGCCCGCCGCACGGCCAACGGGCTCGACCAGAACCGCCTGGCGCTGCTGCTGGCCGTGCTCGACAAGCGTGCCGGGCTCAGCCTGGTCACCGACGATGTGTTCGTGAACGTGGCGGGCGGGATGCGGGTGGATGAACCGGCGGCCGATCTGGCGGTGCTGGCAGCGGTCGCCTCCAGCCTGCGCAACAGACCGGCGCCGTCCGACGTGGTCGTCTTCGGCGAGGTCGGGCTGGCAGGCGAGGTGCGCGCGGCCGGCCAGGCGGCCCTGCGCATCCGCGAGGCCGCGCAGATGGGATTCACCCGCTGCATCGTTCCCGAGGGCAACATCACGCCGGGCGACCTGCCGGCGTCGATGACCGCTACCGCCGTCCGGACCGTCGGCGAGGCGCTCGACGCGCTGTTCTGAGCCGCACGGCACGGCGGCCGACCGGGGACCGTACGCTAAGATAACAATGATGCACGGCCATCTGCTCGTGCGGGCATTGTTTGCCGCGGTCGTCGTCTATTCGGCGACATTCATCCAGCCCATCAACGGGCCACTGATCCTCAACGTCCTGCTCGGCCTGTTCGTGGCCGCGGTCATCGTGATCGCCGAATCCCGGCTGCGCGAGGCGGCCGTCACGAGCCTGCTCGGCGGGGTCATCGGGTTTGCCGCCGGCCTGGCGCTGGCGCGTGCGATTGGCGGCGCCCTGTTCTGGGCCGACACGGGCAGCACCCAGGTCCGTTTCCTCCACGGCCTCACGGTCGTCGTGCTGCCGTACCTGGGCCTGATGTTCGGCATCAGGAAAGGGGAGTGGCTCGAACCCTCGAAGTTCGTCTCGCTCTTCCAGGACGCCCGGCCGCAGAAGCGGTACCGGATTCTCGATACCAGCGTCATCATCGACGGCCGCATCGCCGACATCGTCGAGACCGGCTTCCTCGACGGCACCCTGGTGGTGCCGCAGTTCGTGTTGAAGGAACTGCAGATGGTGGCCGACTCGTCCGACGCGCTCAAGCGCAACCGCGGCCGGCGCGGCCTCGACATCCTGCAGCGCATCCAGAAGATGTCGGGCGTCGACGTGCTGATCTCGGAGCTCGACTACCCGCAGGTGAAGGAAGTCGACATGAAGCTGATCGAGCTGGCGCGCGCGCTGCTCGGCCGCATCGTGACCAACGACTTCAACCTCAACAAGGTCGCCCAGCTGCGCGGCGTCGAGGTGCTCAACATCAACGAACTGGCCAATGCCCTGCGTCCCGTCGTGCTGCCCGGCGAGCTGATGAGCGTGTTCATCCTCAAGGAAGGCAAGGAACAGAACCAGGGCGTCGCCTACCTGGACGACGGCACGATGGTGGTGGTCGACAACGCGCGGTCGCGCATCGGCCGGAACCTCGACATCGTGGTGACCAGCGTGCTGCAGACCACGGCCGGGCGCATGATCTTCGGGCGCCACGCCGAGAGCGACGGCAGCAGCGGTGATACGGGCCGGCGGCCGCGGCCGGCTGCCAACGCGTGAGCCTGCCGCCCTACCACTGGTGGCGGACGGTCTTCTTCCTGATCCCCGCCATCGGCGTCTACACCGTCGTGCTCGGCACGGCGTCGCTGCTGTCGACGTTCGTCGATCGCCGCGGCCACTTCGCGCACCGCTGCGCCCGCGCATGGTCGTGGCTGATCCTGAAGACGACGGGCGTCACGGTGGAGGTCCACGGGGCGCTGCCGCCCGCCGATCGCAGCTACGTGATCGCGTCCAACCACCAGAGCATCTACGACATCCCGGTGATCTTCTGGACGGTGGCCATGCAGCTGCGGATCATCGCGAAGGCATCGCTCGGCAGCTTCCCGTTTCTCGGCTGGCACCTGCAGCGCGCCGGGCACCTGCTCGTCGACCGCGACAACCCGGGTGCCGGCGTGCTGAAGAAGATGCAGCGGATGATCGCGCAGCAGGCCTCGCTCATCATCTTCCCGGAAGGGACACGGAGCCGCGACGGTGTCGTGGGGCGGTTCAAGGGCGGCGTGTTCCTGCTGGCGATCGACAGCGCGCTGCCGGTCGTGCCCGTCAGCGTGTCCGGCAGCCGCCACGTGATGTTGAAGGGCCGGTTGATGACCTGTCCGGGGCACGTGCGCGTGACACTGCACGCGCCGATCGAGACGACCGGCATGACGCGCGCCGATGCGAGGGCGCTGGCCGCGCGCGTGCACGACATCGTCGCGGCCGAGGTCGCCCATGACTGATCCGCGGGTGGGCGTCATCATCGTGGCCGGCGGCCGCGGCATCCGCGCGGGGACGCCGCGGCCGAAGCAGTTGATCGATCTCGGCGGACGCACCGTGCTCCAGCGGAGCGTGGCCGCCTTCGACGCGCATCCGGCGGTGTCGGAACTGGTCGTGGTGCTGCCGGCGGAGCTGCTGCCGGATGCGGCGGTCATCGTCGGGCGGACAGCGCGCCGGTGCCGGTACGCCGAGGGCGGTGCGCGGCGGCAGGATTCGGTGCGATCGGGCGTGGCCGCGCTGTCGTCCGGCGTCTCGATCGTGCTGATCCACGATGCCGCGCGGCCGTTCGTCGATCGCGCCTTGATCGATCGCGTCATCGAGGCCGCGGCGCGGACAGGGGCCGCGGTGCCGGCCGTGGCCGCGCGCGATACAGTGAAGCGCGTGCCGGCCGATCAGCGCCTGGTCGCGGCAACGCTGCCGCGCGAGGAGATCTGGCTCGCGCAGACGCCGCAGGGGTTCACGCGCGCGGTGCTCGACGAGATCGTGGCCCTGGGCGCCTCGGGTGTCGAGGCCACCGATGAAGCGATGCTGGCCGAGCGGGCCGGGCGTCCGGTCGAGGTGGTGGTGGGCGACGCACGCAATGACAAGATCACGACGGCGGATGATGTGATGCGCGCACAGCAGCAGTTCGAGGCCACGCCGCGCGTGGGCACCGGGTACGATCTCCATCGCCTCGTGGCCGGGCGACCGCTCGTGCTGGCGGGCGAAATGCTGCCGTTCGAGGCAGGCCCGCTCGGGCACTCGGATGGTGATGTGGTCTGTCACGCGCTGGCCGACGCGATGTTCGGCGCCATGGGCGCGGGCGACATCGGCCAGCATTTCCCGAATACCGATCCGCGCTGGAAGGACGTGGCCGGACTCGATCTGCTCGCCCGCAGCGTGGCGATGGCTGCCGAGCGCGGCTGGCAGCCGGCCAACGTGGACGTGACGGTGATCCTCGAACGGCCGAAGCTGGTGCCGCACCTGCCGGTCATCATCGGCAACCTGGCGCGCGTGCTCGGTCTGGACGTCAGCTGCGTCAGCGTGAAGGGCAAGACGAACGAGGGCGTCGATGCCGTGGGCCGCGGCGAGGCCATCGCCTCGCACGCCGTCGTCGTGATGACGCGGCGGGGGACGTCGTGACGGCCATGCGCGTGCGTTTCGCGCCCAGTCCCACGGGACAGCTCCACGTCGGCAACGTGCGGACCGCGCTGTTCAACTGGCTGCTGGCGCGCCGGCACGGCGGCACGTTCATCCTGCGCATCGAGGACACGGATCGCGAGCGGTCGACGCGCGCGTCCGAGACGGCCATGATCGCGGACCTGCGCTGGCTCGGGCTCACGTGGGACGAGGGCCCGGATGCCGGCGGGCCGTTCGCACCGTACCGCCAGTCCGAGCGGACGGCACGTTACGACGAGGTGGCGGCCGACCTGCGCGCCCGCGGCCGCGCGTACTTCTGCTTCTGCACGCCGGCGCAACTCGAGGACGAACGACAGGCCGCCCTCGCGAGCGGCCGGCCGCCGCGGTACAGCGGGCGGTGCCGCGCGATCGATCCGGCCGAGGCGGCCCGTCGCGTCGAGGCCGGCGAGCCTGCGGCGCTGCGGTTCGCCGTGCCCGAGGGCGATCGGGACGTGACCTTTCACGACGCGGTGCGCGGCGATGTGACGGTCAATACGTCGATCATCGGCGACTTCGTCATCGTGCGGTCCGGGGGATCGCCGGCCTACAACTTCGCCGTCGTCGTCGACGACGCGGACATGCAGGTGACGACGGTGATTCGCGGCGAGGATCACATTTCGAACACACCGCGGCAGCTGCTGATCTACGAGGCGCTGGGACAGCCGGCGCCCGCGTTCGCGCACCTGTCGCTCGTGCTCGGGGCGGACCATGCGCCACTCTCGAAGCGGCACGGCGTGACGAGCGTGTCCGAGTTCCGCGCGCGCGGCTACCTGCCCGAGGCGCTGGTCAACTATCTCGCGCTGCTCGGCTGGTCGCCGGGTGAGGGCGAGGAGATCGTGCCGATCGACGAGATGATCCGGCGGTTCGATCTGTCGACGGTCAGCCACAGTGCGGCGGTGTTCGATTTCGACAAGCTCGCCTGGATGAACCGGCAGTACATGCGGCGGCTGCCCGCGTCCCGCATCGCGGCCGATGCGATGCCGTATCTCCAGCAGCGCGGCGTGGTGACCGGCGCCACGGCCGAAGCACTGGCGTATGTCGAATCGCTCCTGCCGATGGTAGTGGGATCTGTCGATCGGCTCGAAGAGATTGGCGACCGCGTGGCGTTCCTCTTTGCGTGGGACGCGGCCGAGGCGCGTCGTCTGGTCGAGGTGGAGAGTGACGGCCCCCGCGCCGTAGAGGCGTTCGCGGAGGCCGTGCGCGCGACGGGTCCGCTCGTCGATCGCGAGACGTTCCGCGCAGCCGCGACCCGTGCGCGAGAGCTGTGCGGCCTGAAGGGGCGCGCGCTCTTTCACCCGATCCGCGTGGCGCTGACGGCGGCCGACTCCGGTCCCGAACTCGACATCGCGGTGCCGGCCATCGAGCGCGGCGCCACGCTCCCGGCGTCCGCGGGTGTGGCGCGGGTCTCCTCGTGTCTGGAGCGGCTGCGCGCCGTGGCGGGCCAACGGTGACCGTGCTCGGTGTCAGTCTGGCCAGGCGTGGGGGGCCACGCGATGAAGTGAAGGTCGCCCGTGTCAGCCGGGTGTCCCCCGGGGCTGAAGCCCCGGGGCTCCGTATATCGTTCATCTACCTGTCGCCTGTCGTACCCGTCGTACCTGAGATCTCATGTCCATCATCTACGGCATCAATCCCGTCTCTGAAGCGCTGAAGGCGCGTCGCGTCTCGAAGCTCCTGCACGAGCGCGGCGGGGGACCGCGCGTGGACGCGCTCGTGGCGCGCGCGCACGAACTGCGTCTGGCCATCGAGACCGTCGACCGCCGGGCGCTCGAGCGGCTCACGCGCGGCGGCGTGCACCAGGGCGTGGCGGCCGAACTGCAGCCGTTGCCGGCATACACGATCGACGAGATCGTGGCCGAAGCCGCGGGGCCGGCGCTGCTCGTCGTGCTCGACAGCGTCGAGGATCCGCAGAACGTCGGGGCGATCTTCAGGTCCGTCGATGCGGCGGGCGCCGATGGGGTCGTGCGGCAGGCCCGTCATGCCGCGCCGCTCGACGGGGCCACGGCGCGCGCGTCGGCGGGGGCGGTCAACCACGTCAAGGTGGCCACCGTGGTCAACGTCGCGCGGACGGTCGACGAGTTGAAGGCGCTCGGCGTCTGGACCGTCGGGCTCGACGACAGCGCGACCGAGTCGTACGACGCCGTCGATTACACCCAGCCGACGGCGTTCGTGGTCGGGGCCGAGGGTACGGGCCTGCGGCGGCTGGTGCGCGAGAGCTGCGACCGGCTCGTGTCGATTCCGATGGCCGGCATGGTTTCGAGCCTGAACGTGTCGGTGGCCACGGGCATCGCACTCTTCGAGGCCGTCCGGCAGCGTCGTCAGGCCGGCAGCCGGTAGACGGCGGCCGGTGGTCGGTAGCCTTGCCCCCCATGTCCGTGCGAAACTGGGAGGTCCTGTCCCACGGTCAGCCAGTCGGCCGGAGGTCCGGATGGCAGGAGGGGGGCGGCTGTTGATCCTGCCGGGTCTTGCCGCTTTGGCACATTCCGTGCTAGCATTCCCAGTTTGTTCGGCTGGCGTAGCTCAGTCCGGTAGAGCAGCTGATTTGTAATCAGCTGGTCGGGGGTTCGAATCCCTTCGCCAGCTCCAAGTTGCAGGCCGTGGTTTCGCGAGGGATGACGGCTGGAAGACGAGGCGACCGTCGGCACGGGGGCGCCGGCGAGGCACACGAGGTTCAGAACGCGGCATCGAGTGAGGCACGGCGAGGTAGCGAAGCGGTCAAACGCAGCAGACTGTAAATCTGTCGCCCTAGGGCTTCGAAGGTTCGAATCCTTCCCTCGCCACCAACCTTCGCCCGCCGGTGGCTCGCGTCGCGAGCGGAGGCGGGCCGCGGTTGGCAAGTCGGCTGGCGCAGGCCAGCCGGGCCGGTTGTTCGACGTGACGTGAGTTTGACGATGGCGGGCGTGTCGTAAGGCGGGCCTGCCGCGCCGTAGTCGAGCGGAGAGGTTGAGCGGTCGGAGCGAGACGTAGGCGGGAGTAACTCAGTGGTAGAGTCACAGCCTTCCAAGCTGTTGGTCGCGGGTTCGATCCCCGTCTCCCGCTCCAGAATCGTCCGGGGGGCTGCGTCCCGCCGGACCCCCTCGCGCAGTCGCTCGCGGGGGCACCAGAGCTCCGCTCCTGCGGGCGCGCCTTTTGGCGCGCCAGGGACCTGACGGTGGCGCCGTGGATGTTCGCGGCGGGACGAGTGAAGAGCTGACGAAGGTGCTGCGAACGAGCGGATGCGAGTGAGCCACACGAACGGAGCGGGGCGTAGGGGGCCCCGCGAGTGAGTGTGTCGGGAGTCTGAGGGCGAAGCCCTCAGACCAAGAAAACGTCGGGCCGATGTAGCTCAGTTGGCAGAGCACGTCCTTGGTAAGGACGAGGTCACCGGTTCGATCCCGGTCATCGGCTCCAACCTTCGCCAGACGCTCGCTGCGCTCGCGGCGGTGGGTGGCAGGCCAGCGGGACCGGGCGAGCGTCTCGTGAAAGGTGTGCGCGGGCGACCGCGCGGAGTTCGAGGTTAAGTGGGCAGAGGGACGTGGGGTCCCCGCCCGTCGATGGCGGGGGACGCCATTCAAGTGAGGACGGAGAGCAATGGCGAAAGAGAAGTTTGATCGTTCGAAGCCGCACGTGAACGTTGGCACAATCGGCCACATCGACCACGGCAAGACGACGCTGACTGCGGCGCTGACCAAGGTGGCCGCTGACAAGGGCTGGGCCAAGTTCGTGCCGTACGACGAGGTGGCGAAGGCTTCCGAGTCGCAGGGGCGCCGTGACGACACGAAGATCCTCACGATTGCCACGAGCCACGTCGAGTACGCGACGCCGAACCGGCACTATGCCCACGTCGACTGCCCGGGGCACGCCGACTACATCAAGAACATGATCACGGGCGCCGCGCAGATGGACGGCGGCATCCTCGTGGTCAGCGCGGTCGACGGCCCGATGCCGCAGACGCGCGAGCACGTGCTGCTCGCCCGTCAGGTGAACGTGCCGTACCTCGTCGTCGCCCTGAACAAGGTCGACGCGGTCGACGACCCCGAGCTGCTCGACCTGGTCGAGCTCGAGGTACGCGACCTGCTGAAGAGCTACAGCTTCCCGGGCGATGACCTGCCGGTGGTCCGCGTGTCGGCGCTCAAGGCGCTGCAGGGCGACCCCGAGGGCGTCGAGACGATCCTGAAGCTGATGGAGGCGCTCGACACCTACATCCCGCTGCCGGAGCGCGACATCGACAAGCCGTTCATGATGCCGATCGAGGACGTGTTCTCGATCTCGGGTCGTGGCACGGTCGTCACGGGGCGTGTCGAGCGCGGCAAGGTGAAGGTGAGCGAGGAAGTCGAGATCGTCGGCTACCGCGACACGCAGAAGAAGGTCGTCACGGGCATCGAGATGTTCCGCAAGCTGCTCGACGAGGGCGTGGCGGGCGACAACATCGGCGTGCTGCTGCGCGGCGTGGAAAAGGACGACGTCGAGCGCGGCCAGGTGCTGGCGAAGCCGGGCACGATCAAGCCGCACACGAAGTTCAAGGCCGAGGTGTACATCCTGTCGAAGGACGAGGGTGGCCGCCACACGCCGTTCTTCAACGGCTACCGTCCGCAGTTCTACATCCGGACGACCGACGTGACCGGCACGCTGAACCTGCCGGAGGGCGTCGAGATGGTGATGCCGGGCGACAACACCACGATCTCGGGTGAGCTGATGACGCCCGTGGCGCTCGAAAAGGGCGCGCGGTTCGCGATTCGTGAGGGTGGCCGGACGGTCGGCGCCGGCACCATCACGGAGATCGTCGAGTAGGAGACCTGTCGGCCGCCTGGCGTGTCGCGTCGCCTCGAACGGGGCGCGTGATGCGCCGGCGGCTGTCGGTCAGGACGCGCCGGTGCGGCCGGGACGTCGCTGGGGGAGAATGAGTCATGCGCGAGATCGTCACGCTGGCGTGCACCGACTGCAAGCGTCGGAACTACAGCACCACGAAGAACCGCCGGAAGAGCTCCGAGCGGCTCGAGTTCAGCAAGTACTGCCGGTTCTGCCGCAAGCACACGGCACATCGGGAGAGCAAGTAAGAAGTGAGAAGTACGAAGTTAGAAAAGTGAAGGAAAGTGAGAAGTCGGAAGTTCGAATTTCGAAGTTCTGAGTTTCCACGACAACTTCTTACTTCGCACTTCTAACTTCTAACTTCTAACTTCCCGTAAGGTCTAGGCCAGTAGTTCAATTGGTAGAGCACCGGTCTCCAAAACCGGGAGTTGGGGGTTCGAGTCCCTCCTGGCCTGCCAATCTCTCTGAAGGAAGCGCCAAGCGATGTTGGACACCCTGAAGGAATCGCCCGAGCACGTTGGTGGCTGGTTCGCACGTGCGCGCCGGTTCCTGATCGAGGTGCGGGCCGAACTGGGGCGCGTGACCTGGCCGACCCGGCGTGAGGTCTGGGCGACGACGATCGTGGTCATCATCATCTCGATCTTCATCGGGTTGTACCTGTATGCCTGGGACATCGTGTTGTCCTGGCTCGTGGCGCGGATCTATGACGCGTTCGGGCGCTGAGCCCGGACCGAGCGCGCGATAGGAGTCCTGACAGGTCCGCCGTGCACACCATGACAGACGACAAGACCAAGCACTGGTACATCATCCACACCTACTCGGGCTTCGAGAACAAGGTGCGCGAGTCGCTGCAGCAGCGCGTGCAGGCGTACGGCCTCCAGGACGAGATCGGCGAGGTCCTCATCCCGACCGAGGAGGTCGTCGAGAAGCGCGGCGGCCGCGAGGTGAAGAGCTCGCGGCGGTTCTTCCCCGGCTACATCCTCGTGGAAATGCACATGTCCGACAACGCGTGGCATGTGGTCAAGAACACCCCGAAGGTCACGGGCTTCGTCGGCGCCGGCGCCAAGCCGTCGCCGCTGTCGCGCGAGGAGGTCGATCAGATCCTGCACCAGGTGACGATCGCCGCCGAGAAGCCGAAGCCGAAGTACTCGTTCGAGCGCGGGGACCAGGTCCGGATCAACGAGGGCCCGTTCGCCAGCTTCAACGGCACGGTCGACGACGTGAACACGGACAAGAACACGCTGAAGGTGATGGTGACGATTTTCGGTCGCGCCACGCCGGTCGAGTTGGACTTTTTGCAGGTCGAGAAGCTGTAGGGCCGGCCGAGTTCGAGTGCGAAGCCAGAAGCCAGAAGTTCTTGGAAGTGAGAAGTCAGAACGCAGAGGTCAGAAGTCGAGCGAACGAGCGGACAGCGAGTGAGCCACGCGAACGGCGCGGGGCATCCGGGGCCCCGCAAGTGAGCGTGTAGGGGGTCTGGGGGCGAAGCCTCCGGATCAAAAAAAGAAGATGGCGAAAAAAGTACAGGCACAGGTGAAGCTCCAGATTGCGGCGGGCAAGGCCACGCCCGCGCCGCCCGTTGGCACCGCGCTCGGTCCGCACGGCGTCAACATCATGGACTTCTGCAAGAACTTCAACGCGAAGACCGCCAAGGACGAGGGGCTGATCATTCCCGCCGTCGTGACGATCTACACGGATCGGTCGTACTCGTTCATCACGAAGACGCCGCCGGCGCCGGTGCTGCTCAAGCGCGCGGCGAACGTGGCGAAGGGATCTGGCGTGCCGAACAAGACCAAGGTCGGCACGGTCACCGGCAAGCAGATCGAGGAGATCGCGCGGCTGAAGCTGCCCGACCTCAACACCGAGTCGGTCGAGGCCGCCATTGCCTCGGTCCGCGGCACGGCCCGGTCGATGGGACTGGACGTCATCGACTGACGCTGGTCAAGTTAGAACTGAGAAGTGAGAAGTCAGAAGTTTCGGAAAGTGAGAACTGAGAAGTTGAAGTGGGCGGCCTGCTTCTCACTTCCAACTTCTAAGTTGAGTGACTTCTAACTTCCTACTTCTCATTTCTAGCTTGTTCAGAGATGCAGCAACGTGGGAGGACGCCCCGGGCGGCCGTTGGGACCACAGGAGAGAGTATGCGTACGCGAGGCAGGAAATACGAGGCGGCGCGGCAGCAGGTGCCGCCGCGGCTGCACGTGATCGAGGAAGCAGTGCCGCTGCTGCAGCGGATCAAATACACGAAGTTCGACGAGACCGTCGAACTCGCGGTGCGGCTGGGCGTCGATCCCAAGCACTCCGACCAGATGGTGCGCGGCACGGTGGTGCTGCCGCACGGGCTGGGCAAGTCCAAGAAGGTCCTGGTGATTGCCGGTGCCGACAAGCAGCGCGAGGCGACCGAGGCCGGTGCCGACGAGGTGGCCGGTGAAGAGGTCGTCGAGCGCATCATGGGCGGCTGGCAGGACTTCGACGCCGTCGTGGCAACGCCCGACATGATGCGCGCCGTCGGCCGGCTCGGGAAGGTGCTCGGCCCGCGTGGCCTGATGCCGAACCCGAAGACGGGGACGGTCACGCTCGACGTCGCCAAAGCGGTGCAGGAAATCAAGGCCGGCAAGGTCGAGTTCCGTGTCGACAAGGCGGGCGTCGTGCACGCGCCAATCGGCAAGATTTCGTTCGAGGCCGATCGGCTCGTGGCCAATGCCCGCGCGCTGCTCGAGACCATCGTCAAGGCCAAGCCCTCGGCGGCCAAGGGGCGGTACGTCCGGAGCATGACGCTCTCGTCGACGATGGGCCCTGGCGTGCCGATCGATACGGCGCAGGCCGACACACTGGTGAAGCAGTAGGGCTCAACGGGAGAGTGCAATGGCAGTCAGTAAAGCCGAAAAGGCAGCCGAGCTGGGAGAACTCGAGGCGGCGTTCCGCGCGGTCGATACCGCGGTGCTCGTCGATTTCCGCGGCATCACGGTGCCGCAGGTCACCGAGCTGCGTCGTCAGGTTCGCGCAGCCGGCGGCACGTACCGGGTCGTGAAGAACACCCTGGCGCGGCGCGCGATTGCCGGGACGCCGTTCGAGGCGTTCACCGCGCAGTTCGTCGGAACCACGGCGGTCGTTACGACGGCCACCGATCCGGTGGCCGTGGCGAAGGCGTTGACGACGTTCGCGAAGACGACGCCGTCGGTGGTGATCAAGGGCGCGGTGGTCCAGGGCCGGTCGGCCTCGGCCGCCGACGTCACCGACCTGGCCAACCTGCCGGGCAAGCCCGAGCTGTACGGCCGGTTGCTGTACGTGCTCCAGGCGCCGATGCAGGGGCTGGTCACGGTGCTGTCCGGCGTGCAGCGCGATCTGGTGACGGTGCTGTCGGAGTACGAGAAGAAGCAGACCCAGGAATAGCAGGCGGAGTGACGGGGTCCGGGGACGACCGTCCTCCGGAGAGACAAAGGCAGGAGGGTGCGCCAGCGGGTGCGCCCCAAGGGAGAAAATGCAATGGCCGAAGTGACGCAGCAGCAGGTGGTGGACTACATCAAGGGGATCTCGGTGCTCGAGCTGTCGCAGCTCGTCAAGACGCTGGAGTCGGAGCTCGGTGTGAGCGCGGCGGCCGCGGTGGCGGTGGCGGCTCCGGCGGCGGGTGGCGGCGCGGCGGCGGCCCCGGCCGAGGAGAAGACCGAGTTCGACGTCATCCTGACCGACGCGGGCGGCAACAAGATCAACACGATCAAGGTCGTGCGCGAGGTGACGAGCCTGGGGCTGAAGGAAGCCAAGGATCTCGTCGAGTCGGCGCCGAAGCCCGTGAAGGAAGGCGTCTCGAAGGACGAGGCGGCCGCGATCAAGAAGAAGTTCGAAGACGCGGGCGCCAAGGTCGAGGTGAAGTAGCCCCCCGCGCCGCTGGCGGCGCGTGTTCCTGTTTCGAGGCCGCTGGTCCCCGACCGGCGGTCTGCAGTCCATGGCGCGGCCATCGCGACCCCGGCGGGGGATCGCGACGGCCGGCTGCCTGACGGGGGGGCGGGTCCCCCGTCACCGCAGGAAGTCCCGAGGGTCACTGAATGTACAGCCTGCCCAAGAACGTCTACCGCGAGCGCATCGAGTTCTCGAAAATCAAGACCCCGATCCCGATCCCGAACCTGATCGAGATCCAGAAGAAATCGTACGAACGGTTTCTTCAGATGAATCGCCTGCCGGCCGAGCGCGAGGACCTGGGCCTGCAGTCGGTGTTCAAGTCGGTCTTCCCGATCAGCGATTTCCGCGAGAATTCGTCGCTCGAGTTCATCGAGTACTCCATCGGCAACTGGGAGTGCAAGTGCGGCCGGCTGGCCGGGCTCGAACACCTGCGCAAGACCGACGAGACCGGCAAGGTCGTCGTGGCCGATCCGTACGGCGAGGGGCCGGACGTCTGGCGCGGTGAAGTGTGCGACCTGTGCGGCACGACCGTGCAGATGAAGATGAAGTACGACGTGGAGGAGTGCCAGGAGCGCGGCATGACCTTCGCGGTGCCGCTGAAGGTGACGATTCGCCTGGTGGTCTGGAACAAGGACCCGGAAACGGGCGTCAAGACCATCCGCGACATCAAGGAGCAGGAGGTCTACTTCGGCGACGTGCCGCTGATGGGCGACCACGGCACCTTCATCATCAACGGCACCGAGCGCGTCATCGTGTCGCAGCTGCACCGGTCGCCGGGCGCGTTCTTCCACACCGAGGACAAGAACCTCTACGTCGCGCAGATCATTCCGTACCGCGGCTCGTGGGTGGAGTTCGAGTACGACGCGAAGAACCTGCTGTACGTGCGGATCGACCGCAAGCGCAAGTTCCTCGCGACGGTGTTCCTGCGCGCCCTCGGGCTGCGCGGCGCCAACGAGATCCTGCGGACGTTCTACACGGTCGACGACCTGCAGCTGTCGGGCGGGCGCGTGCTCTGGAAGGTGGCCGACTCGCTGGTGGGCCGTCGTGCGGGGCAGGAGCTGAAGATCCCCGGATCCGACCTGTCGCTGCACGCGGGCAAGAAGATCCGCCGCGACCAGATCGAGGCGCTGAAGAAGGCGGGCGTCGAGGCGATCGAGCTCGCGGACGCCGAGCGCGAGGGGGCCTGGTCGGCCAACGACGTGGTCGACCCGAGCACCGGCGAGGTCATCCTCGAGGCGAACGAGGAGCTCTCGGAGCGCATCGTGGCCATGGCGCAGGAAGCCGGCGTGGCGGCGATCGAGGTGTTCTTCCCCGAGAAGGACGAGATCGGGCCGGTCCTGTCGCAGACGCTGAAGAAGGACCCGATCCAGAAGCACGAAGAGGCGCTGATCGAGATCTACCGGCGCCTGCGGCCCGGCGATCCGCCCACGCTCGACAGCTCGCGGAACCTGTTCGAGAACATGTTCTTCAACGCGCAGAAGTACGACTTCTCGCGTGTCGGCCGCCTGAAGCTGAACACGAAGCTGAAGCTGCAGACGCCGCTCGACGAGAAGGTGCTGCACCCGGCCGACTTCTACGAGGTCATCCGGTACCTGCTGAAGCTGCGCAAGAACCCGGCCCTCATCGACGACATCGACCACCTCGGCAACCGCCGTGTGCGCTCGGTCGGCGAGCTGCTCGAGAACCAGTTCCGGATCGGGCTCGTCCGCATGGAGCGCGCGATCAAGGAGAAGATGTCGGTCTACCAGGAAATGGCGACCGCCATGCCGCACGACCTGATCAACGCGAAGCCGGTCATGGCCGCGATTCGCGAGTTCTTCGGGTCGTCGCAGCTGTCGCAGTTCATGGACCAGACCAACCCGCTGTCCGAGGTGACGCACAAGCGTCGGCTCTCGGCACTCGGGCCCGGCGGCCTGTCGCGCGAGCGCGCCGGCTTCGAGGTGCGCGACGTGCACCCGACGCACTACGGCCGTATCTGCCCGATCGAGACGCCTGAAGGGCCGAACATCGGCCTGATCTCGTCGCTGTCGTCCTACGCGCGGATCAACGACTTCGGGTTCATCGAGTCGCCGTACCGCAAGCTGAAGGACGGCTACGTGCTCGACTTCGTGCAGGTCACCAATCCGGGCGGCCACGCGAAGTACAAGGCCGGCGACGTGGTGCCGGCCGACGAGCTCGTGGGCGCCGACGGCCGGTCGAAGAAGAAGGGCGTGGACTTCGAGCCCTACTGCTTCTACCTGTCGGCGTGGGAAGAGGACCAGTACGTCACGGCGCAGGCCAACGTCGAGATCGGCGAGGATCACCGGCTGAAGAGCGAGCGTGTGAACGCCCGGCAGGAGGGCGACTTCATCCTCGCGCCGCGCGAGAAGATCGACTTCATCGACGTCTCGCCGAAGCAGCTCGTGTCGGTGGCGGCCTCGCTCATCCCGTTCCTCGAGAACGACGACGCGAACCGCGCGCTGATGGGATCGAACATGCAGCGCCAGGCGGTGCCGCTGCTCCAGGCGCGTGCGCCGTACGTCGGCACGGGCATGGAGTACATCACGGCGCGCGACTCGGGCGCCGTGGTCGTGGCGCGCCGGTCGGGCGTGGTCGACTACGTCGACAGCACGCGTATCGTCGTCCGCGTGGAAGGCAGCGAGCAGGAGGGGATGTCGCGCGAGATGGGCGCCGACATCTACAAGCTGACCAAGTTCAAGCGATCGAACCAGAACACGTGCATCACGCAGCGGCCGATCGTCCGCGCGGGCCAGCGCGTGGCCAAGGGCCAGGTCCTGGCCGATGGGCCCTGCACGGAACTGGGCGAACTCGCGCTCGGCCGCAACGTGCTCGTGGCGTTCATGCCGTGGCGCGGCTACAACTTCGAGGACGCGATTCTCGTCTCCGAGCGGCTCGTGAAGGACGACTACTACACGTCGATCCACATCGAGGAGTTCGAGATCGAGGCGCGCGACACGAAGCTCGGGCCCGAGGACATCACGCGCGACATCCCGAACGTGTCGGAGACGTACCTGCGCGACCTCGACGAGAGCGGCATCATCCGGATCGGCGCGGCGGTCAAGCCGGGCGACATCATGGTCGGCAAGGTCACGCCGAAGGGCGAGACGCAGCTGACGCCGGAAGAGAAGCTGCTGCGCGCGATCTTCGGCGAGAAGGCCGGCGACGTGAAGGACGCGTCGCTGACCTGCCCGCCCGGCATCGAGGGCATCGTCGTCGGCGTGCGGATCTTCTCGCGCAAGGGGATCGAGAAGGACGACCGCGCGAAGGCGATCGAGGAGGACGAGCTCGCCCTGATGGAGAAGAACCTCCAGGACGAGATCCGGATCCTGCACGAGGAGACGAAGAAGCGGCTGGTGCAGCTGCTCGGTGGCCGCACGCTGCGCAGCGACCTGTTCGACGCCGACGGTCGCGACCGCATCCTGCGCAAGGGCGCGGTGCTCAACGACGAGTCGATGGCCGAGGTGCCGTTCGCGGCACTGGTCCGCGCGCGCGTCGAGACCGACGACCTCGGCTTCGAGGACGAGCTGCGGACGATCGAGGATCGGACGGCGCAGCGCGTCGACGTCATCCGTCGCGAGTTCGAGGAGAAGAAGGAGAAGATCCGCCGCGGCGACGAGCTGCCGCCCGGCGTGATCAAGCTCGTCAAGGTGTACGTGGCGATGAAGCGCAAGCTGTCGGTCGGCGACAAGATGGCCGGTCGCCACGGCAACAAGGGCGTCATCGCGCGCATCCTCCCCGAGGAGGACATGCCGTACCTGCCCGACGGGACGCCGGTCGAGATCGTGCTGAACCCGCTGGGCGTGCCCTCGCGCATGAACATCGGGCAGATTCTCGAGACGCACCTCGGCTGGGCCGCGCACGCGCTCGGCCTCTACTTCGCCACGCCGGTCTTCGACGGCGCGAACGAGACGGAGATCAAGCACTGGCTGAACGAAGCCGGGCTGCCGGGCACGGGCAAGACGCAGCTGTTCGACGGCATGACGGGCATGGCCTTCGAGCAGGACGTGACGGTCGGCTACATCTACATGCTGAAGCTGTCGCACCTGGTCGATGACAAGATCCACGCGCGGTCGATCGGACCGTACTCGCTGATCACGCAGCAGCCGCTCGGCGGCAAGGCCCAGTTCGGCGGCCAGCGGTTCGGCGAGATGGAGGTGTGGGCGCTCGAGGCCTACGGCGCGGCGCACATCCTCCAGGAGCTGTTGACGGCCAAGTCCGACGACGTGACGGGCCGGGCGAAGATCTACGAGGCGATCGTCAAGGGCGACGCGTCGTTCCAGCCCGGGTTGCCGGAGTCGTTCAACGTGCTCATCCGCGAGCTGCAGGCGCTCGGCCTCGACGTCGAGCTGCTGAAGACGCGGGGGCGCGCCGACGACGAGCCGCCGGCCGAGGAGCCGCAGCCCGAACCGACCGATCCGGTAGTGGCGTAAGGGGGACGATTGATGAGACCCAATCTGCACGAGAAGGCACAGCTCACGGCGGACTTCGATGCGATTCGCATCAGTCTCGCGTCCCCGGAGCGCATCCTCCAGTGGTCGCACGGGGAGGTCACCAAGCCGGAGACGATCAACTACCGCACGTTCAAGCCGGAACGCGACGGCCTGTTCTGCGCGAAGATCTTCGGCCCGGTCACCGACTGGGAGTGCCTCTGCGGCAAGTACAAGCGCATGAAGCACCGCGGCGTGATCTGCGACAAGTGCGGGGTCGAGGTGACGCAGGCCAAGGTGCGGCGTGAGCGGCTGGGGCACATCCAGCTGGCCACGCCCGTCAGCCACGTCTGGTTCTTCAAGGGCCTGCCGAGCCGCATCGGGCACCTGCTCGACATCACGCTGCGCGACCTGGAGCGGATCCTCTACTTCGAGGCCTACGTCGTCACCGATGCGGGCGAGACGGATCTGAAGGACAAGCAGCTGCTCAACGAGGAGCAGTACCGGCAGGAGCGCGAGCGCTGGGGCTTCAAGTTCAAGGCGCAGATGGGCGCCGAGGCCATCAAGGAGATGCTGCGCCGCGTGAACGTGGAGCGGCTGGCCGAGGAACTGCGCGAGAAGATGCGCCACGAGGTCTCGGCGCAGAAGAAGCTGAAGTACGCCAAGCGCCTGAAGGTCGTCGATTCGTTCCGCCGGTCCACGAACAAGCCGGAGTGGATGATTCTCGACGTCATCCCGGTCATTCCGCCCGAGCTGCGCCCGTTGGTGCCGCTCGACGGTGGCCGCTTCGCGACGTCGGATCTGAACGACCTGTACCGCCGCGTCATCAACCGGAACAATCGGTTGAAGAAGCTGATGGAGCTCAAGGCGCCGGATGTCATCATCCGCAACGAGAAGCGCATGCTCCAGGAGGCGGTCGACGCGCTGTTCGACAACGGTCGTCGCGGCCGCGTGCTGCGCGGTGCGAACAACCGTCCGCTCAAGTCGCTGTCGGACACGCTCAAGGGCAAGCAGGGCCGGTTCCGCCAGAACCTGCTCGGCAAGCGCGTCGACTACTCGGGCCGGTCGGTCATCGTCGTCGGCCCCGAGCTGAAGCTGCACCAGTGCGGGCTGCCGAAGAAGATGGCGCTCGAGCTGTTCAAGCCGTTCATCTACAACAAGCTCGAAGAGCGCGGCCTGGTCTCGACGATCAAGCAGGCGAAGGAGATGGTCGAGCAGCAGCGCAGCGAGGTGTGGGACATCCTCGAAGAGGTGATCCGCGAGCACCCGGTGCTGCTCAACCGCGCACCGACGCTGCACCGGCTGGGCATCCAGGCGTTCGAGCCGGTGCTCGTCGAGGGCAAGGCGATCCGCATCCACCCGCTCGTCTGCACGGCGTTCAACGCCGACTTCGACGGCGACCAGATGGCGGTGCACATCCCGCTCTCGCCCGAGGCGCAGATCGAGGCCTCGGTGCTGATGATGGCGTCGAACAACGTGCTGTCGCCGGCCTCGGGCCAGCCGATTGCGATTCCGTCGCAGGACATCGTGCTCGGCTGCTACTACCTGACCAAGGCGAAGGCGGGCGCGAAGGGCGAGGGCCGCGCGTTCGGCTCGCTCGACGACGTGCTGCTGGCGCTGGAGGCGGGCGAGGTCGAGACGCTGACGCCGATCCGGCTGCGCTACACGGGCCGGCTGATCGACCTGGCGAACGCGCGCGACTCGCAGGACGTGCTCGACGCCGACGAGGCGTCGGTCAACGCCGCGATCATCAACACGACCGTGGGCCGCGTGATCTTCAACGACGCGCTGCCGGTCGAGATGCCGTTCATCAACGGCCTGCTCAAGAAGAAGGGCCTGCAGCAGGCGGTGCGCTACTGCCACCTGCGCCTGGGACTCGAGAAGACGGTCGAGATGCTCGACAGCCTCAAGAGCCTCGGGTTCACGTACGCGACGCGGTCCGGGTTGTCGATCGGCATCGACGACATGATCATCCCGGAGAAGAAGGTCGAGTTCGTGCAGAACGCCCGCGACGAGGTCATCAAGGTCGAGGGGCAGTACCAGGAAGGCGCCATCACCAACGGCGAGCGCAAGAACAAGGTCATCGCGATCTGGTCGGAAGTGACCGAGAAGATTGCCGATGCCATGTTCAGCGACATGGAGGCGCTCGACAAGTCGGGGCGGAACTTCAACCCCGTCTACGTCATGGCCGACTCGGGCGCGCGCGGCAGCAAGCAGCAGATCCGCCAGCTGGCCGGCATGCGCGGCCTGATGGCGAAGCCGTCGGGCGAGATCATCGAGACGCCGATCACGTCGAACTTCCGTGAAGGCCTCACGGTGCTGCAGTACTTCATTTCGACGCACGGCGCGCGCAAGGGGCTGGCCGACACGGCACTCAAGACGGCCGACTCGGGCTACCTCACGCGGCGCCTGGTCGACGTGGCGCAGGACGTCATCATCCACGAGGACGACTGCGGCACGATGGACGGCCTCGATCTGCGGCCGATCATCGATTCGGGCGGCGAGATCATCGAGCGGCTGAGCGACCGGATCATCGGGCGCGTGGCGCTCGAGCCGATCATCGATCCGGCGACCGGCGTCGAGATCGTGGCGGCCGGCGGCGGGATCGACGAGACGCTGGCCGAGAAGGTCGACGACGCCGGCATCGAGCGTGTGAAGATCCGTTCGGTGCTGACGTGCGCGTCGCGCCGCGGTGTCTGCGCCAAGTGCTACGGCCGCGACCTGGCCACCGGCAGCCTGGTGGAGATGGGGCTGGCCGTGGGCGTCATTGCCGCCCAGTCGATCGGCGAGCCCGGCACGCAGCTGACGATGCGCACGTTCCACATCGGCGGCACGGCGTCGCGCGTGGCCGAGCAGTCCACGCTCGAGGCGCGGCACAAGGGCGTCGTCAAGTTCGACGGCATCGTCGCGGTGCAGGGCCGCGAGCGGTCGGAGGCGGGCGCACCGCCGACCACCGCCATGATTGCCATGAACCGCACCGGGTCGATCAACGTGGTCGACGAGAAGGGCGTGGTGCGCGAACGGTACTCGGTGGTCTACGGTGCGCACCTCAAGGTGCGTGACGGCCAGACGGTCGAGAAGGGCCAGACGCTCGTCGAGTGGGATCCGTACACGTTCTCGATTCTCACGGAGACGGGCGGCACGGTCCGCTTCAAGGACATCATCGACAAGGTGACGGTCCACGAGGACTTCGACGAGGTCACCGGCCTGTCGCGGCTCATCATCGTCGATTCGCCGGACGAGAAGAAGCAGCCGGCGATCGAGATCGTGGGCAAGGACGGTACGGTGCAGCACCGGTACCACATGCCGTCGAACGCCCACCTGATGGTGGCCAACGGCGAGCCGGCCGCGGCCGGCGACGTCCTCGCGAAGATTCCGCGCGAGACGACCAAGACGAAGGACATCACGGGCGGTCTGCCGCGTGTCGTCGAGCTGTTCGAGGCCCGCAAGCCGCGCGAGACCGCGATCATCTCGGAGATCGACGGGACCGTCAGGCACGGCGGCATCGTCAAGGGGCTCCGGAAGATCCTCGTGGTGCCCGACGACGGGGGCGAGCCGCGGGAGTACTCGCTGCCGCGTGGCGTGCACGTCAACGTGCAGGAAGGCGATCGCGTCACGGCGGGCGAGCCGCTGATGGACGGGCCGCGCAACCCGCACGACATCCTCGCGGTGCTCGGGGAGCGCGAACTGCAGTCGTACCTGGTGAACGAGATCCAGGAGGTCTACCGACTGCAGGGCGTCAGCATCAACGACAAGCACATCGAGGTCATCGTCCGCCAGATGCTGCGGTGGGTGAAGATCGAGGAAGTGGGCGATACCGAGTTCCTCATCGAGGAGCAGGTCGACAAGTTCCGCTTCCAGGACGAGAACGAGCGCGTGCTGGCCAACGGCGGCGCCCCGGCCAAGGGCCGGCCGCTGCTGCTCGGCATCACGAAGGCGTCGCTCTCGACCGACTCGTTCATCTCGGCCGCGTCGTTCCAGGAGACCACGCGCGTGCTCACCGAGGCGTCCATTTCCGGCAAGGTCGACTACCTGCGCGGCCTGAAGGAGAACGTCACGATGGGCCGGTTGATCCCGGCGGGCACCGGGTTCGACTACTACCGGGGCATCCGCATCCCGCCCGACGCGCCGCCGCCGCCGCCACCGCCGTCGCCCGAGGAACTCGAGGCGCAGCGGGAGATGGACGACTACGCGGACGCGGATTTCGGCTTCCGCGACGACGCGGAGTAGCCCGCGGCGCCGAGCGGGGCGCACGAGCGGCGTGGGGCGTTGGGGCCCCACGAGCGCGTGCGCGAGGCGGGGTGCAGGGGGCCTCGCCGATCTCGAAAGACGCGCAGCGGGAGATGGACGACTACGCGGACGCGGATGTCGGCTTCCGCGACGACGCGGAGTCGTCCGCGGCGAGACAGGCCCGGCGCGCGTGCGCGCCGGGCAGACGACACGCACGACTGGCGCTGGTGCACCGCGAAGGCGGTGGGCCAGCGCCAGTCGCGTCTTGGGCGGATCCGACGGCTCGTCTATACTCACCGGGGTTCCGTCATGCCTGTCCGATACGCGCTGGAGGCTGTCCTGCTGATCGTCTGTACCGCTGCGGTGTCCGCGGCGGACCAGGCCGCGGTCACGGGCAGCGCAGTCCGCGTACCTGTCGTCGCCCACCTCGACGTCAGCGTCGAGGACCAGGCGGGCCAGCCCATCACGGATCTGGCTGTCAGCGACTTCGAGGTGATGAGCGACGCCGGCGTCCTGCCGATCGAGGGCGTCACCGTCGTGCACCAGCCGGCGCCGGTCCCCGTCGTGCGCGGCCGGGTGGCGCCTGCTGACGTCCCGCACGACGTCGTGCGCAACGACGACGTGGCGGCCCGCACGGTCGTCCTCGTGCTCGATGACGTGACGATGGCCGACGCGGCCGGGGCCGCGTGGATGGACACCGACGGCCTGCCGCTGGCGCGTGCGTTCGTCGAACGCCTGGGCGCCGACGATCGGGGCGCCGTCTTCTTTACCTACATGGGGCGTCAGCAGGGGCTCACCCCGGAACGCGACCGGCTGCGCGCGGCCATCGACGGCTTCTCGCGCCACGCGGTGGGACCGGGCGACTGCGGCGCTGGCGCGGGGGATGCGCGCGAGGCGTGCCTGATCGACACGCTCCAGCGCGCCGCCGATGCGCTACCTGTCGCCGATTCCCGGCGCAAGGCCATTGTCGTGATCTCGGCCCGCGCCGGTCTGCCCGGCGCCGGTGGGCCTGACGATCCGGTCCGCCGGCGACTGGTAGAGACGCTGCACGCGGCCCACGCGGTGGTGTACGCGATCGGTCCGGACGGCGCGGCGCAGCAGGCCGGCGTCGCAACCGTGCCGACGATCGGCGACGTGACGGGCGGACGGATCCTGGATCGGACGACGGCCGCGCCCGCCGACCTGGTGTGGCGTGATGTGGAGAACTACTACCTGGTTGCCCTGCGGTCGCCGGGGCAGGCTGGCGATTATCAACGCGTGCGTGTGCGCGTCGCGAGACCCGGAAGCGAGGTCCGCGTCAGAGACGGGTACGTGGCGGGTGGTGGGGGCGTGACTGCGGCGTCCTCCGATACGGCAGCTGCGCCGACGCCGATCGAGGCCGCGATCGCGGCGCCGCACCCGGCGACGGCGCTGCCGCTGGGCGCCACCGCGGCCGTGTTCGCGGTGCCCGGCCGCGCCGAGGCGGTCGTCAGCATTGCCGCGGCCGTGACGGGGGCGGCCGAGCCGGGGGCCGAGGCCTGGCAGGCGGACGTGGCGACCGCCGCGTTCGACACGCGATGGCGCCCGCGCGCGTCGCATCGCCAGACGATCGAGGTGACGGCGCCGGCCGGATCGGGCGTGCGCACCGTGGACGCGCTGTCGGCCATCGAACTGCCGCCCGGCCGTTACGAGATCCGGGTGGGAGTCGAGAGGGGCGGCCGCGCGGGCAGCGTGTTCCTCGACGTCGACGTCCCCGAGTTCCAGTTGGCCGCGCTTTCCGGATCGGGCGTCGTCGTCACGACGCGGCCGGAACCGTACGTGGCCAGTCCGCTGCTGGCGCAGGTGCTGTCGGTGACGCCGACCACGCGCCGGCTGTTTGCCCGCGGCGAGCCGGCCGAGGTGCTCGTGAGGTTCTATCAGGGCGGACGCCGCGCCGTGCGCGGCCTGCCCGTGTCGCTCCGGATCGCGGATGCGAGCGGGGAAGGCGTGATCCAGGGTGACGAGGTGATTCCGCCCGGGCAGTTCGATGCGGCGCGGTCGACCGAGTGGCGGTTCGCGCTGCCGCTCGATCGCCTTGCGGCCGGGGACTATCTCCTCACCGTCGAGGCGGTCCTCGACGATCGCACCGTGACGCGGCACGTCAGGTTCGCGGTGATGCAGTAGGGGCGACCCCCGTGTCGGCTCGGACGGCGGGGCGGCGGCGGGCTGTACGGCAATGGGCTGCACGGGGGGCGGGCTGCGCGGCGGCATCCGGAGCCCCGAGGCTTCAGCCTCGGGGAGACAGGCCCCTGGGACTGAAGCCCCAGGGCTCCGACTGCTGCGGGCGGCGGGCTGCGCGGCGGCGGTAGCCGGTAGCCGGTAGTCGACATCAGTGAGGCACTTCGAGATGACGATGTTCGGTCGAGTGATCAAGTGGGTACTGGCAATCATGCTCGTGGGACTGGGCGTGTCGGCCTGTGGCAGTGGTACACCTGCCGGGCGGGATCGGCCGCTCGTGGGCGTGACGCTGCTGACGCAGACGCACTCGTTCTTCAAGGACCTCGAAGACGCCCTGCGCGCCGAGGCCGCGGCGCAGGGGATGGACCTGGTGGTCGTGGCCTGCGAGATGGATCCGGCGAGGCAGGTCGCGCAGTTCGAGGATTTCGTCACGCAGCGTGTCTCGGCCATCCTTGCGGCGCCGTGTGACTCGAGCGCGGTGGTGCCGTCGATTCAGGCCGCCGAACAGGCGGGGATCCCGGTGTTCACGGCGGATGTGGCGGCCCGCGGCGGTCACGTGGTGTCGCACGTGGCGAGTGACAACGTCGAGGGCGGGCGCCTGGCGGCGCGGACGCTGGCGGCGCTCATCGGCGAGCAGGGCGACGTCATCATCATCGATCACCCGGAGGTGGCGTCGGTGCAGGACCGGACGCGCGGCTTCGACGAGGAGATCGCGAAGCACCCGAACGTCCGCGTGGTGCAGCGCCCGTCGGCCAGCGGGCAGCGCGCGCGGGCGATGGCGGCGATGGAGGACATGCTGCAGGCCCACCGATCGCTGAAGGGCGTGTTCGCGATCAATGACGACTCGGCCCTCGGCGCGCTGGCCGTGCTCGAGGCCGCGGGCCGCAAGGACATCGCGATTGTCGGGTTCGATGCGACGGCCGAAGCGCAGGAGGCCATCCGTCGCGGCAGCGCGCTGCGCGCCGACATCATGCAGCACCCGGACGAGATCGGCCGCACCGCCATTCAGGTCATCGCCAGGCACCTGGCCGGCCAGCCTGTCGAGCCGGTGGTGGCCGTGCCGGTCAGCGTGGTCGACGCCGCGTCGCTGGACGCTGCCGGAGCCCCCGCACGCTGATGCGTCTGGCCGCGCAGGGATTGACCAAGCAGTACGGCGGCGTGACCGTGCTGCGCGACGTCACGATCGAGGTCGCGAGCGGCGAAATCCGCGCGCTCGTCGGCGAGAACGGGGCGGGCAAGTCGACGCTGATCAAGATTCTCGGCGGGGCGGTCGTGGCCGATGCGGGCGAGGTGCGGCTCGACGGCGTGCCGCTGCCGGTGGGCCGGCCGCTCGCCGTCCGGCAGCGCGGCCTCAGTATCGTCTATCAGGAGTTCACGCTCGTGCCGGATCTGACGGTGGCCGAGAACGTGTTTCTCGGCCGCGAGATCGGGGGGGCCGTGCTGCGCGGACGGACGATGCGCGAGCGCGCTCAGCGGCTGCTCGACGAACTCGGCGTCCGCGTCGATGCCGGCGCGCCGGTGCGCGGGCTGAGCGTGGCGCACCAGCAGATGGTGGAGATCGCCCGCGCGCTGGTGACCGAGGCCCGCGTGCTGATCCTCGACGAGCCGTCGGCGACGCTGTCGGGCAGCGAGGTGGACACGCTCCTCGGCGTGCTGCGCCGCCTGAAGGCGCGCGGGCTGGCCATCATCTATG
Source organism: Acidobacteria bacterium SCN 69-37 (assembly GCA_001724025.1). GTDB lineage: Bacteria > Acidobacteriota > Vicinamibacteria > Vicinamibacterales > SCN-69-37 > SCN-69-37. The sequence goes on along the minus strand of MEDJ01000009.1, from coordinate 398,878 downwards.
TTTCGCACCGGCTCGACGAGATTTTTGCCGTCTGCGACAGCGTCACGGTGCTGCGCGACGGACGGCACATCCGCACCGCGCCGGTGACGACGTTCACACGCGAGTCGCTCATCCGCGACATGGTCGGCCGCGACGTGGCCGAGGAATTCCCGGCACGCACGGCGCGCCCTGGCGACGTGGTCCTGCGCGCCACGCACCTGTCGGCGCCGCCGCGGTTCCGTGACGTGTCGATCGACGTGCGGGCCGGCGAGATCGTCGGCGTCGCCGGCCTCGTGGGCGCGGGACGCACGTCGGCGGCCCTGGCCATGATCGGCGCGCTGCGGTCGTCCGGGCAGATCGAGGTGCGTGGGACGCGGGCCGCGTTCCGGACACCGGCGGCCGCGATTGCCGGTGGACTCGCGTACGTCACCGAGGACCGCAAGGCGCGCGGGATCTTCTCGATGCTCGGGGTCGACGACAACATCACCGTGACCCATCTGGCGGCCTTCGCACGTGCCGGCCTGCTGTCGAACACGCGACGACGGTCCGCTGCGGCAGCGGCCGTGAAGGCGTTCGACATCCGGGCTGCGGGACTCGGCCAGCGCGCCGGGACGTTGTCGGGTGGCAACCAGCAGAAGGCGCTCGTGGCCCGCTACGTCGTCCGGCCGCCAGCCGTGTTGATTCTCGACGAGCCGACGCGCGGCGTCGACGTGGCCGCGCGTGCCGAAATCTATCGCGTGATGAACACGCTGACCGACGATGGACTCGGTATCCTCATGATTTCGTCCGACCTGCCGGAGATCCTCGGCATGTCGGATCGGATCGTGGTCATGCGAGACGGCTGCACCACCGGCGTCCTGGCCCGCCACGAAGCGACGGCCGAGCGCGTGATGGCCCTGGCGACCGCGGCATGACGGGCAGGGGAAGGACGGTTTCGGGCCGGTCGGCGGCGGTCACCGCGTTCCTCTCGCGATACGCGATTTTCGTCGCCCTGGCGCTCGAGTGCCTGATCGTCGGTCTGGCGACCGACACGTTCTTCACGTCGGCCAACCTCGTGAACGTGCTGCGGCAGAACGCGTTCATCGCGATTCTCGCGGCCGGCATGACGTTCGTGATCCTCACGGGCGGGATCGATCTCTCGGTGGGGTCGGTCGTCGGCCTGTCCGGGGTGATCTGCGCCGGCGTGCTCGCCGGCGGCGCCAGCGTGCCCGTGGCGCTGCTGGCCGGTCTGGCCACCGGCCTGGCGGCCGGCGTCGTCAATGGCCTGGCGGTGACGGCGCTGCGCGTGCCGGCCTTCGTCGTGACGCTGGCAACGATGCTGATGGCACGAGGGGTAGCGTTCAAATACACGGACGCGCGGACGATCACGGGCCTGCCCGAGGGCTTCGCGACGCTCAGCGGCGGCGCGGTCGCGTCCGTGGTCATGATCGCGGTGTTCGTCGTTTCGTGGATCGGGCTCGCCCGGACGGCGTTCGGCCGGCACGTGTTCGCCGTGGGCGGCAACCTGCAGGCGGCCTGGCTGGCCGGCGTGCGTGTCACGCGCGTGCAGTTTGCCGTCTACGCGCTGTCGGGCGTGGCGGCCGGCCTGGCAGGCGTGCTCGTGGCGTCGCGGCTCAATGCCGGCTATCCGCGGGCCGGCGAGTACTACGAACTCGACGCCATCGCCGCGGTGGTCGTCGGCGGCACGAGCCTGTTCGGCGGCCGCGGATCGATCTGGGGCACGCTGGCCGGCGCGTTTTTCATCGGGATCCTCAACAACGCGCTCAACCTGTTCCACGTGAGCACGTACGACCAGCTCATCGTCAAGGGCGCCGTGCTGCTGGTGGCGACATCGCTCGACCGCTGGCGCGAGTCGGCCTGACCATTCACCGGAGACTCTTCAATGTCCACGTTCCGTGCGCCGATCGTCCGAGATCTTCCCGAGCCTCCGCGGCGTCTCTGGCGCCTGATCGGCCCTGGCATCGTGGCCGGGGGCGTCGGCCTGTCGTCGGGCGAGTTCGTGCTCTGGCCCTACATCTCGTCGCAGGTCGGCCTGGTGTTCCTGTGGGGAGCCATCGTCGGCGCCGGGACCCAGTTGTTCCTGAACATGGAGATCGAGCGGTACACGCTGGCGACCGGCGAAACCGTCATGACCGGGTTCAGCCGCGTGTGGAAGCACTGGGGACTCGCGCTGGCCATCATGGTGTACTTCGCGAACCTGTGGCCCGGCTGGGCGGTCAGTTCCGCGACGCTCGTGACCTATCTCTTCGGGGGCGGTGACGCGCCGACGATTGCCGTCGGCATGCTCCTCGTGATCGGCGCGTCGCTGACCCTGGCGCCGGTCGTCTACGTCGCTCTCGAGCGGATGATCTTCGTCAAGGTCGCGGCGGTGCTGCTCCTGGCGGCGCTCGCGATCATCTTCGCGATCGACGGCGACACCTGGCGCGCGCTCCCGGTGGAAATGGCGAGTGGCTTCGGGCGATTCCCGTCGGAGCTCGGTTTCGCACTGCTGCTCGGCGCGATTGCGTTCGCCGGCGCCGGCGGCGGGCAGAACCTGTGTCAGAGCAACTGGATTCGCGACAAGGGCTTCGGCATGGGGCAGTACGTGCCGCGGCTGACGAGTCCGCTCACGGGCGCCCCCGAGGCCGCGCACGAGCCGGCAAGCTACAGGTTCGAGCCGACCGAGGCGAACATGGCGCGCTGGCGGCGCTGGTGGCGGTTTGCCAATCTCGAACAGACAGCGGCGTTCTTCCTCATGACGGTGCTGACGATCGTCCTGACCTCGATGCTGGCCCGGTCGCTGCTGTTCGGTCAGCAGGGGCTGCCCAACAGTGTGGCGTTCCTCGAGATCCAGGGCGAGCGGCTGCAGTCGCTCGTCGCTCCCTGGTTCGGATCGCTGTTCTGGGCGATCGGGGCGTTCTCGCTCTTCGGATCGGCGATGGGCATCATCGACTACACGAGCCGCCTGGCCGCCGACGTGCTCAAGTCGACCTATCTCAGCACGTCGTCCGTGAGCGAAAGCCGTCTGTACTTCGGGCTGGTGTGGGGCATGGTGGCGCTCGGGTGCCTCGTGCTGTTGTCGGGGATGAACCAGCCGCTCGTGCTGCTCATCATTTCGGCCACGGTCGGCGGCGGCATGATGTGCGTGTACTCGGTGCTGCTCATCATCATCAACCGGCGCTTCCTGCCCGAGCCGATTCGCGTGCGGTCGTATCGGCTCGGCATCCTGGTGTGGGCGGTCGCCGGTTTCGGCGGGCTCGCACTGATGACGATCTGGCAGCAACTGTCGGCGCTGAGGTAGGGGCGACGCATGCGTCGCCCCTACGCTGTCCTGCACAATCAACCGTCATGTCTTTGAGATGCGCACTCCTCGGTGCCGGCCGCATCGGCCGGATTCATGGGACGAACGTGGCCCGCGCCGTCGAGGGCGCCACGCTGGTCGCCATTGCCGACGTCGACGCGGCAGCCGCCGGTGAGCTGGCGACGCGCCTGCACGTGCCGGTCGTCACCACCGACTACCGCGACCTGCTCGCGCGCGACGACGTGGATGCCGTGGTGGTGTGCACGCCGACGGCCACGCATCACGACGTCCTCATGGCGGCGATTGCGGCAGGGAAGGCCATCTTCACCGAGAAGCCGATCGATCTCGATCTCCGGCGCATCGAGGCCATCAACGCCGCGGTGGCGGCGGCGGGGGTGCCGATGATGGTCGGGTTCCAGCGCCGCTACGACCCGGACTTCGCCCGCGTGCGCGAGCAGGTCGCGGCCGGCGTCGTCGGCGAGATCCACGTGGTCCGGATCACGAGTCGTGATGCCGTGCCGCCGCCGCGATCGTTCATCGCGACCTCGGGGGGCATCTTCCTCGACATGACCGTTCACGATCTCGACATGGTGCGATTCCTCACGGGCCGCGAGATCACCGGCGTGTATGCCCGTGCCTCGGTGCTCGTCGATCGCATGTTCGCCGAGGAGGGCGATTGGGACACGGCCGTGCTGACCCTGTCGCTCGAGGGCGGGCTGCTCGCGACGATCGACAACAGCCGGCGCGCGGTCTACGGGCAGGACCAGCGCGTGGAAGTGTTCGGATCGGCCGGCGTGGTGGCTGCTGTCAATCACACGGTCGATCGCGTGGTGTCGGCCGATGCGTCGGGCGGGCGGTCGGCGCGCCTGATGGCCTTCTTCCCTGAGCGCTACGTCGACGCGTACCGGCTCGAGATGCAGGCGTTCGTCGATGCCGTGCGTGGGGGGCGTCCCATGCCCGTCACCGGCGAGGATGGTCGCCGCGCCACGGCCGTGGCGCTCGCGGCCACGCAGTCGGCCCGGGAAAACCGTTACATCGCTGTGACATAGGGGCCCGGGGGCGGCCCGCGGATTCGTTCCGTCGCAAGGTCCTCGACGATCTCCGCGCGTCCGTGTATCGTCAGGAGCACGGCGCAGGCTGCGGTCGGCCGTGTCGTGGCGGCGGTGGTCGATGCGCGTCTCGGCCCCCCGAGCCGGGTTCGTGCGCACCCGGCCCAGGAAACCGCCCCGATCAGGCACTCACGCGGCGCACGGTGCGAGAACGGTCATGGTCCGCTCCATCTCCCTGGTCCCAATCGCCATCGCTGCCGCCGTCCTCGGAGCGCAGATGTCGCTGCTCGCCCAGGAAGCCGGGCCACAGACCCCTGTGTTCCGCGGCGGAGTGGACCTGATCGAGCTCGACGTCTCAGTGCTCGATCGCAACCGTCGGCCGGTGCGCGGCCTGACGGCTGCCGACTTCACCGTCACCGAGGACGGCCGCCCGCAGCGCGTGGTCGCGGTATCGGCCGTGGATCTCGCCGATCACGATCCGGCTCGATCGGCGCGGATGCGCTACGTCACGCGCGACGTGGCCGCCAACGATCTCTCCGATCAGCTCGGGGACGGCCGGTTGATCGCGATCGTGTTCGACGACGTGAACCTGCCGGCCGACGATCCGGACATCGTGCGATCGGCCCGCGAGACGGCCCGGTATATCGTCGATCAACTCGGGCCGTCGGACATGGCGGCCGTCGTCTTTGCGCACAACGCCGGCCGCACGCAGGATTTCACGAGCGATCGCGCGAAGCTGCTCGACGCGATCGACCGCTTCCAGCCCGCGACCCTCGACTGGATCGGCGGGACGCCGGCCGCGCCCGCGCCGCGCGGCGGCGACCTGCAGCAGTGGAGTCCGCTGCTCTCGCGATCCCCCTGCATGCGCGGCGAGCCTGCCGTGCCGACGCTCGATACGGTGGCTGCCAGGCTCGCCACCGCGCCCGGACGCCGCAAGGCGCTCATGTTCATCAGCGTGGGCGTGGCGCTGTCGCTGTCGGCCACCGACTCCTGCGGATCGCAGCTGGCCGACGTGATGAAGGACGTGTTCCGCCAGGCGCAGCGGGCCAACGTGAACATCCACGGGATCGACCCGGCGGGTGCTGGCGGCTATCAGCAGTACCTGCGCCGCCGCATGGCGCAGCGCGGGGCGGAGCCGGCCATGCCCGGGCGCCGACGCGTGCCGCGCAGCGTCAGGGTGCTGCAGGATTTCATGCGCGTGCTGGCCGATCAGACGGGTGGGCGCGCCGTCATCAACACCGATGCGATCGAATTGGCCGTCGATCAGTTGCTGGCCGAGGATCGCGTCTACTACATCGTCGGTTACGAACCGTCGAACCCGGCACCCGACGGCCGGTTCCGGAAGGTGGACATCCGGGTGAACCGGCCCGACGTGTCGGTGCGCAGCCGTTCCGGGTACTGGGCACCGGCTGCCGGCGAGGTGGTCGACAGGCGGCTCGTCGGCGCGCCGTCGTCCGGCGCGTCGGCCATGGCCGGCCTCACCTCGGCGCAGGGGCTGTCGCTGCGGGCGTCGGCGCTGCCGCTGGCGCGCGCGGCCGGCGAGGGGCGCGAGGTGGAGGTGGCAACCGTGGTGAGCGTGCGGTTCCCGCCGCTGCGGGCGGCCGCCGACGACACGCTGACGATCACGCGCAACGTCTATGACAGTGACGGGCGCACGGGCGATCCCACGCGGGTCATCGAGCGAGTGCGGCTCGAACCGGGCGGGGGCGACGAGACGCGGCACGACATCCTCCAGCGGCTCACGCTGCCGCCGGGCCAGCACCAGATCCGGTTTCACGTGCAGAGCCAGTTGCTCGACACGAACGGCACGGTGTTCGTCGACGTCGACGTGCCCGATTTGTCGCGAAGCACGCTGGCGCTCTCGGGGCTGTTCCTGGCCGACGAGGCGGATCGGGCGACGACGCGGACGGGGGATCTCGGACCCGAGGTCCCGGTGGCGCCGACGACGAGTCGCGAGTTTGCCGTGGGTGGAGCGCTCGAGGCGTTCATCCGCGTCTATCAGGCCGCAGCCGGACGCCAGCCCGTGGCCGTGACGGCGGAGTTGTTCGATGCGGCCGGCGACCTCCGTTTCGAGACCCGCCGGGACGTCACGCCCGCGGCCGTCGAGGCCGACGGCGGCGCACCGGTCCGCGTCGAGGTGCCGCTGATCGGCCTCGATCCCGGTCCCCATCTGCTGAGCGTCACGGCCCGTCTGCCCGGCGGCCGGACCGCCAGGCGCGATCTCGTCTTCCGCGCGCGGTAAGGCACCCACCGGACGTGCGCGGCCGGCCGCCGGCGTCAACGGTTCGCATGTGCGAGTCGTAGAAGGGCGTTGGAGCTGATCCCTGAACGCCGCGTGTGCGGCCGCACCACCATGCCGCCCGGTAGCCCGCAGCCGGCAGGCCGTTGTAGGATTCCCGAGCTTATGACCCACAGGACCGATGCACCCGTTGACACCACTGCTGCGTACCTGCCGCCCATGCTCCTGCTGTTCGTCGGCAGCGGCTGCGCGGCCCTCATCTACGAGGTCGTCTGGTTCCAGCTCCTCCAACTGGTGATCGGCTCGTCGGCCGTCTCGCTCGGCGTGCTCCTCGGCACGTTCATGGGCGGGATGTGTCTGGGCAGTTACCTGCTGCCGCGGTACATCGGCGTCCATCACCATCCGCTGCGGGTCTACGCGCTGCTCGAGATCGGGATTGGCGTCATGGGGCTGGCGCTGCTGTTCGGGATGCCGCTGGTCAACAACATCTACGGTGCGATTGGCGGGGGCAACCTGTTCGTCCGCGGCATCGTGGCGGCTGTCTGTCTGCTGCCGCCCACGCTGATGATGGGCGCGACGCTGCCGGCCGTGGCCCGCTACGTCGAGACGACGCCGAAGGGCGTGTCGTGGCTCGGGTTCTTCTACGGCGGCAACATCGGCGGCGCGGTGCTCGGCAGCCTGCTGGCCGGGTTCTACCTGCTGCGCGTCTACGACATGGCCGTGGCCACGTACGTGGCCGTGTGTCTGAATCTTGCCGTCGGCGTGCTGGCGCTGCTGCTGGCCACGCGGGCCACGTACGAGCCGACGGAGGAAGCCACCGAGGTGGCGGCCGTCGAGCGTGCGGAAGGGGCGACGGCGGTGTACATCGCCATTGCGCTGTCCGGCCTGACGGGCCTGGCGAGCCAGGTCATCTGGGTGCGCCTGCTCTCGCTCCTGTTCGGCGCGACCACTTATACGTTCTCGCTCATCCTGGGCGTGTTCCTCTTCGGGCTCGGCATCGGCAGCAGCGTCGGGGCCGCCATCTCGCGCAACACGGCCAATCCGCGCGTGGCATTCGGGTGGGTGCAGATGGCGCTCTGCGCGGCCATCGCGTGGGCGGCCATGATGCTGTCCGAATCGCTGCCGTTCTGGCCGATCAACCCGTCGATCACGTCCAGCATCTGGTTCAACTTCCAGCTCGACATCGTCCGCTGCCTGTGGGTCGTGCTGCCGGGCGCGATTCTCTGGGGCGCCAGCTTCCCGCTCGCGCTGGCGGCCGTGGCCAAGCCCGGCCAGGACATGGGCCGGCTGGTCGGCGGCGTGTACGCGGCCAACACCGTCGGCGCGATCGTCGGATCGCTCGGCGCGAGCCTGATCATCACGCGCTATGTCGGCAGCCAGGCCGGACAGCAGGGGCTCATCTTCGTGTCGGCGATTTCGGCGCTGCTGATGCTGGCCCCGGTGGCTGCGGGCGATACCGCGCGCAAGGGGCTGCGCTGGGGCATGGTCGCGGCGCTCGTGGTCGCCACGGGACTGGTGGGCCTGTTCGTCAATCGCGTGCCGGCGGTGCCCGGCATCCTGGCCGCGTACGGCCGCTATGCGGCCACGTGGGTGGGACTGACGGACATCATCTACGTCGGCGAGGGCATGAACGCGTTCGTGGCGGTCACCGAGACCTCGAACGGCGTGCGGAACTACCACAACGCCGGCAAGGTCCAGGCCTCGAGTGAACCGCAGGACATGCGGCTGCAGCGCATGCTCGGCCACTTCACGCACCTGATTCCGAAGACGCCGAGCAATGCGCTCGTCATCGGCTGCGGCGCCGGCGTCACGGCCGGGGCCGTATCGATCGGGCCCGACGTGCAGCGGATGACGATTGCCGAGATCGAGCCGCTCGTTCCCACGTCGGTGGCCAAGTACTTCGGCAGCCACAACTACAACGTCGTCGGCGACGAGTTCGGTGGCCCGGGCAATCCGAAGGTGACCGTGCACATCGACGACGCCCGGCATTTCCTGCTGACGACCGATCAGACGTTCGATGCCATCACCTCGGATCCGCTCGATCCGTGGGTGAAGGGCGCCGCGACGCTCTACACGGTCGAGTTCTTCGATCTCGTCAAGCGCAAGCTCAACCCAGGCGGTGTCGTCACGTTGTTCGTGCAGCTCTACGAGAGCAACGAGGCCGCGGTCAAGAGCGAGATCGGGACGTTCATGCAGGTGTTCCCGAACAGCGTGGTGTGGGGCAATACCAACAACGGCGTCGGCTACGACCTCGTGCTGATGGGACAGAAGGACGACGAGCCGATCCGCATCGACGTCGACGCGCTCCAGGCCAAGCTCGACGACCCGCGCTTCGCGCAGGTGTCGCAGTCGCTGCGCGAGATCGGGATCTTCTCGGCCATCGACCTGCTGTCGAACTACGCGGGCACGCCGACCGACCTGGCGCCCTGGCTGGCCGACGCGCAGGTCAACCGCGACCGCAACCTGCGTCTGCAGTACCTGGCGGGGCTCGGCCTGAACCTCTATCAGAGCGGTCCGATCTACGCCGACATGCTGCAGTACGCGCGGTACCCCGAGCAGATGTTCACGGGATCGGCCGAGTCGCTGCAGGCGCTGCGCGGGGCCGTCCAGCGCATGACCGGCCGGTGATAGACTCCCGGCCCGGGGGATCCCCATGCCGGTTTCGTGCTGCCGCCTCGCACGCGGGGCGGCGGGTCGACTGCTCGTCGTCGTGCTCGTGTGCCTGGCGTCGTCGCTCGACGCGCGGGCTGGCGATCTGCCAGAGCGCCTGTCGGATGAGGCGTTCTGGGCACTGAGCACGCGTCTCTCCGAGCCCGACGGCGTGTTCCGATCCGATACGCTGAGCTCGAACGAGCTGCACTACCCGGACGTACTCGATCGGCTGACGGCCGCCGTGCCGCCCGGCGGGGTCTACCTCGGCGTCGGACCCGAGCAGAACTTCTCGTACATCGCGGCCGTCCGGCCGCAGGTCGCATTCATCACGGACGTCAGGCGCGGCAACCTGCACGTTCACCTGATGTACAAGGCGATCTTCGAACTGTCGGCCGATCGCCTCGAGTTCCTCTCTCGGCTGTTCACCAAACCGCGGCCGCCGGGGCTCACGCCCGACAGTCCGATCGCCGACATCATGACGGCGTTCGGAACGACGGAGACGAGCACGCGCCAGGTGTTCGACAGCAACCTGCGCGAGATTCTGGCGCACCTGACCGTGACGCGCGAACTGCCGCTCGAGAGCCGGGACCTGGACGCAATCGCCGACGTCTACGCGTCGTTCTACTGGTTCGGTCCCGCGATCTCCTACGCCTCGACGTCATCGGACAGCGGAAGACGGAACCGCATGCCGGAGTACGACGCACTGATGACGGCAACCGACAGCCTGGGCGTGCCGCGCAGTTACCTCGCGTCCGCGTCCGCGTTCGCCGTCGTCAAGGACCTGCACGCGCGGAACCTGATCGTGCCCGTGGTGGGCGATTTCGGCGGACCGCACGCGCTGCGCGCGGTGGGCGACTGGGTGCGTGAGCGGGACGCGGTGGTCTCGGTGTTCTATCTGTCGAACGTCGAGCAGTATCTCCGGCAGCAGGGGACCTGGACCGCCTTCTGCGGGAACGTCGCCAGCCTGCCGCTGGCGCCGTGGGGCCGTTTCGTACGATCGCAGGCCGGAGGTGGCGGGTTCCGCATGCGGGTGGACGACATCGCGGCCGACGTCGCAGCCTGCGCGGCACCGTCGGAGCGGGACGGTCTGCCGTCGGGCGCGCCGGCGCGTCCCTAGGCGCCTGCCGGCTGTTTCACTCGGAGCAGGAGGGCAGGGCTGATGCGCGGACGGAGACGACGGCTTGTCGGATTGACGATAGCGCTGTACCTCGTGTCGGCGCCCATCCCGTTTGCGGCGCCGACTGCCGCCGAACTGCCCGTGCGGCTGGCCGACACGGAGTACTGGGCGCTGGTCGACGACCTGTCGGAGCCTGGCGGGTTCTTCAATTCCGACAACCTCATCTCGAACGAGGATCTCTACCAGACCGTGGTACCGGAACTGGCGCGCGTGGTCGCACCGGGCGGGGTGTATATCGGCGTCGGGCCGGATCAGAACTTCACCTACATTGCAGCAAGCGATCCGGCGGTCGCGTTCATCGCCGACCTGCGGCGCGGCAACCTGCACGTCCACCTGATGTACAAGGCACTCTTTGCCCTGTCGGCCGACAGGCGTGAGTTCCTGTCGCGGCTGTTCGGCCGATCGGTGCCCGCGGACCTGGCGGGAGACGCGTCGGTGGGGACGCTACTGGCGGCGTTTGCCGGCGTGGTGCCCGAGCAGGCGGTGTACGACGACACGCGGCGGGCGGTCATCGAGATGCTGACGCGGCACCGCGGGGCGCCGCTCGAGCCGGCGGATGCGGCCGGCATCGAGTTCGTCCTGCGCAGCTTCTTCACGGCCGGGCCGGACCTGACGTTCGTCAGCGGCGGCGGGTATCGTCGATCGCGCTATCCGTCGTATGCGGCGCTGCAGACGGCGACCGACAACGAGGGCGTCGAGCGGGGGTATCTGGCGGCCGAGCCGGCGTTCCAGCGGGTGAAGTCGCTGCAGGCGCGCAATCTGGTGATTCCGGTGGTGGGGAACTTCGCCGGACCGAAGGCGATCCAGGCCATTGGGCGCTGGGTCCGCGCGCGCGCGGGCGTGGTGACGGTCTTCTACACGTCGAACGTCGAGCAGTACCTGTTCCAGGACGCCGCCTGGGATCGGTTCCGGCAGAATGTGGCCACTCTGCCGATCGACGGCTCGAGCACGTTCATCCGGTCGTGCTTCAACACCTGCACGCAGCCGGGCGGGTCGCGGGCCGTGACGCTCCTCGACTCGATCCCGCGCCTGCTCGACAGCGCCGCCACCGGCCGGATCCAGACGTACTGGGACGTGCTGGCGCATTCGCGGTACCCGTAGTTGCGCGGACCGCGTCCCTGTGGTAACCTCGCAAGGTTCTCGTCGGACCTGGGACACCCTATCTAGGTTCGCATCCAGTTGAAGCCGTCTGCTTCCTGGGATTTCCGAGCAGCTGGCGCGTCGCCTTACGGGCGTCGCCCTCCCGCTGCCGCGCTGACTGATCAGCAATAGGGGAATTGTTTCTGGCGCCGAACCCATGGGTTCCTAGGCCGGGAACGCCGAACACCCTGCCACGGGCAGGCGTGTGCGTGCGCGGGGACGACCGGGCCGTGAGGCCGTCGTCGCCGGGCGTGGACGACGGGTGACGCGGGTCGCCCCAGAGGCTCGAGACAAGCGGTATGCCGACAATCAGCCAGTTGGTCCGGAATGGACGCGAGAAGGTTCTGACGAAGACGAAGAGTCCGGCACTGCAGTGCAGCCCGCAGAAGCGGGGCGTGTGCGTGCGTGTCTTCACCCAGACCCCGAAGAAGCCGAACTCGGCGCTCCGGAAGGTCGCGCGTGTGAAGCTGACGAACCAGATCGAGGTGACCACCTACATCCCGGGCGTCGGGCACAACCTGCAGGAGCACTCGCTCGTGCTGATTCGTGGCGGCCGTGTCAAGGACCTGCCGGGCGTGCGTTACCACGTGGTGCGCGGCACGCTCGACGCGGTCGGCGTGGCCAACCGCATGCAGGGGCGCTCGAAGTACGGCGCCAAGCGACCGAAGAAGGCGTAAGCCGGACGAGAGATCACCATGCCGCGTAGACGAGAGATTCCGAAGCGTGAAGTGCCGGCGGACCCCATTTACAGCAGTCCGCTGGTGACGAAGTTCATCAGCACCATCATGCGGGGCGGCAAGCGCTCCACGGCCGAGCGGATCATGTACAAGGCGCTCGAGATCGTGAAGGAGAAGTCGGCCGACGATCCGCTGAAGGTGTTCAAGAAGGCGATCGACAACGTCAAGCCGAGCCTCGAGGTCAAGTCGCGGCGCGTGGGCGGGTCGAACTACCAGGTGCCGGTCGAGGTCAACCCGAACCGCCGCCTGTCGCTGGCCATCCGCTGGGTGGTGGGCTACGCCGAAGTGCGCGGCGACGGCAAGACGATGCAGGAGAAGCTGGCCAACGAGTTCCTCGACGCGGCCAACCTCCGCGGCGGCGCCGTCAAGAAGCGCGAAGATACGCACCGGATGGCCGAGGCCAACAAGGCCTTCGCGCACTACCGCTGGTAGCACCCGGATTCGTCGGTTTTCAGGATTCAAGGACTCGCAATGGCCCGCCAGGTTCCTCTCTCGCGTTGTCGCAACATCGGCATCATGGCCCACATCGATGCCGGCAAGACGACGACCACCGAGCGCATCCTCTTCTACACCGGCATCACCTACAAGATCGGTGAGGTCCATGAAGGCACGGCCGTCATGGACTGGATGGAGCAGGAGCAGGAGCGCGGCATCACGATCACGTCGGCCGCCACGACGTGCACGTGGCGCGATCAGCAGATCAACATCATCGATACGCCGGGCCACGTCGACTTCACCGCCGAGGTCGAGCGGTCGCTGCGCGTGCTCGACGGCGCCGTGGCCGTGTTCGACTCGGTCGCCGGTGTCGAGCCGCAGTCGGAGACGGTCTGGCGCCAGGCGGACAAGTACCGCGTGCCGCGCATCTGTTTCGTCAACAAGATGGACCGCATCGGCGCGAACTTCCTGCGGACCGCCGAGCAGATCAAGACCAAGCTCCAGGGCAACCCCGTCATCGTCCAGTTGCCGATCGGCATCGAGGACAAGTACGAGGGCGTGGTCGACCTGATCCGGATGAAGGCCGTGATCTGGGTGGACGACAAGCTGGGCGGCGAGTACCGCGTCGAGGAGATCCCCGCGGACCTGCTCGAGCAGGCGAAGCACTACCGCGAGCAGCTCATCGAGAAGGTGAGCGAGGTCGACGACCAGATCCTCGAGAAGTACCTCGCGGGCGAAGAGGTGTCCGAGGAGCAGATCAAGGCGGCGATTCGGCGGCGCACGATCGAGTCGGTGCGCCACGAGCCGGCGGCGTTCGTGCCCGTGCTCTGCGGATCGGCCTTCAAGAACAAGGGCATCGAGACGCTGCTCGACGCGGTCGTCGACTTCCTGCCGCACCCGCTCGACATCCCGGCCGTCACGGGCATCGATCCGAACGGCCCGGAAGGGGCCACGACCGAGCGCGAGGCCAGCGACGCGGCACCTTTGTCGGCGCTCGCGTTCAAGATCATGACCGACCCGTTCGTCGGTCAGCTCACCTTCATCCGCGTCTATTCCGGCGTGATCACGGCGGGCACGTCCGTCTACAACTCGACCAAGCAGAAGTCCGAGCGTATCGGCCGCCTCCTGAGGATGCACGCCAACAAGCGTGAGGAAATCAAGGAGGTCTACGCCGGCGACATCGCGGCGGCCGTGGGCCTGAAGGCGGTCTCGACCGGCGACACGATCTGCGACGAGAAGACTCCGGTCATCCTCGAAGCGATGGACTTCCCGGAGCCGGTCATTTCGCTCGCCATCGAGCCGAAGACCAAGTCCGACCAGGAGAAGCTGGGCCTCGGTCTCGCGAAGCTGATGGCCGAAGACCCGACGTTCCGCGTCAAGACGGATCAGGAAACGGGGCAGGTCGTCATCTCGGGCATGGGCGAACTGCACCTCGAGATCATTGTCGACCGGCTCAAGCGCGAGTTCAGCGTCGAGGCCTCGGTCGGTGCGCCGCAGGTGGCCTACAAGGAGACCGTCACGCGGTCGTCTGAGGGCGAAGGCCGGTACATCAAGCAGACGGGCGGCCGCGGCCAGTACGGGCACGCGAAGATCCGGCTGGTGCCGCGCGAGCCCGGCGAAGGCTACCTCTTCGAGAACAACATCGTGGGCGGTGCGATTCCCCGGGAATTCATCAAGCCGATCGACCAGGGCATCCAGGAAGCCATGACGACCGGCGTCCTGGCCGGCTATCCGATCGACGACGTGAAGATCGACCTGTATGACGGGTCGTTCCACGACGTCGACTCGAACGAGATGGCGTTCAAGATTGCCGGGTCGATGGCGTTCAAGGACGCGGCCAAGAAGGCCGGACCCATCCTGCTCGAGCCGGTGATGCGCGTGGAGGTGACGGTGCCCGAGGAATACATGGGCGACGTCATCGGCGACATCACCAGCCGGCGCGGTCATCTGCAGTCGATGGAGACGCGCGGCGGGTCGCAGATCATCAATTCACGGGTGCCGCTCTCGGAGATGTTCGGGTACGCGACCGACCTTCGATCGCGCACGCAGGGACGCGCGTCCTACTCGATGCACTTCGACCGCTACGAGCCGGCGCCGCAGTCGGTGAGTGACGAGGTCATCAAGAAGGTCAACGGGAAGTAGACGACTATGGCCACACCATTTTCCGAGAAGATTCGCATCCGCCTGAAGGCGTACGACTACCGCGTGCTCGATCAGTCGACCACCGAGATCGTGGACACGGCCAAGCGGACGGGTGCGCGGCTGGCCGGGCCGGTTCCGCTGCCGACCGAGAAGAACAAGTGGACGGTGCTGCGATCGCCGCACGTCGACAAGAAGTCGCGCGAGCAGTTCGAGATCCGCACGCACAAGCGGCTGATCGACATCTTCGAGCCGACGCCGCAGACCGTCGATGCGCTGATGAAGCTCGATCTGCCGGCGGGCGTCGACGTCGAGATCAAGGCGTTCGGCAAGGAGCACAAGTAATGGCGGTCACAGGAATCCTCGGGCGCAAGGTCGGCATGACCCAGGTCTTCGAGACCGACGGGACGGCCGTGCCGGCGACGGTCATCAAGGCGGGGCCCTGCGTCGTGGTGCAGGCGAAGACGGCGCAGACCGACGGCTACGAGGCCGTGCAGCTCGGCCTGGTCGACGAGACGGCGCCGACGGCGAACAAGCCGATGATCGGCCACTTCCGCCAGGCGGCCGCGCCCCCCACGCGCATCACGCGCGAGGTGCAGGTGGCCGCGGGCGGCGATGCGCCGAAGGCCGGCGATCAGGTGCTGGCCGACATCTTCGTGAAGGGCGACCGGGTCGACGTCATCGCGACGAGCCGCGGCAAGGGGTTCCAGGGCGTCATGAAGCGCCACAACTTCGGGGGCGGCGCGGCCACGCACGGGTCGATGTTCCATCGCGCACCCGGATCGATTGGCGCCTCGTCGTATCCGTCGCGTGTCGTCAAGGGCATGCGCGCGGCCGGCCGGATGGGCGGCGGCCGGGTGACGACCCGCAACCTGCGCGTGGTGGGGGTCGATACCGACAACCACCTGCTGGTCCTGCGTGGCGCGGTGCCCGGGGCGCCGGGAGGCGTGGTGGTCATCCGCCGCGCGGTCGCCCGCAAGCCGGATCCGCAGCCGCAGGTCGAGAAGAAGAAGGGCAAGAAGTAACACGGGGTTCCCATGACACTCGATGTAGTCAACGGCGAGAACAAGAAGGTCGGCTCGCTCGAGCTGAACGACGGGGTCTTCAGCGGCCCGGTCAAGACCGACCTGATCTGGGAATCGGTGGTCCGTGCTAACGCCGCCGATCGCCGCGGCACGCACGCGACGAAGAACCGGGCCCTGGTCAGCGGCAGCGGCAAGAAGCCGTGGAAGCAGAAGGGGACCGGCCGGGCGCGGGTCGGCGAGGTGCGCAACCCACTGTGGCGCAAGGGCGGCACGGTCTTCGGGCCGCAGCCGCGCAGCTACGGCTACCGCGTGCCGAAGAAGGTGGAGCGCGGCGCGTTGCGCGCGGCGCTTACGGCGAAGCTGCGTGAGGGCGCGGTGACGGTCGTCGACGCGCTGAGCGTGTCGGAGATCCGGACGAAGGCGGCGGCCGACCTGCTGAGCCGGCTCGGTCATGCGGGGCGCACGCTCGTGGTCGACGTGAAGCCGGAAGAGAAGTTCAGCCTGTCGGCGCGCAATCTGGCGGGCGTGACGGTGGTCGCGAGCGGCCGGTTGACGGCCCGCGACGTGGTGAACACGCAGCGCATCATCGCCACGCAGGCGGCGGTCGAGCGGCTGCAGGAGGTGTTGGGATGAACAGACTCACCGACGTCATCCGTCGCCCGCTCGTCACCGAGAAGACCACGGTGGCCCGCGAGTCGTCGACCGTCGTCGTCTTCGAGGTCGCGAAGGACGCGACGAAGATCGACGTGAAGCGCGCCGTCGAAACGCTGCTCGGCGCAAAGGTCGAGTCCGTCCGGACCTCGATCGCGCACGGCAAGTTCAAGCGGCAGGGCCGGTTCGTGGGGCAGCGGTCGGACTGGAAGAAGGCCTGGGTCCGGCTGAAGGCCGGCGAGAAGGTACCGGAGATTTTTGAGGGCGTGTAGCCGGGCGGGCCCGTTGCGGCCCGGCCGCCCACGCGGGGCTTTCACACGCAGCAGTCAGGGATCAGCACCATGCCGATTCGCAAGTACAAACCGACGTCAGCGGGACGCCGCTTCCAGAGCGTCCAGACGTTCGACGAAATCACGACCGACCGGCCGTACAAGCCGCTGGTCGAGCCGCTCCGTCGATCGGGCGGGCGCAGCAATCGCGGCGATCTCACGTCCTGGTGGCGGGGCGGCGGGCACAAGCGCAGCTATCGCGTCATCGACTTCAAGCGCGACAAGTTCGGGATTCCCGGCACGGTGTCGACGGTCGAGTACGACCCGAACCGGTCGGCACGCATCGCGCTGGTGACGTATGCCGACGGCGAGAAGCGCTACATCCTCCACCCGCTCGGCCTGAAGGTCGGCGATCCGGTGATGTCGGGCGAGGGCGTCGACATCCTGCCGGGCAACTGCCTGAAGCTGAAGGCGATTCCGCTCGGCACGCAGGTGCACAACGTCGAGCTGAAGCCGGGCAAGGGCGGACAGATTGCGCGGTCGGCCGGATCGTCCGTGCAGCTGGTGGCACGCGAGGGCGACTACGCGTCGCTGCGCATGCCGTCGGGCGAGCTGCGGCAGATCAGTGTCGAGTGCCTGGCGACGGTCGGCCAGGTGGGCAACATCGACCACGAAAACGTCTCGATCGGCAAGGCGGGACGCAGCCGCTGGCTGGGGCGTCGGCCGCACGTGCGCGGCGTGGCGATGAACCCCGTCGATCATCCGCTCGGAGGCGGCGAGGGCAAGACCTCGGGGGGCCGGCATCCGGTGTCGCCGTGGGGCCAGCCGGCCAAGGGCTACAAGACGCGCCGCAACAAGCGGAGCGATCGGTTCATCCTCGAACGCCGCAAGAAGTAACGCGAGAATCACCATGGGCAGATCACTCAAGAAGGGGCCGTTCATCGACCTCCACCTCCTCGAGAAGGTGGAAGCGATGAATCGCGAGAGCGAGAAGAAGGTCATCAAGACCTGGTCGCGGCGTTCGACCGTCGTGCCGGAGATGGTGGGCCATACGCTGGCCGTGCACAACGGCCGGAAGTTCATCCCGGTGTACGTGACCGAGAACATGGTCGGGCAGAAGCTCGGTGAGTTCGCGCCGACCCGGACGTTCAAGGGCCACACGACGAAGGCCGAGAAGGCCGCGCAGGTCGCCGGCAAGGGAGGCCGCTGATGGCGGGCGCACAGGCGACCACGAAATACGTCCGGACGTCGGCGCAGAAGGCGGGGTTGGTACTCGATCAGATCCGCGGCGCGAACGTGGGGCGGGCCCTGGCGACGCTGCAGTTCTCGCGCAAGCTCATCGCGCGCGACATCGAGAAGGCGCTGCGGTCGGCGATCGCCAACGCGCAGCAGCGGCCGGATTTCGGCGGCGATGTCGACCGGCTCTACGTGAAGGCGTGCTTCGCCAACCAGGGGCCGAGCATGAAGCGCATCCGGCCGGCCCCGATGGGGCGCGCGTTCCGGGTGGTGAAGCGCATGGCGCACCTGACGGTCGAGGTGGCCGAGCGTCCGGCGAAGACGCCGGCCGCCGGGATCCCGCGGGCACGTCGTCGGGCACAGGCAGCGGAGTAGGTCGAGACTATGGGTCAAAAAGTACATCCGTACGGCTTCCGGCTGGGGGTCAACAAGACGTGGCGGTCCCGCTGGTTCGCCGACAAGGACTACTCGAAGCTGCTGCACGAGGACCTGAAGCTGCGCCAGAAGCTCAAGCGCCGCTTCGCCCACGCCGGCGTCTCGCGGATCGACATCGAGCGGGCGGCCAACAAGCTGAAGGTGGACATCCACACGTCGCGTCCGGGCATCATCATCGGTCGCAAGGGGACCGAGGTCGACAAGCTGCGGCAGGAGCTGCAGAAGGTGACGGGACGCGAGGTGTTCATCAACATCCTCGAGATCCAGAAGCCCGAACTCGACGCGCAGCTGATCGGCGAGTCGGTGGCCGCGCAGCTCGAGAAGCGCATTGCGTTCCGCCGGGCCATGCGCAAGGCGGTCGAGTCGGCGCTGCGCTTCGGCGCGCGCGGCATCAAGGTGCGCGTGTCGGGGCGGCTGAACGGGGCCGAGATCGCGCGGTCGGAGTGGTATCTGCACGGACAGCTGCCGCTGCAGACGCTCCGGGCGGACATCGACTACGGCTTTGCCGAAGCGTTCACGACCTACGGCGCGATTGGCGTGAAGGTGTGGCTCTACAAGGGTGAGCGCCTGACGCCGCGCATCGGTCGCGACGAGGAATACCGCCAGCCGCGCAGGGCGGCACGGGGATAGGGAAGAGCAAGTTGGAAGTCAGAAGTTAGAAGTCAGAATTCGGCGAACTTAGAAGTTCGAACTTCGACGTTCTCACTTCGCACTTCGACGAACTTCTTACGTCTCACTTCTCACTTCTGAGTTACACAGGATTGTCATCATGTTGATGCCGAAGAAGGTCAAGTATCGGAAGCAGCATCGGGGGCGCATGGGCGGCCTGGCCTGGCGGGGATCGTCGGTCGCGTTCGGCGACTACGGGCTGATGGCGCTCGAGCCGTGCTGGCTGACCAACAGGCAGATCGAGGCGGCGCGCGTGGCGCTGACACGCGGCATCAAGCGTGGCGGCAAGGTGTGGATCCGGGTCTTTCCGGACAAGCCCATCACCAAGAAGCCTCAGGAAACCCGCATGGGCAAGGGCAAGGGATCGCCCGAGGGCTGGGTGGCGGTCATCGCGCCGGGACGCATCCTCTTCGAGATGGAAGGCGTGTCGGTGGCCGACGCCAGGGCGGCGATGCGGCTGGCGGCGGCGAAGCTGCCGCTGAAGACGCGCTTTGCCACGCGGTTTGCCGAGGAGAAGGTGTCATGAAGGTGGTCGAGCAACTGGCCGAGCTGCGCAGCCTCTCGGTGAGCGACCTGGAACAGCGGGCGCGGGACCTGGACGATCAGGTGTTCCGCCTCCGGTTGCAGCGGTCGATGGGCCAGGCGGAATCGGGTAACCGGATTCAGCCGCTGCGCCGGGAACTGGCGCGCATCCGGACAGTGCTGCAGGAAAAGGGCGGCAGGGGCTAACGCGATGGCGAAAACGGAGATCGTGGGCAAGGTCGTCAGCAACAAGATGGCCAAGAGCGTGGTCGTGACTGTCGAACGGCAGGTGCGGCACGGCATATACGGCAAGCTGCAGCGGCTGACGTCGCGCTTCATGGCGCACGACGAGGACGGGGCGGCGAAGGTGGGCGACAGCGTCGCCCTCGTGCCGGCGCGGCCGATGTCGCGGCGCAAGCGCTGGGTCGTGACGCGGATCGTGGAACGGGCGAAGGGGGTCTAGCCATGGTGCAGATGCAATCGATTCTCGACGTGGCCGACAACTCGGGCGCCCGCCGCATCGCGGTGATCAACCCGGTTGGCGGATCCACGGGCCGCTACGCCCGTATCGGCGACATCGTCACGGCGTCGGTGAAGGAAGCGACGCCCGATGCGACGGTCAAGAAGGGCCAGGTCGTCAAGGCGGTGATCGTGCGCACCCGCAAGGAAGTGCGCCGGCGCGACGGGAGCTATATCCGGTTCGACCGCAACGCGGCCGTCCTGATCAACAACGACGGGGATCCGATTGGTACGCGCGTGTTCGGGCCTGTCGCGCGTGAACTGCGTGAGCGCCGGTTCATGAAGATCATCTCGCTCGCGCCTGAGGTGCTCTGAGCCATGAGTCATCCAGTTCCGGCTATCAAGAAGAACGACACCGTCCTGGTGATCGCGGGGCGCGATCGCGGCAAGCGCGGGCGCGTGCTGAGCGTGCACCCCGAGAAGGGGCGGCTGGTGGTCGAGGGCGTCAACGTCATCAAGCGGCACACCAAGCCGAACCCGCAGCGCAACATCCAGGGCGGGATCGTCGAGCGCGAGGCGTCGCTGGCGACGTCGAACGTGCAGCTGGTGTGTCCCGAGTGCGGGGCGTCGACACGCGTCGGGCGGAGGCTGCAGGACGACGGGCAGCGCGTGCGGTACTGCGTGAAGTGCAAGGGAGTGGTCGACAAATGAACCGCTTGAGAGAACGCTACCAGGCCGACGTCATCGCGGCGCTGCGCAAGGAGTTCGGCTATCCGAACGTGATGGCCGTGCCCAAGATCACCAAGGTGGTGGTCAACATGGGGCTGGGCGAGGGCACGCAGAACAGCAAGGTCGTCGACACCGGCGCCGAGGAGCTCGGGAAGATCACGGGCCAGAAGGCGGCCGTGACCCGGGCGAAGAAGTCGATTGCGCAGTTCAAGGTGCGCAAGGGCATGCCCATCGGCGCGATGGTCACGCTGCGCGGGGAACGGATGTACGAGTTCCTCGATCGGCTGATTGCGATTGCGCTGCCGCGCGTGCGCGACTTCCGCGGGGTGTCGGCCCGCGGGTTCGACGGCCGTGGCAACTTCACGCTGGGCCTGCGCGACCAGCTGCTGTTCCCGGAGATTGACTACCTCAAGGTGGACAAGGCCCGGGGGATGAACATCTCGGTGGTCACCACCGCGAAGACCGATGAGGAAGCCCGGCGGCTGCTGCAGTTGATCGGCATGCCCTTCCGGCAGAACTAAAACGCGCGTTCCGACGACCAGGACAGCAACACGATGGCAACCACTGCAAAGACCGTCAAGGACCTCGAGAAGAAGCCGAAGTACGCCATTCGCCACCGCAACCGTTGCCAGAAGTGCGGCCGGCCGCGGGCCTATCTCCGGAAGTTCGCGCTCTGCCGTCTCTGTTTCCGCGAGCTGTCGCTGCGGGGCGAAGTGGCCGGGGTGGTCAAGAGCAGCTGGTGATGAATTTGGAAGTTAGAAGTGAGAAGTCAGAAGTGCGGAAGAGTTCGAAGTGAGAAGTTCGAACTTCGAAGGTCTCGCTTCTTGCTTGCCGGAACTTCAAACTTCTGACTTTTAACTTCTTAGTTGAGCAAGGTTTCAGATATGACCGACCCGATCGCAGACATGCTCACGCGGATTCGCAACGCGGTGCGCTCCCGTCATCCGCGCGTGGACATCCCGGCGTCGCGTTTCAAGCGCGAGATCGCCCGGATCCTCGAGCAGGAGGGCTACATCGCGGGCTACAAGCAGGTGCCGCCGTCCGAGGGGACGCCGGAGGTGATCCGCGTGATCCTGAAGTACGGCCCGCGCGGCGAGAACGTGATCTCGGGCTTGGAGCGCGTCAGCCGGCCCGGCCGTCGCGCCTACGTGGGCCGCGACGATGTCCCGAAGGTGCTGGGGGGACTCGGCACGACGATCCTCACGACCTCGCAGGGCGTGATGACCGGACGGGAAGCCGCCAAGGCTGGTGTCGGCGGCGAAGTGCTCTGCAACGTCTGGTGAGGGTGTCGACATGTCCCGTATTGGCAAGAAACCGATTCCGGTCCCGAAGGGTGTGACCATCACGGTCCATCCCGAGGCGGTCGAGGTGAAGGGCCCCAAGGGCACGCTGACGCAGCGCGTGCCGCGCGGGGTGACGTTCGAACTGAAGGGCG
Source organism: Acidobacteria bacterium SCN 69-37 (assembly GCA_001724025.1). Classification (GTDB taxonomy): domain Bacteria; phylum Acidobacteriota; class Vicinamibacteria; order Vicinamibacterales; family SCN-69-37; genus SCN-69-37. The sequence continues at coordinate 376,621 of MEDJ01000009.1, read as the reverse complement.
CCGAACTCGTGGCGGCGACCGAGCGGCCCGATCCGGCCCTGGGCAAGTTCCACGGCCTGGCGCGGACGCTGGTGGCCAACGCGGTCGACGGTGTGACCAAGGGCTTCACCCGCGAACTCGACATCGTCGGGGTCGGGTACCGCGCGGAGGTGAAGGGCAAGCAGGTGGTCTTCGCCCTCGGGTATTCGCACCCGGTCGTCTTCGACATCCCGGCCGGGATCGATATCGCGGTCGACAAGCAGACGCACGTGACGGTGAGCGGCATCGATCGCCAGCTCGTCGGGCAGGTCGCGGCCAACATCCGGGGCATGCGCAAGCCGGATCCCTATAAGCAGAAGGGCGTCCGCTACACGGGCGAGGTCCTGAAGAAGAAGGTCGGCAAGACCGGGGCGTAGGGCCGCGGCGTCGGTCCCGTCCAGGCGGAGCGAAATCATGCAGATTCGAACGAAGAAAGATCGACGCGAACGGATCCGGCTGCGGCTGCGCAAGCGGATTCGCGGGACGGCCGAGCGCCCGCGCCTGTCGGTGTTCCGATCGGTGGCGCACATCTACGCACAGGTGATCGACGACTTCACGGGCCGGACGGTCGCGGCGGCGTCGAGCACGGAACCTGGCCTGAAGGACGTGTTCAGCGGCGAGGTGCGCGGCGGCAACCTGGCGGGGGCCGAGGCGGTCGGCCGGGTCATTGCCGAGCGGCTCCAGTCGCACGGCATCACGCGGGTGGTCTTCGACCGCGGCGGCAACCTTTATCACGGCCGCGTCCGCGCGGTAGCCGACGCGGCCCGCAAGGCCGGTCTCGAGTTCTAGGGAAAACACATGGCGTACTTTCGTGAAAAGATCGACGCAGCCGAGCTCGAGCTGAAGGACACGGTCGTCAACATCAGCCGCGTCACCAAGGTCGTCAAGGGCGGCAAGAACCTGAGTTTCAGCGCGCTGGTCGTCGTCGGCGACGGGCACGGCGTGGTGGGCTTCGGGATCGGCAAGGCCAAGGAAGTGCCCTCGGCGATCAAGAAGGCGATCGAGGCGGCGAAGAAGGGCCTGATTCGGGTGCCGATGAACGGCACGACGATTCCGCACCCGATCGTCGGACGGTTCGGGGCCGGGGCCGTGCTGCTCAAGCCCGCGCCCGACGGCACGGGCATCATCGCCGGCGGCGCCGTGCGCGCCGTCGTGGAGTCGGCCGGCATCGGCAACGTCCTGACGAAGTCACTGGGATCGGCCAATCACCACAACGTGGTGCGGGCGTCGTTCGCGGCGCTCGAGGGGCTGCGCGATCCGCAGCGCGTCGCGCGCCTGCGCGGCAAGGACGTCGAGGAATTGATGGCGCCTGGGAAGGCAAGTTAGAAGTGAGAAGGCAGAAGTCAGAAGTGCGGGAAAGTTCGAACTTCGAACTTTGAGCTTCGAGGCTGGCTAACTTCTTACTTCGAACTTCCAAGTTCTGACTTGATCGAGGTTTTATGAAGCATCTGAAGGTGACTCAAGTCCGGAGCGGAATCGGCTTCGAGAAGGCGCAGAAGCTGGCGTTGCGCGGCCTCGGCCTGCGGCGGATCCGCCAGACGGTCGACGTGGTCGATACACCGGCCACCCGCGGTCTGATCCTGCGCGTGCGCCATCTCGTCCGGGTGGACGAGTAACGCCGCGCGGACGGCAGGAAGGGATACGGGAGATATGGGGCTCAACAACTTGCGTCCTCCTCGCGGGGCGAAGAAGCCGAAGAAGCGCGTGGGCCGCGGGCCCGGATCGGGCCACGGCAAGACGGCGTCGCGCGGCCACAAGGGTGCGCAGTCGCGGTCGGGCTTCCGCTTCAAGCGCGGGTTCGAGGGCGGCCAGATGCCGCTGCACCGGCGGCTGCCCAAGCGCGGGTTCACGAACCCGTTCCGGGTGGAATACGCCGTGGTCAACCTGGACACGCTGGCCGAAGTGTTCGATGCCGGGTCGGCCGTGACGCCCGAGGTACTGCACGCGCGCGGCATCGTGCGCGACGCGCGGCTGCCGATCAAGGTGCTGGGGCGTGGGGAGATCGCGAAGGCGCTCTCGATCACGGCGCACAAGTTCAGCGGGACCGCGGTGCAGAAGATCGCGGCCGCCGGCGGGACGACGGAAGTCCTGGCGTAGCGGGGCACACAGGCGTCCGGGCCGACGCGGTCGGCGCGGACGCGTTCCTCCGGCGTCGGAGGGGCCGCGACCTCGAGAACTCTTATGGACAGTCTCAGGAACATCTTCGCCATCCCGGAGCTGCGCAACAGGCTGCTGTTCACGTTCGGCCTGCTCGGCGCGTACCGGGTCGGCGGACACGTGACGATTCCGGGCATCAATATCGAGGCCCTGCAGGAACTGGCCAACCAGGTGGCGAGCAGCAACCTGTTCGGCCTGTACGACATGTTCTCGGGCTACAACCTGTCGCAGATGACGGTGTTCGCGCTCGGCGTCATGCCGTACATCAGCGCGTCGATCATCCTGCAGTTGCTGACGGTCGTGTCGCCCTACCTGGAGCGCCTCTCGAAGGAGGGGGAGCTCGGGCGCCGCAAGATCACGCAGTACACCCGTTACGGCACGATCATCCTCAGTGTCGTCCAGGCGCTCGGTATCGCCGTGTTTCTCGAGAATGCCGGCCAGGCAGGCGGCTTCGCCATTGTCGAGAGCCCCGGCTGGGGCTTCCGGTTCCTGACGGTCCTGACGCTGACGACCGGATCCGTGCTGGTGATGTGGCTCGGTGAGCAGATTACCGAGCGCGGCATCGGCAACGGGATGTCGCTGCTGATTTACGCCGGCATCGTGTCGGGGCTGCCGCGCGCGGTCCTCTCGACGCTGACGCAGATGGAAACGGGCGAGCTCGGGCCGCTCGTGATTCTGGTGCTGCTCGCCTTGATGGTCGTGATCGTCGGCGCGGTCGTGTTCGTCGAGCGCGGCCAGCGGCGCGTGACGGTGCAGTACGCCAGGCGGATGGTCGGACGGAAGATGTACGGCGGGGCCAGCACGCACATCCCGCTGAAGGTGAACACGGGCGGCGTCATGCCCGTCATCTTCGCCTCGTCGATCCTGGCGTTCCCGCAGACGATGAAGCCGATCGTGGATCCGGGCGGGATGTTCGAGAACGCCTGGCTGAGCGCGGCGATCGGGCAGCTCGCGATGGGCTTCCCGCTCTACAACCTGCTGTACGTCACGCTGATCCTGTTCTTCGCGTACTTCTATACCGCGATCATCTTCAAGCCGGATGACGTGGCCGAGAACATGCGGAAGTACGGGGGCTTCGTGCCGGGGATCCGGCCGGGCAAGCGGACGGCCGAGCACATCGACGCGATCTTGGCGCGTATCACGCTTGCCGGAGCGGTCTACCTGGCGCTGATTGCCCTGCTGCCGGAAATCCTGATGATGGGCTTCCGCGTCGAGCCGATCCCGTTCATCGGGCCGTGGCTCGACTCGGTGCTGCCGCAGTTCATCACGCAGGGGCTCAATGTCCAGTTCTACTTCGGCGGGACGTCGCTGCTGATCATCGTCGGTGTGGCGATGGATACGGTGCAGCAGGTCGAATCGCAGTTGATCATGCGGCACTACGACGGCTTCATGAAGAAGACCCGCGTGCGCAGCCGCCGGGCGTAGGGGCCGCGCGACGTGTCGGTACGACTGGTGATGCTGGGCCCCCCGGGGGCCGGGAAGGGAACCCAGGCCGGGCGCTTTGCGCAGGCGCGGCAGGTTCCCCGGATTTCGACGGGTGACGTGCTGCGCCAGGCGCGGCAGGCGAACCCGGATCTCGACAAGCAGGCGCGCGCGACGATGGACGCGGGGCGCCTGGTCGACGATGATGTAGTGATCGGGATCGTCCGGCGACGGCTGGCCGAGCCCGATGCGCGCGAGGGGTTCGTGCTCGACGGGTTTCCCCGGACGCTGAACCAGGCCGAGGCGCTCGATCACCTGCTCGACGATCGGCAGCCGCTGGTGGTGGTCGACATCGAGGTGCCGGACACGACGCTGCTCGAGCGGCTGCAGACGCGGCGGATCTGCGCCAAGTGCGGCATGCCGGCGACGGCGGTCCTGGCGGTCTGCAGCGCGTGCGGCGGGCCGCTCATCGCGCGCGGCGACGACGACGCGCGGGTGGTACGGGAACGATTGCGGGTCTACGAGCAGGAGTCGCGGCCGATCGTGGAGTTCTATCGGCGCCGGTCGACGTTCCGGTCGGTCGACGGCGATCAGCCACAGGACGCCGTGGCGGCGGACATTTCGTCGGCGGTGGCGTCGGTGTTGGGGGCGCGGTGATTGTCTGCCGGTCGGAAGCCGAGATCGCCCGGATGTTGACGGCCAACCAGTTGGTGGCCGATGTCCTGGCGGCGCTCGAGGCGACGGTGGCTGAAGGGGTCAGCACCTGGGACCTCGATGAAATGGCCGAGCGGCTGGTGCGTGACGGCGGGGCCGAGCCGGCGTTCAAGGGCTATCGCGGGTTTCCGGCCACGCTGTGCACGTCGATCAACGAGGAGGTCGTGCACGGCATTCCGTCGCGGACGCGGGTGCTGGCGCGCGGGGACGTCATTTCGATCGACATGGGCGTCAAGCTCGGCGGGTATTACGGTGACTCGGCGACCACGGTGGCGGTGGGCGAGGTGCCCGAGGCGACGCGGCAGTTGCTGCAGGTGACGCGCGAATCGCTGGATCGGGCGATTGCGCAGGTGCAGGTCGGGGGCCGGCTCTCGGACGTCAGTCACGCCGTGCAGCAGTGGGTCGAGGCGCACGGGTTCGCGATCGTGCGCGAGTTCGTCGGGCACGGGATTGGCGAGAAGCTGCACGAGGATCCGCAGGTGCCCAACTACGGGGCGCCGGGACGCGGCCCGAAGCTACAGGCGGGCATGGTGCTGGCCATCGAACCGATGGTGGCGATGGGCCGGCCGGAGACGAAGGTGTTGTCGGATGGCTGGACGGCGATCACGCGCGATCGCAGCCTGGCGGCGCACTTCGAGCACACGGTCGCCGTGACGGCCGCTGGTCCGCTCGTGTTGAGCGCGCCGCGGACGTCGGCGCCGGCGGCAGGGTAGCGGAGCGTCGTGGCGTCGCGCGAGGGACGCGCGGTGACGGTGGAAGGGGTGGTGATCGAGCGGCTGCCGCACGCGTTGTACCGCGTGACCGTTGACGGCCGAACGATCACGGCGCATCCTGCGTCCGGCCTGGGTCGCAACTTCGTGCGGCTCGTGGCGGGAGACCGGGTGCTGGTGGACGTGAGCCCCCTCGACAGCGGGCGGGGACGGATTGTGAGGAAAGTTGGAAGTTAGAAGACAGATCTTCTAACTTCTGGCTTGATCAAAGAGGGTTCCATGAAGGTCAGGGCATCGGTGAAGCGGATTTGTGACAAGTGCAAGGTCGTGCGGCGCCAGGGCGTCGTGCGGATCATCTGCAGCAACCAGAAGCACAAGCAGCGGCAGGGATAGGGAGTGCAGTTTAGAAGTTGGAAGTAAGAAGTTGGAAGTGCGGAAAAGTTCGAAGTTCGAACTTCGAACTTTTCAAGACTTCTGACTTCTCATTTCGAACTTCTAAGTTGTCGCAGAGGTACCAGATATGGCTCGTATTTCAGGTGTGGATCTTCCGCGGACCAAGCGCATCGAGATTGGTCTCACGTACATCTACGGCATTGGCCGGAAGCGGTCGAACGACGTGCTGACGGCCGCCGGGGTGAGCGGCGATATCCGCGTGAAGGACCTGTCGGAAGACGATGTCCGCAAGATTTCGCGCGTGCTCGAGGAGCAGGGGGGCGTCGAAGGTGACCTCCGCAAGGAGATCTCGATGAACATCAAGCGGCTCGTGGAGATCGGGAGCTACAGGGGATCGCGGCACCGCCGCAATCTGCCGGCGCGCGGCCAGCGGACGCGCACCAACGCACGCACCCGGAAGGGCCCGCGCAAGGGCGCCGTGGCGCGCAAGAAGACCGAGTAGGCGGCCGACGCCGACCGATCGCGACTGAACCGAGGACGAGATGGCAAAGACTGAGGGCGCCGGAGACGGCAGGGGCAAGAAGAAGACGTTCAAGAAGCGTGGCGAGAAGCGCGTGGTACACCACGGCTTCGCGCACATTCAGGCGTCCTTCAACAACACGATCGTGACGATTACGGACGCCGACGGGCGGGTGATCTCGTGGTCGAGCGCCGGGGCGATCGGCTTCAAGGGATCGCGCAAGGGCACGCCGTTCGCGGCGACGCAGGCGGCGATGGCCGCCGGCAACGCGGCCAAGACGTACGGCCTGCGGTCGCTCGAGGTCCGGGTGAAGGGCCCGGGCGCGGGCCGCGAGTCGGCCGTGCGCGCACTGCAGACGGTGGGCATCGACGTGCGATCGATCCGCGACGTCACGCCGATCCCGCACAACGGCTGCCGGCCGCCGAAGCGTCGGCGCGTCTAGGAAACAGCTGGGGACAAGTTAGAAGTCAGAAGTACGAAGTAAGAAGTGACGGAAAGTTGGAAGTGAGAACCTTGAAGTTCGAACTTCTGACTTCTCAGTTCTCACTTTCATGAACTTCTTACTTCGTACTTCTGACTTCTAACTTGTTTTTATCGCACTCACCGGCCCGCAGCTCTCAGACCTGCGGCGTGAGGCCGGTGATGAATCAATGCAGGTCTGGTCTCGCCGGTGCCGCGTCAGCGGCGGACGGCGGACGAGCGAAAGGATTGTGATCATGTTGTGGAAGGGTTTTCAGAGGCCCAAGCGCCTCGAGTTCGAGCGTGAGACCTTGACGGACCGGTTTGGCCGGTTCTACGCCCAGCCGTTCGAGCGCGGCTTCGGCACGACGGTCGGCAATGCCATGCGCCGCGTGCTGTTGTCCTCGATCGAGGGGGCGGCGGTGACGGCCGTCAAGATCGAGGGCGTGCTGCACGAGTTCTCGCCGATCCAGGGCGTGGTCGAGGATGCGACCGACATCATCCTCAACCTGAAGCAGGTGCCGCTCAAGCTCCACACCGATCAGCCCAAGACGCTCGTCGTCCGCGTCACCAAGCCCGGCGACGTGAAGGCGCGCGACATCCAGGCGGATGCGGACATCGAGATCCTCGAGCCGGACGCCCACATCGCAACGGTCAGCGAGGGCGGGAAGCTCGAGATGGAGCTGCGCGTCCGCCGCGGCCGCGGATACGTCTCGGCCGACAAGAACTTCGACGAGGACCTCGGCATTGGCTGGATCCCGATCGACTCGGTGCATTCGCCCGTCAAGAAGGTCAACTACATCGTCGAGGCCGCCCGTATCGGCCAGACGACCGACTACGACAAGCTGACGCTCGAGGTCTGGACGAACGGGGCCGTGACGGCGCGCGACGCGGTGTCGCTGGCGGCGAAGCTGGTCCGCGATCACTTCACGATCTTCGTCGGGATCGACGAGGCGGGCGACCAGTCGTTCGAGGGCGGTGGCGAGCCGCTGTCGGCGTCGGTCAACGAGCACCTCGACAAGAGCGTCGAGGAGCTGGAGTTGTCCGTGCGGTCGTACAACTGCCTGAAGAACGCCAACATCCGCACGCTGCGCGAGCTCGTGCAGAAGACCGAGGGCGACATGCTGAAGACAAAGAACTTCGGCCGCAAGTCGCTCAATGAAATCAAGGACATCCTGCAGACGCTCGGCCTCAGCCTCGGCATGCGGCTCGATCAGGGCGGCGCTGAGTAGGGCAACCGAGAAGATAGAAGTTCGAAGTCAGAAGGCAGGAATCGCATCATGCGTCACAGAGTGGCACACAGAAAGCTCGGTCGCGTTACGGAGCATCGCATCGCGATGCTGCGGAACCAGACCATGGACCTGATCCGGCACGAGCGGATCGAGACGACCGTCGCGCGCGCCAAGGAACTGCGGCCGTTCGTCGAGCGGATCATCTCGGTGGCCAAGCGCAGCCTGAACGCCGAGGCTGGCAGCGCGCGCGCGGTGACGGCGCGGCGGATCGTCGCCCAGGACATCGCCGACAAGGCCATCGTGCAGAAGCTCTTCACGACGATCGCGCCGCGGTACGTCGAACGCCCGGGCGGCTATACGCGCCTGCTGCGTCTCGGCCACCGTCGGGGTGACGCCGCCGAACTGGCCGAGGTGGAACTGCTCGGCAGCGAGTACGATCCGAACGCGGTCGAGACGACCGAGAAGGCGGCGGCCGAGAAGCCGAAGAAGAAGACCGTCGGCGGCCGCATCCGTGAGGCGATCGGCGGGCGCAAGAAGGACGACCAGGACTCGGGCGTGAAGGCCCGCGCCGCGCGGCCCGTCAAGGGCGCCGCGAAGAAGGTCACGACGCCGCGCAAGGCCGGCGGCGCGTAAGGGGGGCGGGGGCCGTAGGGAGGCGACGCATGCGTCGCCTCCCTACGCGCCTCTCAGCCTCGTGTAGAGTGAACGGCATGCGTCATCGCATTGCCGTGTGTGTCCTGATCGCCGTGGCCGTCACGACGATCAGCGCCTCGCAGGACTCCGCTTCCTCCCCACAGCCCACGTTCGACGCGTTCCTTGCGGATGTGCGTCAGGACGCGCTCGATGCCGGCATCACCCCGGCGACGCTCGACCTCGCGTTCGCAGGGCTCACGCCCGAACCGGTCGTCGTCTCGCGCGACCGCAACCAGCCGGAAATCGTCCAGAGCCTCGATACCTATCTCCGCCAGCGTCTCACGACGCGCACACGGACGACAGCCAGGCAGATGCACGCGCGACACGCGCAACTGCTGGCCGGTGTTGCGAGCCAGTACGGCGTGCCGGCTGGCGTGCTGACGGCTGTCTGGGGGCTCGAGTCGAACTTCGGCCGCTTCACCGGCACGTATCCGACCGTCCGCGCCCTGGCCACGCTGGCCTGGGACAACAGGCGCGCGCTGTTCCGGACGGAACTGCTCGCCGCGCTCCGCATGATCGATCAAGGCGTGCCGCTCGAGCTGATGAAGGGATCGTGGGCCGGGGCCATGGGCCAGCCCCAGTTCATGCCGTCGAGCTTCCTGCGGCACGCGGTGGACTTCGATCGCGACGGCGCCACGGACATCTGGACGTCGCTGCCCGACGTCTTCGGGTCGATGGGCCACTATCTGAAGAACGCCGGGTGGGTGGAGGGTGAGCGCTGGGGCCGCGAAGTGGCGGTGTCGTCCAGCGTCCTGGCGGCCGTGGATCGGGCGGTCCCGATGCGGACCGAAGGCTGCCGCGCCATCAGGCTGATGACGGAGGCTCGGCCGCTGGCCGAGTGGAGCCGCCTCGGCGTGCGGCTCGTCGGCGGCGACGCGCTGCCGCGCGCCGATATGGAGGCGTCGCTCGTCCGCGGCGAGCGCCGGTCGTTCCTCGTCTATCGCAATTACTTCGCACTGCTCGATTACAACTGCTCGCATTCGTACGCGCTCGCCGTGGGGCTGCTCGCGGACGGGATCAAATAGAGGCTGGGAGCCTGCAGCCTGGAAGGAAGGAAGCTCGCGGCCTTCCAGGCTGCAGGCTCCCAGCCTACTCGTATCTCAACGCCTCGATCGGATCCAGCTTCGACGCACGGACGGCCGGGATCATGCCGAAGAACACACCGACGCCGGCCGAGAAGCCGATGCCGATGGCGAAGGCCCACCAGGGGAGCGAAATCGGGAACCCGGTGATCCAGTGCACCAGGTAGCCGATGCTGGCGCCGCAGGCGATGCCGAGCAGGCCGCCGGCCGAGGTCAGGAACACGGCCTCGAGCAGGAACTGCCACAGCACCTCGACGCGGCGCGCGCCGAGCGCCTTGCGGACGCCGATCTCGCGCGTGCGCTCGGTCACGCTGATCGTCATGATGCTCATCACGCCGATGCCGCCGACCATCAGGGCAATCGACGACAGCACGACCAGCGCCAGGAACGTGGCGCGGCTGATCTGCTCCCACAACTTGAGGAACGCGTCCTGGGTCACGAGGTCGAAGTCGTTCGGCTGGTCGACGCGCAGGCCGTGACGGACGCGCATGACCTCCTCGATCTCGGCCATCGCCTGCTCGACCGTCACGCCGTCCCGGGGCACGGCCGCGATCATCGTCCCGCTCATCGTGCCGCGGGCCGGGTCGGTCAGGCGGATGCCGTACTGCCGCGCGTAGGTCGTGTAGGGAATGACGACGAAGTCGTCGACGCCGGCATCGAAGCCGCCGGGACTCGGCCGCTTCGCCATCACACCGATGACCGTGTACTGCTCGAACCCGATGCGGACCGCCTTGCCGAGCGGATCGACGTTGGGGAAGAGTGCTTCGGCCGGGGCCTTGCCCAGCACGGCCACGCGATTGCGGCGCTGCACCTCGCCGGGCGTGAAGAAGCGCCCGGAATCAATCGGGATCTGCGAGACGTCCGCCCACGACGCGCTCGCACCGGCCACGGCCATCGGCTTCGTGCGCTCGTTCCGGTAGTAGAGCCGCTCGGTCTGCCCGGCCGGGCCGCCGGCGCCCACGGAAAGATCCACCATCTCGATGGACGGGGCGGATCGCTCGATCGCGTCCGCGTCGGCCAGCGTGATGTTGGGCCGCATGATCAGGTCGCGGAATTCCGCGCCTGACGAGAAGCTGACCACCGACATCTTCGACACGTAGACCGTGTTCGGCCCGAGCTGGCGGAACAGGTCGCGGATCGACTCGTCGAAGCCGCGGATCATCGCCGTCATGCCCACGATGGACGTGATGCCGATGACGATGCCGAGCACGGTCAGGAACGATCGGAGCTTGTTGCCCCGGACCGTGTCCCACGACATGGTCACGATTTCGCTGAACAGGCTCCAGCGCATCAGCTACTCCCGCCGCAGGGCTTCGATCGGGTCGAGGGCCGCCGCGCGCATGGCCGGATACAGGCCGAACCCGAGGCCCACGATGGCCGTCATCGAGATGCCGAGTGCAACCGACCAGGGCTCGATGATGGCCGGCAGGGGACTGACGCGGCTGATCACCCAGGCGAACAGGAAGCCGAGGCCGGTCCCGCAGATGCCGCCGAACGTCGAGAGCGTGATCGACTCGGTGAGAATCTGCCAGAGGATGTCGCGGCGGCGCGCGCCGAGCGACTTGCGCAGGCCAATCTCGCGCGTCCGCTCGCTGACCACCATCAGCATGATGTTCATGATGACGATGCCGCCGACGACGAGCGACAGGCTGACGACGCCGATGAGGATGGCGAAGATGCCGGCCGTCGCCTGGTTGTAGAGGCTCAGGAACGTGTCGGCGGTGAGGACGCCGAAGTTGTCGGGCTCGCTCGCCCGCAGCCGCCGCTCCACGCGCAGCGCCACGCGGGCTTCGTCCATCGCCGCCGGCAGCAGGTCGGGCGACGAGGGACGGACCGTCAGTTGGAGCGACTGCCGCGTGCCGAAAATGCGTTGGTACGCGCGGAGCGGCATGACGATCCACTCGTCCTGCGACTGACCGAGCAGGGCGCCCCGCTGCGGCGCCACGCCCACGACGCGCACGTGGATACCGGCCACGGTGATGATCTTGTTGAGCGGCTCGATCGTGCCGAAGAGCCTGTCGGCTGCGTCGAAGCCCAGGATGCCGACGGCACGCCCGTCGTCGAACTCGGTCGGCGTGATGGCGCGGCCCCGATCGATCTGCGTGGAGGGCAGGTCGTTGTACTCGCGCGTGACGCCGCGGATCTGGATGCTCTCGAGCGTCTCGTTGCGGTACTTCACGTCGGCGCTCGAGCGGTTCTCGGCCATCACCATGCCGATCGTGCTGCCGAAGGTCCGGATGGCCGCGGCATCCTCGGCTGTGACGCGCGGATTGCTCTCGGCGCGGAGATCTTCCTCGTCGGTCTGCGTCAGCGGCCGGCGCTGGACCGAGAAGGCGTCCGCGGCGAACTGCGACTGGATCTCGGCTTCCACCGACGCATTCAGGCCCTGGACCAGCGACACCACGGCAATGATCGACGTCACGGCCACCACGTTCCCGATCACCGTCAGGAACGATCGGAGCTTGTTGGCCCAGATCGCCTGGAGGGCGAGCGCGAACGCTTCGAGGACCTGGTTCATCAGCGCGTGCCCGTGCGCGGGGGCGTGGCGACCGTGACCGCGTCGCCGTCGCGCAGCGCCCTGACGGAGGCAAACGGTCCGGTAATCACCTGGTCGCCGTCCTGCAGGCCTTTGAGGACCTCGAAATACCGCTCACCGGCGATCCCGGTCTCGACGGGCACGAAGAGCGCGTGGCCGTTGCGGATGACGAAGGCGCCCTCGAACTCCTTGCGGCTCTGGCCAGGCTGGAGTTCCTGCGTGACGGGCGCGGGCGTGCCGTCGGCGGCTGTCGTCGGCGGCACGATCGTGCCCTGTGCGTCGACGATCAATTCGCGGACCGTCATCGCCTGGATGGGCACGCCCAGCACCTTCTGGCGCGTGGCGGTGGTGATTTCGGCCGTGCACGTGAAGCCCGGTCTGACGTTCGGCACCTGCCCGTCGAGCGTGACGACCACCATGAAGTTCGTCGCGCGGCCCGTGGTGGCGCCCGTCGTCTGGATGGGGCTGTTGCCGACTTCGGTCACGCGTCCGGTGAACGTCTGGTTCGGCAGCGCGTCGATGGTGACGCGCGCGGGCTGATCCACTCTGATGTGCGGGATGTCCGTCTCGTCCACCTCGATCTCGGTCTCGATGACGGCCATGTCGGCAATCGTCAGCAGCACGGTGCCGGCGTTGTTCATGGTGCCGACCACGGCCGTCTCCCCGAGTTCGATGTTCCGGCGCGTGACGATGCCGTTGATGGGCGACACCATGCGGACCTTCGTGAGATCGTGCCGTGCGCTCGCGAGGTTGGCGTCTTCCTGGCGGATCCGCTGTTCCTGGGTCTTGACCGACTGCTCGGCCACGAGCAGGTCGGTTTCGCGCATCTTCACCGCGTTCTGGTCGCGTTCGAGCTGATCGCGCGACAGCAGCCCGGCTTCCCACATACCGTCGCTGCGCCGCAGCGTGTCGCGTGCCTGCTGGAGCGACACGCGCGCGTTCTCGACCTGCGTCCTCGTCTGTTCGAGCGTCGAGCGGGCCGTGGCGAGGCTGGCCTCGCGGTTCTGCACGGCGGTCTCGAGGTTGCGCGGATCGATCTCGAGCAGCGGCTGGCCGACCGTGACGTCCTGGCCCTCGACCACCCACAACGAGACGACGCGGCCCATGGTCTCGGCGCTGACGTTCACCTGCCGGGCCGGCTGGACTTTGCCACTCGCCGAGACGATGGCCTCGAGATCGTGGGACGTGATCGACTCGACCGTCACGGCGGTCGCGGGCGTGCGGCGCCAGGCGCCGTTGGCGTACGCCAGGATGGCGAGCACCGCCGCCACGGCCACACCGATGAGGAGTTTCCTGCGTGTCATCAATTACCGTCCCATGACCGATGAAAGGCCCGCCGTGAACAGCCCGGTGAGGCCGAGATAGAAGATGAGGAGCCCGAGGATGATGCCGAACGGCCGGCGGCGATAGAGCACGCCGAGCCCGATGCCGGAGACGATGGTCTGCCACAGACCGAAGAACGTCACCGCGCCGAGAAAGATCGCCAGACCGCTGGCCGGATCGAGCATCGGTGCGAGCGCACCGAGGTTGAACGGTCCTGTCTGCGAGAACGTGCCCTGGAGGATCTGGACCGGGGCCCCGAGCAGCGTGCCGAGCGCCGTGATCACCTGCGAGTGGGCGTTGACGGTCAGCACCTGGCCGAACGAGGCGCTGCCGCCGAGCACGATGTTGAAGAAGGCCCAGTACAGCGCCGAGAACAGCACGGTCATCACGGGAATGACGACGAACATGCTGCCGGCCGCGAAGTAGCGGCCGTAGGCCATGCCCTGCTGCATCTGGACGTACTGGTCGCTCGACATGGGCTGACCGGTGATCCGCTCGGTCTGCGCGACCTGCGTCGCCAGGGCCGCCTGCTGGCCCGCCTCGGTCATCAGCGGCAGGCTCACGCCAATCGCCATGACCACGCAGACCAGGAACAGGATGCCTACCGGCCGGGGTGTAGCGACCACGGGGCGGAACGTGTCCGTGGGTGACACGATCATGCCCAGGGCACGGGCGAACAGGCCCGGGGCGGCGGCGGGAACTGCTGCGGTTTCGCTCATGATCAGGAACCCTTTACGCACATGGCGTGGATGACGTTCCGTGGACGGGGGGTCGGCGATCGACCACCGGCTACCGGCTACCGGCTACCGGCTACCGGCTGCCGACCACCGACCACCGACCACCGACTACCGACTACCGTCGACCGGCTACCGACGATGGACTTTCACGTCGGAGCCCTGGGGCTTCAGCCCCAGGGAAGCAAATGCTGGCTTCGGCCCCTGCGGGGCGCCAGGGCGCGCACGACGGCGTCTTGAAACGCGCTCGTCAGGATCCCCCGCGCGCACGCGGCGGGTCAACGGCGACCCACCCGGTCGCCTGCCGGGACCTGACGCTGATACGCTCGACGATATGACGCGAAGGGGTCGCATCGGGACGGTCGGGGGCCTGCTGGTCCTGATGGTGGGGTTAGCCATACCCGCCTCGGCACAGCTCGTCTTCGAGGCAGCAGGGGAGCGCGCGCTCGGCATGGCCGGGGCATTCGTGGCCGTGGCCGACGACGCGACGGCCGTGCACTGGAATCCGGCGGGCCTGTCGGCGGGGCAGCTGGCGGGCGTGACAATTGGGTGGCATCAGTTTCAGGTTGGTAATCAGGACGCATGGCCCACGGATGACGTGCGACGTGGCCGGTCGACGTTCACGAGCCTGGGGACCTGGCCGATCGGGATCGCGTACGGCACCACGCAGCGCCATCGCGTCTCGCCTGGCCCGGGGGCAGGCGATGTCCTGTCCGGCGAGTCGCTTCGCGTCAGCCATGTGGGCGTGACGGTGCTCCAGACCGTGATGGAGGGGCTGGTCGTCGGCTCGACGGTCAAGTTCATGCGCGGCTCGGCGGCCGGTGGGGATGTCGATGCGCCGACAGCGGGGCAGGCACTCGACCGGCTGGCCGACCTCGACGGCCGGTCGCGGTTCACCGTCGATCTCGATCTCGGGGTGATGGCTTCGGCCCCGCACGTGCGGCTCGGCCTGGCGGTCAAGAACCTGCGGGCACCCGAGTTCGGCGACGGGGCCAACGGGGTCGCCATCAGGCTGCCGCGGCAGACCCGGATGGGATTGGCGGTGCTGCCGGCCGATGGCCTGACCCTTGCTATGGACCTGGACCTGAATACGGTCGACCTGATGGGCGACCTTCGTCGGATGCTGGCGGCCGGGGGCGAATGGGCTCTCGGTTCCCGGATCCAGGTCCGGTCCGGGGTGCGGTGGAACCTGGCCCTGGATCGCCGCGTGACCGGGGCCGTGGGCGCCAGTGTCAGCGTGCGGCAGGGGCTGTGGATCGACGGGCACTACGGCCGGGGCCAGGCCGACGAGAGTCGCGAGTTCGGGGTGGCACTGCGCGCGGGCTTCTGACGGCCCGCTCAGGTGTCCATCGGCCGTGACGATTCACGTGTCATGGCCGTTCGATTAGGCGAACTCCTGCTGCGCGAGAAGCGCGTCACCCCCGTCCAGCTCCAGGAGGCGTTGAACCATCAACGCCAGCATGGGGGACGACTGAGCACCAGTCTGGTCAAGCTGGGGATCATCGCCGACGACGACATCACGGCCGTGGTGAGCCGCCACTGCGGCGTGCCGGCCATCAACCTGCGCGAGTTCGATCTCGACCCCTCCGTCGTCCGCCTGGTGCCGCCGGAGAGCGCCACCAAGTACAACGTGCTGCCCGTCGGGCGATCGGGGACCACGCTGACGCTGGCGATGGCCGACCCGACGAACGTCTTCGCGATGGACGACGTGAAGTTCATGACGGGCCTGCACGTCGAGCCCGTCGTCGCGTCGGAGAGCGCCATCCGGGAAGCGCTGGCGCGGTGCTACGGCAGCAAGGCGATGCCCGGCGACGCGACAGGCGGCGGCAAGGGCGCCGACCTGGCCAACCTGGCGCTGCAGGAGCTGGGCACCGACAGCGAGAACATCGAAGTGGTGGCCGAGGCTGCCGAAATCGACGCGGCCTCGCTCGAGAAGGCCGGGGGCGAGGCGCCGATCATCAAGCTGGTCAACGCCCTGATGCTCTCGGCCATTCAGAAGGGCGCCAGCGACATCCACATCGAGCCGTACGAGAAGGACATGCGGATCCGGTTCCGCATCGACGGCCAGCTCCAGTCGGTGATGACGCCGGCCATCAAGTTCCGCGATCCGATCGTCTCGCGCGTGAAGATCATGGCGCGCCTCGACATTGCCGAGAAGCGCCTGCCGCAGGACGGGCGCATCAAGGCGCGGTTCGTCGATCGCGGGCGCAATCGCGATATCGACTTCCGTGTGTCGGTGCTGCCGACGCTGTTCGGCGAGAAGGTCGTGCTCCGCCTGCTCGATCCCGAGGGGTTGAAGCTCGACATGACGAAGCTCGGGTTCGAGCCGCCGGCGCTCGAGCGCTTCATGCGCGCGATCCGGAAGCCGTGGGGCATGGTGCTGGTCACCGGGCCGACGGGCAGCGGCAAGACCAACACGCTCTACTCGTCGCTCGCGCAGATCAACGATCCGCACGTCAACATCATGACCGCCGAAGACCCGGTCGAGTTCAACCTGCCGGGCGTCAACCAGGTGCCGGTGCGCGAGCAGATCGGCATGACGTTCGCCTCGGTCCTGCGATCGTTCCTGCGGCAGGACCCGAACATCATCCTCGTCGGCGAGATCCGCGACGGCGAGACGGCGGGCATTGCGGTCAAGGCCGCGCTCACCGGACACCTCGTGCTCTCCACGCTGCACACCAACGACGCGCCGAGCAGCATCAACAGGCTCATGAACATGGGCATCGAGGCGTTCCTCGTGGCCAACTCCGTGAACCTGATCGCCGCGCAGCGGCTCGTGCGCCGGATCTGCAGCCAGTGCAGGGAGCCGCACCCGGTGAGCGCGGTCGAGCTGACCGAGGCCGGCTTCGCGCCCGAGGACGCGGCCACGGTCACGCCGATGCGCGGCCGTGGCTGCGACCGCTGCAACGGGTCGGGCTACAAGGGCCGCGTCGGCGTGTTCGAGGTGATGGAAATCAGCGAACGGCTGCGCGAAATGATCATCACCGGCGCCCCGTCGGGCGATCTGCGCCGCGTGGCCATGGACGAAGGCATGTTGACGCTTCGCCAGAGCGGTCTCGAGCAGGTGCGCAAGGGCCTGACGACGCTCGAGGAAGTGGTCAGGGAAACCATGTAGGGAGGCGGGGAGGCGACAGGCCGGGAGGAGACCGGAAGCCTTCCTGCCTCCTTCCAGCCTGCAGCCTCCCTGCCGACAAGGATGACGATGAATCTGCCCGATCTGCTGAAGACCACGCTCGATCTCGGAGGATCGGACCTCCACCTGTCGATTGGCACGCCGCCCCAGGTGCGCGTCGATGGCGATCTGCAGCGGCTGACCGACATGCCGGTGCTCACGCCCGACGTGCTGAAGTCGATCGCGTACAGCGTGCTGACCGACGCCCAGAAGAAGAAGTTCGAGGAATCGCTCGAACTCGACATGGCGTTCGGCCTGCGCGGCGTGGGGCGGTTCCGGTGCAACCTCTTCAACCAGAAGGGGGCCGTCGGTGCGGTCTATCGTCTGATTCCGCAGGAAATCAAGGCGCTCGAACAACTCGGGCTGCCGCCCGTGCTGGCTGAACTGGCCGACAGGCCGCGGGGCCTCGTGCTCGTCACCGGGCCCACGGGCAGCGGCAAGTCGACGACGCTGGCGGCGATGATCGATCGCATCAACCAGTCGAAGCCCGTGCACATCCTGACGATCGAGGACCCGATCGAGTATCTGCACCAGCACAAGACCGCGCTCGTCAATCAGCGCGAGCTGCACGCCGACACGAACAGTTTCACGGCGGCGCTCCGCGCCGCGCTGCGCGAGGACCCGGACGTGGTGCTCGTCGGCGAAATGCGCGATCTCGAAACGATGGAAGCGGCGATGAAGCTGGCCGAGACGGGCCACCTCACGATGGCCACCCTGCACACGAACTCGGCCGCGCAGACGATCACGCGCATCATCGACGCCTTCCCCGCGCACCAGCAGGCGCAGATCCGCACGCAGCTCTCGCTCGTCCTCGAGGGCATCGTCTGTCAGGCGCTGCTGCCGAAGGCGGGCGGTAAGGGGCGCGTGGCCGCGCTCGAGATTCTGGTGGCCAACCCGGCGATCCGCAACCTGATCCGCGACGACAAGATCCACCAGATCTACGGCACGATGCAGGCCGGGCAGGAAAAGTACGGGATGCAGACGATGAACCAGTCGCTCGCACGGCTGTTCGAGCGGCGGGTGATCACCCGCGAGGAAGCGCTGAAGCGGTCGTCGAACCGCGATGAACTGATCATGATGCTCGAACGCGGCGCACCCCTGCCGCCGGCGATGGCCGGCGCAGCGGGCGTGCGGCGGCCGCCGATGCAGGGAGTGGGCCGATGACCACGTATGCCTGGGTGGGACGCACCCGCAATGGACAGATCGTCAAGGGCGAGCGCGCGGCCGAATCCCGCGAAGCGCTGCAGGACGCGCTGCGTCGCGAACAGATCCTGGTGACGAAGCTGGAACTGGCGCAGAAGAAGGAGGGCAAGCTCGCGCGGCGCGTGGCCGCCCGCAGCCTGGCCATCTTCACGCGGCAGTTCTCGGTCATGATCGACGCCGGGCTGCCGCTGGTGCAGTGCCTGGAACTGCTGGCGAAAGAGGAACCCGACAAGCGGCTGGCGGGCGCCATCGCCAAGGTGAAGGAGGACGTCGAGGGCGGCGCGACCCTGGCCGAGTCGATGTCGCGGCGGCCGTTCGCCTTCGACGCGCTCTACACGAACATGGTCGCGGCCGGCGAAGCCGGCGGCATCCTCGACACGATCCTGCAGCGGCTGTCGATTTTCATCGAGAAGCAGGCCAAGCTGGCCGCGCAGGTCAAGTCCGCGATGATCTACCCGGTGGTCGTCATGTCGATCGCCGTCATCGTCGTGATGATCATCCTGTGGAAGGTGGTGCCGACGTTCACCTCGCTGTTCGCGGGCCTGGGCGCGCAGCTGCCGCTGATGACGCGCATCGTCATCTGGATGAGCGAGCAGGTGATCGTCGCCATGCCGTTCCTGGTGATTGGCGGCATCGGCGTGTCGTTTATGTTCCGGCGGTACTACCAGACGCCGGCCGGCCGCATGCGGGTCGACAAGACGATGCTGCGCGCGCCGATGATTGGGCTCATCCTGCGCAAGATTGCTGTGGCACGGTTCTGCCGCACGCTCGGCACGCTGCTCAGCTCGGGCGTGCCGATTCTGGACGGTCTCGATATCACGGCCCGGACCTCGGGGAACGCGGTGATCGAATCGGCCATCCTGCAGGCACGCCAGCGCATCGAGCGCGGCGAGTCGATCTCGGTGCCGCTCAAGGCGACAGGCGTATTTCCCCCGATGGTGTCGCAGATGATTGGCGCGGGCGAGAGCACGGGCGCACTCGACACGATGCTTGGGAAGATCGCGGACTTCTACGAAGAGGAAGTCGACGTGGCCATTGCCGGCCTGCTGACGATTCTGGAGCCCTTGCTGATCTGCTTCCTCGGCATCGTCGTCGGCGGCATCGTGATCGCGATGTACATGCCGCTGTTCGAGCTGATCGGACAGTTGTCGTAGGAGGCCGGAAGGCCGGGAGGCCTTCGGAGCCCTGGGGCTTCAGCCCCAGGGGGGAAGGCTACGAGGCCACAAGGCTACGAGGCTACGGTGGGGCGGGGTTCTTCGGAGCCTTGAGGCTTCAGCCTCGGGGGAAGGGCTACAAGGCTACGAGGCGACACGGCTACGCGGGGCCGGCTCCGCACGTGGCCATGGAGAAGCCAAACGCGCGCCGAATTCGTCTTTCGAGTGCGGATCCTGCAATGCCTGGTGACGTCGCCGCGCAGGTGCCTCTCCCGGTCGGAAGATGCTAACTTCTTGCTCAGGCACGAGTTGTTCGTGTCTGAGCATCCGGTGAAGGTGTGGCACCCAAGTTGCCTGATGACGGGCCGGCGCGCATGACCCAGGGATGGAGCGCCAGTGTTGCGTCAAGCCCGCGAGGCTGGCGCCGATTGGAAGCGTTGAGCTTGTTTCGAACTCGGTTCATGAGACACAGGGAGCATACGGACATGAAGGGCAAAGGAGAGCAGGGTTTCACCCTCATCGAGCTGCTGATCGTCGTGGCGATCATCAGCATCATCGCGGCGATCGCGGTCCCCGGACTGCTGCGCGCGCGCATGACGGGCAACGAGTCGTCGGCCATCGCCTCGTTGCGCACGACTACGTCGTCGCAGGTGTCGTACTCGGCGGCGTGTGGCAACGGCGGCTATGCGGCGACGTACGCCATCCTCGGGCAGGCGCCGGCGAGCGGCGGTCAGGGGTTCATTTCGGCCGACCTCGGCTCGGTGGCGCAGCCGGTCAAGAGCGGCTATGACTTCGACATGGACATGGGCGGTGGTGCGGCGGTCACGGGTGTGACGGATTGCACGACGGCCGCGAACACACCGGTAACGAACTTCTGGGCGCGCGCAGAGCCGTCGGGGCTCGGGACTACCGGGACGCGTGGATTCGGTGTCACGGCGAACATGACCATCTGGCAGGACACGACGGGTGTGGCGCCCACGGTGACGGCCATGAACGCCGCGCCGACGGCGAACCCCGCGCCGATCCAGTAAGACCGACGCGCACGACGACGTGCGATGTGGGCCGGCGGTCGAAAGGCCGCCGGCCTTTTTCTTGTCAGAAGTTGGAAGTGAGAAGTCAGAAGTCAGAAGTGAGGAACGTGACTGCGCTCGCCCACGTTCGTTTCGGGCCTGGGAGCCTCCGCTCTCCGGCACGCTCGGAAGGCGGGCGTCTCACACGTACTCCTCATTCCCGGAGGGCCATCATGATCGGCAGCGGCCGACAGACAGATCAGGACGGGTTCACGTTGATGGAACTGCTGATCGTCGTGGCCATCATCAGCATCATCGTGGCCATTGCGATTCCCGGGTTGCTGCGATCGCGTATGACGGGCAACGAGGCGTCGGCCATTGCGACGCTGCGCGTCACGACCTCGTCGCAGGTCGCGTACGCAGCGGCCTGTGGTCAGGGCGCGTTTGCCGACGGCTACGTCACGCTCGGCACCGCGGGCAGCGGCACGCCATTCGTGCCGCCGGATCTGGCGATGGCCGCGCCGGTCAAGAGCGGGTTCCAGTTCGCGCTGGGCGCGTCGACGCAGGGCGGCGGCGTCACCACGCCGGCTGACTGCAACGGCACGCAGACCGTCGGCGGCTTCTATGGCACCGCCACGCCTGTCGGGCCGGGGACGACCGGTGCCCGCGCCTTTGCCGTCAACACCACGATGACCATCTGGCAGAACATCAACCCGACAGCCGCGCCCACCGAGTCGCAGATGTCAGGACCGCCCGTGGGCGGGGTCTCGCCGATTTCCCCGATCCAGTAGGGCAACTCAGAAGTTCGAAGCCAGAAGCCAGAAGCCAGAAGCCAGAAGTTCGGATAAGTGAGAAGGCCGAACTTTGAACTTCGAAGTTCGGCGCGCCCCCTGGGGCTGAAGCCCCAGGGCTCCGAAGAACGGCCGCCCGCCGCCGGTAGCCCGCCGCCGGTAGCCGCCCGCCGCCGCCCGCCCACCGCCGCCAGTCAGTAGCCTTGTCACCTTGTCGCCTCGTGGTCTTCTTTTCATGGCAAAATGACCCCCGATGTCCTCTACAAGCCGCTGGATGATTGTCGTGGTGGCGCTCGTGGCCGTAGGGTTTGTCGGTGCCGTGGCGCTGTTCCCGAAGGACGAAGACCCCGTGCAGCAGGCCGCGGCAGGAACAGGCACGGCCGCGGACTTCGCGGCGGCCTGGGCCCAGCAGCCGCGCGTCGATCTCGGCATCGACCCGGAAGGGGCCAAGGTCGTGGTCGTGAAATTCAACGACTACGAGTGCCCGTCGTGCCGGCAGGCCGAGGCGCTCTACAAGCCGGTCCTCGACAAGTTTGCCCAGACGCAGCCGGGCGCCGTGAAATACGTCATCAAGGACTGGCCCCTGGATGCGGCGTGCAACTTCCACTACATGTCCACGGTGCGCGGCCACGAGGCGGCGTGCGATGCGGCCGCCGCGGCCCGGATGGCCAAAGATCGCGGCAAGTACCAGGAAATGGCTGACTGGATCTACGCCAATCAGGGCACGACGCCTGCCGAATTGCGCGCCGCGACTCAAAGAATCCTCGGCGTGACCGATTTCGATGCTGAGTACGCGAAGCAGCTGCCCGGGATCCGTAAGGACATCTCGGACGGGGGGGCGCTGAACATCTCGCAGACCCCCACTTATTTCATCAATGGCGTCCGGGTCGGGGGATTGCAGCCTCAAGGGCTCGAAATGGCGATCTCCCTCGAGATCGAGGCGGCGGCCCGGCAACAGGCTCAGTAAGGCGCGCGACGGACCTGTCACGTCGCGGCCCCACGCGATCATGACCGCAGTCCGTATCGAAGGCCTGACAAAGGACTTTCTCACCGGGTTCTGGCGTCCCACCCCGAAGCGGGCGCTCGATGGCCTCTCGCTCGAGATCCCCGCTGGCGGCGTCTTCGGCCTCCTGGGGCCGAATGGCGCCGGCAAGAGCACCACGCTCAAGCTGCTGCTCGGCCTGCTGCGCCCGACCTCCGGACGCATCGATCTGCTCGGCAGGCCGCCGGGCGACACAGCGGTGCACCAGCGCCTCGGCTTCCTGCCCGAGAACCCGACGTTCTACGATCACCTGACGGCCGAGGAACTGCTGACCTATTTCGCCGGCCTGTTCGGCCTGACCGGTGAGGCGCGTCGCCAGCGGGCTGCCGCGGTGCTCGATCGCGTCGGGCTCGAGGCCGACAGGCGCCGGCCGCTCCGCGGCTATTCGAAGGGCATGATCCAGCGCGTGGGTCTGGCGCAGGCGCTGGTGAACGATCCCGAGCTCGTCATCCTGGACGAGCCGATGTCCGGGCTGGACCCGATCGGCCGCCGCGACGTCCGCGCGATGATCGCGGACCTGGGCCGTGACGGCCGCACGGTCCTGTTCAGTTCGCACATCCTGTCCGACGCCGAGGAGCTCTGCGACGAGGTCGCGGTGCTCGCACGCGGCCGGCTCGTCCTGCACGGGCGCGTGGCCGACCTGACCTCGCGCGATGTCACGGGCTGGCACGTCGTCGTGTCCGGCGGCGAGGCCGATCACTATCGTGCGTGGGCACCGGGTACCACGGTGCAGCCGCTGGCGGGCGGGCGATATGCGCTCGATCTGCCCGCGGATCTGCGGCCCGAGACGCTGGTGACCGCGCTGCCGTCGATGGGCGCGGCGCTCGAGTCCGTCAGCCCCAGGCGCGCGTCGCTCGAGGACGTGTTCGTGCGCGCGGTCGGGGAGCCCGTCACGCCAGCGGGGACGGCGCGATGAACGTCCGTCGCATCGGCCTCGTGGCCTGGCACGTGTTCAAGGAGAGCGTGCGCGATCGCCTCCTGTACGCCATCGGCGCGTTCGCGCTCCTGCTGGTCGCCTCCGCCGTCCTGATCGCGCAGATCACGGCCGGGCAGGACGTGAAGATCATCAAGGACCTCGGGCTGGCCGTCATCGAGGTCGCCGGCGTCGTGATGGCCGTGGTCATCGGCGTGGGACTCGTGGCGCGCGAGATCGAACGCCGCAGCATTTTCGCGCTGCTGGCCAAGCCGCTCCCGCGTCACGAGTTCATCCTCGGCAAGTACCTCGGACTCGTCCTCACCGTCATGGTCAACGTCGTCGGCATGACGATGGCGTTGTACCTGATGCTGGGGTATGCGTGGACGCAGATGCCGGTCGAGGCGCAGCTCGCGCTCGACGCGCCGATCCTCGATCCGCGCCTGCTGATCGTGATGGTGATGATTGGCGCGGAGCTCTCGCTGCTGATTGCCGTGGCGCTGTTCTTCTCGACCTTCTCGTCGAGCGGCCTGCTGTCGATGGTCTTCACGCTCGGCCTGTACCTGACCGGCCTGCTGAGCGCCGACCTCCGCGGCTTCGGCGACGTCGTCGACGCGGCGCCGGCGGTCGCGTGGGTGGTGCAGGCCGTCGGCTGGCTGGTGCCGGCCTTCTCGGCCTTCGACATCAAGGCGCAGGTCGTGCACGGCCTGCCGCTGCCAGCCGGATTTGTCACCGGCACGCTGGCGTACGCGGCCGTCTACATCGCGGCGATCCTGGCCGGCGCGATCGCCCTGTTCTCGCGGCGGGAGTTCAAGTGAGCCGGTCGCGCCAGATCGTCGCGGGCGTCGTCGCCGTGGGCGGCATCGTCATCGCGGCCGGCGTGCTGCACGCGCGCGAGACGCACGCCCCGCTGCCGGTGTCGGAAGCACGCCTGCTCTATCTGCGATCGGGCCGCGTGGCCGATCGCCTGTTCCTGACGTTCGATGCGCTGGCGTCGGATGTCTACTGGATGCGCGCCATCCAGCACTACGGCCGCGACCGGAAGTCGCCGCGGTGGGAGGGGCGCTTCGAACTGCTCGACCCGCTGCTCGACCTGACGACCACGCTCGATCCGCACTTCAACATCGCGTACC
Organism: Acidobacteria bacterium SCN 69-37; assembly: GCA_001724025.1. Classification (GTDB taxonomy): domain Bacteria; phylum Acidobacteriota; class Vicinamibacteria; order Vicinamibacterales; family SCN-69-37; genus SCN-69-37. The sequence continues at coordinate 352,210 of MEDJ01000009.1, read as the reverse complement.
GGTTCGGCGCCATCTTCCTGGCCATGGATCCGCCGAACGGTCCGGGACGGCCCGATCAGGCGATTGCGCTGCTCGAGAAGGGCCTGACAGCCAGCCCCGATCACTGGCAGTACGCCTACGACATAGGGTTCGTCCACTACTGGCACACGGGTGATTTCGCGGAGGCAGCGCAATGGTTCGATCGGGCGTCGCGCATGCCGGGCGCGCCCGAGTGGGTGCGACAGGTGGCGGCCGTGACGCTCGTCGAGGGCGGCGATCGCGCCGGGGCCCGACGAATGCTGTCGGAACTCGTCGATACCGACGAACCCTACATCCGCGCGGCGGCCGAGCGATCGCTGATGCAGATCCGGGCGCTCGATGCGATCGATCAACTTACCGCTGTCGTCGAGCGGTACCGGCGGGAGACAGGGCAGGCCCCGTCCGGTTGGGCCGACCTCGTGCGGGCGCGCCTGCTGGCCGGCGTGCCGGTCGACGGGGCGGGCACACCCTTCACCTACGATGCCGCCACAGGCGTGGTCTCCATCGGCGGCGGGTCGTCCCTGCTGCCGCTGCCGCGCGGCCTGGAGTCGACCCGGAAGTGATGACCATCCCGCTTCTCCTGATCTTCGGGTTCGGCCTGATGATCGGCAGCTTCCTGAACGTGTGTATCGCCCGCCTGCCGGCCGGCGACTCGATTGTCTCGCCGGGATCGCGGTGCCCGTCGTGTCGTCACCCCATCCGCTGGTTCGACAACGTCCCGGTCCTCAGCTACGTGTGGCTTGGCGGTCGGTGCCGTGCGTGCCGGGCCCCGATCGGCATCCGCTACCCGCTGGTGGAGGTGGCGACGGGTCTGCTGTTCCTCATCCAGGCGTGGTGGCTGCCGCCCGATCCGCTGCTGCTCGGACATCACCTGCTGTTCACGGCGCTGCTCGTCGTGCTGTTCGGGACCGACTACGACGTGCAGCGACTGCCGGACGTCATCACCCTGCCGGGCATTGCGGCCGGGATCCTGCTGAGCGTCGTGACGGGGCCCGCGCCCGTGGCCGCGCTGCTCGGCGCGCTGGCAGGCGCCGGCGTGCTGCTCCTGGTGCGCTGGGCGTGGAAGCGCGCCACGGGCGTCGACGGCATGGGGCTGGGCGACGTGAAGATGCTGGCGATGATTGGCGCGTTTCTCGGTTGGCGGCAGGTTGGCGTGGTGCTGTTCCTGGCCAGCCTGGCTGGCGCGGCGATCGGGATCGGGCTGACGGTCGCGAAGCGCCGATCGCTGCAGACACGCCTCCCGTTCGGGGCCTTCCTCGCCCTTGCCGCGTATGTCGCCTCGCTCTGGGGCGATGCCCTGCTCGACTGGTATCTGTCGCTGTACTGACCATCCGTCCCGAAGCCTGCTGAAAAACGCAGGCTCCCGGTCAGAAGGGGGCTACTGGCCTTTTCAGCAAGCGGCTGGAGAGTCCGCACGTGCGCCGCCTGGTGTACGTGGCCCTCGGCGGAGATCGCCAACGTCGTTCGACGGGTGGATCGCCGGTTGCAATGCGACAGGACCATGGTCTCGTGTCGTGATTGTGATCCTCAGGGATTCACCCTGGTCGAAGTCCTCGTCGCCGTCGTCGTGCTGGTGCTGCTGGCCAGCGGGGTGGGGGCGCTCACGACGCTGGCGGCGCGCGGGATCATCCGCGCGAGGCTCGCAACGGTCGCCGTGCTGCTCGCGCACGATCGACTAGAGCAATTGCGGGCGTTGCCCTGGGGCCTCGGATCGGCCGCTGCGCCGGTGGACAGCGTGGATCTGGTGACGGATCTGAGCGGTCCGGATCCAGGTCCGGGCGGCAGCGGCTTGTCGCCATCGCCGGCGGGCGTACTCGATGGCAACACGCCCGGATTCGTCGACTATCTCGATCACACGGGACGATGGCTGGCGTCCGGGCCGTCGCCGCCGGCCGCCGCGCGGTTCATCCGGCGATGGGCCGTCGATCGGCCGCCCGCATTTCCGAATCTCGTCGTGCTGCGCGTGCGCGTCATCGACACGCATCACGAACTCCTCGTCGTCGACCTGGCGACGATGAAGGCGAGGACGACGGGATGAGGCGGCAGGTGGCATGTCGAACGGGGCGTGTGTCGGTCGACGATGCGGGATTCTCGCTCGTCGAACTGCTGGTCGCGTCAGTCCTGGCGATGGCAGTGATGGGAGGCGTCCTGCTGTTCGTCTCCACGCAGGTGCCGCTGGCCCGCGCGCAGACGGACGCAGGCGATCTCCAGCAGCGCGCGCGCGCCGTGGCGGACATCCTCGGGCGCGCGATCGCCGAGGCGGGTGCCTGGGCCGACGCTGGAGGTCCGCCGGGCGCCAGTCTCGCCTGCTGCGTCCCCGTGGTGCTCCCGCGGCGCCTCGGCACCACGGGCGCCGATGCCCCGACGGTGGCGCGCCAGGACGTCCTGACCACTGTCGCCGTGGCGCCGGGTGTGGTGCCGGGGCGGTTGCTGTCGCCCCTGCCCGGCGATCTGCGACTCGCGCAGGCCGATGGGTGCCCGCCGGCCAGGCCCGTCTGCGGCCTGCGGGAAGGGGCGCACGTTGTCATTTTCGAGTGGTCGGGACGTCACGACTTCGTGATGGTCGGGCCGCCGGGCAGCGACGCGGCGCCCGTGACTGCGCGTCAGGCTGCGTCGGTGTCGTCGTTCGCCGCCGGCGCATTCGCCGTGGGCGTCGAGACACGTACGTACTACTTCGACGCGGCGCGTCGGCAGTTGCGCGTGTACGACGGGTATCGATCGGACATGCCGATCGTCGACGACGTGGAGGCCGTGGCCTTCGAGTACTGGGGGGCGCCAGGAGCGCCGGCGACCGCGCGCGGCGACGCAGGGGCGGCCACGTGCTGGTTCGACGCCGACGGCGTGCCCGTCCTGGCTGCCGAGCCGCCGCCGGGCACGGCGAACGTCAGGATGCCGATCGAGACGCTGGCCGACGGTCCGTGGTGCGGATCGGGCGGCAACACGTTCGATGCCGATTTACTGCGGATCCGATCCGTACGCGTGACGGTACGGCTCGCGGCCTCGGCCGACGACGCGCGCGGGCGCGGGCCGGCGTTTTTCCGCCCGGGGCGCGCGGTCGATGCGCGGCGTCTCGTGCCGGACATGGAGGTGATCATCGATGCGACGCCCAGGGCGCTCGGCGCCGCATACTGACGCGGCCCGGCTGTCTCCGTCCGCGAGCGGGACAGGGGAGAGGGCTGGGAGCGAGTGCGGAGCCGTCCTCGTTGCGGTGCTGCTCCTGACGGTCATTCTTGGTGCCATAGGCCTCACCGTCAGTCTGGTTGTCGACGTCGAACACCTGATGGCCGCGTACCACCGTGATGGCCTGCGCCTGCATCACGCGGCCGAGGGCGTGGCCGATGTCGTCGTCGACGAACTGGCGGGTGTGGCCGACTGGACGCCGGTGCCTGGCGGGGGCACGTCGGCGCGCCTGGCCGGCTCGCTGGTTCTGCCGCCGGCGCTCGGCGGCGGGCCGTTCGATGCCCCGGCCGCGACACTGGCCCTGCAACAGGCTGCTTACAGTGGCAATCCCTGGGGCGTCGATACCCCGCGCTGGCGCCTGTTCGGGCAGGGGGTTCCCGGATCCGTGCTGCCGTTCGCTGGCCTCCCGGACGACGTCTACGCGATCGTGTGGGTGTCAGACGACGTGGCGGATGGAGATGGGGACGCGCGCGTCGACAGTAACGGCGTGGTGGTGCTGCGCGTCCGCGTGATCGGACCGCGGCGCGCCCGGGCAGACGTACAGCTGGTGATCGCCCGGGTGGCGCCCGGCGTGGTCAGGCGCGTGTCATCGAGGACGATGCGATGAGCGCGATCAGGCCTGCATGCCGATCGCCTGCATGGCCAGCACGAGTTCGCGCGTCGTGACGTCCGAGACGATGACGGTGGAGCCGATGCCGCCGGCGAGGACGAAGTGCAGGCGTCCGCTGACGACCTTCTTGTCGCGGGCGATGACGTCCAGGGCGTCGGCGGCCCGGAGATCCGTCACGCGCGGCAGCGGGCCCATGGCCTCGATCAGATCGCTGAGGCGCGCGAGATCGGCTTCCGCGAGGGCGCCGCGCCGCGTGGAGAGCCACGCGGCCGCGAGCATGCCGTAGCCCACCGCCTCGCCGTGGCGGAAGCGTCGGTACCCGGTGATCGCTTCGAGCGCGTGGCCGATGGTGTGGCCGAAGTTCAGCACGCGGCGCGGACCGGACTCGCGTTCGTCGCTCATCACGACGCGCGCCTTGATCCGGCAACATTCGGCCACGATGGACTGGAGCATCGCGGGATCGTGGGCGAAGATTGCCTCGAGGCCCGTTGCCACGCGCGTGAAGAGTTTCGGCGACGAAATGACGCCGTATTTCACGACCTCGTAGAGGCCGGCCCGGAACTCGCGGCGGGGCAGGGTCGAGAGGACGTCGGTGTCGCACAGCACGAGCGACGGGGAATAGAAGGCACCGACGAGGTTCTTGCCGGCCGGCAGGTTCACGCCTACCTTGCCGCCGATAGCGCTGTCGACTTGCGACAGGAGCGTCGTCGGCACCTGTACGAGGCCGATGCCGCGCAGGTAACTGGCCGCAGTGAACCCGGCCACGTCGCCGACCACGCCGCCCCCGATCGCCACCACGGCGGCCGCGCGATCGAGCGTGCGCTTCACGCAGGCGTCGTAGAGGCCTGCGACGGTGGCCAGCGTCTTCGCCCGCTCGCCGACCGCCATCAGGGCCGGCCGGTCACCGCGTGCCAGCAGGCCCCGGGCCCGACCGCCATGGAGTCGCCAGATCGGGGCGGAGCTGACGACGAGCCGCTGCTTGTCGAAGCCGTGGCGATCGAGCAGGGGCGGAAGTGTGGCCAGGCTGCCCGAACCGATGAGGACCGGGTACGGGCCGCGTTCGCTGGTGACGGTGATGCGGGTCATGGACATGAAGCACTCGAGCGGCCTCGTGTCGACGGCCGTCAGGCTGCTAGGATAACAGGCCACAGTGATCGAACGCGTCTCGGCCGACTATCTCATCATCGGCAGCGGCATCGCGGGCCTCCGTGCCGCCGCCGAACTCGTCGAGCACGGCCGTGTGCTCGTGCTCACCAAATCCGATCGCGGGGCCGGCAGTACCGGGTATGCGCAGGGCGGTATTGCTGCCGCCGTCGGCGACGACGACTCCCCGGAACTGCATGCCAGCGACACGCTCACGGCCGGCGACGGCCTGTGTGACCCGCGCGCGGTCGAGATGCTCGTGACGGATGGTCCGGCCTACGTCCGCGAACTGATCGACTGGGGCGCACTGTTCGACAAGGCACCTGACGGGCACCTCGATCTGGCGCGCGAGGGCGCTCACGCCGTACGGCGCGTGCTGCACGCGCGCGATGCCACAGGGCGCGAGATTGCCCGCGTGCTGTTCGCCCGCCTGAAGGGACATCCGGCGATCCGGATCGTCGATCACGCGACGGCCGTGCAGGCGATAACCGAGGACGGGACTGTCCGTGGTGTGCGGTTCCTCGACGAGCGCGGTGTGCTCGTCGAAGCGCGCGCGCAGGCCACGCTGCTGGCGACCGGTGGCGCGGGCCAGGTGTTCCGCGAGACGACCAACCCGGCCGTGGCGACAGGTGACGGCGTGGCGCTGGCGTATCTCGCGGGCGCACGGGTGGCCGACCTCGAGTTCGTGCAATTCCACCCGACGGTGCTGGCCGTGCCCGGCGCCCCGCGGTACCTGCTGTCAGAGGCGCTGCGCGGTGAAGGGGCGCGGTTGCTGAACGCCGACGGCGATCCGTTCGTGTATCGCTACGACCCACGCGGCGATCTCGCCTCGCGCGATCGGGTCTCGCAGGCGATCGTGCTCGAGTCGGCGCGGACGGGCGGGCCCGTGTACCTGAGCCTGGCCCATCTGCCGGCCGACTTCGTGCGCGATCGGTTCCCGGCCATTGCCGAGGCCTGCCGCCGCGTCGATCTCGACATCGCGACAGACAGGCTGCCCGTCGGGCCGGCCGCGCACTACCTGATGGGAGGCGTGGTCACGGATCTCGAGGGACGCACCTCGTTGCCGGGACTGTTTGCCGCCGGTGAAGCGGCCTGCACGGGCGTGCACGGCGCCAATCGCCTGGCCAGCAATTCCCTGCTCGAAGGGCTCGTGTTCGGCGGCCGTGCCGGGCGTGCGATGCGTGGCTGGCGTGGCGACGCCTGGCCGCATGCGGGCACACCGATCGTCGAGCCTGCACCCGAAGGTCCGCCGCTGCGTCCGGCCCTCGAGGAGCACGCGATCCGCGACATGATGTGGCGCCAGGCCGGCGTCTATCGGAGTCGTGAAGATCTGACGGCCGCCGACACCGTCCTGACGACGGCCGCTGGCGAGGTCCTGGCGCAGCGCGGGGCTGGTGCCTCGCTCTCGACCGACGCGTGGCGGACCGTGAGTCTGCTGACGGTCGCGCACCTGATCGTGCGGGCCGCCCGGCGTCGCGAGGAGAGCCGCGGCGCGCACTCGCGCACCGACTTCCCGAATCGGGATGACGATCGGTGGAAGAGGCGGGTGGAGGACGTTAGAAGTGTGAAGTAAGAAGTTAGAAGGTTTCAAACTTCGAACTTGGAAGCTCGAACTTCGAAGGCGGACGTGATTCTGACTTCTCAGGTCTAACTTCTTACTTCCGTGCCGCGAGCGGCACGGCAGCGGGGTGGCGTTTCAGCAGCGTCACGATGGCCGGGGATCGGCGACGCAGGCGTTCGCGCGTCACGATCGCGTGAAACAGACGATCGAACCGGTCGCGCAGCGAGTCGTCGTCTCCCGCCTGTATCCACCTGACAGCGACGGCCTCCAGGCACGTTACATCGCCAATGGCGTGCGCCGCGGCGAGGAAAGCCTCGTCGACGGACCGTGATCGATCCTCGAGCGTCTCCCGCAAATCGTAGAGCGCCAGGCGGCTGCCACGCTGCGCCAGGGCCTCGTGCAGCCGACCGCGCGCCTGGCGCCAGGCCTCGGCATCGACGGCCGTTCGTTCGTGTGCCCGCACACGAACGATCAGATGCTGCAGCACGGTAATCGGCGCGCGCGCGCCGTCACGCGCGAGTGCCTGCGTGAGTGTGTCGGCCTCCAGGGGGAGGTGCCCGTCGTCGCTCCATCGGACGAGTGCGCCGCGCGGCACGGTGGGGGCCTCGAGCCCGGCGCGGGCGGCGACAGCCGGTGACGGGTCGGCGGCCAGCGCGTCGATGAGCGGCGCCTTCACGGCATCGGGCAGCTGATCGATCGCCTCGATCAGCGCCAGGCGTCTGGGATCGCCGAGGCTCGGCTCGAGGACGAGGCGTGCGATCTGTTCGAGCGCGCTGTCGGCAGCCGATCGGTCGTCGGTCTGCAGGGCGACGTCCCCCAGCAGGTCGATGGCCGCCCGCGCGAGCGCGACGTCGGAGCCCGCAACGGCCCCGGCCGCGGCGTCGACCGCGGCCGGGCGATCGATATCCCCGAGTGTGCGCAGTGCGACGGCGCGGGCGACGGCTGGCTTGTCTGACGCAACGACCAGGTCGCGGAGCAGGGGAACTGCGCGGGCGCCCTGTACGGTCAGCCTGGCGGCGGCACTCTCGCGCACGATCGGGTCCGGGGCTGCCAGCTGGACGACGAGCGCGTCGAGGGCCGAGGAGCCGGGGGCTGGGGACATGGGGGGATTATAGGAGGCCGGGAGGCTGCAGGCTGGAAGGAGGCCGGAAGACTGGGAGGCCTGGGGGATCGCGGGGGGACTGCGAGGAGACGCGGAACCGGGGGGCGAGACTGAGAGGCGTAACCAAAGAAAAAGGCCGGAAGGGGGTGTCCCCTTCCAGCCTCCTTCCAGCCTGTAGCCTCCCAGCCTCTACTTACTGAAGCCGGACCGTGAGAGCAGCACGGCGGTTCAGGCGGCGCGTTTCCTCGCGGCTGTTGTCGTGCTTGGGCCGCTCTTCGCCGAAGCTGACCGTCTGCAGACGATCGGCCCCGACCCCGCGGCTGACCAGGTAGTCGCGGACCGCCGACGCACGGCGCTCGCCGAGCGCCAGGTTGTATTCGGCCGTCCCGATGTTGCAGGTGTGGCCTTCAATCGTCAGGCGCAGCGTCGAGTTGGCCTGCATGGCGGTGACAGCCTCGTCGAGGATGGCAAGCGCGTCCGGCCGGATGTTGAAGCGGTCGAACTCGAAGTGCACGTCCTCGAAGACGAACTCGCGCGGCTTGACGACGTTGATCGTCACCGAATCGCTGGCCGTGCCGCCGCGTCCGTCGTTGACGGTGACGGTCACGGGCACCTGACCCGGCTGGGCCGGGGCGGTCCAGGGCGACTGGCGCACGGTCGGGTTGGCCACGGTGCCGGAGGCAGCCTTCCACTGGTAGGTCAGCGGATCGCCGTCCGGATCCTGGCCATCGGCCGACACGGTCGACGTGCGGCCGACCTCGACCTCGCACGGATCGCACGCGGCCTTGACGGTCGGCGGCCTGTTGGCCGGCGGCTGCGGCGGTGCGGGTGGTGCAGGCGGCGGTGGTGGCGGAGGCGGCACGCGCGACGCAGGATTCTGGTGACGCGCGCCCGGGTGCCAGCCGATGCGCAGCTGCAGGCCCTTGCTGTCGCGGAACGTGTTCTCGAAGCCGATGTTGGCGTCCTCGCGGCCCTTCATCGACAGGTTCCAGCTCGCGCCGGCGCCCAGGAAGAAGCCGTTCGGCGCCTGCCACGTCACGCCCACGGCCGCGACGACGGGCGCGCGCAGGACGGTCGACGTCGGGACCGGCGATCCGTCGGTGCCGACGTCGCCGGCCGGAGCCGTGACCGTGTCATTGAAGTAGATCTCGCTGAACAGCTCGGTCGTGATGCGGAAGCCGCCCGAGTGGCGCTGCGGAAACGCCGCGCCCACGCCCCAGCGCAGGCCGTTGGTCAGCTTGTACCCCTCGGGGTTGCCGCGCACGATCACGCCGCCGTACCCGGACACTTCGACAGCCGGGTTGAAGTGCGACACGATGGCGTCGACCTGGAAATTCGGTGCGGCCACCGAGACTTCGTCGTGTCCGGTGGGCAGTGTGACCATGCCGCGCAGGGCCAGTGCTGCCGGCGCATTGGGCGTCAGGTTCACCTTGCCGCCGACGGTCACGTCGCCAAAGCGGTTCCCGGACCACTCGCTGCGGGCGCGGGGCGCCTGAAGGACGATGCCGCCGCCGGTGCCGTCTGACGTGCTCGGGAAGAACAGGGGACGCGTATCGCGGTCGATGCGGCCGATGACGGCGACGTTACCGAAGAGCTCGGTCCGTCCGCCGATGCCGTATGCGAAGGTGACGGGCCACAGCGACACATCGGCGAAGCCCTGGCCGTCGTCGATGTTGGTGCGGTAGAACGACATCGACCACTTGCGGTCCTGGAGCACCGAGCCGCTCGGGGTGAACCAGAGCCCGGTCGTGCCGGTGGTGGATGTAAGGGCCGGACGGGTCTCGTATTCCGACACGTCCACAGGCGCGGGGGCAGACGCCTGAGATTGCTGTGCGAATGTGGCTGCCGGGGCCATGGTCAGGGCCAGGCCCAGTACGCTCACTCCGACCAGTCGTCTCATGGGGGGTATCCGTGTGATAAGGAGTCGATAGGACACAACGAACCTGAAACTGCAACGCGCGGGCTTCGTGGAAGCGCCGCTCGTCAATCGTAGGCGCGTGCACGCGGCAAGTCAACGCCGGCGGTGATTTGTGGAGCCGCACGATGACCCGGCCTGGGGCGGCGGGAAACTGGGTATACTTGTGATTGCCGCTCTTGAGTCAGGAATTTGCCATGGGACCACTTGGATTTCCGGAACTGATCATCATTTTCTTGGTGGCGCTGGTCGTCTTCGGCCCACGAAAGCTCCCGGAACTCGGGCGGTCGCTCGGGAAGAGCCTCTCGGAGTTCAAACGGGCCTCGAACGAACTGCGGAGCACGCTCGACGACGAGATCCGGCTCGAGGATCGGCGGGCCGCGACGGCCTCCGCCACGACCCAGCCGGCCGCGTCCACGACGGTGGACGCCGATGACGACGGTGCGGACGCGCCGCAGACGGCACCGGCCGAAACGGTGGCTCGCGGCGGTCAGCAGGCCTGACACGCTCTCCTGACAGTCCTGCGACCCTGCAATGAGTTCCGAGACCACGGGCACCGGCGTGCTCGACGACGCGTATGACGAGGAGGAGGTCGACGACCGGTCGAGGATGACCTTCCTCGAACACCTCGACGAACTCCGCCGGCGGATTCTCTACAGCGTCTACGTTCTGGCGGCCTGCTGCGCCGTCGCGTTCTATTTCTGGGATCCGCTGTTCCAGTACTACGTCAGGTATTTCGGGCAGTACGGCGGCGACCTCGTCTTCACGCAGCCGATGGCCGGCTTCATGTTCAGCCTGAAGCTGTCGGCGCTGGCCGGGCTGATGGTGGCCTCGCCCTTCCTCTTCATGCAGGCGTGGTTGTTCGTCGCGCCCGGGCTCTACGCCCGCGAGAAGAAGGTCGTCGTCCCTTTCGTCTTCTGCGCAACGATGTTCTTCCTGGCTGGCGCGTACTTCGCGCATGCCGTGGCATTTCCGTCGATGTGGCAGTTCTTCGCCAGCTACGAGGTCAAGGACGGGCTGACGTTCCTACCGAACCTCGACACGACGTTCTCGTTCTACGTGAAGGCGGTCCTCGGGCTCGGCGGCGTCTTCCAGATGCCGATGGTGGTGTTTTTCCTGGCGCGGTTCGGGATTGTCAGCGCCGGGTTCATGCTCAAGAATTTCAAGTACGCCGTGCTCGCCATCGTCGTGATTGCGGCGGTCATCACGCCCTCGTCCGATCCGGTCAACTTGGCCGTGTTCTCGGCGCCGATGCTGGTGCTCTACGTCATCAGTATCGGTGTGGCATGGGTGTTCGGCCGGAACCGGAAGCGGCAGGCTCGCGACGATGACTAGGCGTGGCGGGCAGGAGATCAGGCGCATGCGGATGCAGCGGGGACGGTGGGCTGGAGTGGTGGTGGCGGGACTGGTCGCGACCGGCGTTGCGCTGGGCGGGGCCCGCGTGGCCACGCAGGATCGCGTCAGCGACAGGATGCGCATCTACACGGCCGCGCTCGCCGCGGTCGAGGCCGACTACGTCGAGCCGGTGAGCGAGGTCTGTGCGTCGGCGGACGCGTGCGGCAGCGCCGCGCTCGTCTACGACTCGATCGACGGCATGCTGCGTACGCTCGATCCGCACTCGAGTTTCTTCTCCCCGAAGGAGTTCGCGCAGCTGCGCGAGCGGCAGGAAGGGCGCTACTTCGGCATCGGTATCAGCATCGTCCGCAATCCGGCGACCGGTGACGTCATCGTGACCCAGTTGTTCGAGGGATCGCCGGCGTATCGTGCCGGCATCCGCCGCAACGACATCATTGCCGGGGTCGGCGACGAGACAGCCGACGACTGGCAGACCGAAGACGTGGTCAAGCGCGTCAAGGGGCCCAAGGGGACGACGGTCAACCTGAAGATCCGGCGACCGGGGCTCGACAGCCTGATCGAGCTGACGGTCGAACGCGACGAGGTGATCATGGCCAGTGTGCGCGCGGCCTTCATGGTCGCGCCCGGCACGGGCTACGTGCGCCTTCAGGATTTCGCGGAGACGACGAACGACGAACTGGGCGCGGCGCTCGATCGGCTGGCGGGCCAGGGGCTGGAGCGGCTCGTGCTCGACCTGCGCGACAACCCCGGCGGCCCGCTCGACCAGGCGATTGCGGTCTCGAACCGCTTCCTGCAGCGCGGTGACGTCATCGTCTCGACGCGCGGCCGCGTGCGCAACGCCGACGAGGTGTACAAGGCCGCGCGCCAGGGCGATCGTACGGACGTCCCGCTGGTCGTGCTCGTCAATCGCCAGAGCGCGAGCGCGTCGGAAATCGTGACCGGCGCCATGCAGGATCACGACCGCGGCATCGTCGTGGGCGAGACGACGTTCGGCAAGGCACTCGTGCAGTCCGTGTATCCGATCGCCAACGGCGCGGGACTCGCGCTGACGACGGGCCGGTACTACACGCCGAGCGGCCGGATGATCCAGCGTCCGTGGGACGGCGCATTCGACGATTACCTCCTGTACGCCCAGCGCGACCAGGAAGGCGTCCGCGAACACAAGCCCGAGGATCTGAAGCTGACCGATGGCCAGCGCCAGGTCTACAGCGGCGGCGGCATCGAGCCGGATCATTTCGTCGCCGGCCCGCTCGACGGCTTCAACCCGACGGCCTTCTCGCGCATGCTGCGGGGGCGCCAGGTGTTCGTCACGTTCGCCGAGCGGTTCACCAGGGACGGTGACGACAGGCCCGGCGCGCGGTCGGCCGCGACGCACCGCGTGACTCCCGACTGGGAGGTCAGCGACGCGATGCTCGACGAGTTCCGCGAGTTCCTCCGCAGCGAGCCGCGCATCGCCATCGACGAGGCCGCCTTTGCGACCGACCTGACGTTCATCAAGGCGATGATTCACTACGAGGTCGATCTCGACCTGTTCGGCCTCGAGCAGGCCCGACGCGCGATCTCGGCCGTCGATCCGCAGCTCCAGGCGGCCCTGGGCTATTTCCCGGAGGCTGCCGACATGCTCGATCAGGCCAGGCTGCGGCGGGACGCGGCCGTCCCGGCGCGGACGTCAGCAGCCCACTGATCCCATATCTTGTGGGTGCGTTTCTGCTTGTCCCGATACATGGGGCTTGCTAGACTTGCGCCCGTTCAGAACCACCGGCCGTCCTGCCACCGTACGTGCCTCCAGCGTGGTGCGGGCGCGGTCGTTCCCGTGTCCGGATAACGTCCCGAAATGCGACTGTCCAAACTGCACATTGCCGGTTTCAAGAGCTTTGCCGAGCGCGCCGAACTCGGATTCGACCAGGGCGTCACCGCCATCGTCGGCCCGAACGGCTGCGGCAAGAGCAACGTCGTCGATGCCATCACGTGGGTGCTCGGTGAGCAGAGTGCCAAGAGCCTGCGTGGCGAGCGGATGGAGGACGTCATTTTCAGCGGGAGCGAGGCCCGCAAGCCGACGGCCACGGCCGAGGTGCGACTGAAATTCACGCAGGTCCGCCAGGCCATGCGGGCGGCCGTCGAGGCACCCGATGCGCCGGACGCCGATCCGCTCCTCGACGAGCAGCCGGTCATTGCGCGCGACGTGGAGATCGGGCGGCGCCTGTACCGATCGGGCGAGAGCGAATACCTGATCGATGGGGAAGTGTGCCGGCTGAAGGACGTCCACGAACTGCTGATGGATTCGGGCCTCGGCGTGAAGGCGTACGCGGTCATCGAGCAGGGCAAGATTGGACAGATTCTGTCGTCGCGGCCGGCCGAGCGCCGGATGCTGATCGAGGAAGCCGCGGGCGTCACGAAGTACAAGGCGCGGCGGCGCGCGGCCGAGCTGAAGCTCGAGGCGGCCGAGCACAATCTCACGCGCGTCGACGACGTGATCTTCGAGGTGGAGAAGCAGCGCGGGACGCTCAAGCGGCAGGCCGCGCGGGCGCGCCGGTATCGGCGGCTGCGCGAGGAACTGCGCAAGTGGGAACAGGTGCAGTTCGCGCGGCGCTACGAGATGCTGCGCGGCCAGATCACTGACGCCGACACGCGGCTCGAGGCCGCGCGGGCGCGCGAAGTCGGCGCCGCGGCGCGTGTGGCCGAGCTCGAGACTGCGCTCGAGGGGCTGCGCCTGAACCTGACGGCCGCCGAAGCGCGCGCGACCGCCGCGCGCGATGACGCCCACGCGCGCGAACTCGCCATCGGCCGGCGACAGCAGCAGATCGCGTTCGAGGGCCAGCAGGTCGTGGAACTGACGCAGCAGGCCGAGGCGTTCGAGGCCGAGGCGACGTCGCTCGACGCGCGGCGCGGGCCGCTGCACGAGTCGCTGGCGGCGCAGCGCGAGGCCGCGGGCACGGCTCGCGCATCGCTCGACGAGGCCGCGCGGCGCGTGGAGGAGGGTGAGGCCGCCTACCGGCGCGCGCTCGCGGGTGTCCAGGAGGTCGAGCGATCGGCCGACGAGACGCGCGCGGCGGTCTTGTCGGCCGCGACGACGCTGTCGGCGTTGTCGCAGGCGCGCGACCACGCGGCCGCGGTGCGCGACCGCGTGGCCGCCGAGCGCGAGCGCCTGGAGATCGAGGCGCGCGAGCTCGACGCCGAGATCGCGCGGGCCCGTGACGCGCACGTGGCCGCGCGCGAGTCGCTCGAGACGGCCCGTGCGGCGCGCGACGAGACCGTCGCGCGCCGCACGGGCGCCGAGGCGAGCCTGGCCGACATGCGCGCCACACGCGCGCGCGCGGCGCAGGATCGCGCCGCGCGCGAGCGCGACCTCGCCGCGCGCGAGGCGCGGCTGCGGTCGCTCGAAGAGCTCGAGGCGCGTCGCGCCACCTTCGGTGACGCGGCGCGGCTGCTGCTGGCCGACGAGGCGGAGGCCATCCGGCACCAGGGCGCCGTGGCCGATCACCTGGTGGTCGAGCGCACGTTCGAGCGCGCCGTCGACGCGCTGCTCGGCGATCTGCTGCAGCACGTGGTGGTCGAGCGCGCCGAGGACGCGATGGCCGGCCTGGCGTTCGTGGCCGAACGCCAGGCCGGCCGGTGCGGCTTCGTCGTGCTCGACCGCATGGACGCCGGCGCACCGGCCGCCGGCGCGGAGGCGCCGCCGGCCGGCGCGCGGGCGCTGGCCGACATCGTCCGCGCCACAGGCCCGCACGCGGCCAGGTTGCAGCGTCTGCTCGACCGCGCCTGGGTCGTGGATTCGGCCGAGGCCGCGATCGCGGTCGCGCGCGGCACAACGGGTCGCGTGGCGACCACGAGCGGTGAAGTGTTCGGGGCGCCGTGGCTCGTCGAGGGCGGCGCGCGGCAGGACGTGCGCGGCATCCTCGAGACGCGCGCCGAGATCCAGGAACTCCGGCAGGAAGCCGAGGCGGTGGCGGCCGCAATCGAGACGTTGTCGTCGGAACTGGCGTCGCTGGACGAGCAGACCGCCACGGCCCAGACGCTGCTCGAGACGCTGGTGGCCGCGCAGCACTCGCACGAGAAGGACATCGTCGCATTCGAGGCGCAGGTGGCGCGCAGTGCCGACGAACGCGACCGCGTCAGCCGTCGGTTCGACGTTGTCACCGCCGAGCACCAGCGGGCGGTCTCGGAGCACGCGAATACCGAGCAGCGGCGCGAGGAGGCGATCGCCGCCATCGTCACGCACGAAGAGCAGATGCGCGTGGCGGAAGACGGGCTGAGCGAGGTGCTCGGTCGCCTGCAGGCTGCGCGCGGAGAGGCCGAGGCCGCCATGCGGCAGGTGACGGCCCTGCGGACCGAGCAGGCGACGTTGATCGAGCGCGCGTCGGGGCTCGAGGCGGAAGTGGGGCGGCTCGTGGCCGCGGCCGCCGAACTCGATGAGCGGATCGAGGGCCGGCGTGCCGATGTCGGTCGCCTCCAGGCGCGATGTGCCGATCTCCGCGCGTCGGTCGCCGCGGGGCAGGCCGCGCTCGACGAGGACGTGCAGACGCTGGCCGATCTCCGCGCCACTGTCGTCCAGGTGGACGAACAGGTGACGGAACTGCGGCAGGAATTCGAGGGCCGCGATCACGACATCCGGACGGCCCGGCAGGCGCTCGACGCCGTGCGGGCCGAGGTGCTGCAGTCGGAGGTGGCGCGCGCCACGGCCACGTCCGACCTGTCGCATCTCGAGACCACCTGTGTGGAGGCCGTGGGACTGGCCCTCGAGGAAGTCTCGGCCGCCGTGGCCACCATGCGCGCCAACGGCGAACTCGTGCCGCCTGCCACGCGCCTGGTGACGGCCGGCGACGAGGAAGATGTCGACGCGGCCCCGGAGCCTGGCGGGCAGGCTGACGGCAGCGACGTCGAGGCCGCGGGTGACGTGGCAGCCGAGATCGCCCCGGACGAGGCTCAGGCCCAGGTGGCCGACGTCGATGCCGACGACGTCATCGGCCTGCTGCGTCGTCGGATCGAGCGGCTCGGGCCGGTGAACATGATGGCGATCGAGCAGTTCGATGAACTCGAGACGCGCCACGCGTTCCTCACGACGCAGCGCCAGGATCTGCTCGACTCGATCGCGCAGACCGGCGAGGCCATCCGCAAGATCGACAAGACGACGCGCGAGCGGTTCGCCGAGGCGTTCGAGCTGATCAATCGCAATTTCGAGCAGACGTTCACCACGCTGTTCGGCGGCGGCCGCGCAGGCCTCGTGCTGATCGATCAGGAGAACGAGCAGGAGAGCGGCATCGACATCATCGCGCAGCCGCCGGGCAAGCGGCTCCAGAACGTCCAGCTGCTCTCGGGCGGCGAGAAGGCGCTGACGGCGATGGCGTTGATGTTCGCCGTCTTCAAGCACCGGCCGAGCCCGTTCTGCCTGCTCGACGAGATCGATGCGCCGCTCGACGATGCGAACATCGGCCGGTTCGTCGCGATGCTGCAGGGCATGCAGGAGCACACGCAGTTCATCCTCGTCACCCACCACCGCAAGACGATGGAGATTGCCGACCGGCTCTACGGCGTGACGATGGAGGAGCCTGGCGTGTCGAAGCTGATTTCGGTGCAGTTGAATTAGAACGATTGCGGGCTGCGGGCGGCTGAGACGTGTGCCCCCGAGGCTGAAGCCCCGGGGCTCCGGACGCGGTCGTCGGTGACCGGTAGCCGGTGGTCGGCAGCCGGTAGTCGACACGCATCACCATGAACGAGTCGAAGGCCACACGGTACCAGCGGCGGCAGCGGCAGATGGCCGTTCTCGGCTGGAGCCTGTCCGTGGCGGCGCTCGCAGTTGTCGCGTTCACGCCGCTCGGGGCGTGGAGCTTCCAGCGTGCTTCGGACGCCGTGCTGCTGCTGCCGGCCGGGATCCGGTCGCCGGCCGCCGCTGCGCTCTTCATTGTCGGCGTGACCACGTGGTGCGAAGTGGCCCTGCTCCCGGCGCTGCTGTACCAGTCACGGCGTGTGGATCCGACCTACGGCCGCGCCGTGCCGGGCAGCATTCGCGGCCGGATCGTCGGATCACTCCTGCTGCTGCCCGTGGTCATTGCCGCCGGCCTGCTGGTCCTCGCGATGGGCCGCGCGGCCGGGGAGGCCTGGTGGCTGGCGACCGGCGTCCTGCTGACAGCGGCCGCGACCCTCGTCCTGGGCGCCGGCCCGCTCCTGCTCGGCCGGCTCGGCGACGTCCGCCCGTTGACACGGCCCACCCTGTCGATTCGCCTGACTGCCCTGGCCGCCGACGTGGGCGTCCCCGTGGCGGCCATCCAGGAGTGGCGGAACGCGGATACGTCGACCACCGTGGCCATGGTGACCGGCATGGGGCGTGCGCGCCGCGTGCTCGTGGCCTCCGACGTCGTCAGGCACTGGTCAGACGACGAAGTGGCGGTGGTAGTGGCGCACGAACTCGCACACCACGTCTACGGTGACCTGATCAGGTCCATGGGCCTGAATGCCGCCGTGCTGAGCGCGGGCCTGCTCGCCAGTCACGTCGTCCTCGGCTGGCTGGGACCACGACTGGGCACCGGTGGGGCCGGTGACCCCGTCGCGCTGCCCGTCGTTGCGTTCGTCACCCTGGCTGTCTGGCTGGCCGCCACGCCCATCCGCCACGCGCAGTCGCGACGGCAGGAACGCCGCGCGGACCGGTTCGCGCTGACGTCGACAGGGCAGGCCGATGCGTTTGTCGCGGCCATCCGACGCGCGAGCGCGCGGTCGCTCGTCGACGACCGACCCGCGGCACTGACGCGCTGGCTGTTCCATCGGCATCCATCGGTGTCCGAACGCCTCGCACTGGCTGACCGGTTTGTGGTGGAGCGCGCCGGGGCGACAGACCGGCCCCCGGCTTCCGTCTACACGAGCTATACGAGATAGATAGCGGGGCTACCGCACGGCCGCACGGCGACGGGGCTTCGCGGCGGCATGGCTGCGGGCCGCAATGGCAGGGGCAGACAACGCGAGTCTCCCTGAGGCTGAAGCCTCAGGGCTCCGACTTGTTCCTCTCCGGCGACCGGCCCCCGCTTCCGGAGCCCCGAGGCTTCAGCCTCGGGGGAATACGTCCTGGCGGCCCGCCGCCCGCAGCCCGTCGCCGCCTCTCACCGGCTGGCTTCGACGATCAGCGTGCCCTTGAGTTCGCGGCACCGCTCGTCGGCGGCGAGGTTGCAGAAGAACGGGAATCGTCCGGGCCGATCCGCGCGGAAGCTGAACGTGACGGGTTTGCCCGGCTCGGACCGCCGCATGATCCGGTATTCCTCGACGGTAAAGCTGTGCGGGATGTCTTCGGACGAGAAGGTGATCTGCACCAGGTCGTTCTGCATCACGCGGATCTCGGGCGTGTCGCTGCCGGCCACGCTGTAGGCGTACCGCCGCGCGGTGACGGCAAACTCCCGGCGCGACTGGACCGCGTCGAGACGCACGGTCCCGGCCGCACCCGCGACTGCGACGATGGCGTAGAGGAACGAGCGCCTCGAGGCCTGGTGACTGGACTGGATGGACACCGAACCCTCCTCGTGAACGTCAGACGGCGCTGACGCCGAACTGGCCGGGGAGGCGGCTGAACCGCGGGAACGGAACGGGGGAGCCTGGGCCGGCGAGCGATGGCCACAGATGCCGGGGGCCCCGGACACCTGCGGCCATCTTATCGCAGCGGGCTGCTGGTCAGTGGCGGCGCGGACGGCCGCCGCGATCTCCGCGGTCGCCACGATCGCGACGCGGCTGGCGATCGCCGTCGCCATCGGCCGGGGCGTCGTGCTCGGGCCGCGGATCGCGCGGCGCCGTGCCCTCGTCCGGGGCGAGCAGGACCTTGCGGCTGAGCCGCACCTTGCCCGAAGGATCGACGTTGATCACCTTGACCATGATCTGTTCGCCTTCCTTCAACTCGTCGCGCACGTCCTTCACGCGATAGTTCGCGATCTCCGAGACGTGCAGCAGGCCGTCGACGCCCGGCATGATCTCGATGAACGCGCCGAAGTCGGTGATGCGCTCGACCCGGCCGAGGTAGTTCGCGTTGAGCTCGGGCGTGGCGGTCAACTCCTTGATCATCGCGATTGCGCGCTCGGACGCGGCGCCGTCGGCCGAGGCCACGTTCACGCGGCCGTCGTCCTCGACGTCGATCTTCACACCGGTCTTCTCGATGATGCTGCGGATGGTGGCCCCGCCCTTGCCGATGACGTCGCGGATCTTCTCGGTCGGGATCCGGATGGTCACGATGCGCGGGGCGAAGGTCGAGATGTCCGCCCGCGGAGCGGCCAGCACCGCGTTCATCTTGTCGAGGATCTCGAAGCGGCCCTTCTTCGCCTGCTCGAGCGCCTTGCGCATGATCTCGAGCGTGATGCCGCCGACCTTGATGTCCATCTGCAGCGCGGTGATGCCCTCGCGCGTGCCGGCCACCTTGAAGTCCATGTCGCCGTAGTGATCCTCGGCGCCAGCGATGTCGGTCAGCACGGCCCACTTGCCCGTCGACTCGTCCATCACCAGGCCCATCGCCACACCGGCTACCGGCGCCTTGAGCGGCACACCGGCGTCCATCATCGCGAGGGCGCCACCGCACACGGACGCCATCGACGACGACCCGTTCGACTCGAGGATGTCCGAAACGACGCGCACGGTGTAGGGGAAGTCGGCGGCGTCGGGCACGAGCGGCGCGAGCGCGCGTTCGGCCAGCGCACCGTGTCCGACCTCGCGGCGGCCGGGGCCACGCAGGAACTGCACTTCACCGACCGAGAACGGCGGGAAGTTGTAGTGGAGCATGAAGCGGCGGTAGGTCTCGCCCTCCACCGTCTCGATTTTCTGCGCGTCGTCTTCGGTACCGAGCGTGGCACTGACGAGCGCCTGCGTCTCGCCGCGGGTGAACACGGCCGAGCCGTGGACGCGCGGGAGCACCGTGGTCTCGATCCAGATCGGACGGATCTCGTCGAAGCGGCGGCCGTCGAGGCGCTGGCCGCGCTCGAGGATCTCGTCGCGCATGACCTTTTCCTTGAGGCCCTTGAACACCGTCTTCGCGTCGCTGCGCCGCTCCGGCTCGGTCTCCGGGTAGGCCGCGAGCAGGTCCGCGAGCACCGCATCGACCTGGCCGTAGTTCTCGAGCTTGTCCTTGATGCGCATGGCCGCGGCCAGCGGTTCGTACGCGCGGCTCTCGACTTCCTGCTGGAAGGCGGGATCGACGCCCTGCGCCGGCGCGCTCTTCTTGGCCCGACCCACGGCCTGCTTCAGGTCGTCGATGGTCGCCACGATCTGCTTGATGGCCTGGTGCGCCGCGTCGAGGGCGCCGAGCATCTCTTCCTCGGTCGCCTGCTTCGCGCCCGCCTCGACCATCATGATCGCGTCGGCGCTGCCGGCCACCACGAGGTCGATCGTGCTCGTCTTGCGCTCGGCAAACGTCGGGTTGATGACGTAGGCGCCGTCGATCAGGCCCACGCGCACGCCGGCAATCGTCTTCTCGAAGGGAATCGACGACAGCGACAGGGCCGCCGACGCGCCCGTGATCGCGAGCACGTCGGAGTCGTTGTCGGTGTCGGCCGAGATGAGCAGCGCCACGATCTGCGTCTCGTGGCGCCAGCCGCCCGGGAACAGCGGGCGGATCGGACGATCGATCAGGCGGCTCGTCAGGACTTCCTTCTCGGCCGGCTTGCCCTCGCGCTTGAAGAAGCCGCCGGGGATGCGGCCCGAGGCGTAGGTGTACTCGCGGTAGTCCACCGTGAGCGGCAGAAAGTCGATGCCGACACGGGGCGTGGCGGCATGGCACGCCGTCACGAGCACCATGGTGTCGCCCGAGCGAACGATGACGGCCCCATCGGCCTGCTTCGCCAGCTTGCCGGTCTCGATCGAGATCGTGCGGCGGCCGATGGTGAGTTCTCGCGTGTGAGTCGTTGGGATCATGTGAGCCTGAAAAAGGGGGGAACGGGCGTCTTCACGGGCACGCTCGGCCGCCGGACGGGACCGGCGGCCGGATGTCCACGGCCATCCGCTACTTGCGGATGCCCAGCTTGCGGATGAGATCCGAGTACCGGTCGGCGTCCTTCCGCTTGAGATAGTCGAGCAGGCGGCGTCGCTGGCCGACCAGCTTCAACAGGCCCCGGCGCGAGTGATGATCCTTGACGTGGGTCTTGAAGTGTTCGGTGAGATAGCTGATGCGATCGCTCAGAATGGCGACCTGTACCTCGGGGGAGCCGGTGTCGGCGTCATGCGTGCGGTACGTGCTGATGACGTCGGCTTTTCGTTCGTTGCTCAAATGCGTGTCCTCCACGATCGGCCCAGAGCGCACGCGGTGCGGGACCGGTCCGTCGTTGCCTGCATGGCCGTCCCTGCGATGGCCACAAAGATGAGATCTTAGCCGAGGACGACAACAGGATGCAAAGTCCCGGCCTCCGGCCTGGCGAGCGCCACGAGCCGGCCGCCGGCGAGCAGCCGGACCCGTCCGTCGGGGCGGAGACCGGCCGGCGGCGGCCCCTGGTACTGGGCCGGTCCCACCGCGTTCCCGTGCAGGACCCGCCGCAGGCCGTCGTCGGTGAGCTCGACGGCCGGAAGCTCGGGGAGGGCATCGGCCGGCGCGATCAGCCGACCGGCCACGTCGCGGCCGAGGCCTTCGGCCGCGGCCAGCGTCACGGCGTCCTCCACCCGGAACGTGCCCGAGTGGGTGCGGCGCAGGGCGGTGAGGTGACCGCCGCACCCGAGCGCGGTGCCCAGATCGCGCGCCAGCGCGCGCACGTAGAAGCCGGCCGACACCCGGATGCGGATACGCAGATCCGCCCCGGCCATGTCCTGCCAGATCCGCTCGTGGATGGTGACATCGACAGGTTTCACGGGCACGGGGCGTTGGGCCCGGGCCAGCGCATACGCCCGCGTGCCGGCGATCTTCTTGGCGGAATGCGCCGGCGGCACCTGCGCGAAGGTGCCGGTAAATCGCTCGAGCGCCGCGCGGACCGCTGCCTCGTCCGGCACGGGCGCCGGCACGCCCAGCGGTTCGCCGTCGGCATCATCCGTCGTCGTGGCCCGGCCGAGCCTGATGGTGGCGTCGTACGTCTTGTCGCGGCCTGTCAGCAGCGACGCCAGCCGCGTCGCCTTGCCGACGACGAGCACGAGCAGGCCCGTGGCCATCGGGTCGAGCGTACCCGCATGGCCGATGCTCCGCTCACCGAGGACACGGCGCATCCGCGCCACGATATCGTGCGACGTCGGGCCGGAGGGTTTGTCGAGGAGGAGAAGGCCGGAGATCTCGTAGGGGCGACGCATGCGTCGCCCCTACGGCGTCGTGGTGGCCGTCGCGGCCATGTCTTCGAGCACGTCGGCCATCGCCTCGACGAGGAGGCGCGTGACCGTTTCGCGGTCGCCGGTCATCGTGCAGCCGGAGGCGTTGCGGTGGCCGCCGCCCTGCCACTGCATGGCCACGGTGCGCACGTCGACGTCGCCCTTCGAGCGCAGGCTCACGCGCCACGTGCCGTCGACCTGGTGCTTCAGCAGAATCGTCGACACGACCTCGCGGGCGCCGAGCGGCACGTTCACCAGCCCCTCGGTGTCGTCGAGTGACGCCCCCACACGCGCGAGCAGCGCGTCGTCGAAGGCCAGAACGGCCAGACGGTTGTCGTGGTACAGCGTCATCGCGTCGAGCAGCGCGCCCGTCAGCCGTACGCGGCCGATCGAGTAGCTCTCGAAGATCTGTCGTGCGAGCTGCGGCGTGTCGACCCCGGCCTCGACGATGCGGCGACACACGTCGTACGTCCGCGCCGTGATCGATCCGTAGCGCAGGCCGCCCGTGTCGGTCGCAATCCCCAGGTAGATCTGCGCGGCGATCGCCGACGTCCACGACACGCCGAGCGCATCGATCAGCGTCGCGACCATCTCCGCGCACGCCGGAGCCCCCTCGTCGAACCAGTTGACGGCGCCGTACATCGTGTTGCCGAGGTGGTGATCGATGTTGATGACGGGGTAGGCGTCGAGCCCCGCGATGCCCGGCCGCGTCAGGTCCCCGCACTCGAGCACGATCAACGCCTCGGCCGGCACGTCGGCCCGATCCGTGATCCGGATGCGATCGATGGCGGGGAAGTTCCTGTACGGTCCCGGCACCGGATCGCGCAGCAGTACCGTGGCCGTCTTGCCGAGCGCATCGAGGGCGAGGGCGAGCGCCACCGACGATCCGATCGCATCGCCATCCGGGCGGGCGTGCGATGTCAGCACAAATGACTGCCGCGTCCGGATGGCCTCGACGACGTCGTGGACCGTGCCGCTCACCGGTCGGCCCCTGGCGTGCCGTCGGCGTCGTCCGGCGTCTCGGCGGTGTCGTCGGCATCGGCCGCATCGGTCGACCCCGCGGCCGCTTCATCCGTGGTGTCGTCGATCGGATGCCGCCGGCGTTCCTCCGCGATGTCGATCAGGATCTGTTCGATGCGGTCCTGGTGCTCGACGCTGCGGTCGAACTCGAAGCGGATCTCGGGCACGCGCCTTAGGCGGATGCGCGCTCCGATCTGCCGGCGCAGGAACGGCGTGGCCCGCTCGAGCGCCTGCTGCGTGGCGCGCCGTGCCTTCTCGTCTCCGATCGTCGTGTAGTACACCCGCACGAGCTGGAGATCGGGCGACACCTTCGTGCGCGTCAGCGTAAGGAAGCCCACACCGGGGTCGTGGACGTCGCGGGCGATTATCTGGGCGAGTTCCTGGCGGATTTCTTCGCCGACGCGTGCGGGACGTGCTCCCTGGGCCATCAGTACATCCACTCGATCCGGCTCGTCGTGACCAGACCAGGGCGAGCCGTTCGACGTCCTGGCGGGTGGGGGAAGGGACGCGGCGACCACGCCACGTCCCCGAAGGAGGCTGACACCCGACCGTCGTGCTACATCGTCTGCGCGACGCGCTCGACGGTGACACACTCGATGTGATCGCCGACCTGGATATCGTTGAAGTGATCCAGCGCGATACCGCACTCGGTGCCGAGCTTCACCTCGCTGACGTCATCCTTGAAGCGCCGCAGCGACGAGATCCGTCCCTTCCAGATTTCGGTACCGTCGCGCATCACGCGGGCCTGCACGTCGCCCGCGCGGACGATGCGGCCATCGGTAACCATGCAGCCGGCGACCGCACCGAATTTCGGCGTCTTGAACACCTGCCGCACTTCGGCGGTGCCGATCCGCGTCTCGCGCAGCGTCGGTTCGAGCAGGCCGACCATCGCCTTCCGGATCTCGTCGGTGACGTTGTAGATGACCGTGTGGTGCCGGATGTCGACTTCCTCGCGTTCGGCCACCACCTGCGCATTGCGGTCGGGCCTGACGTTGAAGCCGATGATGATGGCCCCCGAGGCCGTGGCCAGCAGCACGTCGGACTCGCTGATGGCGCCGACCCCCGTGTGGATCGTGCGGATCTTCACGCGGTCGTCGCTGAGCTTGGACAGCGTGTCGGCGAGTACCTCGGCCGATCCCTGCACGTCGGCCTTGATGATGATCGCGAGTTCCTTCAGGCTGCCTTCGGCCATCTGGGCCTGGAGCGACTCGAGGGTCAGGCGGCCGCCCTTGCCGTGCAGCGCCTTCTCCTTCTCCTTCGCCTGGCGGTAGGCCACCACCTGGCGCGCCTTGATCGGATCGTCGATCACCTGGAACGTGTCGCCGGGCGAGGGGAGCGCCGACAGGCCGAGCACCTCGACCGGCGTGGCCGGACCGGCCGACTTCACCTTGCGGCCCGCGTGATCGAACATCGCGCGGACCTTGCCGTCGACCGTGCCCGCGATGAACAGGTCGCCTTCGTGCAGCGTGCCGTCCTGCACCAGCACCGAGGCCACCGGGCCGCGCCCGCGATCGAGCTTCGACTCGACGACCGTGCCCTGCGCCATGCGCTTCGGGTTGGCCTTGAGATCGGCGATGTCGGCCACGAGCAGCAGCATCTCGAGCAGTTGATCGAGGTTCTGCCGCTGGCGGGCCGAAACCTCCACCATGACGGTGCTGCCGCCCCAGGCTTCCGGCATCAGGCCGAGCTCCGACAGCTCGCGCTTGACGCGCTCAGGGTTGGCGCCGGCCTTGTCGATCTTGTTGACCGCCACGACGATCGGCACGTTGGCCGCCTTCGCGTGATCGATGGCTTCCTTCGTCTGTGGCATCACGCCGTCGTCGGCCGCCACCACGAGGATGACGATGTCGGTGACGCGGGCGCCGCGCGCGCGCATCATCGTGAACGCTTCGTGACCCGGCGTGTCGAGGAACACCACGCGCCGGCCGTTGACGTCGACCGAGTACGCGCCGATGTGCTGCGTGATGCCGCCGGCCTCGCGTTCGGCCACCTTCGTCTGACGGATCGCGTCGAGCAGCGTCGTCTTGCCGTGATCGACGTGGCCCATGACGGTGACGACCGGCGCGCGTGGCTCGAGATCCTCGGGCTTGGACGCCTCGGTCTCGACCTCGGTCAGCTCTTCCTCGAACGAGCGGATGAGGACGTCGGCGCCGAAGCTCCGCGCGATCATCGTCGCCGTCTCGGCGTCGAGCGTGGAGTTGATGGTCATCATCATGCGACGTTCCATCAACTTCTTCAGGACGTCCTTGGCCTTGACGTCGAGCTTGTCGGCGAGGTCTTTGACGGTCATGCCTTCGGCCAGCGTGATCAGCTTGGTGATGGGCGGCGGCGCTTCGGGCACGTGGCCGTACGACGGCCGATCGTCACGACGCGGTCCTGACGATCGCGACCGGCCCTGGCCCCCCATGGGGCGGCCGCCGGGGCGATGGTAGCCCGGACCCATCGGCCGGCTCCCGGGCGCGCTTCCCGGTTGGCCGGGGCGAATCGGTTGTGACGGCAACGGTCGCGGACCCCCAAGGGGCGGCCGGGCCGACGGTGATGCCGGACGTGCCCCCATCGGGGGACGGCTCAGGTTGCCCGTCGGCGCGGCCGGCGGGCGCGCCGGCGGCTGCGGCGGACGGATCACGGGCCGCGGCGGCACGGGCCGCGCGGCCGGCGCCTCGCCGGTCACGGGATCTTCGATGCGCAGTCGTCGCGACGGCGGCACCAGCCGGCCGGTGACCACAGGCGCCGGCGGGACGCGCGGCGGCGGCGGCGCGATGCTCGGACGACGAGACTCGGCCACGGGGGGCGGTGCAGCGGCGACAGGGGGCGCCGCCGGTGTGGCTGCGGCCGGCCGGGGCTCGACGACAGGGGGCGGTGGCGGGGCCACGGGAACAGGAGTCTCTGGCGCGACGGGCACGTGTGCAGGCATGGCAACCGGTTCGGTCGCCGGCTGGGCCGCGGCCGGGACACTTTCGACAGACGAGGCAGCGGCCGCGGGAGCTGCCGGCGCGTCGGCCGGGGCTTCGGGCTGATCACTCACGACAGGTTCGGCGACCGCGGGAGGCGGGGCCGCAACAGGCGCGGCGGGCTCCGCGGCAGCCGCGGCCGGTGTGGTCTCGGCTGCGACTCCCTGGACGTCGTCGACCGCGGCGGGCTCGGCGGTTTCGACCGGCTTCGGGGTCTTGACCAGGCGCGGACGCAGGACGGGGCCGGCCGGCTTGGGCGGCTCGGGAGCGGTCTTGCCGCCGGGCCGCTTCGGGCCGCTGGTGTCGGCGAACAGGGCACCGGGCGGCAGGGCAATCTGGCGCTTGCGTGCCTGCCGTTCCACGAACTGCCGCGCCACGATTTCCTCGATCGAGCTCGACGCGCTCTTCACGTCGATCCCGGTCTCCTGCTTGAGCAGGGCCATCGCTTCCTGGCTGGTCAGACCCAGCAGCTCGGCGACCTTGTACATTCGAACAGTTGCCAAATGGGCTCCTCGTCGTTCTATGTCCCGCATGCCCGTCCGTCACGCCCGGCCTCCCTGTGCCGGGCAGTCTGACGTCCGGGTATCTCGTCCCTGCAACGCATCGCCGGTCCCGAACCCGGCGGCTGGCAGGCGTCAGTCGGCGCGCGGCTCGCCGGCCTCGTCAGGCGCGGCCTGGTCGTCCGCCGTGCCGGCCACAGCCTCCGCCTCGGGCGTTTCCACGCTTTCGGCGGCCGCCAGGGCCTCGGCCTGCGCCGCGTCGGCCGCGGCCCGCATGGCGTCAATCTGCTGCTGTGCCGCCGCCTTGACGGCCTCGACCGTCTCGATATCGAAGCCGGGCAGTCCGGCGAGCACGTCGTCGTCGGTCTCGAGCAGCTTCTCGACCGTGTCGTACCCGCCGGCGCGCAGAACCGCCACCACCTCGTCGTGGATGTCGGGCAGCGACAGCGTGTGCGACTCGATCGTGGCGTCGCCGAAGTCGATGTCGGCCAGCTGGGCCTCGACTTCCTTGCGCTTCTCTTCCTCGCTCTTGATGTCGATCTTCCAGCCGGTCAGCTTCGCGGCCAGCCGCACGTTCTGGCCCTTCTTGCCGATGGCCAGCGACAACTGGCGATCCTCGACGACCACTTCCATCACGCGCGCCTCGTCGTCGACGATGCTCACGCGCTGGACGCGCGCCGGGCTGAGCGCCTTGGTGACGAACGTCACCGAATCCTCGGACCACTCGACGATGTCGATCTTCTCGCCGCGCAACTCGCGGATGATGGCCTGCACGCGCGTGCCGCGCATGCCGACGCAGGCGCCGACAGGGTCGACGTCCCGCTCGCGGGAGAACACCGCGACTTTGGCGCGATCGCCGGCCTCGCGCACGGCGCCGCGAATCATGACGGTGCCGTCGTAAATCTCCGGTACTTCCTGCTCGAACAGCTTGATCAGCAATGCTGGATCGGTCCGCGAGAGGATGACCTGCGGCCCCTTCGCGTTCTTCGAGACAGCCTTGATCACCGCGCGGACCCGGTCGCCGATCGCGTAGTTTTCGGCGCGCGACTGTTCCTTCCGCGGGATCTGCGCCTCGATGCGGCCGACCTCGGCGATGATGTCGCCGCTCTCGAACCGCTTGACCATCGCGTTGACCACCTCGCCGACGCGCTGGCTGTACTCGGCGTGGATCTTCTCGCGCTCGGCCTCGCGCACCCGCTGGGCGATGACCTGCTTGGCCGTCTGGGCGGCAATGCGCCCGAGCCGCTCGGTCTCCTTCGGGAACTCGATTTCCATCCCGACTTCGGCTTCGGCGCCGTACAGCTCCTGCGCAGCCTGCAGCGAAATCTCGCGCGCCGGCTCGGTGACCTCGGCCACGATCTGGCGCACGGCATAGAGCTCGACCTGGCCGGTCTCGAGGTTGAACCGCGAGCGGAGATCTTCGTCGCTCTTGAACACCTTGCGCGACGCGGCGAGGTACGCGTCTTCAATCGCGCCGATGACGATGGACGGGTCGATGCCCTTGTCCTTCGCCACCACGTCAATCATCTGCTGCAGTTCGGTCGCCATAAGATTCGAACGCTCCCTAGAACTCCACCTCGAGCCGCGCGCGGCTGACGAGGGCGATCGGCACCCGGTGGGTGCGCCGGCCCTCGCGGACCTGCACGATGCCGTCCACGACGCCCGCCAGCCGGCCCGAGAAGTGGGTCTGGCCGTCCACCGGCTCCCGCGTCACGATCTTCGCCAGCCGACCCGTGAACCGCCGGTAATCGACCTCGCCCCGCAACGGGCGATCCAGGCCTGGCGACGACACTTCGAGCGTGTAGTCGCTCAGCCCTTCCGTCAGCGAGTCGTCCACATCGAGGAGTGCACTGAGGTCCTGGCTGACCCGCTGGCAGTCGTCGATGCCGATCGGCTCCTCCTGTCCCGGCCCGGCGCCCTCGGTGGCCGGGACAGCCGTGTCTGCGACTGGAGCGGGCCGGTCGATCGTGACGCGCAGGACCCAGCCCATCGATTCCCGGCGGATCTGCAGATCGAACAGCTCGAGCCCGTAACTGGCGGTGATGCGACTCGTGGCGTGTCGCAGGCGATCGAGGACGTCGTCTCGGGTCGGGGTCACCGGGAGTTACCGCACGGATCCGGACGGGCCGGGAAGTGCCGGGCCGACGGCATGGCGTCCGTCCTGCCCTAAAACACAAATAGTGGGCACGGGCCCACTACCAAAGCCTTTCCCGTCAAGACCACTCATGAGTATAACAAGTCAGCTGCGCGCCGGCAACGGCGTGACGACGAGGTCGTAGCCGCGCGCGGCCAGCACCCGGGTCTCGACGAGGGAGCCCGGCACCAGCGTGCTGGGGTCGCACTCCGAGAAATAGACGAGCGAATCGATGTCGGGCGCCTGCCCTTCGGCCCGTCCCGTCATGACCAGGGCCGATTCGGGCGACGGGCCGTCGACGATGACCGGCAGGACCTGGCCGATCTGGGCACGCCGCGCCCGCGCCACGATCTGTTTCTGCGTCCGCATGATGCGATCGCGCCGCGCCCGCTTGACCGCAGCCGGCACGTCATCGTCCAGGGCGTAGGCCCGCGTGCCCTCCTCGTGCGAGTAGGTGAAGACGCCCACGTGGTCGAACCCGGTGTCACGCACGAAGGCCTCGAGCCCGTCCACGTCGGCCTCGGTCTCGCCGGGGAAGCCGACGATGAACGTGGTACGGAGCGTGACGCCGGGCACGCGGCTGCGGATCCGCGCGAGCAGCGTGTCGTAGCTCCGGCGCGATCCGGGCCGCCGCATGCGCTTCAGCACGGCCGACGACGCGTGCTGCAGCGGCAGGTCGATGTAGCGGCAGACCTTCGGGCATTCGGCCATCGCGTCGAGCACGTCGTCGGTGATAGTCGTCGGGTAGAGGTAGAGCAGGCGGATCCAGGTGAGCCCGTCGATGGCATCGAGCCGCCGGAGCAACCGACCGAGCGCGCCGCGCTCGCCGCGGTCGACGCCGAAGAAGGTCGTGTCCTGCGAGATGAGCAGCAGTTCGCGGATGCCCCGCGCCGCCAGATCCTCGGCCTCGCACACGATCGAGTCCTCGTCGCGGCTGCGGTACTGCCCGCGGAGCGTCGGGATGATGCAGAACGCACAGGTGTAGTCGCAGCCCTCGGCGATCTTCACGTATGCATAGTGGCGCGGCGTGGTCAGCACGCGCGGTGTCGACGCATCGTAGAGATAGGTCGGGCTTGTAGCCGGTGCCGGTGTCGACGCCTGTGTCGGTGCGGGCGCTGGCGGCGCGATCAGCTGCGCGGTCGATCGGTAAAGCGTGACCGGTCTGGCGGCCGGGGCTGGGGGCGGCGTCGGCGATGGTGTCCGCTGCGTGTCGCCGAGCGCCGTGAGGATGTCGGGCACCTCGCCGGTCCCGAGCACGGCGTCGATCTCCGGAATTTCCTGGCGCAGTTCCTCGCGGTAGCGCTCGGCCAGGCAGCCGGTGACGACGATGCGTCGGCACTGGCCGTCGCGCTTGAGCCGGACCATCTCGAGGATGGCCTCGACCGACTCCTCCTTGGCGCGGTCGATGAACGCGCAGGTGTTCACGACGATGGCGTCGGCCTCGCCGGCCTCGGCTGTAATCTCGTGCCCGGCCTCACGCGCCAGCCCGAGCATCACCTCGCCATCGACGAGATTCTTGGGACACCCGAGCGAAACCAATCCGACCTTCATAGACAGCTCGACAGAATAACAGGAAGGCGGGAAGGCTGCAGGCTGGAAGGAGACGGGAAGGACCCGTCTCAGGGGGTCACCCGATACAACATCCTCGGAAACGGAATCGCTTCGCGCAGGTGTTCGAGGCCGCAGATCCAGGCGACGACACGCTCGATGCCCATTCCGAACCCGCCATGCGGCACGCTGCCGAACCGGCGCAGGTCGAGATACCACTCGAAGGCCTCGCGCGGCAGGTGGTGCGCCTCGATCCGCTGCAGCAACTGGTCGTAGTCGTCGAGGCGCTGGCCGCCGCCGATGATCTCGCCGTACCCTTCGGGTGCCAGGATGTCGACCGAGCGCGAAACCTCGGGGCGGCCGTCTTCCGGCTTGAAGTAGAACGCTTTGATGGCCGACGGGAAGCCCGTGACGGCCACCGGGCCATCGAACATCTCGGACAGGGCGGTTTCGTCAGGACTCCCGAAGTCGCCGCCCCACTCGAACGGCAGGCCGCGGGCCTTCAGGCGTTCGGCAGCCTCGTCGTACGTCACGCGCGCGAACGGCGTCCGGATGCGGGCCAGGGCCGAGGTGTCACGACCCAGTGTGCCGAGCTCGCGGCCGCGACGATCGAGCACGCGCGCCACGACCGACGCGACCAGCCCCTCGGCCAGCGCAATCACGTCGTCCAGGTCGGCGTAGGCCATCTCGGGCTCGACCATCCAGAACTCGGTCAGATGGCGTCGTGTCTTGGACTTCTCTGCGCGGAACGTGGGCCCGAAGCTGTACACGCGACCGAGGGCCATCGCGTTCGCTTCGTTGTAGAGCTGGCCACTCTGGGTGAGGTACACCGTCGCATCCTCGAAGTACTGCACGGGGAACAGCGTGGTCGTCCCTTCGCAGGCGGCCGGCGTGAAGATGGGCGTGTCGGCCAGGACGAAGCCGCGACTGTTGAAGTAGTCGCGCACCGCATCGATCACCTCGTGCCGCACGCGCAACACGGCCTGCTGGCGCGCGGACCGGATCCAGAGGTGCCGACGATCGAGCAGGAAATCGGGACCGTGCTCCTTCGGCGTGATCGGGTACTCGTGCGAGGTCCCGACGACGGTGATCGAGGTGACGTCCAGTTCGTACCCACCGGGCGCCCGCGAATCCGCGCGCACGGTGCCGTCCACCGTCAGGGACGTCTCCTGCGACAGGTGACCGGCCTCAGCGAACCGTGTGTCCCCGACCACGCCCTTCGACATGACGGCCTGGATGAATCCCGAGCCGTCGCGAATCTGCAGGAAGTGGATCTTCCCGCTCGAGCGGCGGTTGGCCAGCCAGCCTCGCAGCGTGACCGCCTGACCCTCGTACTGCGCGATGTCTTCGATGTAGGTGGGCATGGGCAAGAAAAAGAGAGGCCACGAGGCGACAAGGCCACGGACATCGGGCGGACACGGCGGCCCGTTCCTGCACGAGGTGCGGGCCGGGGCTACGGCCGATTCCGGGGGGCAGCAGAAGCGCCGCGCGCCCATCGTCTGCGTCCAGTATCACTCGAATCCGATCGCGATCGCGTGAGACCCCGGGCGTCGACCAGGTACGTCGACAGGCCGAGGTGTCGCCGGCGGCCGTCAGGCGACGTCCGGGACGAGCGGTACCAGGAGATCGCGCAGCCGGGCGAATCGCGGTCGGCGCTCGAACGCGGCGCGGAGATAGGCCGTCGTGCGCGGCACATAGGCGGCGTACGCCGGGTTGGCACGCGCGACCGCCTGGTATCCGAACGTCCCGAGCGCCTTCAGGTGTCGCTGTACGCCCATCGCGTCCAGCCGTGCCGCGAAGACCTCCGCCGGTTCGCCGTCGCCCGCCGCTCTGTGGAACCTGTCGACGAGGTGCGCGACGAGTGCCGGCGGCAGATCGACGTAGCAGTCGCGCAGGAGCGACACCAGGTCGTACGTGTTCGGCCCCAGGCGCGCGTCCTGGAAGTCGATGATGTACAGGTCGTCGCCGGCCACCATCAGGTTGCGGCTGTGGTAATCGCGGTGGCAGAGCACGCGCGGCTCGACGGCGAGTTCGTCGACCAGCACACCAAGCTCGGCTTCCAGCGCCCCGCGATGCGTCGAGCTCATCGTCAGGCCGCGGAAGCCCTCGATGAAGTGCGTGAGGAAGAATGTCATCTCCCACATCAGCTTCTCGACGTCGAAGGCAAGCGTCCAGGGCAGCGTGCCCGGCACCGCCAGTTCGGCACCGCGGCGCTGGAGCGCGATCAGGTGATCGACGGCGCGTTCGTAGAGCGCGCGATGTCTGTCATCGGGCGCCGAATCCGTGTGCGCCTGCAGCGTCACGTCTCCCAGGTCGTCGAGCACGAGCACGCCAAGCTCCGGGAACTCGGCGCGCACGCGTGGCACGGGCAGCGGGACCTGCTCGAACAGACGTCCGACGATGGTGAAGGGCAGGGTGCCGGGCGCGAACGGGGCGCTGTGGAGTGCGAGTACGACCGCGTCGGTACGGGCCGGCATCACGCGGAAGTATCGGCGGTCGGACGCGTCTGGTGTGAGGGCGACGACGGTCGCGTCGCGCAGATCGAGACGCGCGAGACTTGCGGTGATGGCAGCAGGCAGAGCAGACACGCGCGGACAGTGTAATGGAGGCGGGGAGGTTGGGAGGCGGGAAAAAGGCCGGAAGGCTCGGGGGCGGGGAGGCGAGGAGGCGAGGAGGCTTCAGCCTCGGGTGGCGATCCCATAGATCGCCACGTCGTCCTGCACGCGGGCCCGATCCGTGGGACGGACGAGCGCAGCGGGAACGAGGATCGCGGCCGTGGCCTCGAGACCGTCCGGCACGTGCACGGCACCGGCCACGATGCAGTCCTCGAGCCTGACGTGCTCTCCGATCGTCACGCCGGGCCAGACCGCACACCGCGTCACACTCGTCGTCGATGGGATCGCCACAGTTCGAGCGACAGCGTCGGGCTGCTGCAGCGCGGCCGCCAGGTAGTCGCGCGGCGTGCCGATGTCGAGGAATGACGTGGTGACCGGCCAGCCGCGGATGCGACCCGGGCTCTGCGCGATCATGTCGCGGTAGATCCCGGCCACCGTCTCGGCCGGCACACCGTCTCCGAGGTTGGCGAACGTCTGGTGGCTGGCCAGCTGGACGCCGACGAAGTGCCAGCTCGGCAGGGTGTGTCCGCGCGCAATCACGCCGGTCACTACTAGGTCCTCGTTCATCAGCAGGCCGTTGTAGCGATCGGGCGCGGGATTGGGCACCAGGGCCATCGTGACATCGGCGCCGCTGGCCAGGTGCGCCTTCCGCATCGGGGCGAGATCGAAGTCGCAGAGCGTGTCGCCGTTGACGATCAGGAAGGGATCGGTGCGCATCAGCGGCAGCGCGTGGCGCGGACCGCCCGCCGAGCCGAGAACCGTGGCTTCCCACGAGTAGCGGATCGACAGGCCGAGGTGGGCACCATCGCCCAGCACACCGGTCAACGTCGACGGTCGGTGGTGCAGGTTCACCACGATATCGCCTATCCCCTGGCGTGCGAGCCAGCCGGTCACGTGCTCGGCAATGGTGTGTGAGCCCAGGGGGACGGCCGGCTTGGCCACCAGGCGCGTCAGCGGATCCAGCCGCGACCCGAGACCCGCGGCCAGCAGGAGGGCGGCCGTCACGGCGCGGGCGTCACCGCCGGCGCGAAGACCATGTCGCCGAACGGACGGTCGTGAGCGGCGCACCACCGACGCCACAGGGTGACGTACGACGCGATCTCGTAGTCGGCCGGTGTGCGACCGAGACCGACGGCGACCTCGCCGATCGCGGCAGGAGGAGCCTCGATTTCGACGAACACCGCGAACGGTGTCTCGTCGACGGTGACGACCGCGGTTCCGATCGCGTATTCCTCGCGATACTTCTGCGCGCGGAAGCACGGGACATACCCCAGGGCGCCGAGCAGCGCGACGAGTTCGTGGACGTCCGTGCAGCCGGTCTCGATTTCCTCGCGGGTCTTGACCTCGCCGGCCTGGGGCGGACCCTTCCAGGTCAGGATGGCCAGGCCGCCGTCCTGGCGCACGCGCAGCGCCTGCGCCTCGCGGCGCAGCCGCATGTCGGCTGTGTCGAAGAACCGATCGTCGAGCAGCCGCCGCGACACGGCGAGACGGCCGCCGGCAGTGTGCACTGCCTGGCGGGCCGCCTCGACCGTGGCGTAGGAGAGTTTGACTTCCTGTTCGAGTGCCAAGCCGTCCGCGCGTTCCTCAGCGCTTCCGGACCTGGACCAGCAGTTCCTCGCCGTCGCGCCAGACGAGCACCCGGGCCGTGCGGCCCGTGGGCAGACCGTCGATCGCGGAGCTCAGCGCCTCGGGCGTGCCCGCGGCCTGGCCCTGGAACGAGAGCACCACGTCGCCCTCACGCAGGCCCGCCTGCGCGGCCGGGCCGAATGGCGCGATGCCGACGACGTCGACACCATCGCGGCCGGCCGGCAACTGCGCTTCCTGCCGGCGTTCCGCCGTGAGCGGCGCCACCGACATCCCGATCCCGGTCTCCTCCGGTCGCGCCTGGCCTGGCCGGCGCGTCTCGCGCACCGCGGCCTGCTGCTCGACGGACAGATCGAGCTCGGCCACCGTGACGTTCATCGTCTGCGTCTGCTTGTTACGGACGATCTTGAGCGGGACCGTCGTCCCGGGCCGGATGGCCATGATCATCGACACCAACTCGTTGTTGTCGCGCACCTGCTTGCCGTTGACCTCGACGATGACGTCGCCGGCGCGGATGCCGCCGTTGTAGGCCGGACCGTCGCGTTCGGCCGACATCACCTCGGCGCCGATCGGTCCCGGCAGTCCGAGGTCCTTGGCGTCCTGCTCGGTGATCGGGCGACGGGCCACGGATACGCCGATGCGGCCGCGCGTGACCTTCCCCTCGTGCAGTTGCGGCAGCAGGTCGCGGACCGTGTTGATTGGCACCGCGAAGCCGATGCCGACGTTCCCGCCGCCCATCGGGTCGTTCGTGATGATCATCGTGTTGATGCCGATCACCTCGCCGCGCACGTTGAGGAGCGGACCGCCGGAGTTCCCGTGGTTGATCGCTGCGTCGGTCTGGATGAAGTTCTCCCAGCGCGAGGCCGACACCATGTTCTGCCGGCCCACCGCGCTCACGATCCCCAGCGTGACCGTGTTCGACAGATTGAACGGGTTGCCGATGGCCATGACCAGGTCACCGGGCGCCATCTGCGACGAGTCGCCGAACCGGGCCACCGGCAGGGGATCGGACGGCAGTTCGAGCAGCTGCAGCAGTGCCGTGTCGCTCAGCTCGTCGCGGCCGACGACTTTCGCCGGCAAGCCCTCGGCCAGTTCGTGCATGTTCGACAGGCGCACTTCGATGGACGTCGCGCCGTCGACCACGTGGTTGTTGGTGAGGATGTAGCCGGCCTTGTCGATGATGAACCCGCTGCCGGCCCCGACCTGGGGGCGTTGCTGGGGGGCCTGCTGGTTCCGTTCGTTCGGCGTGCCCGGGAAGGGGAAGCCGAAGAACTCCCGCAGGCTGTCGGACGTGCGCACTTCGCGCATGCTCGTCGCCTGAATGCTGACCACGGCCGGGCCGGCGACGCGGGCGATGTTGCGGAACGTCGAGGCGTCGAGCGGCCCCTCGAGCGGGTCGCTGTTGGTCGCGGGGATGGTGAGCGGGCCGTTGGCCGCGCTCGACGTGGCTGTGAGATCGAGCCGCGAGGCGATGACCATGCCCACCACGAGCGACGTGACCGCGATCAGCAAGCCGTAGAACACCGAGGATTTGCGAGTTGCCATATCCACTGCTCCGTCGTGCCAAATTACGAGAAAGAATCAGAACCTGAACGATCAGGATACCGCGGTCTTCCGAACCCTTTGACGGCGGCGGGGCCGTCAGGGTCGGGGCCCGGTCCTGTTCACGGGGGCGCCAGGCGCACCAGCCCCTGCTGGAGGGGGCCCGAGGGGCGGGCCGTCCCGCGGCCGACCACGACGTTGATCTCCGACCGGATCCCGAACGCCGGCAGGTAGATTCCCGGTTCGATCGTGAAGCCGGTCCCCTCGAGCAGCCGGCGGTCGTCGTGCGTTTCGTAGTCGTCCATGTGCACGCCATTGCCGTGCACGTCCGTGCCGAGTGAGTGGCCCGTCCTGTGGACGAACGCCTCGCCGAACCCGGCGGCCTCGATGATGTCGCGGGCCGCACGGTCCACTTCCCAGCCATGGACGTCGATGCCGGCCGTCACCGCGTCCACCACGCGCGCCAGCGCCGCGTCGCGCGCAGCCGCGACGATGCTGAAGACGCGCGTCATCTCGTCTGTCGGCGTCCCGGCCACGCCGGTCCAGGTGATGTCGGCGTACACCGCGCCGGGTGCCTGGCACTTGCCCCACAGATCGAGGAGCACCAGATCGCCGGGTCCGACGGTCCGTGACGTGGCCGGCACGGGCGCGTAGTGGGGATCGCCCGCGTGCTCCTGGACCGCCACCATCGGCGGCGCGTCCGTCTCGATCCCTTCGACCGCGAACCACTCCAGCATCCGGGCCTGCACCTCGAATTCGCCCACGGGCACGCCGGCGGCCAGCCGTCCGGTGATGAACGCGAAGGCCTGATCCTTGATGCGATGGAGCGCGGCCGACGCCTGGTGATGGGTGGCGATGGCCGCGGCATCCCAGGCCGCCTCGAAGCGGCCGACGAGATCGCCCGACGACACGACATCGGTGCCGGTCGCGCGCACGAGTTCGACAGTGCCGGCGTCGACGCGCGAGACGTAGGGGATGGCGGCGTGGGGCGAGTATTCCATGGCCACGCGCCCGGCGCGTCCCAGGATGTGGGCGAGTCCGTCGGTGAACTGGCTGCGACCGGCGTACACGCGCGTCTCGCCCGGCAGGTGATCGAGCACCTGCGATTCGATGGCGTGGACGAGCCGGTGCGGCGTGCCCTCGCGCGGGATGAGGTAGAACCAGCGGCGCGTGGTGTGCCGGCCCTCGAGACCGGTCAGCCGCTGCGCGATGGGATTCGATCCGTGGAAGTCGTACAGCAACCAGCCGTCGAGGCCGTCGTCGCGAAGCGCGCGCTGGATGGCGTCGATGTCGAGGGGGCTGGCCATGGGAGAAGAAACGACCGGCTACCGGCTGCCGGTCCGTGTCGTCCTCGTGCGCGGCCCGGCCCCCGTCGTCATCTCACATCTCCCCATTCCAGTCCTCCGGATCGGGCGTGGCTGTACGGAACACCTCGAGGTGCCACTTGCCGCCGCCCCAGGGTTCGATGACGTCGGCGGCAATCACATCGACGAGGATTTCGGCGAACGAACGCTGCTCGGGATCGTTTTCGAGATGATAGGCCGCCTCGTCCCACGAGAACACCGGATAAATCAGCAGCGTCAGGAACAGGTCGTACCCGTCGTCGATCACCTGGAGCTGGCCGACGGGACGCTTCTGCGTCGAGTGGAAGATCAGGTATTTCTCGGCGCTCTGCGCCCGGATGTAGCGCTTGACCGTGAACTCGCGGGCGACGATGTCCTCGACCGCGATCTTCTTCTCCCAGCACTCACGGCAGTACCGTTCATCACCGCGCGGGTCGGACACGTCGCGCGTGCCGCACAGGGCACAGCGCAGGGGCTCGGCAATCTTCCTGGCCATCCCGCCAATTATAGCGGGCGATTCGCGCGGGCCCCGCGACGGCTGCGCGGCGCACGGCTGCGGGTGGCACGGCTGCGCGGCGGGCGGCGGACCGCCGGAGCCCTGGGGCTTCAGCCCCAGGGGGGCCGTGCCACCGAGGCGTAATCCCCGAGGCTGAAGCCTCGGGGCTCCGAATGGCTGTGCGGCGGCGCGCGACCGTGCGGTGGCAGGACGGCAGGCGACGCTGGTCAGGCGCAGGCGGCGATCCTCGTGTCGGCCCTGACGAACGATCGCGGTATGCTGCCGGCCGATATGATCAATGCGCGCTCCATCCGCATCACCCGGCTGCACGACGACGTGACGCTGCCGCAGTACGCGACCGCCGGCTCGGCTGGATTCGATCTGGCGGCGTCGGCCGCCATGACCATCGAGCCCGGACGTATCGCCCTCGTGCCGACAGGACTCGTCATCGAGGTCCCGGAAGGCCATTTTCTGGGCATCTTCGCGCGCAGCAGCACGCCGCTCAAGCGCGGGCTGATGGTGGCCAACGGTGTCGGCGTCGTTGATTCGGACTACTCCGGGCCCGAGGACGAGATCCGGATCCAGGTCTACAACTTCACGACCGAACCGATCGCGATTGCGCGCGGCGACCGGCTCGCGCAGGGGCTCCTCCTGCCGTTCGTGCGCGCCGAATGGGACGAACAGTCGCGAGCCACAGGGCCCTCGCGCGGCGGGTTCGGCAGCACGGGCACGTAAGCGTCGACCGACGACCGGTTATCCGGCTACCGGCCCAGCCGTACGACCCGTATGGCCACGCGGTCGTGTCCGACCGTTGGTATGACCGCCCACGTGGTCCGTCGATGACCGCGCGCGACGGTGCGGCCGACCACGGTACCGATGGCGCCACCGACGATCACGTCCGTGAGCCAGTGCGCGTTGTCGCGTACGCGCGTCCAGCCGATGAAGCCGGCCACCGCGTATGCCGGGATGCCGACCTTCGGGCCGAAATGGCTGTCGAGGACCGCGGCTGACGTGAACGACGCCGAGGCGTGCCCGGAGGGCAGTGACTCGGGCCCTCCGCTCGGCCGGCGACGGCCCGCGGCGAACTTCAGCCCGCGGGTGACGACCGCGTTGAGCGCCTGGGCGCGGATCAAATCGCTGCCGATGTGCGTGACGCCGCGTTGGTCGCTGATGAGTCCGACGCCGTAGGTGGCCAGTGCCGCGCCCCCCTGGATCCAGCCGTCACCCAGCGTCCGGCCCACGGCCGTGTACGGCGACCTGCCCTGGGCGTCGGCCCACGACCGGAGGTCGTCGTCGGCAGGCCGCGCGGCCAGGGCGCCGCCGATGGCCGATCCCAGGATGATGGCCGTCTCGCGCGACGGGAGCGCGACGATGTCGTGACCGAGGTTCTGGAAGAACTCGTGGATGGGGCGATCGTCGGGCGGGGGCGGCGCCGGGGGCGCTGCCCCCGCCTGGAGTGTCAGGGCGACGGCCAGGGCACAGGTGCTGGTCAACACGGCGTCGACGATACCAGACAGGCCGTCGCGATCAGCGGGAGCCGGCGCCGAGCGCCGCCGCGGTCCGCGCGAGCGCGGCCTCGACGGCGCGCTCGGTCCGCGCGCTCGGCCTGACGTCGGCCTGCTGCAGGACGTGCGCGAGCCTCTCGAGGTCGTCAGCCAGGGCGGCCAGCGATGCCAGCGCGGCCGGGCCGGCCGCGCTGGCGGTGCCCGTGTCGGCGTCGGGCGATGCCGCGGTGCGGGCGGCGTGGACCGCCGCCCGCGCCGCATCGACCGCGCGCCCGAGATCGCGCTGCGCCGTCAGGTCGATGGTTGCTGTCGTGATCCGGGGATCCATCCGGATCGTCACGGCCTGCCGGACCGCGTGCCCATCGACGGTCAACCGCACCTGGTAGGTGCCGGGCAGGACGGTCGTGCCGGGCGCGGCCCCGGCCGCGTCCGGCATGGGCGGGGGATAGCGGAGGTCCCAGCGGACCCGATGCAGGCCTGGCGCCGCCGGCAGCGGCGTCGGGTCGGCGGCGAGTCCGGTGCCTGGCGCGCTCGAGAAGCGACGGATGACATCGCCCGTCCTGGTCTCGATCACCTCGAGTGTCACTTCCCCGGCCTGCCGTCCGAGGGCGTAGGTCAGGAACGCCCCGGGCGCGCCTGCCGGCGTGGCGCGCACGCGCCAGGCCGGCGCGGGGCGGAACAGGAAGAGATCGGCGCGCAGCACGTCCGGCGTCACTTGGCGGAGCGGCGACAGATCGTCGAGCACCCACACGCCACGGCCCGCTGTCGCCGCCACGAGATCCGCGTCCTTCACCGCGAGATCGGTCACCGGCGTGGCGGGCAGGTTCAGGCCGATTGGCTGCCACGTCTCGCCATCGTCGAACGACACGAACACCGACGCGTCCGTCCCCGCGAAGAGCAACCCGCGACGCAGCGGATCCTCGCGCACCGCGTGGACGACCGCGGTCTCGGGATGCGGCCCGATGGCCGTCCACGAGGTACCGCGGTCGCGCGTGCGCCAGAGACGCCTCGTGTCGTCGCCGTCGTCCCCGGCGAGGACGACGTAGGCGGAGTCCGGATCGAAGCGGGACGGTTCGATGGCGCGCACGCGTGCGTGGCCGCCCGGCTGCGGGCGCGACGCTTCGATCCACGTCTGGCCGCCGGATCGCGTCACGAACACGCGGCCGTCGTCGAGGCCGGCCCAGAGCGCGCGCGGATCGACGGTCGAAGCGGCGAGGGCCACGATGCGCGCCGGGGCCGCGGCGAGGGCGGGGCCCGTGGCGGTCCAGTCCTGCCCGCCATTCGTCGAGAGCCAGACCGCGTCGCTTCCGGCGAACAGCGTCCGGCCGTCGGCGCTGAAGATCATCGGCACCGGCCCGCCGTCTGTCGTCTGCGATCCATCGCCCGGGCGGATGTCGATCGTCTGTCCCGTGCGCCGGTCGTGGCGTATGCCAGCGCCACCCATCACGATGTCCGGATCGGTCGGCGAACTCACGATGGCACCGCCGGCCAGCCCATCGGGCAGCGGGTGCCAGGCACGGCCCTGAACATCCTCCTGCGCCGTCGCGCAGGCGACCGCGTCGTCACTCGTGGCGCAGACGCGGAAGGGGAAGGCCGCGTCGACGCTGACACGATCGATGACGGCGGCCGGCAGGGTCTCGGCGGAACTCCACGAGGCGCCACCATTGACCGAGACGACCACGCCGCGCGCGCCGGCGACGATCCGGACGCCCGCGAGCGAGGGATGCGCCCAGACGAGCGACGGCTGGACGCCCGGCAGATCGTCGGCGGGCGTGAACACATGCCCGCTGTCGTGCGACTCGTACAGGTCGCCGGCCGCAACGAGCCAGGTCTCTTCGGCGGTGATCGTCAGCCGCGGGCGCGCCGATGCCTGCACGCCGGGCGGCAGCGTCCCCTCGACGCGATGCCACGTGGCGCCGGCATCGGACGAGGCACGGAGCGAACTCCCGTCCGCCTCGACGACGAGGGCGACGAGCGTCCCGTCGTGCGTCGTCGCGATGTCGAGCCACGTCCCGGGGCCGATCGCCGGGAGGCCTGTCGTGGCCTGCCACGTCAGCCCGTTGTCGATCGACCGCAGCAGGGCCGGCGTCGTGGATGGCCGGTCCGGCACCGTGCCCACGGCCAGCGTGACGTCGTGCGGAGCCGGGACGGCGAAGATCCCCGGTCCGTGGTCGCGATCCGGCATGGCCAGGAGGCGAGCGAACGTGCGTCCGCCATCCTGAGACTGGAACAGGCCGGCCGCGCCGGCGCGTGACGCGAGGCTCGCGGCCAGAAGGCGTTGCGGGTTCGCGGGATCGACGAGCAGGTGAGAAACGCGGCGCGATCCCAGGCCCTCGCCCTCGACGCGGGCCCACGTCGTCCCGGCGTCGTC
This sequence comes from Acidobacteria bacterium SCN 69-37, assembly GCA_001724025.1. GTDB lineage: Bacteria > Acidobacteriota > Vicinamibacteria > Vicinamibacterales > SCN-69-37 > SCN-69-37. Next base: position 310,478 of record MEDJ01000009.1, on the reverse strand, counting down.
GCTCCTGTAGACGGCACCGGTCGTTGCCGTCGCCGCGACAGCCGCGTACAGCACCCGGTCGGCCGTGGCCACGGCGGTGACGTGCCCCACGGGCGGCGCCTCGAACAGCAGGCGCCAGTGCGCGCCGAAGTCGGACGTGGTCCAGAGACCGCCACCGGCCGCTCCGGCGTAGAACGTGCCGAACTGCGCCGGATCGCCGGTCACGGCCGTGATGGGACCGGCGCGCGCCGGGCCGAGCGCGCGCCACGCGAGGGCGTGGTCGATGACGAGCGTGGGCGGCTGCAGCGGCGGCGTCTGGGCGTCAGCGACTGTCTGTCCCAGCGTCATCAGGACCATCAGACCCGCCGCAACCGTCGTTGGCGCGTGCATGGCGGTGCGGAGGTGTGGCCGCGTCAGCCCGCGATGTCGGGCTGCGGCAGGCGGGCGGGCGCAGCGGCCTTGATGCGCGCGATGTGAATGGTGACCCCCGAGGCAATCAGGACGAGCAGCGCGCGCAGCCACGCGGCGTCGGTGGCCCAGATCGCGGACGCGCCGATGCTGGCCCACAGCAGGACGAGCGTGAGCACCTTCTGACTGCGCGCCATGCCATGGCCTTCCCGGTACGCGCGGATGTAGCCGCCGAGCCAGCGATTGTCGATGAGCCAGTGGTAGAAGCGATCCGAACTGCGCGCGTAGCAGGCTGCCGCAGCGAGCAGGAACACCGTGGTCGGCATGAGCGGCACGAAGATGCCGATCACCCCGAGTACCACGGCGAGGCTGCCGCAGGTGATCAACACGAGTTTCCGGAGGCGGGCCATCATCGGTGCAGCACCTGCAGCGGACTCCGCGATCTTAGCAGAGACGTGCCACAATTCCAGGATGTCCGACGATCGTTCCGACGCGCTCGTGTTCTTCGGGGCCAGCGGCGACCTGGCCTTCAAAAGCATCTTCCCCGCGCTGCAGGGACTGGCGGCCGCGGGGCAGTTGCGCATGCCTGTCCTCGGGATCGCCCGCAAGGAATGGACGCGCGACGATCTCATCGCGCGGGCCAGGGCGAGCGTGGAGGCGAACGGCGGACTCGATCCCGTCGGCTTCGACCGCCTCGCCGCCCGCCTGCAGTACGTGAAGGGCGAGTACCAGGACGGATCGACCTACGCGGAGATTCGCGAGCGGCTCGGGCCATCGTCCCGACCGCTGCACTACCTCGCGATTCCGCCCAGCATGTTCACGAACGTCGTGCGCGGCCTGGCCGATCACGGGTGCGCCACGGGCGCCCGTGTCGTGCTCGAGAAGCCGTTCGGCCGCGATCTCCAGTCGGCTCGCGAACTCGACGTCGTCCTGCACCAGCACTTCACCGAGCGCGCGATCTTCCGCATCGATCACTTCCTCGGCAAGGAACCGGTGCAGAACCTGCTGTACTTCCGGTTCGCCAACACCTTCCTCGAGCCGGTGTGGAACCGCGAGTACATCGATCGCATCGAGATCACGATGGCCGAGTCGTTCGGGATTCGGGGACGCGGCCGACTCTACGACGAACTCGGGGCGATTCGCGACGTCGTCCAGAATCACCTGCTGCAGATCGCAGCGCTGCTGCTGATGGATCCCCCTGTCGGACACGACTCCGAGGCGATTCGCGATGCCACGGGCCAGGCCTTCCGCGCGATGCGGCCACTCGATCCGACAGAGGTCATCCGCGGGCAGTTCGACGAGTATCGCGCGCAGGAGGGCGTCGATCCCGAATCGGAGATGGAGACCTACGCCGCGCTGCGCCTGCACGTCGATTCGTGGCGCTGGGCCGGCGTGCCCATCTACATCCGGACCGGCAAGTGCCTGCCGGTGACCGCCACGGAGGTGTTCGTGGCCTTCAAGCGGCCGCCGCACGCCGTGTTCGATGACGTGCCGCTGTCGCCGGGGAACCACGTGCGGTTCCGCCTGAGTCCGGACGTGCAGATCGAACTCGGTACGCGCGCCAAGAAGCCGGGAGACGGCAACATCGGCGAGGCCGTGAACCTGTACGCCTGCCGCAGCACCGAACACATCCTCCCGGCCTACCACCGGCTGCTCGGCGATGCGATGCGCGGCGACCAGACGCTGTTCGCGCGCACCGATGCCGTGGAAGCGTCGTGGCGCGTGGTCGACCCCGTGCTCGAGGTCCGGCCGCCGCTGCACACGTACCGATCGGGCAGTTGGGGGCCCGACGTCGCCGAGCGGCTCCTGACCAACGCGGCCTGGCACGATCCGGAGCTGGCGCCCGAGCGGTGATCTGATAGGCTGGCCTCGGTCTCATGCACATGACAGGGGTGGTGGCCGTGCTGCCGACGCCGTTCCGCGCCGGGGGCGACGTGGATCTGCCGTCGCTCGCACGGCTGGTCGACCTGGTCGTCGCGGCCGGGGTGCGCGGCGTGGCCGTGCTCGGCACGGCCGGCGAGGCCTCGCGCCTGAGCGACAGCGAACGGCTGGCGGTCGTCGATCGCGTGATGGCGCAGGTCGCCGGCCGCGTGCCTGTGTGCGTCGATACCTCGGCGGACGGTGTCCGCACGTGCCTGGAATTCAGCCGGCAGGTGAAGGCGAGCGGCGCGGCCGCCGCCATCATCAGTCCGCCGCGGGCCCCGCGCCTCGGCGTCGAGTCGATCGTCAATCACTACCGGACCGTGGCCGAGGCGATCGATCTGCCGATTGTCGTACAGGACGCGCCGTCGCAGTGCGGCGTCTCGATGGACGCGGCGCTGCTGGTCCGGATTGCCGTCGACGTGCCGGCGGCCCGCACGATCAGGCTCGAGGACCCGCCGACGTCGATGAGGGTGGCGCGCATCCTGGCTGCGGCCGGCGGGACGCGCGTGACGGTGTTCGGCGGGCAGGGTGGCCTGTTCCTCATCGAGGACCTGCTGGCCGGGGCGGCAGGCGTGTTCAGTGCGTTCGCGTATCCGGACGTGCTGGTGCGCGTCGTCTCACTCTTCCGCGAGGGGCGCGTCGACGAGGCCGTGCGCACGTTTCACGCCGCCGTCCCGCTGATGCGGTTCGAGAATCAGGAGGGCATGGGAACGGCCGTGCGCAAGGAGATGCTGCGGCTGCGCGGCATCTTCAGCGACGCCTCGACGCGGGCACCGGGTCTGATGCTCGACGAACACGCGCGCGTCGCCATCGAACGCCTCACGATAGGCTGGAATAGGAAGTCAGAAGTTAGAAGTTAGAAGTTCTCGAACTTCGAAATTACATCCGTATCGTCAGGGCACTGCGAACTTCTTACTTCTTACTTCTTACTTCTTACTTCTAACTTCCCCTAGCTTCCCCACGACAGCAGGGACTTGAGGGTCGAGCGCCGCCGTACGACCACGCGGTTCTTGCCCTTGCGCTTCGCCTCGTAGAGCGCCTCGTCGGCGCGCTGGACGATCGACTCGTCCGTGTCGCCCTCGTGGAATTCGGTCAGCCCGCAGCTGACCGTGAAGTCGACGCGTTCCTTCCGGCCGAGCAGTTCGTACTCGTAGCTGCTACCGGCGATGCCGGCCACGATGTCCCGCAGACGGCTCTCCACCTGGGCGACCGTCGCCCCGGCGATCAGAATCGCGAACTCCTCGCCGCCGTAGCGCGCCACGAGATCCGTCTGGCGCAGGCCTGTCGTCAGCCACTGCGCGGTACACAGCAGGACGCGATCGCCGATCGGATGACCGTGCGTGTCGTTGATCCGCTTGAAGTCGTCGACATCGACCATGGCGAGCGCGAGCGGCAGGCGCTGATCCCGCGCCTGGGCGAGCGAGCGCGCCAGCATGCGCTGGAATCCCCGGCGATTGGCTACGCGCGTGAGCGGATCGTGCGACGCTTCGGCCTCGACTTCCACGAGCGCGGCTTGCAGCGACTCGACGCGCTGGTTGAGCGCGACGTAGGCGCGCTGGTCGCGCTGCCGCTTTTCGTCGACCGACCTGCGCAGGACGTGGACCTCGGCGGCCAGCCGGTGTTTGAGCTCGCGCACATCGTCGAGCTGGCCGAGGTGGGTCAGGCGCTCGGACGACGCGACCATCTGGGCGTGGAACTCGGAGGCGTCGCCGGCCGCCAGGCGGGCCGCCTCGCGCAGGATCGTCACGATCTCGGTGAACTCCGCCTCCCGCGCGCGGTGGTACGCGTTCGACGTGCGGAAATACGCCTCGCAGGTGGTGATGCAGGCCTCGATGACGCGCGGCAGTTCCATCCGCCGGCTCGCGTCGGTGGCCGCGGCGCGGTAGCTGTCGAGCTGCGTCCGGAACGTGTCCGTGTCGCGCGTTTCGGCCTCGGGCGGGATGGTCGTGAGCAGCTCGAGCAGCCGATCGACGAAGACCGCGAGCGGATCGTCCGTGCCCTGTGTAGCGGCGTCGGTTCGTCGCGTGTGCAGTCCCAGTGCTACGAGTCGATCGTGGCGGTCCATCCGCCACGGAGAATCGGTGCGGCCGGCGATGTCTTTAGCCCGGGCGTCTCTCCTCCCTCTTCGCGCAGGGGCGGGCCTCTGCGCCAGACGAGACGGACTCGTACATCGGGGCACCTGCACGTGCAGATCGTTCCGGCCAGCCCGTCGCCGCCTGACGGACGAAATACGTGCCTCGACGGCGCGACGTGAGTCAGCCCACGTGGGGCGCCGGCGTCACGCCTGTGTCGTACCGCCGTACGAACTCGAGCGACTCGAGTTGCTGGAAGTCGGTGTCGAGCGACCAGACCAGAGCATCGACCTCTGAGGCAAGCGCGGCGATGAGCAGATCGGTCTGGCCGAACCGGAAGCCGGCGCTGGCCGCCGGCTCGATCCAACCTTCGACAATCGCCCAGGTCTCCTCGGTCGGGAAGACGACGGGCAGGCCGGTGAGCGCCCGGCGCAACGCGGCACGCTGCGATCGCGCGACGCCGGCCATCAGTTCGAGCCGTACGGGCAGCGGCAGCACGACCTCGTCCGCGTCGAGCAGCGACTTCAGCGTGGCGGCGATCGCGTCTGACCTGCCGCGGAGGGCAGACACCCAGACAGACGTGTCGACAGCGATCACGGCTGGCGCCGGTCCTTCGCGCGAATGTCCGCGGGATCGAATTCGAAGGACACCCGCCCCATCAGGGCCTTCAAGTCGTCCACACGGCTGCGGCGGACCACCTCCCGCAGGGCAAAGATCACCGTGTCCGTCTTGGACGTGAAGCCCAGGGAGGTCCGGGCCTGCTCCATCAACTCACTCGGAACGATCAAGGTGGTGCGCATATAAAATAGTCTATTTTGTATGCTTCCAGTGTGTCAATATAGACGTCATTGATGTGCGTGTCATGGCCTTCGACAGCTCTCTCGATATAACGTCACGCAGGGCCGCCATGCGTCATCAGGAGCCGGAATCTGGCTGTTTCACCAGTGCCCAGGCCGCTGCCTGGCAGCATGTCCGCGAGACCGTCGATCGGATCGAGCCAGCCGGGCTCGCGCGTCTACGCGCGGTTCTTGCGGCGTGCGGCGATGCAGAGCGGCTGGCGGACGTCGCGACGACGAGCGTGCCCGTGTGGTTGAGCGTCACAGAAGACGATTGAGGCGCTCGGGGCCGAGTTCGTCGAGACCTGCACGATGCCGGCGGATTATCCATACATTGCGTACTCTGCACCCGACGCGCGAATCCCGCGCACCGGCGCGTGATTCATCTGGAATACGCCGTTGACGACCTGCCGGCCGGCCTGTCGTGGTACGAGCAGTGGGGCAGCGTCGAGGTGCGAGCGGCTGACCGAGCCACGTGACTGCCGAGGGGGACGCGCATGGACGCCAGTGATCTGCAAGTCATCGCGGCACGGTTCGTGCTGGGGACCGTCCCGAGTTGGGAATTGCCTGGCGTGGCCGAGGCGCTGCTCGACGGCGGGTGCAACTCTCGTGCGGTCATCGAACTCGCGACGCTCCGGCACCCGACCATGGCGGACGCCGGGCCACTGCTGCAGCGTCTGCTCGACGAAGCGGGCGTTCGTTGGCCGTCGGTCGACGACGCCGTCTGGATCGTGTTGCGATGCGAACTCGACCGAATCGCCAGGCGCGTCGTGGAACCGTACGACGGGCTCGGACGGGTGATGGCGGTGGTCGATGCGTGTGGCCTTCACGACAGGTCGCGCGTTCACGTTGGTGATTCTCACGGCCTGGAGCGTCTGGTCGGCGCGTACTGGGACTACGACGATCTCGACGACATGTCACGAGTCGGTGCGCCTGCGCACGTCGATCAGGCCCGACAGGAACTGGACGACGACGTCGTTCGACGAGCTCGGGAGTGGATGGACGAACACGCGTGACGGCGCGGCTGGTCATCCTGCCAGAGAGGCTCTAGACTGGGCGCCGTCAGGTAGACAGGAGCCGTTCCCATGAGACAGGCAGCGATTCTGACCGCGGCGTTTGCCGCCATGTGCCTTGGACTCGCGGCCGCACCAGCCGATCCGCGCGCCACGGTCGCGCAGGGCGTGCTGGAGGGCACGACCGACAACGGCGTCAGCGCGTTTTTCGGCGTGCCGTTTGCCGCGCCGCCTGTCGGAAGCCTGCGCTGGGCGCCGCCGCAGCCCGCGGCTGCCTGGGGCTCGGCGGTTCGACCGGCGAAGGCGTTCGGCGCGAGTTGTACCCAGACGCTGAGTCCCGGTGGCTCGACAGCCGGTCCGTGGACGAGCGAATACATGACGCCCGCCTCGCCCGGCGTTTCTGAAGATTGTCTGTTCCTCAACATCTGGACCCCGGCCGCGCTGACGGGATCAGAGAGACCCGAGGCGACGCTGCCGGTGCTCGTCTATATCTACGGCGGCGGCTTCAACGAGGGCTCGGGCGCAGTGCCCGTCTATAACGGTGCCCACCTCGCGAAGAAGGGGCTCGTCGTTGTCAACCTGAACTATCGCGTCGGCAGCCTCGGGTTCATGGCGCATCCGGCGATCACGGCCGAGCAGACGGGCGCGTCGGGCAACTACGGCATTCACGACCAGATCGCAGCATTGCGCTGGCTGCAGGACAACATTGCGTCGTTCGGAGGCGATCCGTCGAAGGTGACGATTGCCGGTCAGTCGGCGGGGGCGATGTCCGTGCAGGCTTTGCTGGTTTCGCCGGCCGCCGAAGGCCTCTTCCGCGCGGCCATCGTCCAGAGCCCGGCCGTGCCCGGGACGATCGGCACGTTCACGCCGCGTGAGGTCGCCGAGCAGGCAGCGGTGGCCGCCTTCGAGCGTGCCGGCGTGAGGACGCTGAGCGACGCGCGGGCGTTGCCGGCACTCGACGCGAACAAGGTCGGCGGCCGTGGTGGCCTCGTGGCTGACGGCCGGGTGATTCCGGCGTCGGCTGGACCACGCACGGTGGCGAGCGACGTGCCGGTGATGACCGGCTATACGCTCAACGATCTGTTCGTCACCCGCTCGCCGGTCACAGTCGAAAGCTGGAAGGCCGAGGCCGCCGAGCGATATGGCGACCGCGCGGCGGAGTTCCTGCGGTTCTATCCGGGAGACAGCGACGAGCAGGCCATGCAATCAGCCAGGCGCGAGGCTGTCGATCGGGCGTTCAACCTGCGTCTGCTCGAGTCACTCGCCACCAATGGCGGGACGCGGCCGGTCTATGCGTATCTCTTCACGCACGTCGAGCCCGGGCCGGAATCGGCACGCCACGGGGCTTTTCATACGTCGGAAGTGCCGTACATCTTCGACACGCTCCACCTCTCGCCGGGCCGCACCTTCACGGACGTCGATCGACGCCTGGCGGATCAGTTCTCGTCCTACGTCGCGAACTTCACGAAGACCGGCGATCCGAACGGCGCGCCACTGCCCGCGTGGCCGGCCATGACGGCCGCCAACAAGGCCGTGATGGATCTGGGCGATCGCGTCGCACTCACGCGCGCGGTACCGGACGGTGCCGACGATGTGATCGCCGCAGGCAGGCCACCCGCCGGTCCGGGCCGGGGCGGCCGCGGTGGTGGCGCATCGGCCACGCCCCCGGCAGCCGGACGATAGAAGGCGCACCACACACGACGGCGCGGCTGGAAACCGCCGGCATGCGCAGGCATCCGATCCTTGAATCACTCATGTTCTGGGCGGCCGTGGCGCTCGTGGTCTACGCGATGGTGAGGTGGCGATAGAAGGCGGGGAGGCGGCAGGCTGGGAGAAGGCCGGAAGGCTGAAAGGCTCGGGGCCGGTCGTCAGTACACTGGGCGCCATGACGTCTGGCCGTTCGCTGCTCCCCCTGTGGCCGCTCGATCCCACGGCCATCTACCTCAATCACGGTACGGTCGGCGTCACGCCGCGACGCGTGCTCGCGGCGCAACAGGCTTGGCGTGACCGGATGGAGCGTCATCCAGCGCGATTCATGCTGCGCGACTTGTGGACGTTCGCCGGCACCTCCGATGGCCGGCCGACGTTGATGCGACAGGCTGCCGCCGAGGTGGCGGCGTTCGTCGGCGCCTGGCCTGACGATCTCGTGTTCGTGGACAACACCACGACGGGCGTCAACGCCGTCCTTCGCTCACTGCCGCTCGGTGCCGGCGACGACGTGCTCGTGACCGATCATCTGTACGGCGGCATCATGACGGGCGTGACGCACATCAGTCGTGCGGCCGGAGCCACGGTGCGTACTGTCGAGGCTCCGTATCCGGCGTTCGATGCCGCCGAGGCGGTCGACCGCATTGCCCGCGCGCTCACCGATCGCACCCGGCTCGTCATCGTCGATCACATCGCGGCCGAGACAGCGATCGTGTGGCCCGTCGCCGAGATTGTCCGGGCGTGCCACGCGAAGGGCGTGGCCGTGCTCGTCGACGGCGCGCACGTGCCGGGCGCCATCGCCCTCGATGTCGTCGCGATCGATGCTGATTTCTACGTGGCCAACCTCCATAAGTGGGCGATGGCCCCCCGCAGCGCCGCGTTCCTCGTCGTCCGCGAGGAGCATCAGGCCGCGATGCACCCGGCGGTGATCTCGTGGGGATTGGACCGCGGGTTCACGCAGGAGTTCGATTGGATGGGCACGCGTGATCCCACGCCGTGGCTCACGGCTCCCGACGGTCTCCGCTTCCTGCACGACCTGGGATACGAAGACCTTCGACGGGCCAATCACGATCTGGCCTGGCGCGCGGCGCGGTACTTGAGCGATCGCTGGAGTACGCCGCTGTCGATTGACGAGGCGGCCGTGGGCTGCATGGTCAGCGTGATGGTGCCCTCGTCAGTCGGTATGACGACGGCCGATGCGATGCGCCTGCGCGATCGGCTGCTGTTCGAGCACGACATCGAGGTCCAGGTTCACGCGCGCGCGGGCCGCGTCTGGGTACGTGTATCCGCGCAGATCTACAACGAGTTCGCCGATATCGACGCGCTCGGACGCGCGGTGGTGCCGTAGAAGCCTGGCGGGCAACGCGCCCGGCTCACCGCACACGTTCCCGACGTTTGGAGTCCGCTCCAGCCTCCAGCCGCACGCTCGCACGTCCTCCGCTGGAACGACCGTCGGCCGCGCTGCGGCAAAGTCGGCCCAGCTGCAGACTCCATACATCGGGAACGTGCAGTCCGCGCGTCTGTCGCATGCGGCCTGCGCGTGTCGGTGGAGCTCTTCCACTGGTCCCAAGCGCTTCACGAGTCTCCTCCTCGGTCGCGCGAACTGGCGCAGCAGTCCCCACAAACGAGAAACGGCGACCCGGATCGGATCGCCGTAACTCATTGGTGCGGAAGAGAGGACTCGAACCTCCACGACCTTGCGGCCACAAGCTCCTGAGGCTTGCGCGTCTGCCAATTCCGCCACTTCCGCGTGGGACACCGGGGCGGCTGCGCCGTCCCGGCGAACTGGAACGACGAAGTATAGCAGCGAGCCGGCCTCGAGAGCCAGCCCTTTCGATGCCTGTTCAGGCGGCCGGGGACGGGTCGTCGACCAGGGCCAGGTGTTCGGCCTGGAGCCGCTTCTCGCGGTACATCAGCTGGTCGGCGTGCTCGAGCAGCACCTCGAGCGGCGTGTCCTCCGTCGGGTCGCAGGTCAGCAGGCCGGCGCTGAACGTCAGCGGGTAGTCGCGGTCCGGCTTCACGTTCACCGCATCGAGCGCGCCCTGCAGCCGGGCCCGCAGCAGCGCGTCGTCGTTGTCCCCGCTGGCCATGGCCAGGGCCGCGAACTCGTCACCGCCGTACCGCGCCAGCAGGTCGCTCTGCCGGAAGCATCGGCGCAGCACGTCGGCCGCCTCGATCAGGGCGCGGTTGCCCTCGGCGTGCCCGAACGTGTCGTTGATCACCTTCAGCTGGTCGACGTCCATGAACAGCAACAGGAACGGTGTGCGCTGGCGCCGGGCCGCGCGTACGAGCTGCTCGGCCTGAATCAGGAACCCGCGCCGGTTGTGCAGGCCCGTCAGGTCGTCGCGATGCGAGAGCCGCTGGAGTACGTTCTGCCGCTCCAGCGCGAACCGGAGCGCGCGCCGCAGCGTGCGTCCATCCACCTGCCCCTTGACCAGGTAGTCCTGCGCCCCCGCCTGCATCGCGGCCAGTCCGACTTGTTCGTCGCCGTGGCCGGTCATGACAATGACGACAGGGGTCTGCGCGGCCGCGAGCACGCGCTGGAGCGTGGACATGCCGGTCTCGTCCGGCAGGCTGAGATCCAGCAACACGGCGTCGATCGCGCTGCCGTGCGCGGTGAGCAGATCGACGGCCGCGCGGACCGTCGACGCGTGCGTGAGCTCGAACTCGCCCGCGGCGTCCTCGGTCAGGACTTCGCGTACCCAGCGCACGTCGCCCGGGTGGTCCTCGACGATCAGGACACGGATGCGATCGATCATACGAGGACCTCCGCGGGCGGCAGCTGGACGAGATCGAGCCAGAAGCGCCCGATGCCGTCGATCACGCGCGACCACGCCTCGATGTCGCCCGGCTTGGTGATGAAGCAGTTGGCGTGCAGGTGATAGCTGCGCAGCACGTCCTCGTCAGCGGCCGACGAGGTGAGCACCACCACCGGGATGTGGCGCAGGGCCGGATCGCCCTTCATGTCCTGCAGCACCTCGCGACCGTCGCGTCGGGGCAGGTTCAGATCGAGCAGAACGAGCTGCGGCGTCGGCGCCGTGGCGAATGGCCCCTGACGCCGCAGGAACGCGAGCGCCTGTTCGCCGTCGCGCACGTCGTGCAGCGTGCCGGGGACGGCACACGAGGCAAACGCCTCGCGGGTCAGGCGCGCGTCCCCGGGGTTGTCTTCCACGAGCAGGATGTCGACTGTCTTCATGCGTCCTCACACCGGCGGGATGACATCGGGAATGGTGAACGAGAACGTCGCCCCGCGATCCGGCGCCGACTCGACCCGCATCTGTCCGCCATGTCGCTCGACAATCTTCTTGCACAGCGCCAGGCCGATCCCGGTGCCCGGATAGTCGCCGCGTGCGTGCAGCCGCTGGAACATCTGGAAGATCCGCTCGAAGAACCGCGGCTCGATCCCGATGCCGTTGTCGGCCACCGCGAATCGCCACGCGGCCGGCTCCCGCTGCGCCGACACCCGTACGACCGGCGGTTCCCCGGGACGATGGAATTTGATCGCGTTGCCGATCAGGTTCTGGAAGACCTGGACCAACTGGGCCCTGTCGGCCGTAATCGAGGGCAGCGGGTCGACGACGAGGCTGGCCTCTGTCTCGGCAATGGCCCCCGCCAGGTTCGACAGAGCATCGGCCACGACCGCCTCGGTCGAGACCGGTCGGAACTCGCGGCCGCGGCGATCGACCCGCGCGTACTGGAGCAGGTCGTTGATCAGCGCCTGCATGCGCCTGGCGCCATCGACAGCGAACTCGATGAACTCGTGCGCGTCGGCATCGAGCTGGTCGTGGTACCGTCGCGCCAGCAGCTGCGTGTAGTTCGACACCATCCGCAGCGGCTCCTGCAGATCGTGCGACGCGAGATAGGCGAACTGCTCGAGCTCGTGGTTCGAGCGGGCCAGGGCCTCGTTGCGCGCCTGCAGCAGGCGCTCGGCCTCGCGCCGCTGCGTGCTGTCGCGGTGCACTTCGAGGAATCCCTCGGGCATGCCGCGCGCCGTGCGCGTCAGCGTCCACCGGCTCTCGACGAACAGACGCGCGCCGCTGCGCGTGACACAGACGACGTCGCCTTCCCAGTAACCGGTGTCGAGCACCGTGGCCTCGATGTCGGCGAGCGGGATCGGGTACTCGGCGGCCAGCAACTGGTGCGAGACTTTGCCGAGCGCCTGCGCCTTCGGCCACCCATACAGCGTTTCGGCCCCGCGGTTCCAATAAACGATGGTGCCGTAGAGATCGCGGACGAGCATGCCCTCGCGGACGAGATCGAGCAGCAGCGTCTGCTCGCGGAGTTGATCGGACTGACGCTGGAGCGCGTCGTTGGCGCGCGTCAGCGCGGCCGTGCGGTCGGCGGCACGCTGTTCGAGATCCTCGTTCAGCGTCCGCAGGGCGGCTTCGGAGGCCCGGCGCTCCGTCACGTCAACGGCCATCGTCACGTAGAGCCGATCCGGCGCGTGAGGCTGGCCGAGCGGGGTCGACGAGAATTCCCACACCCGTTCGGATCCGGCTGCGACGTGGACGACCTGCTCGCCGTCGTGGACCGGGCCCGTCGCCTCGGCCAGCCGTGCGCGCCACGCGGGCAGGTCCGCGAGTCTGGTCGGCTGCACCTGCGCCGTCCAGGCCGAGAGCGTCGGCGCCTGCGACAGGTCGAGGCCGGCGATCTCGCGCCAGGCGCGATTCATGTGCAGGATGCGTTCGCCGTCGTGGACGACCATCGGAATCGGTGCGTCGACGATCGCCCGGCGCAGCTGATCCTGGGGTTCCGGCTGGACGGTCTGCGGTGCGGGGGCAGATGCGTCCGCGTGGCTCGTCTCCCGGGAACGCGCCTGCAGGAACAGCAGAAGTGCCGCCAGTCCGATCGCGGCGGTCGTCAGGGCGGCCGCACCGGTGGCCGGCGCGTAGAGACCGGCGGACACGCCGCGCCACGTGATCCAGCCGACGGCCAGCGGCAGCGTGACGGCGAGCGGCAGGAGCCGACGCAGGTGCGAGCCGCGGGCGTCGGCAGTGGCCAGGCGTGCAACCAGGCCGCGGTCGGGTTGCGAGAGCAGCAGGCCGACGGCCAGCAGACCCATGCCCGCAACGGCCGGTGTCGTCGTGGTCTCCAGGAGACCGGCGACCGACGCGGAAAACCAGTGGCGGGCGCCGGCGAAGATCGCCATGGCCATGACGCCGACGGCCAGCACCTGCGTCCCGGCGTATCGCGCGGGATGGCCGGCGAGAACTGCCGCGCCGACGACGGCGAGCGCGCCGAGGAGCGGCAGCCGCAGGGGCGGAGCGAGGCCAGGATCCGAGCGTGCGGCACCGGCAGCCAGGACCGCGTCGACGCCCAGACCGCCGCCGATCGATGTGTCGACGATCAGCCACAGCACCATCAGCGTCGTCAGCCCGGCACTGAGGAGCAGGGCGCGCGGCGGCGCGAGTGCCAGACCCTCGCGGAACTGGATGGCGACGGTGAGACTGGCCAGCAACAGCACGACCGCCACGCCGGCGGGCATGCCGGGCAGACTCCAGGTGTCGAGCGCGCCGACCGGCGCGCCGGACAGCCGGCTGCCCAGCGCGCCGAGCGCGAGCAGGGTGGCCACGGCGATCGGGAGGACCGCGGCGCGCTTCAGGTGTCTGGCCATCGCAACGGACGTCGCGGCGGCGACGGGGGCCGGGGGGAAAGCGGTGGCGGGCATGGCGCGTGCGACGTCCTCGGAATCTCGCGATACGTTCAAGGCATATCCCTTGCCGTTGCCGTCCTCGGCAATTGCTCTGCATCGTCCGACGCCGAGCGGGGTAAAGTACCGAAACTGTGTCTGCGATGACGAAGTCGTCTGTTTCTTCCTCCAGTGGCGCGCGGCTGCGTGGCGGCCTGACATCCCCGTTCCTCCATCGCAGGAGCCGTCGATGACGCACATGGCGCCAGCCGACGCACACCTGGTTTGCGACGTCCGCGCCGAACTCGGCGAGGGGCCGATCTGGGATCACCGGCGTCAGCGCCTGGTGTTCGTCGATATTCACCGGCAGCAGATCCACGAGTTCGATCCCGCGACCGGCCGGCATCGCGTGCTGTCGGCCGGTGTGGCCGTCAGTGCGATTGGCCTGCGCGCATCGGGCGGCTGGGTTGCCGCGGCCGCCGGCGGCTTCGTCGGCGTCGATCCCGACTCCGGGCGACTGACGTCGCTCGTCGACGTGGAAGACGCGGTTCGCCGCACGCGCATGAACGATGGTGCGGTTGACCCGGCCGGGCGTTTCTGGGCCGGGACGATGAGCCTCGACAGCGTGGCGGGGCAGGGCACGCTCTATCGCCTGGACGCGGACCTGAGCGTGCACCCGATGATTGCGCCCGTGACAACGTCGAATGGGCCGGCGTGGAGCCCGGACGGACGTCTCATGTATTACGTCGACACGCGGACGCGAAAGGTCGACGTGCTCGACTTCGACGTCGACGCGGGCCGGGCCGTCAACCGTCGGACGTTCGTGGATTTCGGCGACGGCCCCGGACGGCCCGACGGCGTCATCGTCGATCGCGAGGGCGGCGTGTGGGTCGGCGTGTGGCTCGGGTTCGCGGTGCACCGGTATCGTCCCGATGGCGTGCTCGATCTCGTCGTGCCCGTCCCGACGGCCAGCGCCACGAAGTGTGCGTTCGGCGGGGCAGATCTGACGGATCTCTACATCACGACGGCACGCGCGCCGCTCGATGCGGCCGCGCGCGAGGCGCAGCCGGGCGCCGGCGGACTCTTCCGCGTCAGGCCAGGCGTGGCGGGTCTGCCGGCCTGGGAGTTTGCAGGATAGGGAAGGCGGGGAGGCGGCCCGCCTCCCATATACTGCCGCGAAAGGGTGGTAGCTGTGCGTCGTGCCGTCGTGCTCGTCCTGTCGTTGATTTTCCTCGCGATCGTCGTCTCGTTTCTCGGGCTGATGATCGTGGCGTCGTTGGCGCGTCCGACGACGATCGTGCCGGCCTCGGCGGCGCTCGTGCTGCCGGTGGAAGCGCCGTGGAGCGAGATCGAGCCGTCGGAGGTCCTGCAGCAGTTCCTCGATGCGCCACCGTCGCTGCGGTCCACCATCGATCTCATCGAGCGGGCGAAGGCCGACTCCCGGATCAAGGCGCTGATCATCAGGCCGGCGACCTCGGCGGCACTCTGGGCCCAGTTGCAGGAAGTGCACGCGGCGCTCCTCGACTTCAAGACGTCGGGGAAGCCGATCGTCGCGTTCCTCGAAGCCGGCAGCACGGGCGACTACTACATCGCGACGGCCGCCAGCCGCATCGTCTTGATGCCGGCCGGGCAGCTCGATCTGACGGGCCTGGCCTCCTATGAACTGTTCTTCCGCGGCGCGCTCGACAAGATCGGCGTGTATCCGGATCTGCTGCACATCGGCGACTACAAGTCGGCGTCGAACACGTTCACCGAACGCGACTTCACACCGGCGCACCGCGAGATGACCGAGTCGCTCAACCGCGACTGGTACGACGAGCTGGTGCGCGCCGTGGCCGAGGGGCGCGGCATTTCCGAGACGGAGGCGCGAGGCCTGATTGACGGCGGGCCGTATCTGGCCGAGGGGGCCCTGGCCGCGGGACTCGTCGATGCGCTCGAGTACGACGATCAGCTCGACGATGACGAGCCGCTGCAGGGGCTCTCGACGATCTCCGACACGCAGTATGCGCGCGTGATGCCGCCGGTGGTGCGCGGGAAGGGACGGATCGCGCTGCTCTATGCCGTCGGCACGATTGCCAGCGGCGACAGCTCGTTCGATTCCCCGACGGGCCTCGTGCTGGGCTCCAGGACGTTCGTCGACTGGATCCGGAAGGTCCGCATCGATCCGTCGATCGACGCCGTTGTCGTGCGCATCGACAGTCCCGGTGGATCCGCAATTGCCTCCGAGGTCATCTGGCGCGAGCTGATGCTGACGCGGGACGTGAAGCCGCTCGTCGTCTCGCTCGGCGACGTGGCCGCGTCCGGGGGGTATTACATTGCCGCGCCGGCGCACACGATCGTGGCGCAGCCGGGCACGCTCACCGGTTCGATCGGCGTGGTGACGGGCAAGTTCGTCCTGCAGGGGGCGATGGACAAGCTCGGCGTCGGCACGGGCGCGGTCAGCACCGGGCACCTGTCCGAAATCTATTCGCCGTTCCGGCCGTTCTCACGCGAGGAGCGCGAGCGCCTGTCGGATCAGATGCGGGCGGTGTACGACCTGTTCGTGCAGCGGGTCGCCGATGGCCGCGAGCAGCCGGCCGCGCGCATCGATGCCGTGGCGCAGGGCCGCGTCTGGACAGGGCGGCAGGCGCGGGAACTGGGACTGGTCGACGAACTCGGCGGGCTCGAGGATGCGATCCGGCTGGCCGGTCAGCGTGCGAGGCTCGACCCGCAGGCTGGCGTGCAGTTGGTCGTGTATCCGCCCAAGCGATCGTTCTACGAGATCCTCTCGCGCCAGTTGGGATCCTCGTCGTCGAGCGGGGCACTGCAGGCACTGCTGCGAGGGCCGGATTTCGGGGCGGTGCGCGCGGCAGCCTCGGTGCTGCCGCTGTTCCGCCGCGGAGAACCGCTGGCGATTCTGCCCAACGTGTTCGTACGATGAGCGCGTCAGCTCGCAACTGACGCGCTCATCGCACGAACACGGGCTGCGGGCGGCACGGCCGCGGGGCGGCGGCGGCTCGGTCCATGTAGGGGCGACGCATGCGTCGCCCCTACGCGTGTCTGCGGCCCGCCGCCGCGCCGCCTTGCTACGAGCCCAACAACGTCGTGAGCGTCCGCTCGTTGTAGTTGATGGTCATCGTCTCCATCGCCTTGGTCATGTAAGCGCTGAAGAACTCCAGCCGGCGTTCGCTGGTCAACTGATCGCGGAGCGCTTCGCGCTGCGAGGCCAGGCCTTCGGGCACGATGTCCTGCTTCTCGCGGACGTGCACCACCACGACGCCGCGATCGGTCGTGACCGGCTGGCTCGTCTGGCCGGCCGACAGCGCGAAGGCCGCCTCGTCCACGCGATCGCTCACGCCGATCTCGGGCAGGGCCGAGCCGCGGGTGAGCAGGTCCGTGGATCGCACGGTCACACCGGCGGCGCGGGCCGCGGCGGCAAAGTTGCTGCTGCCGGCGACCGTGGCAGCCCTGGCGCGCGCGGCGTCGATCGCTTTGCGCTGAATGACCGCGTCACGCACCTGATCGCGGACCGCGTCGAGCGCCGGCAGGTGTGCCGCCTGGATTTCGGCCAGCGCGATGAACGCATACCCCTGCAGCGTCGAAACCGCGCCGCTGACCTGATCCTGCTCCAGGCGGAACGCCTCGGCGCTGACGGCCGGCTCGACGCCCAGGCCCGCGATGGCTTCGTTCCGGCCGAACAGGCCCGAGTCGCGTACCGTCAGGTTGTGCCCGGCCGCCACGGTATCGAGATCGGCAGGCGTCTTGATCTGGCTGGCCAGTTCGCCGGACAGGCGCGTGGCCTCGGCGCGGGCCTTCTCGTTGCGGATCTGATCCTCGAGCTGCGTCCGCACCTGCTCGAGCGTGCGTGTCTCGGCCGGGTGCCGATCGGTGACGCGGATGATGTGGAAGCCGAACTCGGTCTGGACCAGTTCGTCGGTCGTCTGGCCCGGCTGCAGGGCCCAGACGGCCTCGTCGAACGCCGGCACCATCGTGCCGCGCGCGAAGAAGTTCAGGTCGCCGCCCAGTTCCTTGCTGCCGTCATCCGAGTACTGCTTCGCGAGCGCTGCGAAATCCTCACCCTTCTTCACGCGGACGAGCACCTCTTCGGCGAGCTTGCGGACCTCGGCGGGATCCTTGCCCTGTGTGGCGAACAGGATGTGGCTCGCGCGCGTCTGCTCGGGCGTCGAGAAGCTGGCGAGGTTGTCGCGGTAGCGCTGTTCCACGTCCTGCGGCGTGACCGACACGGTGGTGCGCAGCGACGGCGCATCGAGCGCCACGTATCGCACGCGCCGCTTTTCTTCGACCCGGAACGTGTCGGGGTGCTCGGCGTACTCGGTCGAGATCTCGGCGTCGGTCGGCACGATGCCGGCACGGAATTGATCGGGCGTGAAGATTGCCAGGTCGAGGCGCGCGCGTTCGTGGATGCGGCGATAGGCGGCCTCCACGTCGGCATCCGAGACCGTGATCCAGCCGGCCACCGAGTCCTGCAGTTTCTCGGCGATGAGCGACCGGCGGAAGTCTTCTTCGAACTGGGCCGGGCGCAGCGGCGGGCGGACGCCGGCGAGCATGGCGCGGTAGCGCTGGTCGCCGATGAACACCCCGTTCTCCTGGAAGGCGGGCAGTCGGATGAGCCGTTCCCGGAGCTCGCCGTCGCTGACCGTGATGCCGAGCCGCGCGGCCTCGGCCAGCTGCGCTTCCTGGCTGACCAGTTGCTGGACGATGCGCTGACCGAAGCCTAGCTGCCGCGCCATCTGATCGGTCATCTCCCCGTAGGCCTGGCGCAGCTGGGTCATCTGCTGCGTGTAGGCCATCTGGTAGGTGTTGGCCGTGATGCGTCGGCCCTCGACGGTGGCGACCACGTCCCCCGGAGCGGCACCGGCGCCGGTGCCCGTCGGATCGAGGAACTGCGGCACGTAGAGCAGCACGAAGGTCAGACAGACGAACGCGAGACTCCACTTCAACCACCCGCTGTGGCGGCGCATCTGATCGAGCATCGTCATGAGTCAGCTTCTCCTGGGACTGTCACAAGAGCGCAATTATGCCACGCGGCCCCCGGGCGGCGATGTCCGGGGACCGAGACGGGGCGCGGCGTGCGTGCGGCCGGTCTACGGGACCGGCGGATCGATACGGTGGCCGACGCCCGATTTTCGGCCGGGAATCCGGCTATGGCGCGAGATCCGCATGGTATAGTTGTGCCACTCGGCAGGCGCCGACGTTGCAGGAACCCGCCGCACAGATCGACACCCATGTTAGGACGACGTCCGCGGAGGCTCTCCGCGTCGGAAACCAGTGTGGCAGGGAGCGGCCTGACGTTGGCGGTCTATCACCGCAGCGACAACGCCGAGCAGCATCTGGCCGAGTTGTGCGCCGCGGCCGGGGTCGACGTCGCGTTCGTCCGCAAGGGCACGCTCTGGACCACACCGGGGGATGTCGCCGGGGTGCTCTGGGAACTGACCCCTGACGACGGAGCGCAGCGGCTGGTCGCCGCCCTCATCCACAGCACGCCGGCCGTCTCGTACAGCGTCACCGATCAGCCGGGACTCGCGGAGCTGTCGCGGGCTCTCGGGTTCCGCGCGCACCTGACGCTGCCGCTGCGACTCGACGACATCGAGCGGGCGCTCGGGCTCGAGGAATTGACCGATCTCGCCGATCGGCTCGATGCGTCGTCGCCGCACATCACCGAGTACGCGGCCGATCCGTCGGTCGTCGGCGCCGTCCTGCGGGCCGTCAACGTGGCCCCCGATCCGGCGGGTGTGGCCGATGCGCTGGTGCAACAGGTCACGGCGTGGATGCCGCTGTCGGGCTGGTTCGTGTTTGCCGTCGAGCCCGACGGCGTCCCGCAGCTCATCGGCCAGCCCGAGGCCGAGCCGGCGCTCAAGGCTGCGCTCCGGTCGTTCGCCGATGTCGTGGCCGAGACGGGCACGCCGGCCGTGCGCGTCACCAACTATCTCGACGATCGGATCGAGAGCGCCCGCCAGGCCGATCGCCGTGTCGAGATTTCGCTCGTCGGCTGGCCGCTCGTTGCCAACGGGACGACCATCGGCGTGCTCATCGGGCTCGACGAGGGGCGCGCGCGCCGCCTGCCGGCCATCTCGCACGGCTTCTCGGATGCGTTCGCGCGGCTGCTCGAGCCGGCGGCCTTCACGCTGCTGACCGCGCTGCGCGTGGCCCGGGCCGAGGCGCTGTCGGTCACCGACGACCTGACGCAGCTCTACAACTCGCGCTACCTGAACGAGGTCCTGCGCAAGGAGACGAAGCGCGCCATGCGCAGCGGCTGGCCGCTGTCGCTGCTGTTCATCGATCTCGACGGGTTCAAGACCATCAACGACGATCACGGCCACCTGCTCGGCAGCCGGGCGCTCATCGAGGCAGCCGACGTCATCAGGGCCAGTGCGCGCGAGACGGACATCGTGGCGCGGTTCGGCGGCGACGAGTTCGCCATCCTCCTGCCGGAGACCGGCAT
Organism: Acidobacteria bacterium SCN 69-37; assembly: GCA_001724025.1. Taxonomy (GTDB): domain Bacteria; phylum Acidobacteriota; class Vicinamibacteria; order Vicinamibacterales; family SCN-69-37; genus SCN-69-37. The sequence goes on along the minus strand of MEDJ01000009.1, from coordinate 290,469 downwards.
GGAGGGGGCACACTCGGTGGCCCGCCGGCTGCGGGAACGGCTCCAGCGCTTCACATTTCTCGCCGGGATTGCACCGGCCGGCCGGGTCACCGCGTCGATCGGGGTAGCCACGCTGCCCGATGTGGCCGATACAGCAGAGGGCCTGCTGCAGGCCGCCGACGCCGCCATGTATCGCGTCAAGGTGACAGGCAAGAACGGGATTCATATTGCGGGCAGCGAGACAGCCGGGGTCCGACTGCCCACCGGGGAACAGGAGATCAGTTGACGCTTCGCTCGCTCTTCTCACTCTTTTCGAGCGACCTCGCCATCGACCTCGGCACCGCCAATACCTGCGTCTACGCGCGCGGCAAGGGCATCGTGGTCAACGAACCGTCGATCGTGGCCATCAACAAAGTGACCGGCCGCATCGAGGCCGTCGGCAAGGAAGCGAAGGAGATGCTCGGCCGCACGCCCGGCAACATCGTCGCCATCAAGCCGATGAAGGACGGCGTCATTGCCGACTTCGAGGTCACCGAGAAGATGCTCGCGCACTTCATCAAGAAGGCGCACAACCGCACGATGTGGGTGCGCCCGCGCATCGTCATCGGCGTGCCGTCGGAGATCACGCAGGTCGAGAAGCGCGCCGTCAAGGACAGCGCCTACCGCGCCAAGGCCAGCGAGGTCTATCTGGTCGAGGAGGCGATGGCGGCCGCGATCGGCGCGGGCATGCCCATCGAAGAGGCCTCCGGCAACATGGTGGTCGACATCGGCGGCGGCACCACGGACATTGCCGTCATCTCGCTCGCGGGCATCGTCTACAGCAAGGCCATCCGCGTGGCCGGCAACGAGATGGACGACGCGCTGATCCAGTACATCAAGAAGACGTACAACCTGCTGATCGGCGAGCGGACGGCCGAGGCGATCAAGATGGAGCTCGGGTCGGCCTTCCCGCTCGACGACCGGGTGACGATGGAGATCAAGGGCCGGCACCTGATCGAGGGCGTGCCGAAGACCATCACCATCTCGGACGAGGAAATCCGCGAGGCGCTCGCCGAAACGGTCAACGTCATCGTCGATGCCGTGCGCGTGGCGCTGGAACGCACGCCGCCCGAACTGTCGGCCGACATCGTCGATCGCGGCATCGTGCTGACCGGGGGCGGATCGCTGCTCAAGAACCTCGACAAGCGGCTGCGCGAAGAGACCGGGCTGCCCGTCGCGATGGCCGAGGACCCGTTGTCGACCGTCGTGCTCGGCGCGGGCAAGATGCTGTCGAACTTCGAGCTGCTCCGGAAGATCTCGCTCGATTAGCACGCGCACGCGCGGATCGCCTCTCCCGAACCACGCGTCGCGCGGCCCGTTTCGCATGACCGACCGCCGGACGCTCACACTGCTCGTCACGCTCTGCGTAGGCCAGGTGCTGCTGATCTCAGCGCAGGTCCAGTCGCGCGAGGGCCTGTCGCTGTTCCAGGTGGCAGCGTTCGATGCGTTCGCTGGCGTGCAGCGCGTGACCGGTGGGGTGACCGACACGATCCGCGGGATCTGGGGCTCGTACTTCGGTCTGCGCGGGGTGGCGCGCGAGAATGCCGCCCTGCGGACCCAGCTGCTCGAGATGGCTGCCGAACTGCAGCAGCAGCGCGCCATCGCCGCCCAGACGCGGGCGCTCGAGGACCTGCTGGGACTCGAGCCGCAGGTGTCCGTGTCGACCCTTGCCGCCCGCGTCATCGCCGGCAACGTGTCGCCCGGGACGTTGACCGTGGCCATCGACCGCGGTACGGCGGACGGCGTCGAGCCCGACATGGCCGTGCTCGGCGCCGCCGGTGTCGTCGGTCGCGTGATTTCGCCCGTGGCGCGTGGCGCGGCGACCGTGCAGTTGCTCATCGACTCCAACGCGGCGGTGGCCGTCGTGTTCGAACGGTCGAAGGCGGGGGGACTCGCTGTCGGGGGGGCGGCCGACGGGGCTCTGGTCGGGGAGTTCGTGCCGTCGCTGGCCGACGTCCAGGTGGGGGAAACGGTCATGACGTCGGGGCAGGACGGCATCTATCCCGCCGGCTTCCTCGTCGGGACTGTCGAGCGCGTGACCGGGGCGGGGACGCCCAACCGGACGATCCGGATCCGCCCGGCGACGGACTTCTCGTATCTCGAGATCGTGCTCGTGGCGTTGACGCGGCCGCAGACGGCGACGGAGGGCGGGTCGTGAAGTTCACGTCGGTCCTCGCCACCGTGACGGTGGCCGTGCTCGCGCAGGTCACGCTCGCCCGCTTCACGGTGGGCGGGACCTGGGTGTTCGACCTCGTGCTGGTCGGCGTGGTCTTCGCCGGCCTGCAGTGGGGCCCGGCGGCCGGGCTCGTCGGCGGCACGCTCGGGGGGATGTTCCAGGATCTGCTCTCCGGGCAGATCGTCGGCGTCAGCGGCCTGGCGAAGACCCTCGTCGGATTCGGCGCCGGCGTGATCGGCACACAATTCGTGCTCACACGGGCGCACGGCCGGTCGATAATCGTGGCAGCGAGTTCACTGGTGCACCGGCTGCTGATGCTGGCGCTGACGGCACTGATTGCGCAGGAGTGGCCCGTCGTGTCATGGGGCGCGCTGCTGGCGGAACTCGTGTTGAACACCCTGGCCGGACTCGTGGTGTTCCAGGCCATGTCGGCCCTCCCGGGCATGGTGGCGCGGCGGCGCGCCGGCCGTCGGGCGAGTTTCGGCCGCCGGCAGTGGTAGGACGTGATGGAGATCGTCGAGATACACGAACGTCGCCGTGCCGAGGAAACGCGCCTGACCGGTCTGCGGATCGGATTCGCCGTCGCGTTCGTCCTGATGGCGGTCTTCTTCTGGCGCCTGCAGGTGCTGCAGCACGCGCGCTACGAGGAGATGGCGGCCAACAACCACCTGAAGACCGTACCGCTGCGCGCGCCGCGCGGCGTCGTGTTCGATCGCAACGGACAGGTGCTCGTCGAGAACCGCGACTCGTTCACGATCGCGATCGTCCGCGAGCAGGTCAAGGATCTCGACGACACGGTCCGACGCCTGGCCGAGATTACCGGCGCTGACGAAGAACATCTGCACGAGGCGGTCAAGCGGCGACTGCGCGAGCCCGCGTTCCGGCCGCTGCCGGTGATCGAGCACGCGACGTTCGCGCAGGTGGCCGCCGTCACGGCGCGTCGTCACGAGATGCCCGAGGTACTCGTGCAGCAGGTGCCCACGCGCGCCTATCCGGCCGAGGGCATGGCGGCCCACGCCTTCGGATACGTCGGCGAGATCCAGGAAGCGCAGCTGACCTCGACCGAGTTCTCGCAGCTGCCCCTGCAGCCGGGGGCGATCATCGGACAGACAGGGCTCGAGCGGTTCTACAACGAGCACCTGATGGGCACCGACGGCAACCGGTTCGTCGTGGTCAACAGCCGCGGGCGCGAACTCGAAGAGATGCGCGTCGAGGCGCCTGTCGAGGGCGCGCGCATGCAGGTGACGATCGACTACGACCTGCAGAAGGCGCTCGAGGATGCGTTCGGGCACGCAGGGCTGAACGGCGCCGGGATCATTCTGGATCCGAACAACGGCGAGGTTCTCGCGGCCACGAGCCTGCCGGCTTTCGATCCGAACGCGTTTGCCGTCGGCATCGACGGTCCGCAGTGGCAGAAGCTCATCACCGATCCGCTGCGGCCGATGACCAATCGCGTGCTCCAGGGGACCTATCCGCCGGGGTCGACGTTCAAGATCGTCATGGCGGTCGCTGCCCTCGAGGAGGGCGTCATCACGCCCGAGACGACGTTCTATTGTCCGGGGCACGCCACGTTCTACGGGCGTACCTTCCACTGCCTCCGTCGACAGGGGCATGGGACGGTGGATCTGCGCACCGCCATCGAACAGTCGTGCAACGTCTACTTCTACAACCTCGGCCAGCGGCTGTCGATCGACACGATTCACAAGTACGCCGCCGCGCTGGGGCTGGTCGGTAAGACGGGCATCGACCTGCCGGGCGAGGGCGACAGCTTCGTGGCGTCGACGGAGTGGAAACGGCGGACGCTGAACCAGCCGTGGTATCCCGGCGAAACGATTTCGGTGGCCATCGGCCAGGGCGCCGTGGCGGTCACGCCGATCGGACTGGCGACGATGATCGCCACGGTCGCCAATGGCGGCACGCTCGTCACGCCGCACCTGGCGCGGGCGTTCGACAACGGTGATGGACGCGGCTGGCAGCCGATTGCGCAGCCGGCGCCGCGCTCCAGGCTCGACATCAGTCCCGAGAACCTGCAGGCGGTCCGCGACGGGCTCTGGCGCGTGGTGAACGGCGCGGGCACGGGGCGTGTCGCGCAGATCGCCGGGCACGACGTGGTCGGGAAGACGGGCACGGCTCAGGCCAACGTCTCGCTGCAGAATCGGGCGCTGGCCGCCAGCCGCGGCGTCGACGTGCGCGACCACCGCTGGTTCGTGTTCTTCGCGCCGCGGGATCATCCGCAGATCGCCGGGGCGATCTTCGCCGAGCACGGCGGGACGACGGGATCGGCCACGCCGATCGCGCGGCACGTGCTCGAGACGTTCTTCGCAAAGCTGGACGGCCAACCAATGCCCGTCCTGCCCGGGACCCGTACGATGCCCGCGCCGCAGCCGGCTGCCCCTGCACCGGCCGTGGTGTCGGTACGGCCGGCCAGCGCACCTCGGATGGCGGCGGTCTCGACGCCGGCGGGGACGCCGCAGTGATCAACGTCGTCGACCGGCGTCTCGTCTCGCACGTCGACTGGCCACTCGTGGCCGCCATCTGCTCGCTGACGCTCATCGGGCTGAGCACGATCTACAGCGTCACGTGGGATTTCCGGAACGATCAGCCGGGCAGCGCCTTCTGGAGCCAGCTCTACGCCCTGCCCGTCGCACTCACCGCCATGCTGGTCTGCATGATGGTCGACTACCGCACGCTCGCGCAGCGATCGCTGTTCCTCTACGGTGGCCTGATCCTGCTGCTCGTGGCCGTCATGTTTTTCGGGGTGGTGCGTGGCGGGTCGCGTCGCTGGATTCCGATTGGCGGATTCTCCCTGCAGCCCTCCGAATTCGGCCGCATCGTCATTGCCCTGGTGCTGGCGGCCTATTTCGGGGGCGGCCGCCGCAGCGCGCGGTCGCTGTCGGAACTGGCGGGCGCGGGTCTGCTCGTGGCCGTGCCGTTCCTGCTCATTGCGCGCCAGCCCGACCTCGGAACGGCAGCGACGATGCTGCCTGTCGTCCTTGGCGTGACGTACCTGGCGGGCTTGCGTCTGAAGTGGATTGGCATCGCCGCCGTCGTCTTCGTGCTGGCGTCGCCGCTGATCTGGACCTACGGCCTGCAGGATTACCAGAAGACGCGCATCAGCACCTTCGTCAACCCGGAGGCCGATCCGCGGGGCGACGGCTATCAGCAGATTCAGGCCAAGATTACCGTCGGATCCGGGGGCTTCTACGGCAAGGGCTTCCGGCAGGGCACGCAGGGGGCATATCAGTTCCTCCCGGTGGCGCACAACGACTTCGTGTTTTCGGTCTTTGCCGAGGAGCACGGGTTCCTGGGCGTCCTGGCGGCGCTCGGGCTCTACCTGTTCGTCATCGTGCGCTGTCTCGACGCTGCCAGGCTGGCACGCGATCGCGCGGGTTCGCTGCTGGTCGCGGGGATCCTTTCGGGTTTCGGGTTCCAAGTGTTGTACAACATCACGATGTCGGCAGGGCTGGCCCCGGTCAAGGGCCTGACGCTGCCGCTCATGAGTTATGGCGGGTCGTCGCTGGTGTCGACGCTCGCCGGTTTCGGCCTCATCCTGAACGTGCGGATGCGGCGCTTCACCAATTGATTTATTGACTTGCGACGGCGACGAGCCGTCATCGTTTTTGGGATCGATACGGAGTGATGGTGCCTGTCGCTGATGGCATGACGGTCTGGTTCGTCGCGTGGCTGCGCACGATGATGTCGTGCGTGGCGGCGATGGCCGTCCGTCGTCCGGCAGTCCAGGGCCGTGGTCCGGCGATCCACTGGAGTCAGCCGCATGACCAAGGAGATGATCATCTCCTCGACGGTCCACGAGACGCGGGTTGCGATTCTCGAGGACGATCAAGTGGTCGAGGTGTTCATCGAGCGGGAGCAGTCCCGCGGCGTGGTGGGCAACGTCTACAAGGGCCGCGTGTCCAAGGTGTTGCCTGGCATGCAGTCGGCCTTCGTTGACCTCGGTCTCGAACGCGACGCGTTCCTGTACGTCACCGACGTCATCGACCCCACGGAGGAAGCCCTCGAGGAGGACGACGAGCCGGCCGAGACTCCGGCGCTCGTCGACGACGACACCGGGGCGTTCCCGCTGGTCGTCCCGGCCGAGGGCGGCGAGGTGCCGGCCGACGAGGCCGAGCCGGTCGAGGCGCCGGCCGACGCGGCGGGTCCCGAGGCGGCCGGCAAGGGGAACGGCCGGACCGATCGTCGTACGCGCGAGCGCACGGCGCCCACCGCCCGGATCGAGGACCTGCTGAAAGAAGGGCAGGAGATCGTCGTGCAGGTGGTGAAGGAGCCGCTCGGGACCAAGGGCGCGCGGATCACCTCGCACGTCAGCCTGCCGGGCCGCTTCCTCGTCTACATGCCGACGGTCGATCACATCGGCATCTCGCGCAAGATCGACGCGCGCGACGAGCGGCGCCGGCTCCGCGCCATCGTCCAGAAGTTCCGCGAGGAGTCGGGGCTGCCCGGCGGGGTGATCATCCGCACCGCCGCCGCCAACAGGCCAGACGCCGACATCATCGCCGACCTGTCGTACTTCCAGCAGGTCTGGACCGACGTGCAGCGCAAGCGGGAGTCCGAGCGGACCCCGGCCGTCCTGTTCCGCGAGGAGAGCCTCGTCACGAAGCTGCTCCGCGACCTGCTGACCGATCAGTTCCAGTCGATCCGGATCGACGATCCGACCGAGCACCGGCGCGTGGTGGCCTTCGTGCAGCGGGTGATGCCGTCGATGGTCGGCCGCGTGAAGCACTTCACGAAGGACTACCCGATCTTCGACGAGTACGGCGTCCAGGGCGAGATCGACAAGGCGCTGCGCAGCAAGGTCTGGCTGAAGTCGGGCGGCTACATCGTCATCAACCAGACGGAAGCGCTGGTGGCCATCGACGTCAACACCGGACGCTATGTCGGGAAGAAGTCGTCGGGCCGGCTCGAGGACACGATCGTCAAGACGAACCTCGAGGCCGCCAAGGAGATCGTCCGCCAGGTGCGGCTGCGCGACCTGGGCGGCATCATCGTGCTCGACTTCATCGACATGGAGGAGAAGAAGAACCGGCAGAAGGTGGCGCAGGTCATCGAGCAGGAACTCCGCCGTGACCGGGCCCCTTCGAAGGCCGTGCAGGTGTCGGACTTCGGGTTGATCATCATCACGCGCAAGCGGGTGAAGAGCAGCCTGGAACGGCAGCTGACCGAGCCGTGTCCCTACTGCTCGGGGACCGGGACGATCAGGGCGAGCGCGACGATCTGTTACGACATCCTGACCGAGGTGAAGAAGGTCCGGCACGAACTGGACGGCTACAGCCTGGTCCTGCGCGTCAATCCGGAGATCGCGCGCGCGCTCAGGGACGAGAGCCGCAGCGTGCTGAAGGAACTCGAAGCGTCAGTTGGCCGCCCGGTGACCGTACGGGCCGACGAACAGTTGCACCACGAGCAGTTCGACCTGATGGCGATTTGAATCAGATACGACAGGTCCGACGGGCGAGTGGTGGGCCCCGCGATGCCCGGGGCTGATGATTTCCGGCCTGGTCGGCGCAGGGGCCCGCTCTCACACGCGCCTGTGCAGGGGCCGACCGCCGCGCGGCCGGCCGTACGGCGGACACGCGTGTGGCAGCCGGTAGCCGGTAGCCGGTCGTCTGATCTATTCTCAGATGGTGTCCCGGACCTGCTCCGGTCTGTTGCGGCACGCTGACTCTTGTTGGAGGTTTCGAAATGACCGCGAAGTCCAGGTGGGTACAGATTGCGGCGTGTGGCCTGATGGCCGCGTCGGTCTCGGCCGCGTCCCTGTTGGCCCAGGCCGGGTCGCAGTCGCTGGCCACCGTGCGTATTCCGCAGGGCGTGACGGCCAATGGCCAGGCGCTGCCGGCCGGCACGTACGCCGTGCGGGTGTCGGCCGATCCCGTGTCGCCCGTCGTGGGCCAGGGACCCGATGCGGCGAAGTGGGTCGAATTCGTGCAGGCGGGCCAGGTACGCGGGAAGGAACTCGCCTCGGTCGTCGCCCCGGCCGACGTCAAGGCTGTGGCCAAGCGTACGCCGCCCGCCAACGGATCGGGAGTCGTGCAGGTACTGCGCGGCGCCGAATACGTCCGCGTCTGGGTGAACCACAACGGATCGCAGTACCTCGTTCACCTCTCGGTCGCGCCGCGATCGTAGAGACCGCTGGGTTCCTCTGACTCTCCGGGACTGACGCCCCGGAGGCCGTACACACGACCGCGCCCCGGGGCCGACGCCTCGAGGCGCGGTTTTCTGTCTGCGTCGGCGGTTCAGCAGCCGGATTTCGCCGCTGAACGTCGTGGCTTGCAGATCGAATCCGGCCGATTCCTTGCGGCATCGCGGCGCCAGTGTCAGGTCCATGGCGGCGGCTCGTGTGCATGCTGGCGGGTGAGACGGGAAGGGGACCGTCGCGCGTTGCCGCGCTCGCCGCGACCGTCAGCCGACCCAGCGTCGAGTGCGGAATTCCGCGAGGCGTCCGCGGCGGACGATCACGCCCTCGGCCGCGAGTTGTGCGGTCTTGAAGGCGGGCCCCGACCCGTAGCCGCCAAGGGCACCGCCGGCGGCGACGACCCGGTGGCACGGCAGGCCCGGCGCGGTGGCGTCGGCCATCAGGCGGCCGACCAGGCGGGCGCCGCGCGGGCGTCCAGCGAGCCTGGCGATGTCGCCGTACGTCGCCACGCGACCCGGCGGGATACGCGCGACGACCGCGTAGACGGCGTTTCTGAACGCGGCGTAGTCGGTTGGGGGCCGGCGGTCGCGGGCCCGTCGCAGGCTCATCGCCGGCGGATCCAGAAACAGAGCCCGGCGAAGACGACGTTGTGGATGGCGCAGCCGATCGAGTACCAGCGCGGCGCCAGATCGGGCGAGAGCAGTCCCGGGCGATGGGCCACGTCGATGAGGGCGTGCGCGAAGAAGCCCGCGCAGGCCAGCAGCAGGCCCTCGCGCGGATCCTGCTGCAGCACGAACCCCGCCAGACCGACGAACATGACGGCGGCCGCGACGTCGAGGTGGGCGATGGGCGCCCCGGGCACGCCGAGCGCGAGGCCGATCGGAATCCCGCTCACACCGGCGAGCACGATTCCGGCCCATTGCATCAGTCGCAGTTCGCCGATCAGTCGCGCCGGGTCCTCGAAGTCGAGTCGCGTGACGCGCCAGGCGAACGTGGCCATGGCACTCGCCGACAGGACGGCGACCGTCAGCAGCACGCGGGCCGTGTCAGTCACGGGTGCCACTATATACTTGGCCCCGATGCGCGCGGTCGATCTGATCCGGCGGAAACGCGACGGCCATGCCCTCGACGCCGACGAGATCCGTGCCTTCGTCACCGGCGTCGTCGACGGCTCCTGGCCGGACTACCAGATCTCGGCGCTGCTGATGGCCATCGTGCTGCGCGGCATGACCGCCGACGAGGCCGCCGTGCTGACGGACGCCATGGTCCGATCGGGCGCGCGTCTGGATTTCGCCGCGTGGGGCGCGGCGGTCGTCGACAAGCACTCGACGGGCGGAGTGGGCGACAAGGTCTCGCTCGTCCTCGGTCCGCTGGCTGCCGCGTGCGGCGTGGTCGTACCGATGATTTCGGGGCGAGGGCTCGGACACACGGGCGGCACGCTCGACAAGCTCGAGGCCATTCCCGGTTTCCGCACGCGCCTGTCGGCTGACGAGATCCGCCGCAGCCTCGAGCGTGTCGGCTGCGCGCTGGTTGGACAGACCGACGACATGGTGCCTGCCGATCGCCGGCTGTACGCGCTGCGCGACGTCACGGGCACGGTCGAGAGCATCCCGCTCATCTCCGCCTCGATTCTCAGCAAGAAGATCGCCGAGGGCATCAAGGGACTCGTGCTCGACGTGAAGGTGGGATCGGGCGCGTTCATGCAGACCGACGACGATGCGCGGGCGCTGGCGACGAGCATCATCCGGATCGCGGCCATCAACGGCGTGCGCACCGAGGCGGTGCTCACGGCCATGGATCGTCCGCTCGGGCGTGCGGTCGGCAACGCCGTCGAAGTGATCGAAGCCATCGAGACGCTGAAAGGCCGGGGCCCGGCCGACACCGAGCAGGTGTGCGTGCACCTGACCGCGCGCATGCTCGTGCTCGGCGGCGTGGGCGGCGATCACGCTGATGCCGAACGTCGCGTGCGGGCCGCGATTGCCAGCGGTGAGGGACTCGATCGGTTGCGACGCATCATCGAGGCGCAGGGCGGCGATGCGGCGGTCGTCGACGATTACACGCGGCTGCCGACGCCAACGTACCGCGTCACGGTGTCCGCGCCGTCTTCCGGCGTGTTCGCGCCGATGGACGCCGGGGCCGTGGGCCGTGCGTCTGTGATCCTCGGCGCTGGTCGCGATCGCGTCGACGCCGACGTGGATCCGTCCGCCGGCATCGAACTGCTGCTGCCGCCCGGCGCCGACGTGACTGCTGGCGAGGCCGTGCTCGCGGTGGGAGGACGTGATCGCGCGCGTGTCGACGCGGCGCGTGACCAACTCGTGCACGCCGTCCGGATCGTCAGCGGGACGCCCGTGCTGACGCCGCTCGTGCGCGAGGTCCTCGACGAGGCCTCTGTCGCATGACGGTGGGGTTGAACCTCTTCGCCGCTGTCGAGCGGGCCGCCGGCGTGCTGCGCGACCGCGTCGGCCAGGTGCCGCGTGTGGCCATCGTGCTCGGATCGGGACTCGGCGATTTTGCCGAGCGCCTGCGCGATCCGCAGGTGGTGCCGTACGGGGAACTGCCGGACTGGCCGGAACCCACCGTCGCGGGGCACGCGGGCCGGCTCGTCGCGGGCACGGTGGCTGGCGTCCAGGTGATCGCGCTGGCCGGGCGCGTGCACGGCTACGAGGGACGGGCGCCGCACGAGGTGACGTTTGCCGTCCGTGTGCTGGCGCGTGCCGGCGTGCGGACGCTCGTGCTGACGAATGCGTCGGGTGGCATCAATCCGTCGTTGGGGCGCGGCACGCTGATGGTGCTCGACGATCACATCAACCTGACCGGCAGTAACCCGCTCGTCGGTCCCAACGACACGCGTTTCGGCCCGCGGTTTCCCGACATGAGCGAGGTCTACTCGCGGCGTCTGCGGACGATCGCCGACGAGGCGTCGCGGGCGTCCGGTGTGCCTGTCGCTCACGGCGTCTATGTGGCGGTCAGCGGGCCCAGCTACGAGACACCGGCCGAGATCCGCGCCTTTCGGACGCTCGGCGCCGATGCCGTGGGCATGTCGACGGTGCCCGAAGCCATCGTGGCGCGGCACATGGGGCTCGAGGTGCTGGCGATCTCGTGCGTCGCGAATCCGGCTGCCGGGCTCGAGGACGTGACCTTGTCGGAACAGGACGTCATCGACACGGCCGCCGGCGTGGCCGGCGCGTTCGGCCGCCTGCTGGAGGCCATCGTTGCCCGTCTCTGACGCCCTCGTGACAGCGGCCCGCGCGGCGCGCACGCACGCGGTGGCGCCCTATTCGTCGTTTCGCGTCGGCGCGGCCGTCCAGAGCGCCGATGGCCGCGTGTTCACCGGGTGCAACATCGAGAACGCGTCGTACGGCTTGACCGTGTGCGCCGAGCGCGTGGCGATCTGGAAGGCGCTCTCCGAGGGCGTCAGGACCTTCACCGCGCTCGTCGTCGTGGCCGACACACCGCATCCGACGCCACCGTGTGGCGCGTGCCGCCAGTTGATCTGGGAATTCTGCGGCGACGTGCCCGTCGTGATCGCCAACCTCGATCGGATCATCGCCGAGTACTCCGCGCAAGCGCTGCTGCCCGCGCCGTTCGACGGCCGGACGATCGCCGAACCGTAGGGGCGAGGCATGCGTCGCCCCTGCGCGGAGCGCGTCGTGCGCCCGTCGGCTATCATGCGTCTGCATGCTTCCGACGATCGAGTGGCAGTCCGATGCCGTTGTCATGGTGGACCAGCGCAAGCTGCCGGGCCAGGAAATCTACCTCCGGTGCACGACCGCGGCCGAGGTCGCCCGCGCGATCAAGACCATGGTCATCCGTGGCGCGCCGGCCATCGGCGTGGCGGCCGCGATGGGGCTGGCGCTCGGGATGCAGCGGTCGCGCGTGCAGGGGACGCGGCAGTACGCGGTCGAGTTCAACCGGCTCTGCGATCTGATGGCGGGCACGCGGCCGACGGCCGTGAATCTGTTCTGGGCCATCGATCGGATGAAGCGCGTGTTCGGCGAGGGCGTCCGGGCCGGCGAGTCCGTGACGGAGCTGACGGCGCGCCTGATTCGCGAAGCGCAGCTGATTCACGACGCGGACGTGGCGAGTTGTCAGGCCATGGGCCGGGCGGGGGCGGCTGTCGTGCCCGAGGGCGCGCGGATTCTCACGCACTGCAACGCCGGGGCCCTGGCGACTGCGGGGTACGGAACGGCGCTCGGGGTCATCCGGGCCGCGGCGGAAGCCGGCAAGGTCTCGCAGGTCTATGCCGATGAGACACGCCCTTTCCTGCAGGGCGCGCGGTTGACGGCCTGGGAACTGGTGCGCGATCAGATTCCGACCACGGTCATCACCGAGAGTATGGCCGGACCGTTGATGCGCCAGGGCGGTATTGATTTCGTCGTGGTCGGCGCCGACCGCATCGCCGCCAATGGCGACGTGGCCAACAAGGTCGGGACGTACACGGTGGCGGTGCTCGCGAAGACGCATGGCGTGCCGTTCTACGTGGCGGCACCGCTGTCGACCATCGATCTGGCCACGCCCGACGGCAGCCAGATTCCGATCGAGCAGCGGCCGGCCAGGGAAGTGTCGCACCTCGGCGCCACGCGCCTGGCGCCCGAGGGCGCCGGTATCTGGAACCCGGCCTTCGACGTGACGCCGGCCGAGCTCGTCGCGGGCATCATCACCGAGCGCGGTATTGCCCGGGCGCCCTACGGCGACAGCCTGCGGGCGCTGTTCGACGCCCAATGATCGTCAGGGACCGATGACGGATGTCGCGGGAACGATCAGGGTGGAACGAGACAGGTCTGATGCAGACAAACGCATGAACGTCCTGGGGATCGAAACGTCGTGCGACGAGACCGCTGCGGCCGTCGTCTCGACGACTGGCGTGGCCAGCCGTCCGTGGATCGTGCGCGCGAACGTCATTGCCTCGCAGGCCGGGATTCACCGCGAGTGGGGGGGCGTCGTGCCCGAGATCGCGTCCCGCCAGCACGTGCGCGACATCTGTGGCGTGGTCGATCGCGCACTCGGTGACGCGGGCACGCACTGGCGCGACCTCGACGCGCTGGCCGTCACGCAGGGCCCCGGCCTGGTCGGGGCCCTGCTCGTCGGCGTCTCGTTCGCGAAGGCGGCCGCCGCGGCGGTCGGCCGTCCGATTGTGGCGGTGCACCACCTGGCGGGCCACATCGAGTCGATTTTCCTCGAGCATGGGGCGATTCCGCTGCCCGCCGTCGTCCTCGTGGTCTCGGGCGGCCATACGAGCCTCTACGTGGTGCCCGAGCCTGGCGTGTATCGCCTGGCCGGCCGGACCCGCGATGACGCCGCCGGCGAGGCCTTCGACAAGGTGGCGCGGGTCATCGGACTCGGTTATCCGGGCGGTCCAGCCATCGATCGGGTGGCCCGCGACGGCAACGACGGAGCCGTCGACCTGCCGCGTCCGCGCTTCACGCACGCCGATCGCCATCCGCTGCCCGTCGACGTCCGGGGAAGCGACGGCGCCCCTCCCGTGGCCGACTTCAGTTTCTCCGGACTCAAGTCGGCCGTCGTGCGACTGGTGCAGCAGCGGGGCGGTGCGGAGGCGCTGACCCGGACGGCGGTCGCCGACATCGCCGCCACGTTCCAGCGCGTGGTGGTCGAGACGTTGCTCGACAGGACGTTCGAGGTGGCCCACACACTCGGCGCACGCAGTATCGGCATCGCCGGCGGCGTATCGGCCAACAGCCGGCTGCGGCACGACGCGACGGCGCGCGGTCAGCGGGAGGGCGTGCCCGTGTTCGTGCCTCCGCTCGCGCTTTCTACCGATAATGCCGCGATGATCGCGGCGGCGGGGCTCCGTCGGCTCGAACGGGGCGAGAGTTCGGGACTCGGGTTCAACGCGCACGCCTCGCTGCCGATTGCCGGCGAAGGATGGCCGTCGGGTGCACGCTGAACCGGCGGCCGGCACGGCTCGTATAAGCAGGCGGATATCCCCACACCACGCATGGATGCCGTCGTCGAACTCGATCGCGTAACCGTCACGTACGGCGGACACGTGGCCCTGCGCGGGGTGTCGAGCCAGTTCCCGCCGGGTGCCGTCGGCCTGCTCGGCCCGAATGGGGCCGGCAAGAGCACGATGATCAAGTCGCTGCTCGGATTCATCAAACCGACCGACGGGCGCCTGCGCGTCTTCGGGCTCGACGTGGCTGCTTCGCCGCTCGAGATCCGCGCACGCATCGGCTACATGCCCGAGAACGACGGCCACGTCCCCGGCATGAGTGCGGTCAGTTTCGTGGCCTACTGCGGCGAGTTGTGCGGACTCCCCGTCGACGACGCCACGCGTCGTGCGCACGAGGTGCTGCACTACGTCGGGCTGGGCGAAGCGCGGTACCGCCACGTCGAGACCTATTCCACGGGGATGCGCCAGCGGATCAAGCTCGCGCAGGCGCTCGTCCACGATCCCGACCTGCTCTTTCTCGACGAACCCACCAACGGCATGGACCCGCGCGGTCGCGACGAGATGCTCGATCTGGTGCGCGACCTGGCACGGCACAAGGGCGTCAACGTCATCGTCTCGTCCCACCTGCTGCCCGACGTCGAATACACGTGCGATCACGTCATCGTGCTCGACAAGGGACGCATCGCGGCGGCGGGCACCATCGACGAGTTGAAGGGGCCGCCCGGGCGCGTCTTCGAGGTCCGCGTGAAAGGTGATGTGGCGGCGTTCGTCGCGCGCCTGACCGCGGCGGCGATCGAGTGTCACGATACGGACGACGACGTGCTGCGTGTGTTCGTGCCGGGCGATCCGCCGGGGCCCGGCGCCGAACAGCAGCGGATCTGCCGGATCGCGCGCGAGGCGGGCGTGCAGGTCCGTCATCTGCGGCCGAGCCTGCCGACGCTCGAAGACGTCTTCGCCCGGGCGATAGGGGAGCGATGAGTCCGGTCCACGATCAGAGCTACAGGCGATACGCCGGAACGCGCCGGCCGCCGGGCCAGGCGTGGATGGTGATCCTCCGCCACGGGCTGCGGACGTTCCTTGCGCGCAAGGTGTTCCTGGGACTCCTGCTGCTGGCCTGGGTCCCGTTCATCGTGCGCAGTGTCCAGATCTACGCCGTCGTGACCTATCCCCAGGCGGCGCAGGTGCTGCCGATCGGCCCCGGGATGTTCCGGGATTTCGTCGACATGCAGGGCACGTTCGCCTTCTTCGTCACGGTGTTCGTCGGCGCGGGGCTGATTGCCAACGACAGGCGCGCCAATGCGCTGCAGGTCTACCTGTCGAAGCCGTTGCGGCGCGTCGAGTACGTGGCGGGCAAGTTCGGGATTCTGGCGCTGTCGCTGACGGCCGTCACCCTGCTGCCGGCCGTGATGCTGCTGATCATGCAGATCCTGCTCGCCGGATCGATCGACCTGCACCGCACGTACCCGGGGATTGCGCCCGCCGTCATCATTGCGTCCCTGCTGCGCGTCGCCGTGCCGGCACTGGCGATGCTTGCCTTGTCGTCGCTGTCGACCAGCAGCCGGTACGTGGCCGTGCTGTATGCCGGGCTGCTGTTCGTGTCCGAGGCGCTCTACGGCATCCTGACGCTCGTGACCGGATCGACACGCGTCGCGTGGGTGTCGTTCTCGCGCAACCTCGACGTGGTGACCGATGCCCTGTTCCGCCTGCCGCCGCGGTACGAGACGCCGCCAATGGTGGCGTGGCTCGTGCTCGTGGGCGTGGCCGTGGTCGCGGTCTCGGTCCTCGAGCGCCGCGTGCGCGGTGTCGAGGTGGTGTCGTGACGCCGCCCGTCATCGCCGTCGAGCACGTGTCGAAGTGGTACGGCCAGGTCATCGGCCTGAACGACGTGTCGGTGCAGGTGCCGCCGGGCATCACGGGCCTGCTCGGGCCGAACGGCGCGGGCAAGAGCACGTTCATGAAGCTCGTCACCGGACAGTTGATGCCCAACACCGGGACCGTGCGCGTGCTTGGCGAGCCGATCTGGGGACATCCCGATCTCTACCGCCGCATCGGCTTCTGCCCGGAACAGGATGCGTTCTACGAACGGATGACAGGACTCGACTGGGTGGCCGGGCTCGTCAGGCTCAACGGCTACGACGACAGGCACGCGCGCGAAGCGGCCGCTCACGCGCTGGCCCAGGTCGATCTGGCCGACGTGGCCGACAAGCGGATTGGCGCCTACAGCAAGGGCATGCGTCAGCGCGTGAAACTGGCGCAGGCGCTGGTACACGATCCGGCGCTGCTGATTCTCGACGAACCGCTGTCGGGCATGGATCCGCTCGGGCGTCGCCGGACCATCCGGATGATTCGCGACTGGGCACGCCAGGGCCGGAGCATCCTGGTCTCGAGTCACGTCCTGCACGAGATCGAATCGATGACGGCCAACATCCTCCTGATCAACCACGGGCGGATCCTGGCCGAAGGGGACGTGCACCACATCCGCGATTTGATCGACGGGCATCCCCACACGGTCTCGATTCGCGCCGCCGATCCGCGCGGTCTGGCCCGCGAGTTCCTGGCGCATGCCGACGTGCTCAGCCTGCGGTTCGAACCCGGAGCCGTCATCGTCGAGACAGGGCAGCCGGATGCGTTCTACGCCCGACTCACCGAGATGGTGGCCGAGGGGGCCTGCGGTCCCGTCGAGGAACTCAGCTCGCCGGACGACAACCTGCAGGCCGTCTTCAAATACCTGGTGAGGAGTTGACGGTGACGACACCGACATCGGCGGCAGCGACCAGGCGTGAGGCCCCCGCGCCACCCGGCCTGTGGACGGGGGCGTGGCGGGTCTTCGATCTCTCGATCGGCCAGATGCTCTGGTCGCGGCGTACCGTCTTCATGGCGCTCGTCGTCGGTCTGCCTGTCGTGGTGGCCCTCGTGTTGCGGGGGCTGGTCATCGTCGGCGCGCAGCCGTTCCGGCCGCCGGCGACAGGGCCGATCGTCTTCGGAATGATGATCTGGGGATTCTTCGTCCGGCTGGCCGTGCCCGTGCTCGCGATCTTCTACGGGACGGCGCTCATCGCCGACGAGGTCGAGGACCGGACCATCACCTACCTGTTCACCCGCCCCGTGCCGCGTGCGGCCGTCCTGCTCGGCAAGTACTTCGCGTTCCTCGTCTGTACCGTGGCCGTCGTGCTGCCGGCGGTGGTCGTCCTGTGGCTGCTGATCGTGCCGATCGACGGCCGGCTGTCGGCCGCGTTTCCCGCGCTGGCGGCCGATCTGGGCATCGTGGCCGTGGGACTGGCTGCCTACGGCGCGCTGTTCGCGTTCGTCGGTGCGACCCTCAAGCGGCCGCTGCTGTTCGGGCTGCTGTTCGTCTTCGGGTGGGAAGTGTTCGCCACCGCCCTGCCGGGCTACCTCAGGCAGCTGACCGTGGCGCACTACCTGCAGGCCCTGGTGCCGCACGCGATGCCGTCCGATGGTGCGGTCGCCATGCTGCAGATGGTGTTCCGTGATACACCCGGCCTCGTCCACAGCCTCGGCGGGCTCGCGGTCATCACGGTGGTCGCCCTGGCTGCGGCGGCGCGGCGGGTGACGCGGCGCGAGTACGTCCTGGAACATTGATCCGCCGTCAAGCCGCTCGTCGCCCGGGAAATCAGGAACTGTACCAGCCGGCGATCGTATCATTGACAGAGGTTCACGCACATGACGCCGTCTACCCGCAAGTTCCTGTTCGGATCCGCTCTCGTCGTGTCGGCCGGACTCTGTACCGGTCTGGTGGCCTACTACAGCGGTGCCCTGCCCGGGCGGGCGCCGCGGACCGAGTTCTCCTATATTCCCGCTGATGTCTCGGCCGTGGCCTTCGCCGACGTGCGCGACATCATGGATTCCGAATTCAGCCAGCGCGTGCGTGACGCCGTGCCCACCGGCGCCGAGAAGAGCCGGCTGCTGGCGGAGACGGGCATCGACGTCGAACGCGACATCGACACGGTGCTGGCCGGAATCTCCGGTGACGGCCCGGGCGGCCCGCTGGTCGTCATGCGGGGACGGTTCGACGTGAGTCGCATCGAGGCGCTGGCCGTGCAGCACGGCGCGCGTCAGGAACAGTACGGCGGCCGGTCGATGCTCGTCGGTCTGTCCGCGCAAGCCGCGCCGCAGGCGCCGGCCGAGGGCTACGTACCGTCGCTGGCGTTCCTCGACGACGGCCTGCTGGCGATCGGGGATGCGGGCGCGTTGCGCAAGGCGATCGACGTCGCGGCCAGCGGGCAGGACCTGGCCACCAACCCCGACATGATGCGGTTCGTGGCCGGCGTCCAGGGCAGTGGCAATGCCTGGCTGGTCGGCCGTGCGGACCAGGTGGCGCGCCAGCCGCAGGTGCCGGAACAGTTCCGGAGCCAGATCGAAGCCATCAACTGGGTCGCGATCAGTGCGGACATCGACCGCGACGTGCGCGGCATGATTCGTGCCGAGGCGCGCGACGAGGAGAGCGGCCAGCAGTTGCGCACGATGGTGGCCGGCGCCCTGGCCGCCGCCCGCATGTTCGGCGAGCAGGACGCGCGTCTGGCGGCGATTCTCGGGGCCGTTCAGGCGAGCGGAGCCGGACGCAACGTCGAGTTGTCGTTCACCGTGTCGCCTACCGTGCTCGACTTGATCAAGACCGCGGCTCATCCGCCGACGCCGGCACTGCCCGAGCCCGTCGTGCCCTGATTCCTGCCCGCGGAACCTCGACCGTGGGAATCGGACGAGGCGATAAGATGTCTGGATGCAGGATCTGATTCGCCAACTGCTGGTGGCCCTCGGTGAGAATCCGGACCGCGAGGGCCTGGTCCAGACGCCGCGCCGCGTGGACCAATCGCTGCGCGCGCTGACCAGCGGCTACCAGGCCGACATCGACGCGGTCATCAACGGCGCGCTCTTCACCGTCGAATACAGCGAGATGGTGATTGTCCGCGACATCGATTTCTACAGCCTCTGCGAACATCACCTCCTGCCGTTTTTCGGGAAGTGCCACGTTGCCTACATTCCCGACGGGAAGGTCCTCGGCCTGAGCAAGATTCCCCGACTCGTCGACGTTTTCGCGCGGCGCCTGCAGGTCCAGGAGCGGCTGACGCTCCAGGTGGCCGAGACCATCCGCGATCGCATCAAGCCGCTCGGCGTGGCCGTGGTCATGGAAGCGACGCACCTCTGCATGGCCATGCGGGGCGTCGAAAAGCAGAACTCGGTGACCACGACCAGCGCCATGCTCGGCATTTTCCGCGACGACGCCCGTACACGGCACGAGTTCCTCGAACTGCTCCAGGGCCGTCGGACCGCGCCGGCGGCCGTCGATTGCCAGGCCGACTGACGTCCACGGCCCGCGGCCGTTCGGTATACTCGACACGATGCGCGCGCTGCTGCCCACCGTCGTGCTCGTCGCGACTGCCGTGGCGTGGCTGCCGGCCGATCAAACGCCCGCGGCGAGCGGGGGGACCAGGCGGCGGGTCACGACCGAGCATACGTGCGCGGCGCCGCTCGGCAGCGGCGCCAAGACCCGCCGGCCGTTCTGCGACATCATCACCGGCAGTCCGGCCGAGAGTGTGTCGGTGACGATTCCCGCGCACACGGGCACGGCCACGCTGCTCTTCGATCTGCACAACCGCTTCGGTGTGCCGCGTCTCTCTGGCTATCCGGGTGCGTCTTACGTTCGTCACGAAGCCGTGATTCGCGTGGTGCGGGACGATGGCGGGGTGATTGGCAGGGCCGCGGTCATCCGCGAGTTCCGGACGCCGGCAGATCTCTTCGATCAACTCACGGGCGGCGGACTGCCCGGCGGTGTGAAAGGGGTGGCGCCAGGCCCCCCAGAGGCCGTGCGCTTCACGCTGCCGGCCGGCATCACGACAGCGGGCATCGTCGGCGACAGCCTTCGGGTGCGTACCGCTACCGGTGGTGATGAAACCTACGACGCGCCGGGCAGACCTGTCGCCATCGTCAGCAACATCCGACTCGAATACCGTCCCCGATAGGCAGGAAGACGTCGAGCCCCTTGGACGCCAGGCACGCCGGTTGCCCGTCGTACCTACCTGTTGTTCGTCGGACCTGCCTGTCGCCCGTCGTGCCCACCTGTCGCCCGTCGGACCTGTCGTACCCGTTTAATGCACCGTCCGCGTCTTGTGCGTCAGGTAGTCCTGCAGCACGTAGCGGCCGAGCGTCTGCGGCGTGGTGAAGTAGGCCTTGCCGCGGCAGATGCGGGCCACGCGACGGACGAAGGCGACCAGGTCGTAGTCGCGCGCGAGCATGAACGTGTTGATCATGATGCCGGCGCGTCTGCAGGCGGCGACTTCCGCGAAGGTCTCGCGCAGGACGAACGGATCGAGGCCGAACGCGTTCCTGTAGATCCGGCCGTCGGGCCGCGTGACAGCGGACGGCTTGCCGTCGGTGATCATCACGATCTGGCGCATGTCCCGCCGCTGACGTTCGAGGATCCGGCGTGCCAGCCGCAGGCCCTCCCGCGTGTTCGTGTAATAGGGCCCGACGCGTACGCGGCCGAGACGCGCGATCGGGACCTCCTCGGCCGAGTCGTGGAAGAGCACCGCGTTGATGGCGTCGCCCGGATACTGGTGACGAATCAGGTTGGCCAGGGCCAGCGCGACGCGCTTGGCCGGCGTGAATCGGTCTTCGCCGTACAGCACCATGCTGTGGCTGCAGTCGAGCATGATCACGGTGGCGCACGAGTTCTGGTAGTCCCCCTGCGTCACCATCAGATCCTCCACGTCCACGTCGATCGTGCCGGCGCCGGTCCCGGACGCGGCGGCGCGGCGTGCGGCGTTCAGCACGGTGGCGGAGGCATCGAGGTTCAGGGTGTCGCCGAACTCGTAGGGCCGCGGCGGCCCACCGGCTTCGACACCCGTGGCCAGTTCGCGCGTGTCGTGGCGCCCCGTCGTGCTGCGGCCCGTCGATCCGAGCAGGTCGCGCAGGGCCCGATAGCCCAGGAAGTCGAGTGCCTTGTCGGTCACCTGGAAGCGTGCGTTGCCGACCGCTCCCTGGCGCCCGTCAGTGGGCGCGCCCGGCGGCTGGCCGGTGACGCTGACGTAGCCCTGCTCGGTGAGCCGCTCGATGATCCGTTGGATGAGCGCCTCGATCTGGCCGCGCTGCCCGTCCGGCGTGTCGTCGGCCACCAGGCGCTCGACCATCTCGTCGGACAGGGCGCCGCCGTTGAGCAGCGCATCGAGAATCGCATCGTGCAGCGCCTGCAGCGTGCGATCGTCCTCGCTCTGGGGATCCCACGGGTTGTCATAGCCGCTCGAAAGCAGCAGATCCGAGAGCTTCGAGACCAGCGCGTCGAGATCGACCTGATCGGCCAGATCCTCGATGAAACGCGTGTAGCGGTATTTCATGGCCCGCCTCGTCAGTTGTAGTAGCGCTTCTTCTTCCCGCCGCCACGCGACGATGGATCGTCGTCATCGTCATCGTCATCGTCGTCGAGCAGATCTTCGAGGCGCGTGGGCTGCGGTTTCGGTCGTGGTGAGGACGTGCCGAGCAGCCGGCCGGCGTCGCTCCGGCCGATGCGCTTGAGCGCACAGAGCCCCTCGAGCAGGAAGTCGGCCGCGGCCGCGCGAACCGCATCCGGGGCGGTGGCGGGCGCGCCGAGCGTCGCGAGGGCGTCGGCGACCCCCGGGATACGGTCCACGGCCGACAGCAGGACAGTCGCCGGGGTGGTGTCGCTCAGGTCGACCTCGCCCCCGTCATCGAACCACGCCACGATGTCGCGCGTGTCGACGGCCGATGCCTCGGCGTCGAAGACCGTGGCCACGGCCTGACGGACCAGTTCGCGCGCCACGGACTCCGCGCCCTTCAGTTCGCCCTCGTACTCGAGCTCGATCTTGCCTGTCAGGGCGGGCAGCGAGGCGTGCAGATCACTCACGCGCGGCACGACCTCGAGTTCGCCCTGGAGGAATGCCCGGCGTTCGGCGTTCGAGACGACGTTCTCGAGGGCGGTGATGGGCAGGCGCTGGCTGACCCCTGAACGCCGGTCGACGTGCTGATCGCCGCGGGCCTGAAAGGCGAGTTGCTCGACGATTTCGCGCACGAACGCCGGCAGTGTCAACGGGAGGGCGCCGGTGCCCGCATCTCGGGACGTCCAGGCCTCCTGGGCCGTGATGGCCATCGCTTCGTCGCGGGTGCGTGGATAGTGCGTCCGGATCTCGGAGCCGATGCGATCCTTGAGCGGCGTGATGATCTTGCCGCGCGCCGTGTAGTCCTCGGGGTTTGCGCTGAAGACCATCAGGACGTCGAGCGGCAGGCGGACCGGATAGCCCTTGATCTGGACGTCGCCCTCCTGGAGCACGTTGAACAGGCCGACCTGGACCTTGCCCGCGAGATCGGGCAGTTCGTTGATCGCGAAGATCCCCCGGTTGGCACGCGGCAGCAGGCCGTAGTGCATCGTCAGTTCGTCGCCGAGTTCCCGGCCCGCGCGTGCCGCCTTGATCGGGTCGACGTCGCCGATGAGGTCGGCGATGGTCACGTCGGGCGTGGCGAGTTTCTCCACGTAGCGGGCGTCGCGCGGCAGCCAGTCGATGGCCAGGTCGTCGCCCTCGACGGCAAGCCGCGCCCGGCAGGCGCCGCAGATCGGGTGCAGCGGATTGTCGTGGAGTTCGCAGCCGGCCACGACGGGAATCTCGGGATCGAGCAGCGTGGCGAGTGCGCGCAGCAGTCGCGTCTTCGCCTGGCCGCGCAGGCCGAGCAGGATGAAGTTGTGTTTCGAGAGCAGGGCGTTGACGACCTGCGGAATCACCGTGTCGTCGTAGCCGACGATGCCGGGGAAGAGCGGGCGGGCGGCGCGGAGGGTCTCGATCAGGTTGTCGCGGATTTCCTCTTTGACGGAACGGACGGCGAGGCGGCCGGCGGCCACCTCGTCACGGAGAGCACCACGTGAACGCGGACGGGCCATATGACAATACTACGCCATGCCCGACCGCCTCCTCTCGCTCGACACGCCAGTCGTCATCGCCCATCGCGGCGGATCGCGGCTGCGGCCCGAGAACACGCTGGCGGCCTTCGAACACGCCGTGGCGATTGGCGCCGACGCCATCGAGTGTGACGTCCACCTGTCGAAGGACGGCGAGGTGGTCGTCATCCACGACGACACGGTGGACCGCACGACCGACGGCCGCGGGGCCGTCTCGAGCTTCACGGCCGATGCGCTCGCGAGACTCGATGCCGCCGCGGCCTTCCGCGATCTCGACGGGCAGCCGGCGTTCCGTCAACTCGGCATCGGTGTGCCTCGGCTCGAAGCGGTGCTGACGCGCCTGCCGGCCACGCCCGTCGTGATCGAATTGAAGGGACGCGATCCGGCGATCGTCGATCCGGTCCTGGCCGTGATCCGGCGCTGTGGCCGCGAGCGCGACGTGGTGATCGGCGGATTCAGTCTGCCGGTGCTGGCCGCGGTACGCGAGCGCGCCGCGGGCATCCCGACCTCGGCGTCCACGCCCGAGGTGCGCAGCGCGTTGCGCCGCTCGTGGTTCCGGCTGCCGCCGAGACCGACGGGCTGCCGGCTCTTCCAGTTGCCACTCGTCTACGGCGGGCGGCGCGTCATCCGTCCGCGATTGACGCGTGTGCTGCGCCGCGCCGGACTGCCGATGCACGCATGGATAATCGATGACCCTGTCGAGATGCGCATGCTGCTGGCGTGGGGGGTGACGGGAATCATCACGGATCGGCCGGATCTGGCCCGCGACGTCGTTCGATCCTGTTGAAGGGCCCGGCCTGCGCGCGACGACGTGCTCGTCTATCTTCCGGTCGGGCAACGAAGTAGAATGAGAGGTCGTTCGAGTTCAAGTAGAGAGCCTCCTATCATGAAGAATCTTGCGCCTATTGATGCGGCAGCCCTCGAGGCCGTCGAGACTCGAGAGTGGCTCGAGTCGCTCGACTATGTCCTGGCCCAGGGAGACAAATCCCGTGTGGTGCGCCTGCTCGACGCCCTGCGCGTGCGTGCGCGTCAGTCGGGTGTGCGCGAGTCGTTCACGCCCACGACGCCGTACCTCAACACCATTCCCGCGCATGAACAGGTACCGATGCCGGGGGATCGAGCGCTCGAGCGTCGCATCAAGAACCTGGTCCGGTGGAACGCCCTGGCGATGGTCGTACGCGCCAATCGTGAATCGGACGGCATCGGCGGGCACATCGCGA
Source organism: Acidobacteria bacterium SCN 69-37 (assembly GCA_001724025.1). Taxonomy (GTDB): domain Bacteria; phylum Acidobacteriota; class Vicinamibacteria; order Vicinamibacterales; family SCN-69-37; genus SCN-69-37. The sequence continues at coordinate 266,076 of MEDJ01000009.1, read as the reverse complement.
CGTATCAGTCGGCGGCCACGCTCTACGAGGTCGGGTTCAACCACTTCTTCCGCGGCAAGGCCGCCGAGGGGGGCGCCGACGTCGTCTTCTTCCAGGGGCATGCGTCGCCCGGGATGTACTCGCGCGCGTTCCTCGAGGGCCGCTTCGAGGAAGACCATCTGCGGAATTTCCGGCACGAGCTGCGGCCGACACCGGGACTTTCGTCGTACCCCCATCCGTGGCTGATGCCCGATTTCTGGGAGTACCCGACGGTCTCGATGGGGATCGGCCCACTCACGTCCATCTACCAGGCGCGCTTCATCAAGTACCTCGAGAACCGTGGGCTCAAGCCGCCGTCCAACCGCAAGGTCTGGGCCTTCCTCGGCGACGGTGAAATGGACGAGCCCGAGTCGCTCGGTGGCATCACCGTCGCGACGCGGGAGCGGCTGGACAACCTGATCTTCGTGATCAACTGCAATCTGCAGCGGCTCGACGGCCCCGTGCGGGGGAACGGCCAGATCATCCAGGAACTCGAAGGCGTGTTCCGGGGAGCGGGCTGGAACGTCATCAAGTGCATCTGGGGCTCGGAGTGGGACACGCTGCTGGCTGCCGACCACGAGGGCATCCTGGCGCGGCGCATGGCCGAGGTCGTCGACGGGGAATACCAGCGGTACGTCGTCGAGGACGGGGCGTACATGCGTCAGCACTTCTTTGGCGTCGATCCGCGTCTGCTCGACATGGTCAAGCACCTGTCGGACGAGGATCTGAAGCGCCTGAAGATGGGCGGGCACGATCCGGTGAAGGTCTACAACGCCTATTACGCGGCCACGCGTTACACGGGCGGGCCGACCGTCGTGCTGACCCGCACGATCAAGGGATACGGCATGGGCGAGGCGGGCGAGGGCAAGAACGTCACGCACCAGCAGAAGAAGATGAAGGATGGCGAACTCCGGTACTTCCGTGACCGGTTCGACATGACGATCTCCGACGACGTGGTCGGCGAGGCTCCATTCCTGCGGCCCGACGCCTCGTCGCCCGAGATGCAGTACATGCTCGAGCGTCGTCAGGCGCTCGGCGGCTCGCTCCCGCACCGGTCGGTGACCGTGCCGCCGCTCGACGCGGATCTGTCGGCGGCGTTCCAGGAATTCGCCTCGGGGACGGCGGGGAAGAAGGCCTCGACCACGGCCGTGTTCGTGAAGATTCTCGCGAACCTCCTCAAGGACAAGACCGTTGGCAAGCTCATCGTGCCGATCGTGCCCGACGAGGCGCGAACGTTCGGCATGGAGCCACTGTTCCGGCAGGTCGGCATCTACTCGAGCATCGGCCAGTTGTACGAGCCTGTCGACATCGCGACCCTGCTGTACTACAAGGAAGCCAAGGACGGGCAGATCCTCGAAGAGGGCATCAACGAGGCCGGGTCGCTGGCATCGTGGATCGCGGCAGGAACGGCATACGCGACGCACGGCGTCAACATGATCCCGTTCTACATCTACTATTCGATGTTCGGCTTCCAGCGGGTCGGCGACTTCGTCTGGGCCGCGGCCGATGCGCGGACGCGCGGGTTCCTGCTCGGCGGGACCGCTGGTCGGACGACGCTGGCCGGTGAGGGGCTGCAGCACCAGGACGGGAACAGTCACACATATGCGCTGACGGTGCCGACCTGCAAGGCCTACGACCCGGCCTATGCGTTCGAACTGGCGGCGATCATCGAGGATGGCATCCGCCGGATGTACGTCAACGGCGAGGACGGCTTCTACTACCTGAGCGTGCTCAACGAGCAGTACGAGATGCCGGCGATGCCCGAGGGGGCGCGCGAGGGCATCATCCGCGGCCTCTACCGGTTCCGCGCGGCACCCGACAGCAGCAAGGCCAAGGCGCGCGCGCAGCTGCTCGGCAGCGGGGCGATCCTTAATGAGGTCGTCAAGGCTCAGGGCCTGCTCGAGAAGTACGGCGTGGCCGCTGATGTCTGGAGCGCCACGAGTTACAACGAGCTGTACCGCGAGGGCCATCGCACCGAGCGGTGGAATCTGCTCCACCCGGCCGAAAAGCCGCGCGTGCCGTACGTGGCCGAGTGTCTCGCCGGCACGGAAGGCGTCGTCGTGGCAGCGTCGGATTACCTCAAGAGCCAGTCGGACCTGATCGCGCGATGGGTCGGGCGGCCGCTGATCAGCCTCGGGACGGACGGCTTCGGCCGCAGCGAGGACCGGGCGGCGTTGCGGAACTTCTTCGAGGTGGACGCGCGGCACGTGGCGGCCATCACGCTGTCGCAACTGGCGCGCGAGAAGCAGATCGATCTGAAGGTGGTCAAGCAGGCGTTCAAGGATCTCGAGATTGACCAGGAGAAGGTCGATCCGACGCTGGCCTGAGCCACTGTCGGGTTCGGCGAGCAAGCCCGAGCGAATGGCGCGGGGCTCCTGGGGCCCCCGCAAGTGAGCTCGTCGGGGAGTCCGAGGGGCGAGCAGCCCTTCGCGTTCGTGCGCGCGAGCGGATGCGAGCAAGCCCGAGCGAACGGCGCGGGGCTCTTGGGGCCCCCGCAAGTGAGCTCGTCGGGGAGTCCGAGGGGCGAGTAGCCCCTCGGAGTATTACTGGAGTGACGGATGCCCGTTGAATTCAAGCTGCCCGAATTGGGCGAGAACATCGAGAAGGGCGACGTCGCCCGCGTACTGGTGAAAGTCGGCGATACGGTGGTCAAGGACCAGCCGTTGATGGAACTCGAGACCGACAAGGCCACCATCGAGGTCCCCGCGACCGTGGCGGGCACCATCACCGAGGTCCGGGTGAAGGCCGGGGAAAAGGCCGCTGTCGGACAGGTCGTCCTGGTGATTGACGACGCGGCTGGTGGAGCGGCGGCGGCCTCCAAGGCCGCGGAGCCGCCGGCCAAAGCAGAGCAGGCCGAGGCCGCGCCAGCGCCGAAGGCCGAGGCTGCTGCGGACACGGACACGCGTGCGGCGCAGGCCGACGAGGCCCCGGCCAGCCGTCCGGCTCCCGTGGTGGACATTTCACGCGGTCGGGCCACGAGTCAGGCCCCTGCCGCACTGGTGCGATCGGAGGCTGCGCAGGTGCCGGCGGCACCATCCACGCGGCGCTACGCGCGTGAGCTCGGCGTCGACATCGGCGAGGTACCGGGCACGGGCCCCGGCGGACGCATCGGCCAGGCCGACGTCAAGGATCACGTCAAGTTGCTGCTGGCCGGCGGCGGTGGTGCCCGTCGCACGGCGCCGCTGCCTGATTTTTCGAAGTGGGGCGACATCGATGTGCAGTCGATGTCGAACATCCGCCGCAAGACCGCCGAGCATCTGGCGACCGGCTGGAACGCCATTCCGCTCGTCACGCAGTTCGACAAGGCCGACATCACGGCGCTCGAGGCGTTTCGTCAGGCATATGGCAAGCGGGTGGAGAAGGCCGGCGGCAAGCTGACCGTGACGGCCATCCTCGTGAAGGTCGTGGCGCTGGCGCTCGATCGTTTCCCGCAGTTCGCGACGTCGGTCGACATGGCGAACCAGGCGATTGTCTACAAGCAGTACCGGCACGTCGGTATCGCCGTCGACACGCCGAACGGGCTGCTCGTGCCCGTCATCCGCGACGTCGACCGGAAGACGATTGCCGAGATTGCCGCCGATCTCGCGACCGTGTCGCAGAAGGCGCGCGACAAGAAGCTGAGCCTGGACGACATGTCCGGGGGCGTCTTCACCATCAGCAATCTGGGCGGCATTGGCGGCACGGCGTTCACGCCGCTGGTCAACGCGCCGGAGGTGGCCATCCTCGGCGTGTCCCGTGGCACCACCGAGCCGGTCTTCCGCGATGGCGAGTTCGAGGCGCGCGAAGTCCTGCCGCTCTCGCTGTCGTACGACCATCGCGTGATCGATGGGGCCGACGGCGCCCGGTTCCTGCGGTTCATCGCGGAGGCTCTCGAGCAGCCGCTGACCGCCTTCCTCTGACCCTGATCGGACGTCACACACGCTTATGTCATCAGCGCAACTCGTTGTCATTGGTGCCGGCCCCGGCGGATACGCAGCCGCGTTTCACGCGGCGGATCTCGGCCTCCAGGTCGCCCTTGTCGATACGGAACCGAACCCCGGCGGCGTCTGTCTCTACCGCGGGTGTATCCCATCGAAGGCCCTTCTGCACGTGGCCAAACTCGTGGCCGAGGCGAAGCACGCGTCGGCGTGGGGCGTGAGCTTCGGGGAACCGTCGATCGATCTCGACAAGTTGCGCGCGTTCAAGGACTCGGTCGTCCAGAAGATGGTCGGCGGCCTGGGACAGCTCTCGAAGCAGCGCAAGATCACCTACATCCAGGGCCGGGCATCGTTCGTCGACGCGAAGACGCTCAGCATCGACCTGGTGAAGGGCGGCAAGGAGACCCTGTCGTTCGAGCACGCGATCATTGCCACGGGGTCGCGTCCGGCCGTGGTGCCGGGCCTGTCGATCGACAGCCCGCGCGTCATGGATTCCACGGCCGCGCTCGACCTGCCCGGCGTGCCGAAGTCCCTGCTGGTTGTCGGCGGGGGCTACATCGGGCTGGAACTCGGCTCGGTGTACGCGGCGCTCGGCACGAAGGTGACCGTCGTCGAGATGACGCCGACGCTGCTCGCGGGGGCCGATCGCGACCTGGCAACGATTCTCGCGCGCCGGCTCGAGAAGACGCTGCACAAGGTGATCCTGAACGCGAGGGTCGCCGAGATGAAGGACGGGAAGAACGGCGTCAAGGTGAAGATCGAGGGCGAAGGCCTGGCCGACGCCGACAGGGAACAGACGTTCGATCGCGTGCTCGTGTCGGTCGGCCGCAAGCCGAACTCGGCCATCGACGGACTCGACAAGACCAGGGTGAAGCTGCGCGAGCGGGGCTTCATCAGCGTCGACGCATCGCTGCGCACCGACGAGCCCAACATCTTCGCGATCGGTGACGTGGTGGGCGAGCCGATGCTCGCGCACAAGGCTTCGCACGAGGCCCGCGTGGCCGTGGAGTCGATCCTCGGACACAACGCCGTCTTCGAGCCGCAGGCGATTCCCGCGGTGGTCTTCACCGATCCCGAGGTCGCCTGGTGCGGCCTGACCGAGACCGAGGCGCAGAAGCAGGGACGCAAGGTCGAGATCGCGAAGTTCCCGTGGGCGGCCGTCGGCCGTGCCGTCGCGATCGATCGGCCGGAAGGCGTGACCAAGCTCGTCATCGATCCGACGACCGAACGCGTACTCGGTGTCGGCATCGTTGGAGCGGGGGCGGGCGACCTGATTGCAGAGGGCGTCGTGGCCGTCGAGATGGCCGCGCTGGCCAGCGATCTGGCGCTCAGTATCCACGCCCATCCGACGCTCTCGGAGACGATCATGGAAGCGGCCGACGTCTTCTACGGCCAGTCCGTGCACGTGTACCGTCCCAAGAAGAAATAGCCGGTAGGGGCGACGCATGCGTCGCCCCTACGCGTCGCCCGCCCCTACGCGACTTACGCCGACGCAACCGCCGCGGCTCGTCTGATCGCCGTCCGCAACATGGCCTGCGTCAGGCGACCCGTCTGCGTGTTCTGGCGGCTCGGATGATAGGACGCCACGACCGTGCGACCGTCGGCCGCGCGGTAGTGGCCCTCGTGTTCGAAGACGGGTCGGCGTGCGGTCGCTGCCGGTGGAAGCAGACGGCGGGCAACGTCGAACGCCAGCCGGCCGAGCGCGAGGATTACGCGCGCCTCTGGCAGCGCCGCCCACTCGCGCTGCAGGTGCACCAGGCACCGCGTCACCTCGTCCGGCCGCGGCGCGTTGTCCGGCGGCGCACACCGGACCGCCGCCGAAATCCACACCCCCGATAACGTCACCCCGTCGTCGGCGGCACGTGACCACGGGTGGCTCGCGAGCCCGCAGGCGTGCAGCGCCTGCATCAGGAAGTCACTCGACCCGCCGGGGACGTCCCCCGTGAAGAGCCGACCGGTCCGATTGGCCCCGTGTGCCGCCGGCGCCAGCCCGAGCAGCAGGATCCGCGCAGCGGGATCGCCCCAGCCGGGGACGGGCCGGGCCCAATACGTGTCGTGGCGGTACGCGGCACGCTTCTCGCGACCGACCCGCGTGCAGTACGCGCGGAGGCGGGGACATGCCTCGCACGCGACGATTGCGGCGCTGACGGCGTCGAGGGCGCAGGGCATGGACCTCAGCCAGAAGCCGGAAGGCTCCTGGCTTCTAACCTCGCGCCAGAGCGTCAGCCCTGGCGTCGTAGCTGTCGGCCTGTTCGTGCGCGTGGTAGGACGAACGCACGAGGGGGCCTGATTCCACGTGGCCGAAGCCCAGATCGAGTGCAATCCGCTTGAGGGCGGCGAACTCGTCAGGCGTGTAGTAGCGGGCCATCGGCATGTGCGCGAGCGTCGGTCGCAGGTACTGGCCAATCGTCAGGATCTGGCAGTCGATCTGGCGCAGGTCGCGGAAGACGGCGATCAACTCGTCGGTCGTCTCGCCGAGCCCCACCATCAGTCCCGTCTTGGTCGGGATGGTCGGGGCCATGACCCGGGCCCTTGCCAGCAGTTCGAGCGCGCGCGGGTAGCGGCCGCCCGGCCGGGCCAGGCGGTAGAGACTCGGGACGGTTTCGACGTTGTGATTGAGGACGTCGGGGCCCGCGTCGAGAACCGTCCGCAGCGCATCCTCGCGTCCCTGGAAGTCGGGAATGAGGACTTCGATCCGGCACCCTGGCCGCCGCGCGCGGATCGCCCTGACGGTAGCCGCGAAGGCGCCCGCCCCGAAGTCAGGGAGGTCATCGCGGTCGACAGAGGTGATGACCACATAATCGAGTGCCATGGCCTGAACGGCCTCGGCGAGGTGATCGGGCTCGGTCGGGTCGAGCGCGCCGGGCGCACCGTGCCGGACATTGCAGTAGGCGCAGGCGCGCGTGCAGACGTCGCCCATGATCATGAACGTCGCCGTGCCGTAGTGCCAGCACTCCCCGATGTTCGGGCAGTGAGCCTCTTCGCAGACGGTGTGGAGCTTGAGTTCACGCATCAGGCTCCGGATCCTGAGGTAATTGGGCGAACCCGGGGCGCGGACTTTCAGCCATTCCGGCTTGGCTTCACGCTTCAGCATCGCGTCCTTGACGCGACGACCTCGGATGAACTGGACGGGAGTGCCGACAGACATCACCCCCTATTATCGGTCAGAAACCGGTGCGATGGGCTCCGGCACCGGCCGGCGTCGTCCGGTCCGTCGGTTGAAGCGTCGCCCGCGGCATGTCACAATAATCCGACCGATCGGCACCGGGCGCGCCGTTGACGGGCGACAGATCGTCCGCCTGGCGCGCGAGCCGACTTCGGAGGAGAGAATGGCCTACGTCATCACCGAGCCCTGCATTGGCACCAAGGATACTGCCTGCGTCGACGTCTGCCCCGTCGACTGCATCCACCCGCGCAAGGACGAGCCGGAGTTCGAAGCCTCGGCGATCCTGAACATTCATCCGGACGAATGTATCGATTGCGGGGCGTGCGTGCCGGCGTGTCCGGTCGAGGCGATCTACGCGATGGACGAAGTGCCGGAGAAGTGGCAGGGGTTCATCGACCAGAACGCCGCGTACTACCGGAAGTAGTCTCCAGCCGGGCCGGGGTGCAGACGGATCCTCCGGCTCGCCCCCGGCCCGCGCATGTCCTCGCGTTACCTTGATTTCCAGCGTGAAGCCTGGGCTCGCCTGCGGGCCGCGACCCCGCTGACCCTCACCGAGTCCGATCTCCACGAACTGCAGGGCATCAACGAGCGGGTCTCGATGGCGGAGGTCGAGGCGATCTACCTGCCGCTCTCGCGGCTGCTGAACCTGCACGTCGCCGCCACGCAGACCCTCCACAAGGCCACCGATACGTTCCTCGGCAGCCTGCCGCGCCCGACACCCTACGTCATCGGCGTCGCCGGCAGCGTCGCCGTCGGCAAGAGCACGTTTGCCCGCATCCTGCAGGCGCTGCTCGCGCGCTGGCCGGCGCATCCCCGGGTCGACCTCGTGACGACCGACGGCTTCCTGCTGGCGAACCGCGAACTCGAGACGCGCGGGCTGATGGGCCGCAAGGGATTTCCCGAAAGCTACGATGTCCGGCGGCTCATCGAGTTCATGGCTGAGATCAAGAACGCGAGCGGCGCCGTGCACGCGCCCGTCTATTCCCACCAGGCCTATGACATCGTGCCCGGCGAGTTCCAGGTCGTCGACAGGCCCGACATCGTCATCGTGGAGGGGCTGAACGTGTTGCAGACGGGAGAGGGGCGTGCGACGGCCCCGCCTCGTCGCCGTGAACCGCCAGGGCGCGCACGCGTGTTCGTCTCGGACTTCTTCGATTTCTCGATTTATCTCGACGCCGACGAGGCCCATATCGAGCGGTGGTACGTCGAGCGCTTCCTCGCCCTGCGCCAGACGGTGTTCCGGGATCCCCGCTCCTACTTCCACCGTTACTCGAGACTCGACGATCCGTCGGCCATCGAAACCGCGCACGGGATCTGGCAGACGATCAACGGTGTGAACCTCCGCGAGAACATCACGCCGACCCGCGAACGGGCGCGACTGGTTCTCGAGAAGGGCGCCGATCACACGGTCGAGCGGATCCGTCTGCGACCGCTCTGAGTCCCGGCGTTACGGGCCGCGGCGCCGGTCGCGCAGCCGGATGGCCCGCCGTGCCTCGGCTGCCGCGAGGCGCTGCCGATCCTCGTCGGTGTCGGCGGTCAACGGCGGTACCGTAGCCCTGGCCCCGTCCTGCTCGAGGGTGACGAACGTGAGATAGGCGACGCTCGTCAGCTGGCGCTCGCCTGTCAGGATCCGCTCCGAAAACACCTCGACCTCCACTTCCACCGAGGTCCGGAAGGCGCCCGTGACGCGTGCCGTGACGATCATCAGGTCCCCGACGAGGATGGGGTGCAGGAACTGCAGGCCATCGACCGCTGCCGTCACCATCGGACAGCGCGTGTGCCGATGGGCCGCGATGGCGCCGACGATGTCGATCTGGTGCATGACGTGCCCGCCGAGGACGAATCCCATCGGGTTCGCGTCGTTCGGCAGGACGACCTGCACCATCTCGGTGTAGGAGTCGGCGGGGGCGCGGCCCTCAGAAGTCATAGCCGATCCAGAAATCGAACTTCATCTTGCGGAACGCGCTGCCGTCCGGCCGGCAGTCGATGCTGGTGGCCGACGTCTGGGCGCACGAGCGGAAGATGGCGTCCTCGTAGGTCCGGTTGAAGAGGGTCCGCCACGAGAAATCGAAGTGCATCGGGAACCCGAGGAGGAAGCTCTGCAAGCTGAAGCCGTACGACGCGCGGCCGTTGACGAGCCGCGGGCCACTCAGGTCGATCGGATCGCCCAGGCGCGGCGACCACGTCGTCTGATCCGCGTTGACGTCGTACCCGACTATCGGCTGGTATGCCTCGCCGTGGGTCCTCATGAAGTCGAACGGCTGGCCGTTGAAGCCCGCGCCACCGACGTTGGCGAAGAAGGCACCACGCAGGCCCCCGAGGATGCCGATGGGCGTGAGCATGGCCTCGATCAGCGGGAAGCGAAGCTCGGCATTGACGAAGAAGCCCTGGCTGCCGATGAACTCCAGATACTCGTAGCCGCGCATCTCGGAGTTTCCGCCGAAATAGTTGAAGTCGGGATTGCGGCCCCAGCTCTTGAAGCCCTTGAAGCGCGTGGCGAACACGCCCGTCGAGGCGAGCCTGACGTACTGCCGGACGTCGACGTCCGCCGACTGCCGCGAGATCCAGCGGCGCCCGAAGGCCGGCGATCCGTCGTAGCTGATCTTGAAGGTCCGGCCGGCGACGGGGCCGAACTCGCGGAAGATCGTCGACTCGTTCACGAACGAGACCCCGAGCGGGATCATGTGCCCGCTGCGGAAGAGCGATTCGCCATAGGTCGCGATCTGATACTGCTCGGCCTGCTCCTGGAGGGCCGGATTGACGTAGCCCTCGTCCATGTAGATGTAGCCGGAGTAGGCCTCGATCCGCGAATACCGGTTCAAGGGATAGATGACGAATCCCGTACTGCCGCGCTGCCGCCGTACCGATTCGGCCAGGTCGCGGCTGATGAACGGCGCGATGCGCGGATCGTAGAGCGCGCCCGAGTTGGTGACGTCCTGCCCGTAGTAGTAGCTGTCCTGCAGGAAGGCCTGCAGCGCATACTGCAGCCGGCGCTCGATGTTCACGTACGTCAGCGCCGTCGTCCGGTACTGCGCGATGGACTGGGCGTAGAAGCTCACTTCCTTGTCGCCCAGCAGATCCGTGAAGGTGACCTGCGTGTTGCCGTAGAGCGTGTTGTTGCTGGTGATCCCGAGGTTGAGCGGCGGCCGGCCGGCCAGCATCATCCGTTCCCACGCGCCCTTGCGGTGGATGTTGTTCCTGTCGAGCGTGTGCCCGATGGGAGCCGTGAAATCGAATACCGGGCCAGGGCCGCCGAAGTCAGCCGACGCCACCGTCGCCACAGGCGTGTCGGCCGTGATCGCATGGATGCTGTTCTCGCCCTTGTCGTAGGCGACGAACGCGATGCGCAGCGCACCGTCCTGGCGCAGCACGACGGGCGAGACATTGCCCGTCATCGCGTCGGTCCACTGCCGCAACTCCCGCGTCTCGAGATCGAGCGTCCACACGTTGGGCACGTTGGCGTTGCGCACGACCTCGATCGGGACGTCGGCGGCCGGATCGATGGCCGTGGACGTGAAGACCAGCGTTCGGGCGTCGGCAAACGTGGCCGCCGTGTCATCGTGCGCACCGAACGTCAACTGTTCGCGGGCGCCGGTCGCGAGCGTGAGTCGGAAGAGCTTGTCGTTGCCGCCCACGCGGGCCGTGTAGACGATCGACGCCCCGTCGGGCGCGTAGGTCGGCGCATAGTCGGCCGTGGCGTCGTCCGTCACGTTCCTGAGCGCGCCTGACGTCGTATCGAGGACGTAGATGTCGGTGACGCCGCCGGCAATCGCGGCGAACGCGACGTACCGGCCATCCGGACTGAAGGTCGGGGATTCCGGGCTGTCGACCGTGTCGAGCGCGAATCGGCTGTCGATGTTGCCCGTGACGACGTTGTGGAGGAGCAGGGCCTTGCCCTTGCCCGCGCGTCCGAAATACGCCACGCGGTCGCCGACAGGGGCCCACGCGATCCACGGCACCAGGTTGCCGCGCAGCCCGCCGGCCGTGCCGATGTACTCGAAGCCGCGCTTCTGGTCGAAGCCGCTCGTCAGGTTGCGGACGAGCTGGCCGTCGTAGGCCGAGAGCAGGACGATGTCGAGTTCCAGATCCTTGCGGTTGCCGACCACGGCGGCCAGCATGTCGCCGCTTGGTGAAGGGACGATCGACAGCACGCTCACGAAGGGCGTACGCTCGGCGTCGGGCGCCAGGTTGCGGCCGTAGTCCGCGGCGCGCTGCTTGTCGCGGAAGGGCTTGAAGCGATCCTTCATCCAGCGATCGAACTGGTCGTCGAACTCGCCGGCGTCGATCTTCAGGGCTTCTTCGTAGGCGGTCTCGCCGCTGCCGAGCACGTTCTTGCGGAGCGAGAAGAGGAACTGCCGGAGCCCTTCCATGCCCCAGCGGTCCTCGATGAACTCGAACGCGGCGTGCCCCATCGAATAGGGCAGTCGGCCGGTCATCGGCATCGCCTCGAAGCGGCTCATCCTGGGGACGCTGTCGGTGAGCGCCGCGTCGCGGATCTGCATGAGATCCACCGGATTCCAGTAGCCGGCCATGTAGTTGGCCAGACCCTCGTCGACCCACAGCGGGATATCACTGCCGGTGATGCCGCGCGGGATGATGTCGAATTCGAAGATGTGCGTGAGTTCGTGGGTGATCAGCCGGTAGAGCTGATCGGGCGGTTCGTCGATCGGCAGGACCATGCGCCGCCGCTCCGGCTCGGCGAAGGCGAGCACGCCCTCGGGCAGTTCCCCGGCGATGTTGTTGGTCTGGAATTCGCTCTGCGTCTTGAAGAGGACGAGCGGCACGCGATTCGCCAGGTCATGCTTCAGGTCGGCGCTGATCCGCTGATAGGCGCTCTCGGCGTACGAGGCCGCGCGTTCGAGGTGCGGCTCGAGTTCCGGGTAGTAGAAGATGTCGAAGTGGTCCGTCCGGTAGATGTGCCAGTCGAATCGTTCGTACCGGACCCGGTTCTTGCCGAAGTACGGGACGTACGGTGTCTGCCCCTCGACAGGGAGAGGCATGCTGGTGAGCCCGAGGCCGGTGATGAACCCTGCGAGAGTCAACGTGCCGAGGCGGCGCAGCCTCATAAGTCACCTCTGATCGGACGACAAACCCCACTGCTGCCGGGCATCTTACACCGGCCCCCTGACCGTCCCGGTGTCCTGTTGACGGGCAGCCGGGCGGAGGACGCGGGGGGCGACCGTGGAGGAGCGGAATGGGCGTGTGGCCGGATGAGGTTCAAACCGTGGAGGACAGGGAGGGCATGGAGACTTGGCGGGGTGGCTGGCGGGCTTTCCTAGCCATCAGCGCTCCATGCGCTTCGTGTTCTCCACGGTCTGGAACCGACGCGGGCTGACGGGATTCAACCATGGAGGGCACGGAGAACAGGGAGGCTGATCGGGATGACCGGCGGGCTCTGCCGACGATCCGCGCTCCACGTGCGCCATGTTCTCCACGGTGGAGATCGGAAGCAGTGTGCGACCGGATGAGGTTCAACCATGGAGAACAGGAAGGGCATGGCGACTTGGCACCTCGTGTTCTCGACGGTGTAGATCGGGGCCGGCGCGCGTCCGGACGCGCGCCCTCCACGGTGGGATCAGACCCGCCCTGGAGGAGTGTAGTAATGTGATGAGGTGGAACGTCGCTCGAACGGTCGCTGGTGGCAGAATCGCTGGATGAGAGCACTGGTCGTCGCCATGGCCGTGGCGGCCTGGCCGGCGTGCAATCGCAACGCCGTGGACTCGGACGTCCACACGCACGCGCCGCTCGACTTCGTCCTCAAGGATGTCGAGGGGCAGGACGTCCGACTCGCGGATTTCCAGGGCAAGCCGCTCATCATCAATTTCTGGGCGACGTGGTGTGGCCCGTGCAAGACCGAAGTGCCCTGGTTCGTCGAGTTCACCGAGAAATACCGTGATCAGGGTCTGACCATCGTCGGCGTGTCTGTCGACGACCAGGCCGAGGATATCCGCCGCTTCGCCGACGAATACAAGGTGAATTACCAGATGCTCGTCGGACTCGGACGAGACGACGTGGCCAAGGCGTACGACGCGCTGATGGCCATTCCGGTCACCTGGCTCATCCGACGGGATGGCACGGTCAGCGCGCGGATCACCGGGATCCACGGCAAGGACTATTTCGAGCAGCAGATTCAGGAGTTGTTCTGAGTACCGAACGGACCAAACGTGTGCCGGCTGGCCGGGTGCCGGTGCGGGCGCGCCTGGCGTGCGGCTGTCTGGTGTGCTTCCGCGACGGTGTCGAGGGGAGCCCGGTGGCCGTCGTCATCGACGTGAAGGCCGCGGCCTGCGTCCTGTCCATGCACGTCGCGGGATTGCCGGTGCACGATCATCGCGAGGCCTTGCGTCCCTCGACGCGGTTTCTGCCCGCGGCGCATTCGGACTACGAAGAAGGCTGAGGGACGGTGTCCCGCCGCCTGCTGTGGATCGGCGGCCTGTTGCTCGTCGCCGCGCAGTTCGTCCCCGTCCAGCGGACGAATCCCCCCATCGAGCAGGACGTGGCGGCGCCTGCCGCCGTCGATGCCCTCCTGCGCCGGGCCTGTTACGACTGTCACTCGCACGAAACCGTCTGGCCTTGGTATGCCCGGGTCGCGCCGGTCTCGTGGCTCGTGGTGCACGACACCAACGAAGGACGACGGCACATCAATTTCTCGACGTGGAACCAACTGACGCCCGCCGAGCGGGTTCGCGCGCTCGAGGACACGTGGAAAGCGGTCGACACAGGCCGGATGCCGATGAGCATCTACGTCCCGATGCACCCGGACGCGCGGCTGAGTGACGCCGACAAGGCCACGCTCGCTGCCTGGATCCACGACGCGACACACTGACGCATCGGCTGTCACGCCGAGACCGGCGGGGTCCGTCAGTCAGCCCCGCAGCCTGGCGTGGATGCGCACGTCGGCCACCAGCGGCAGGTGATCCGACGCCACCATCGACAGGCGGCTGCGTTCGAGCGTGATCTGACGGATCTCGACGTTGCCCGCGAAATAGATGTGATCGAGGTGCAGCACCGGGAAGAACCCGGGGTAGGTGCGCCGACGTTTCAGGTGCGGATAGAGATCGACGCTCTTGAGCCGTTCCGCGAGGATGTCGGCCACCAGGCCGCGCCCCCATTCGTTGAAATCGCCCAGCACGATGCGCGGACCGACCACGTGTCGATCGGCAATCCAGTCGGCCAGGCGCGGAGCCTGGTAGCGGCGTTCGAGCAGGGCCGTGCCCAGATGCGCGTTGTACACGTGCAGCAGCCCGATCTCGCCGAGGTCGATGGCCACGCGCTGGGCGCCGCGGGCCTCGCACGTCTTCCACGACAAATCGACGCGCGCATGTTCGCGAATCGGGTAGCGGCTCAGCACGACGTTGCCGAACTGCTGGCGCCGCAGTTCGCGCGTTGGCGCCATCACCCAGCCCATGCCGAGTGCCGCGCCGATCTGCTCGGCGTGACCCAGGTTGCTCAGGCCCGGACCGATGACCTCCTGCAGGGCCACCACGTCCGGATTGATCGTGGCGAGCACGGCGGCAATGCGCTCGGGCCGCACGCGGCGATCGAGCCCGCGACAGCGATGGATGTTGTAGGTGGCGACGCGCAGATCGATCCAGTCCCGGGGCGTCGTCCGTCCGCTCTCAGCAGCCATGCGTGCGTCCGGTCATGCCAAGTATCATAGACAGACGAGGACGTGCCGTGGCCAGACTGCAGACCGAATACGAAGTGACCTGTCCGTGTTGCCAAGCGACGCTGGTCATCGATGCGGGGCTCAAGCGCGTCGTGCGCCACGTCGAGGCCGAGCGCCCCGACAAGCCGAAGCTCGATGACGCGCACCGCATCCTGGCCGAGGAACGGGCGCGACGCGAGTCGATCTTCGAGCAATCGGTGCAGTCCGAGCGCACGCGCGGCGACGCGTTGTCACGTCGCTTCGAAGAAGCACTCAAGCAGGCGCGCGAAGAACCCATCGCCAAGCCGAGCCGCGATTTCGACCTGGACTGAGCCGTGCCGCGGCCGGACCGGCGCCTGCCTGGGGTGGCGCGGCACGTCAGCGGCGCGCGTATTCGGCCGGCAGCGGCGCCCAGCGCGATCGGTCGTAGTAGAGCGGCTTCCGACCGTCGTGCGCGTCGAGATAGGCCACGTAACGTCGCCGCAGGCGATCGACGCGGGCCTGCGAGAAGCGCAGGCGTGTGTGGGGAATCTGGAACAGCATCCGTTCGACCTTCCAGACGTTGCCCGTTGCCAGCCGCCAGTCGTAGCCGCCCAGCACGCGCAGATCGACAGCCCCGTACGCGGTGATGCATCCGGTGCGGTCGATGTACCCCTCGAAGTAACTCCACGCCAGATCGCGCAGCGACCTGAAGACCGGCTTGCGGCCGTGCAGCCCCGGATCGCGCGAGCGCCCGATCGATCCCCATCGTCCGGCGCGCTGGTACACGAACACGACGTGATCGAGCTGGTCGATCGATTCGAGGCTCATGACCATCGGCGTCCAGCCGTGCTGTTCGAGGATCACGGCGGCCGTCAGGGCCGCCTCGAGGCAGTGGGCCGTGCGTCGCGCCACCACGCCCCGGAACGTCCGGAGCGTGGGGCGATCGGGGGGCGGCTCGGTGTTGTAGGGCAGCGCGTTGAGCCACGCCTGCACCGCGGCGGGCGTCCGCAGCCGCGCAATCAGCCGTCGCTCGTGTGGCGTGAAGGGGAGCGCGGCGGGCGTCGGGGACGGCGGCGGGAGGTTCACCGGGACGCGGCGACGGCGGCCCGGAGGTCGTTCAGGACCTCATCGGTCGTCCATGCGTTGCCCGTGTAGATCTCGCGCACCGTGCCGTCCGCGCCCACGAGCGTCGTCCGGAGGTTGTGCGAAATCTCCCCCGGCGCATCGGGACGGCTGATCCCCACGCCATACCGGCCCGCCACGCGGTCGACGGTGGCCAGATCGCCCGTGAGGAACGTCCAGACGGCCGGATCGGCGCCCAGCGTGGCGGCATGCGCTGCCAGAATCTCCGGCGTGTCGTACGCGGGATCGATCGAGATCGAGACCAGGCGGACATGGCCCGCCAGGCGCGTGTCGTCGGCGATCGCCCGCTGCAGCGTCGCGAAGTTCTTGTCGATGAGCGGGCAGTAGTCGGGCAGCGGGCACCGCGTGTAGACGAAGCCGAACAGCGTGGGCGTTCCGGTCCACTCCGACAGCGACCGGCGCCGATCGGTCTGGTCGATGAGCGCCGCGTCGGGCACCGCGTCGCCGACCTCGAGCAGGCCCGCGGCCAGGGCGACCTCGTTCGTGTTCGTGGGCAGCGGTTCGCTGCCGGTCTTGACGACGTCGGCCAGTTGGCCGCGGCCATCGGTCACTTCGAGCGTGGCGTGAATCAGGTCGCCGGGCGCGTGATCCGCGAAATCGGCCTTCGTCGCCACGGGGAACGTCATCGTCATGGCCGGCATCAGACCGACGATGTCGCCGTGCTTGACGGTGAATTCGCGCGACTCGGCGTTGATGGCGAGAATCTGGCCCGACAGTTCGTAGCGGCGGGTCGGCGGTTCGGACGGCCGCCCGCAGCCGGCCATGGCTACGAGCAGGACCAGACTGGATGCGGTGAGGAGACGGCTCATCGTTCCATTCTAGTCGGTCACGCGTCGTTCGCCGGGTGCGGGGCGGCATTGGCCGGTTCGATGCTGCGCCTTCCGCGGCCGGTGCGTATCGTCGGGGCAGAAGAGAGGCTGCCGTGACCCGCACCGCCCGCATCTGGTTCACCACCTTCGCCGTCGTCGGCCTGCTGTCAGGGATCCTGGCTGGCGGGCTCGTGTGGCTGATCGTGACCGAGCCGCTGATGGTGGCGCAGGCGGTGGCGCGGCTGTCGTGAGACCCGTGGTGTCTCGACGCGGGTATGCTGCTGCTGACCCGGCACCTGGCCGGGAGGGAAGGGATGGTGTCCGTGTCCGCTGATTCCCGTCCCCCATCGCGATTCAATCCGCAGGCCGTCGTCGGACTGCTCGTTGTCGCGGCGGGGGTGTTGCTGCTGCTGGGCAACCTCGGCGTCGTGCACGCCGGGCGTGTGCTGGCGTACTGGCCCGTGGGCGTGCTCGCCGTGGGCCTGGCGATGTTCGTCAGGGCCGTCGACACGCCAGCGCGGACGTGGGCGGGATTCGTGACGGCCGTTGGCGCGTGGTGGACCGTGTCGGTCGTCCAGGGCTGGCCGGTGCGCCTCTCGACGATCCTGCCGATCGGGCTCGTGATGGTCGGCATCGTGATCGTCCAGCGCGCGATGGGCGTACGGCGGATCGAACCGGGGACGACCGATCAGTCCATCTCGGATCTCGCGTTCTGGGCCGGCATCGAGCGCAAGGTCACCTCGTCGTTGTTCCGTCGCGCGGACGTGACCGCGATCATGGGCGGCGTGCAGCTCGACTTCCGCCAGGCTGCGATCAACGGCGAGGCGGTCGTCGATCTGTTCGTGGTGATGGGCGGTGTCGAGGTGAAGGTGCCGCCGGACTGGATCGTATCGAACGAGGCGATCGCCATCATGGGGGGCGCGCAGAACCGGAGCGCCGGATCGGCCGACAGCCGCCATCGACTCATCCTGCGGGGCTTCATCCTGATGGGCGGCGTCGAGGTGAAGACGTAGGGCGATTCCGTGCATCCTGCCTTCCGGGATCGCCGCTGGTTCGGGCTGCACCTGGCCGCGTGGGTCGCGGTCGGGCTGGTCATCGCCCTCGTGGTGCGCGGGGCGTTCGGGGCGTCGTGGCCGGGCGCGTTGCTCTTCGGCGTTCCGCTCGGCCTGACAGGCGGCCCCGTGGCGCTGTCGGCCTGGTATGTCATCGGATCGGCCGGGCAGGCTGCTGGGGCCGTTAGACCTGTGGTAACGGTACTGGTTTCGGCGCTCGTGGCGTCGACCCTGTGGGCCTCGCTCGGCCAGGCGTGGTGGCACACGCTCGACCAGCTCGACACGGGCATCGGCAGTCCTGCGCGGCCCGGTGGGGTCGCGGTGCTGGTGAGCCTCGGCGTCGCGGGCTATCTGCTCGCCGCGGCCGTCTATCAGCTGGGACAGGGAGCCGAGGCCGCGTCGCGGGCGGCGCGCCGGGCGCTCGAGGCGGAGGTGGCGCAGCGCGAAGCGGAACTGCGGGCGCTGCGCGCGCAACTCGATCCGCATTTCCTCTTCAACAGCCTCAATTCGATTGCCGGCCTGATTCCCGTCGAGCCGGCGCGCGCCCGCGAGATGGCGCAGCGGCTCGGTGAGTTCCTTCGCGAGAGCCTGCAGGTGGGCACGGTCTCGCGCATTGCCCTCGCGCGGGAAATCGCGCTCGTCGGGCAGTATCTGCGGATCGAGCAGGTGCGGTTCGGTGCGCGGCTGGCCGTAACACTCGATGTCGCACCCGACACGGTCGACGTGCCCGTGCCGCCGCTGCTGCTGCAGCCGCTCGTCGAGAACGCCGTCCGGCACGGCGTGGCGACGCGACTCGATGGGGGCGTGGTGCGCCTGGAGACGCGACGGGTGGGTGACCGCGTGATCGTGACCGTCACCAATCCACGGGATCCGGACAGTCGGCGCGGCGGGACCGGCTTCGGCCTGGCCAATGTCCGGCGGCGCCTCGACGCGGCGTACGGCGAGGGCGCGGCCCTGGCGATCGAGCCGTCCCCGGAAGCGTTCCAGGTGGCGATCACCCTGCCGGCGGAGGAGGGGCCTGCATGAGCGATGCACGACCGGTACTGCGTGTCCTGATTGTCGATGACGAGGAGCCGGCGCGCCTGGCCCTGCGGGCGGGACTGGCCGAGGTCGGCGGGGCCGAGATCGTGGGGGAGTGTGCCAACGGGTTCGACGCCGTCAAGGCGGTGGCCGACGCGCAGCCGGACGTGGTGCTGCTCGACGTGCAGATGCCGAAGCTCGATGGCTTCGAGGTGCTGGAACTGATCGGGCGTGCCGTCCCGGTCGTGTTCGTGACGGCGTACGACGCGTTTGCCCTGCGCGCCTTCGAGGTGCACGCGGTCGACTACCTGCTCAAGCCGTTCACCGACGCGCGGCTGGCCGAGGCGCTCGAGCGCGTGCGGCAGCGTCGCGGTGGGGCGTCGCCCGACCCGGTCGCCATCGGGGCCACGGTGCGACAGGGGCGGACCCTCGAGCGGGTGGTGATCCGTGACGGCGCGCACGTGCACGTCATCCCCGTCGAGCGGATCGACTACGTCGAAGCCCAGGACGACTACGTCGCGTTTCACACCGGGGGGCGGACGCTGTTGAAAGAGCAGACGATCAGCGCCCTGGAGGCGCAGCTCGAGCCGCGGCAGTTCGTGCGGATCCACCGGTCGTACCTGCTCAACATCGAGCGGCTGGCCCGGGTGGAGCTGTACGCGAAGGACAGCCGGCTGGCGATCCTGACCGACGGCACGAAGCTGCCGGTGAGCCGATCGGGCCATCAGCGGCTGCAGGAACTGCTGTAGTCGTCTGGCCGGAACCGGGAAAAGAGTGGGGCGTGAGCAGGACGCTGGCCTGTCGCGCGGTCGTCTGATTTATAGTGTTGACCAAATGGTTAGTCATGACGCCGACAAGATGGCGAGTCGGGAGCGACTGCTGGTGGCAGCGGCCGCCGAGTTCGCCGCGCGGGGATTCGCCGGGGCCAAAGTCGACAGGATCGCGGCCAAGGCCGGCCTCAACAAGGCGATGATTTACTACCACTTCCGCAACAAGGCCGCCCTCTACCGCGAGATCCTGGCCGGTGTGTTCCGCTCGGCCGCCAACGCGGTGGCTGCCGAGGTCCGGCCCGAGGCCCCTGTCGATGATCAGGTCCGGCAGTTCGTCAGGGCGATTGCCCGCGAAGCCGCCGGCCGGCCGCACTTTGCGTCCATGTGGCTGCGCGAACTCGCCGACGGCGGTACGCACATCGATCCCCCGGTGCTCGAGCAGATGCGCCGGGTGCTGGCCGGCCTGAGCGGCATCATCGCGCGCGGGATCGACACGGGCGACTTCCGACCCGTCCAGCCGCTCGTCGTGCAACTGACGGTGGTCGGACCCATTCTCATGCTCGCGGCCTCGGCACCGACGCGCGACAGACTCTCGCGTCTCGATGGGGCGTTTGCCAGTGCCGGGCTCGACGACCTGCTGCCGTACATCGAGTGCGGGGCCATTGGTGCGCTGCGCGGGCTCACTGACACCGCGGTCAGCCACGCGTCACTCTCCGGGAGATCGCGGACATGAAGATGAGGCGTCGATTCATCCTCGCCTGGGCGATGGCCTGGACGACGGCCTGCGGCACGGCCGGCGAGGCGCCGGCCATGCGGGCCACCGGCTACGTGGAGGCCACCGAGGTGCGTGTGGCCGCGCGCGTGCCGGGCCGCGTGGCCGAGGTACTCGTGACCGAAGGACAGCGCGTGGCCGCGGCAGACGTCGTGGCGGTGCTGTCGACGACCGAACTCGATCTCGCCGTGCGTCGCGCGCAGGCCGAACGCGATCAGGCGCAGGCGCAACTCCGGCTGCTGCAGCGCGGGGCGCGCGACGAGGACATCGCGCAGGCCGAGGCGCAACTCGCGGCGGCGCAGGCCGATCAGCGCGCGGCCGAGGCCGAGCGCACGTCGGCCACCGCTGACGAGGCGCGTTTCGATCAACTGCTCGCCAGGCGCGCCGGCTCGCAGAAGCAGCGCGACGATGCGGTGATGCGGCGCAGCCTGGCCGAGGCACGGGTGACGGCCGCGGCCGATCGTGCGTCGGCGACGGCGGCCGTGCTGGCGCGTCTGAAGGCCGGCGCCCGGGACGAGGAAATCGACGCGGCTCGCGCGCGCGTGGCGGCGGTCGATGCGCAACTCGCGTCGCTCGATCACGATCGCGGCGACGCTCGCCTGCTCGCGCCCGTCGCCGGCATCGTCACCGCGCGTCTCGTCGAGCCGGGCGAACTGGTCGCCGAGGGCGCGCCCGTGGCCGTGATCGTCGATCTCGATCGGGCGTGGGTGAACGCGTACGTCGAAGAGCCGCTCGTGCCGTCGCTGCGCCTGGGACAGGACGCGGTCGTGCACACCGATGGCGGCGAGACGCTTCAGGGATCGCTCGCGTTCATTGCTCCGCGCGCCGAGTTCACGCCGCGCAACGTCCAGACGTCGGCCGAGCGCTCGCGTCTCGTCTATCGCGTCCGGATCGCCCTCGACAATCGCGAGGGCGTCCTCAAGCCCGGCATGCCCGTGGAAGTCACATGGTGACGGGCCAAAAGGAAGACACGGCGTGTCGACTGTGGCGGATCCGGTAGTCGTCCGCACGCTGCAGGTGACCTACGGCGGGCCGCCCGTGGTCGACGACGTGTCGTTCTCGGTGGCGCGCGGTGAGATGTTCGGGCTCATCGGTCCGGACGGCGCGGGGAAGACCACGACCCTGCGAACGATCTGCGGCCTGTTGAAGCCGGCCGGCGGCGAGGTCCGGGTGCTCGGCGCGGATCCGTATCGGAATCGCGCGGCGGCCACGCGCACCATGGGCTATCTCTCGCAGCACTTCAGTCTCTACGGCGATCTGTCGGTCGACGAGAACATCGAATTCTTCGCGCGACTGCACGGGGTCGACGCGATCGGGCCGAAGCGGACGCGGCTGCTGGGCCTCGTCGGACTCGATCGATTCCGGCAGCGGCTGGCCGACCGGCTGTCTGGCGGCATGAAGCAGAAGCTCGCGCTGGCGTGCACGCTGATCCACGAGCCGCCGGTCATCGTGCTCGACGAGCCGACGACAGGCGTCGATCCGGTGTCGCGCCGCGAGTTCTGGAAACTGCTCGGCGAGTTCCTCGCGGGCGGTCTGACGATCGTGGTCGCGACGCCGTATCTCGACGAAGCCGAGCGGTGCGGTCGTGTCGTGCTGATGAGCAGTGGACGCGTCCTGGCCCTGGAAGCGCCGGCGCAGCTGCGGCGATCGTTCAGTGGCGTGTTGTTCGAGGTGGTGACGCCGCGCGTGCGCGACGCCCGCGATGTCCTGGCACGGACGCTGGGCGAGACGCAGGTCGAATCGTTTGGCGCTCGGCTGCACGTCAGGGGCGAGCGCGAGGAGGACGCGGCCCGGGTCGGCGCGATCCTGGAGGCGGCCGGGCACCCGGGGGCATCGGTACGCCGGATCGTCCCGAGCCTCGAAGATGTGTTCATCGAGCGGTTGGTGTCGGCGCGTCCAGGTCCGCCGACCGGGAAGGACGTCGGACGATGAGGCGCACGCACGTGCGGATGAGGACAGTGGTGATGGCCCTGTGCGCGCTGGCCGCGGCCGGGCCGGCGACCGCGCAGCAGACGGTGACGCTCGGCGTCGACGACGCCGTGGCGCGTGCGCTCGCGCAC
>MEDJ01000009.1:0-243707 GCA_001724025.1 Acidobacteria bacterium SCN 69-37 | reverse complement strand
CACGGCTGGCCGACGCCCGCGCGCGGACGCGCGCGGCCGATGCCACGGCAGCCGCGCGGGGCGCCGGCGGACGCCCCGCGCTGACGGCCAGTTCCAGCCTCGTCCGGACCAATCACGTCGACGAGTTCGGCATCGCCCAGCCCGACGGCAACGTCCGCGTCATCTTTCCCGACATCCCGACGAACTATCGCGTGCGGGCCGAACTCGGCGTGCCGCTCTACACGGCAGGCCGCGTCGGCGCGCTCGTCGACGCGGCCCGCGCCGACGCGCGCGCCACGGCGGCCGAGGGCCAGGCGACCGCGGCCGACGTGCGGCTCGAGACCATCGTCGGATACTGGACGTTGGCGATGGCCCGCGAGCGCGTGGCCGTGCTCGAACGCGCGCAGGAACGCGCCGACGCGATGGTCCGCGACGCAACGGCGCAGGAAGACGCGGGGTTCGTGCCGCCGAGCGATCGGCTGGCGGCCGAGGCGCAGCGCGCGCGCCAGCGCATCACACTGCTCCAGGCCCGCGCGGACGCTGCGGTGGCCGAGGCCCAGCTCGCGCGGCTGACGGGACTGCCACTGGACACGACGATTGCGCTCGACACCCCGCTGGCGGCGGCCGTGCCGGCCGCCGCCAGCGGACCGGCGACCGAGCCGGTGGCCGCGCTCGTCGCGCGAGCCACGGCCGCGCGTGCCGACCGCATGGCGATCGAGGCGCGGCGTGTGGCCGCAGAGGCCTCGGCCGCCGCGGCCGCCGCGTCACGGCGGCCGCAGGTGGCCGCGCTCGCCTCGGTCGAGCCGTCGCGGCCGAACGCGCGGTTCGTGCCGCGCACGGATCAGTGGCACACGTCGTGGGATCTCGGCGTGAACGTGACCTGGGCGATTCTCGACGGCGGCCGCGCGCGGGCCGAGCGCGCGGCCGCCCTGGCACAGGCCGACGCGGCCGACGCGCGTCTGGCGGAGTTCGACGCCGCGGTCGGCGTCGAACTCCGCCAGCGGCAGCTCGACGTCGAGACGACGCGCGCGGCCATCGACGCGGCCGCCGAGGCCGTGGCCGCGGCGGCCGAGGCGCGTCGGGTGATGGGCGAGCGCTACGCTGCGGGCGTCGCGACGAGCACCGAGGTGCTCGATCGCGACGTGGCCCTGCTCGAGGCGGAGCTCGAGCGCACGCAGCTGCTGGCCGCGCTTCGCGTCAGCGAGGCGCGGCTGGCGCGGGCGCTCGGGGACCAGCCATGACCGATCGCGCCATCGTCGTCGATCGGCTGTCGCGACACTACGGGACGTTCCGTGCGGTCGACGACGTGTCGTTCGACGTCCGTCGCGGCGAAGTGTTCGGCTTCCTCGGCAGCAACGGCGCGGGCAAGTCGACCACCATCCGCATGCTGTGCGGCCTGATTGCGCCGACATCCGGCCGTGCCCTGGTCGACGGCATCGACGTGCAGCAGGACCCCGGCGCGGTCAGGCGGCGCATCGGGTACATGTCGCAGAAGTTCTCACTCTACGAGCGACTGACCGTCGACGAGAACATCCGCTTCTACGCCGGGCTCTACGGCCTGACGGGCGATCGGCTGCAGCGACGACGAGAGTTCGTGATCGGCATGGCGGGCCTGGCCGGCAAGGAACGCGTGCTGACCTCGGCGCTGGCCGGTGGCTGGCGACAGCGGCTCGCGCTTGGCTGCGCGCTGATGCACGAGCCGCCCATCGTCTTTCTCGACGAGCCGACGGGCGGCGTCGATCCGGTGTCGAGGCGCGATTTCTGGCGGTTGATTGACGACCTGGCGGCTGCAGGGACGACAGTGCTCGTGACCACGCACTACCTCGACGAGGCCGAGCGATGCGATCGCGTCGCGATCATTCACGCGGGCCGGCTTGCGGCGCTCGGGACCACGGCTGCCCTGAAGCGCGTCTTCGACTCGCGGCCGATCGTCGAGATTGTGGGCCCCGAGCCGGTGCGCATCATGGCGCGGCTCGATACGGCCCCGACGATCGAGAAGACGAGCCTGTTCGGCACGAGCGTCCACGCCGTGCTGCGTGACAGTACCGCGGGCGTCGAGGCGATTCGGCGCCTGCTGGCTGCCGACGGGTTGGTCGTGACGTCGATCGATCCGGTGGCCCCGTCGCTCGAGGACGTGTTCCTCGACGTCGTCGATCGCACGGAGGCCGGTGCCGCATGAGGCGCGCGTGGGCCGTGGCGATCAAGGAGCTGCGCCAGATTCGGCGCGACCGCCGCACGCTGCTGATCCTCGTCGTCGTCCCGACGTTCTTCCTGCTCCTGTACGGGTATGCGCTGAACTTCGACATCCGCAACGTCAGGATGGCGGTCGACGATCGCGACGGGTCGGCCGAGAGCCGTGAGGTCGTGGCGGCATTCGCGCGATCGGCCTACTTCGATGTGGTGGCGACGCCGGTCGGGACGGCGGCGGGCGATGCGCTGATCGACACCGGCACGGCGAGGATCCTGCTCGTCGTCCCGCCGGGATTCGGCCGGACCGTGCGCGAAGGAGCCACGGGTGAACTGCAGGTGATCCTCGATGGCGAGAACGCGAACTCGGCCACGACCATCCTCGGCTACACCACGGCCGTGCTGCAGCAGGTGTCGGCGATCTGGGCGCGGGCTCCGGTGGCGCAGCTGGTGCAGGTCGAGTCGCGTGTCTGGTACAACCCCGAACTGCGGAGCCCGGTGTTCCTCGTGCCCGGCCTCATCGCGTTCATCGCGATGATCACCGCCGTCATCTCGACGGCCCTGTCCATCGTGCGCGAGAAGGAGCGCCACACGATCGAACAGATCCGGATGGCGCCCATCTCGACGTTTGCGTTCGTGATCGGCAAGACGCTGCCGTACCTGGTGCTGTCGCAGGTCGGATCCACGCTCATCATCGTGGCCGCCATGGTGTTCTTCGATCTGCCGATGCACGGCAACTGGCTCTCGCTGATGATCGTGCTGGCGCTGTTCCTCGTCGGCGCGCTCGGGCTCGGCGTTTTCGTCTCGACGGTCGCTGATTCGCAGGAGATGGCCTTCCAGATCGCGTCGCTCGTCGCGATGCTGCCGACGCTGATCCTGTCCGGGTTCATCTTCCCGATCACGTCGATGCCGGTCGTGCTCCAGATCGTGTCGCAGGTCGTGCCGGCCAGGCATTTCCTGGTGGCCTTGCGCGGCCTCGTGCTCAAGGGCCTCGGCCTGGCCGACGTCTGGCCGTCGCTGGTGGCACTGGCGGCGTTCGGCCTCGTCATTCTCTCGTTGTCGGCGATCAGGCTGGCCCGGCGATGATGGGCCGGCTGCGCACCCTGATCTGGAAAGAGTTCGTCGAGCTGCGGCGATCGCCACAGCTGCTGCGGCTCGTGCTCCTGGCCCCTGTCGTCCAACTGGGCCTGCTCGGATACGCGGCGACTACCGACATCCACCACGTGCCGATCGCGGTCGTCGATGCGGATCGATCGCCCCGGAGCCGGCAGCTCATCGAGCAGTTCGCGGCCTCGCCGTACTTCGACGTGGTGATCGATGCGATCGACGTGCGGGCCGTCGAGCCGCGGATCGCGGAGGGGGAGGTATGGCTGGCGCTCGTGGTACCGACAGGATTCGGCCGCCAGGTGGACACACCGGCACCCGGCGCCAGGCCGCCTGTCGTGCAGGTGATTGCCGACGGCACCGACGCCAGTTCGTCAGGCGTCGCTCTGGCGTACGTGCAGGGGCTCGTGGGCGAGTTCAACAGGCGGCGGGCAGAGGAGGCGGGAGGACGGATCGACAGCGTGGACGGACGCGTGCGCATCTGGTTCAACCCGGATCTCGAGAGTCGCAACTTCATGGTGCCCGGCGTCCTGGCGTTGCTGCTGATGATGGTCACGGCGAACCTGACGTCGATGGCGATCGTGCGCGAACGCGAGCAGGGCACGCTCGACCAGCTGTACGTGACGCCGATCGGCCGGTGGGAACTCGTGCTCGGCAAGCTGCTGCCATACGGACTGCTCGGCCTGATCGACGTGCTCCTGGTCGTGGCCGTGGCCGTGTA
This sequence comes from Acidobacteria bacterium SCN 69-37, assembly GCA_001724025.1. Taxonomy (GTDB): domain Bacteria; phylum Acidobacteriota; class Vicinamibacteria; order Vicinamibacterales; family SCN-69-37; genus SCN-69-37. Next base: position 239,716 of record MEDJ01000009.1, on the reverse strand, counting down.
CTGGTTCGAGGTCCCGCTGCGTGGCAGCGTGCCGCTGCTCATCGGATCCTGCCTCGTCTACCTGCTGTGTACGCTCGGCCTCGGCCTGTTCGTCTCGACCATCTCGGCCACGCAGCAGCAGGCGATGATGACCGCGACGTTCTTCTTCATGGTCCCGATGATCTACCTGTCGGGCTTCGTCTTCGCGATCGAGAACATGCCGCGCGCCATCCAGTGGATCACGACGGTGATCCCGCTGCGGTATTTCCTCGTGATCGTTCGCGGGATCTTCCTCAAGGGCGTCGGGCTCGAGGTGCTGTGGCCGCAACTGGCGGCGCTCGGGGCCTGGGGCGTCGTGGTGCTGGCGCTGGCGGCGATGCGGTCGCGGCGACTGGCCTGATTCGGAGGCGACATGCGGGTACACGTGGGAACGTCTGGCTACAACTACCCGGAGTGGAAGGGCTCGTTCTATCCGGAGGATCTGCCGGCAACGCGGATGTTCGCCTTCTACGCGGATCGGTTCGCCACGGTGGAGATCAACTACACGTTCTACCGGATGCCGACACCGAAGACGACCGAAGGATGGCGTGCGCAGGCGCCCGAGGGCTTCCGCTACGTGCTGAAGGCGCCCAAGCGCATCACGCACATCCAGCGGCTGGCCGACTGTGCCGAGGACCTCGCCTTCTTCTGCGAGAGCGCGCGCGGGCTCGGGCCGCACCTGGGCCCGCTGCTGTTCCAGTTGCCGCCGTACCTGAAGCGCGACGTCGCACGGCTCGACGCGTTCCTCGCACTGATGCCGCCGGACGTCCAGTCGGCATTCGAGTTCCGTCACGATTCGTGGCACGACGACGACGTCTGGGCGTGCCTGCGCAATCGCGGCGCGGCGCTGTGCATTGCGGACTTCGGGGATCACACGACCCCGCTCGTGCCCACGGCCCGTCACGGCTATCTGCGCCTGCGCGACGAGGGCTATACCCCGGCCGATCTCGATCGCTGGGCCGACGTCGTCAGCGCGCGTGCGGCCGAGTGGGACGATGTCTGGGTGTTCTTCAAGCACGAGGGCGACGGCAAGGGCCCTGAGTTCGCCCGCGCCTTCCTCGACCGGCTCACCGCGCGCGGCGTGCCCCTGGGATGATCGAGGACAGGAACGCCAGCGCCTGCGTTTCGGCCCAGTAGCCGTCGTCGCCCGCGACCGCGTCGGCCCGGCCGACGAACCCGCAGTGGCCGCCGCGGGGCGTGATGACGACGCGGATGTTCGGGTTGTGCCGGATGATGTCGCGCTCGTACTGCTCGGCCGGGACGAACGGGTCGTCATCGGCGGCGAGGATCAGGAGCGGCACCTGGACGCGATCGGCGACGCGGATGGCGCTGGCCAGCCGGTAGTAGTTGGCGGCGTCGCCGAACCCGTGAAACGGGGCCGTGTAGACGTCGTCGAAGCGCCTGATGGTCCAGATCCGATCGAGCGGCGTCAGGTCGAAGCGGCCGGGCCAGGCCGCGGCCTTGCGCCGCAGGCGCGCGCGCAGGTTCCGCATGAAGTTGATCTGGTAGACGAGGTTGGATCGTCGCTCGATGGCGCGGACGCAGAGCGCGAGATCGATCGTCGGGCAGACGGCGACGGCCGCGCGCACGGGCAGATCGGGTTCGGTCGCGAGTTCGGCTGCCAGCTTGGTGGCGAGGTTGCCACCGAGCGAATAGCCGACGACCCCGAAATTCCGCAGCCGCTCCGTGGCCGCCAGGATGCGGATGACCGCCTTCGGATCGTCGGTGAGCCCCGAGTGATAGAGCCCGGGCGTGAGGTGCTCCGTGCCGCCGCAGTTGCGCTGATTGAGCAGGACCACGTTCCAGCCGCGTGCCCAGGCCTTGTCGGCCACGCCGCGCATGTAGTGGACGGACGTCGATCCCTCGAGGCCGTGCAGCACCAGCACGGTCGGGGCGCTCGACCGATCGGGCTGCCAGTGGCAGTGCGCCAGCACCTGCGTGTCGTCGCTGACGCGTACGAGGCGGGCTTCAGGCGCCGGCAGGCGGGGGAACACGCGCCGGGCGGCCCAGGCGTACACGGTCATTACGTGTGCGTTGGCCAGGCCTCGGCGCGGCACGAACGGTGTGGGGCAGGTCCAGCAGGTCTCGGCGGAACTCGACACGGGCGCGGGCGGGGACGCGGTCGTCATCGCAGGTCGTACACCACGAAGGAAGCGTTGCGGTAGAGCACGGGCAGCGGAAACGCGCGATCGGTGCGATCGACGAAGACGTCGATGTCGTATCGCCGATCCGCCTGCCGGATCGGCCCGACGTCCGACCACGCGTCGAAATCGCCCAGCGCGACGGTCCGTTCGGCCACGCGCAGGGCCAACGCCCGATCGTACATCGCCATGGCCGGATCCTTGCCGAGTTCGAGCGGCGTATCGCGCAGGGCCGCGGCCCGGACGCTGATGCCGTACTTCCACGCGTGGCCGGGATCCGCGAGCACGTGCCACGACGAGGGGCGATCGCGCAGCCACTGCATGACGCGCAGCCAGTCCTCGTCGGCGGAGGCCTCGACCTGCGCGATCGGCCTGTGCGTCTCGTGCAGGACGTAGGCGCCGCGCGCGACGGCCAGGACGGCGAGCGCGCCGATCACCATCGCGCGTCGACCGACAGGCCAGCGCACCATCAGCGTGGCGACGATCCACCAGGCGACGTAGATGGCCACCGCGGCGTCGAGCAGCCAGAAGATCCGGTTGGCCTGCAGTTGGACGAAGAACGCGACACGCAGTTCGGCGAGCGGGACGGTGACGAGGAACGCGACGACCAGCGCGAGCAGGCCGGCCACGAGTCCCGCTTCGCCGGCCACCGTCGCTCCCGTGGCGACGCGCCGCCTGTAGATCGCGAGCAGGACGATCGGGTACGCGAGGTTCACCGCCCACGCGGATGCGGGCCACGCGGCGGAGAAGAGGTAGTCGCGGTCGCCAAGGACCGCCAGCCACGCCGGATCCATGCGCGGCAGCAGCCGGACCGATACCGCCACGAAGACGACGGCAATGACGACGAGCGAGAGCGCCGCGATGCGAACGCGGAGGTCGCGCCTGTGGGGCCACGCGGCCGCAACGGCGACGACGCCGCCGAACCAGATGGCCGTCGACGTGTGCACGAGCGCGGCCACGAGGGTCCAGACGGCAGCGGTGGCGAACCGGAGACGGCCGATGGACGCCAGTGCCACGATGCCGCACGCGAACGCGAGCATCCGCGGGTGCATGTAGCCCTCGAGCGAGTTCGCCCCGGTCTTCGCGATGCGGTGGCGCAGCGTCAGCAGGACGAGCGCAATCGCGATCGTCCACCAGTCACACCCCAGCCGCCTGGCCAGCGCGATCACGGCGATCGCCAGCGTTGCCATCGTGACGACGTACAGCGCGGCGAACAGGGCGGGGAGACCGATGCCGGTGACCCGGACGAAGGTGCCGAGGATCTCGTCGCCCACCCAGAACCGCATCTGCGGCTCGAAGACCGCGCGGTCGCGCGGGAAGAGCGAAGGATCGGCACGCAGCGACACGGCCGGCACGTAGAACGCCTGATCGGAGACACCGAAGCGATAGCCGGCCGAGTTGGCGGTGCCCACGACGAGCACGAACAGGACAGCGATGGTGAGGCGGGCGGCGTGCGTCACGGGCGGAGATCGGCCGTCGGGCCGTAGAGCGCCGGCAACGGGACGTCGAGCAGGCGCAGGTACACGGTGAGCTGGCCGCGGTGGTGGATGAGGTGATGGAGCAGGTATCGATCGAGCGCGTCGGTGTGCGACAGCGTCTCGACGACGCGCGCGTCGTCGAGGAGCGTCCACGGCGCGTCGAGTCGCGCGTCGTCGACGGCCGCGAGCGCCGCGTGCCACTCGGCGACGTGACGATCGAAGAGTGCGACGATCTCCGCGCGGCTGGCGAGCGGCGGCCGGGACGGGCCGCCGGCCGCCAGGTCGTGACGATCCTCGGCCAGCAGCTGCGCACCCCAGTGCGGCAGCCGCGCGATGTGCGTCCCGAGGCCCGCGAGCGTGAACGATCGCGGGTGCGGCCGCCACGTCAGCGCGGCCTCGGGCAGCCGATCGAGTAGGGGGCGCGTCAGCTCGAGATCGCGGCTGATGCGCCCGGTCAGCGACGTACGGGACGACACGTCGCCTACTGCGCGGTGTTGAAGTTCACCGTCGGGACCTGTTCCGCGCTGGCCGGCGCGTCGAAGTACGGATGTTCCTCGAAGCCGAAGATCTTCGCGGTGAGGTTCGACGGGAACCGGCGCCGCAGGGTGTTGTACTCCTGCAGCCGCTCGTTGTAGCGCATCCGCTCGACCGACAGCCGGTTCTCGGTGCCGGACAGTTCATCCATCAGCCGCATGAACGTCTCGTTCGACTTGAGCTCCGGATAGTTCTCGACGACGACGAGCAGCCGTGCCAGGGCACTCGACTCGGCGTTGGCCGCCTCGATCTGCTGTGCCGGTGTCGTGGCGCCGGCCATCTTGGCGCGCGCGTCGGCGACGGCCTGGAACACGGCCTTCTCCTGCGCCGCGAAGCCCTGTGTCGTGGCCACGAGGTTCGGGATGAGATCGTTGCGCCGCTGGAGCTGGTTCTCGACCTGGGCCCACTGGGCCTTGATGGCTTCTTCCTGGGTCGTGAAGCGGTTGTACGAGCAGCCGCTCAGCGCCCCGAGCGCCACCGCGAGCACGGCCAGCCGGGCCGTCGACTTGAGCCAGTTCATTGTCATGGTCTGCACTCCCTCTGTCCTTCGCCTCATCCCGCTCTGACTTCCAACTTCGTACTTCTGACTTCTTCCTTGATCGCACTTCTGGCTTCTGGCTTCGAACTTCCAACTTGATCGTCTTCGTCTTCCCTCACCATCCCCCCGATGCGCCGCCGCCACCGCTGCGACCGCCGCCGAATCCCCCGAAGCCCCCGGAGCGTCCGCCGCCGAATCCGCCGAACCCGCCACCCCCGAAGCCCCCGCCAAATCCGCCGAAGCCGCCGCCGAACCCACCGATGCCGCCGTGCCAGTGCCGCCCGCGTCGCCGCACGCCGGGCCCGCGGCCGCTGGTGGATCCGATCGAGGCCAGGGCCAGCAGGACGAGGATGATCAGGATGATCTGCACGGCCGACGGCCCTTCGTCGGCCGGATCGGCGGGCACCGGCGGCAGGCCCTCGACGTCGACCTGACGCCGATCGGCAATGCGTCGGATCACGGCCGTGACGCCGGCCAGCAGCCCGGGACCGACCTCGCCGGATCTGAGCGCCGGCAGCATCTCGGTGCGGATGACGTCGCCGGCGAAGCCGTCCGTGACGATTTCCTCGAGGCCGTAGCCGACCTCGATCCGCACGCGGCGTTCCTGCGCGGCCATCACGATGAGCAGGCCGCGATCGCGTGCGCGATCGCCGATGCCCGACTGTTCGAACAACCGCGGCGCGTACTCCTCGAGCGAGGCGTACGGCGCGAAGCTGTCGACCGTGGCCACGACCACCGTGTCGCCCGAGGCCGCCTGCAGCGCGCGGATCCGCGCGTCCATCTCCGCGGCGCTGCGGGGGTCGATGATGCCGGCCAGGTCGTTGACCGGCGCGGTCAGCCGCGGCAGCGATTGTGCCGCCGCGGCCCGCGGGGCGAGCAGGCACACAACCACCGCGAGCCCGGCGAGCAGGCGGTGTCCGACGATCACGCGCGCCAGGTATCGAGGGCGGTCCACAGGTACTCGGATTGGGCCAGATAATCGGGCAGTCGCCGCACCAACTGCGGCGCGTGCGCCGGATCGTCTTCGAGGGCGATCAGGCTGCGGACAAGATCGACGTCCAGCCCGGCCAGGCGCGCGCCGTCGAGCGGATCGGCGGGTGCGGTCTCGGCCATCAACCGGGCGACGTCGGTCAGCAGGGCCCGCAGCGCCGGGGCCGATCGGACCAGCAGCCCGGCGAGCCGCGTCTCGTGGCCGGCGCTGTCGATCCAGCCCTGACGCAGGTGGATCACGTGGCTCTTCGCCTGGGTCTCGCAGGCGCGACGCAGATCGTCGCTGTCGATGACGCGCCCCTCGAACGGCGGCACGCCGGCGATGACCTCGTGATGGTCGAGCAGCGCCTGGTATTCGACGGGGAACGCGTCGAGCGATCGATCGAACTCGCGCGGCGTCAGCAGCAGCGGCGACTCGAGGTCCTCGCGCTGCCAGACGTCGACCAGCGGGCCGAGCGCTTCGAGATCGCCGGCCAGGATGTCGGTGGCGAAGGCCACGCTGCTGTGGCGGCCCGAGGCGACGAGCGCGACGAACCGATCGCCGAACACGCGGCGCAGGTCGGCGGCCATCCGCTCGAACGCCGGCCGGCTGCGTGCGGGCAGGTGCAGGCGTGTGCTCACCCCTCCATTGTAGTGTGCGACATCACCGCCGGGCGCTTGTCGGCCGTTCCCGGCCGCGTAGAATACCGGGGTGCAACTGCGAACGCTCAAGGTCGGCTGCTTCGGCGGCGGCACCGGACTGCCCAGCCTGCTCGGGGGCCTGAAGAACAATCCCTGGGTCGACCTGCACGCGATTGTCACGATGTTCGACAGCGGCGGGTCGTCGGGACAACTGCGCGACGAACTCGGCGTGCTGCCGCCCGGGGACGTGCTGAAGTGCGCGCTGGCCCTGGCGCGCAACGAGCGCGAGGCGCGGGCCATCCTGCTCACCCGGCTTCCGATGCTCGAGTACGGCCGTCTCGCCGGGCACACGGGCGGCAATCTGCTGCTCTCGATGATGGAGCAGTACACCGGCGGTGATTTCCTCGCGGCCGTCGACGGGTTGCGGGCCCTGCTCGGCTGCCGCGGCCACGTCTGGCCGATCACCGTCGAGCGATCGACGCTCTGCGCGGAATATGCCGACGGGTTCCGGACGCGCGGCGAAGTCGAGGTCGACGCGGGACAGGCCGGCGGCCGGCCCGTGGGGCACCTGTGGCTCGATCCCCCGGCGGCGATTCACCCGCGCGTGGCCGACGCGATTCGCGATCTCGACGCGGCCATCATCGGTCCCGGGAGCTTCTATACGAGCCTGCTGCCGATCTTCCTCGTCGAGGGCGCGGCGGACGCGCTCCGGTCGGTGCGCGGCCCGATCATCTACGTCGCGAACCTGCTGACCGAGGGGCGGGGCATGGAAGGGTTCACGGCTGCCGATGCCGTGCAGCGGCTGTCGGCGACGATTGGACGCGCGATCGACGTCGTGATCTTCAACGGCAAGCTGCCCGCGCCGTCGGTGCTCGAAGGCTATGCGCTCGAGCAGAAGGTCCCGCTCGAACTCGGCCGGCTGCCGGAGGAATGCCAGCTCATCGAGGGCGCGTTCTGGCGGCGATCGATTGCCCGTCATCACCGGTCGCGGCTGCACGCGGCCGTCTGGGCGGCGCTGCTCGAGCACCTGTTGATTCGCCCCGCCGCCGAACATCCGGCGCCGCTCGCGCCCTGACCGTCCGGACGCTCGAGCCGTATCTCTCGGCAGTCGGAGGCCAGGGACTTCAGCCCTTGGCGCGCCCGCACGGGCTGACGCCCGTGCGCTCCGAGCGCCAGTGACCTAGCGTTTCTTCGCGCCCTGCGCCGTGCGCGTCTTCCCCGAACGGGCACGCGACCGCGATGCCTGCGGTGCCGTGTCCGGTGCGGCGGTCTTGCGCGCGGCCGCGCGGCGACGCGGCGCGGTGGCCGGTTCGCGCGCGGTCTTGATGGCGGTGGCCTGATCGATCAGGTGTGCGAAGCGCTTCAGCGACGCGCTCGATGCCGCGCGGCCCGAGTGCCAGACGGCCGGCGCATCGGCGGCCAGGATGTCGGGGAAGTCGAGTTCGCTCTTCACGCTGAGCGGCGCGAACGTCGTGATGTCCACGTCGCCCGCCCACTCGTCGCGGTGCTTGATCAGCAGCCAGCTCCGGCCCGCCCCCTCGCGACTCCCATAGCCGCGGGTGCGCACGAGCACCCACGACCCCTTCAGCTTGTAGCCGTCGAGCGTGAACTTGAGATCGCCCTTCGCCAGTGCCGCGTCGATGTCGTCGACTTCGGGCGTCCAGATCCCGGTGTCCCAGACCATCACGACGCCGGCCCCGTAGCCCTCCGGGATCACGCCCTCGAAGTCGCCGTACGCGATGGGGTGATCCTCGACCTGCATCGCCAGGCGCTTGATCGACGGATCGAGCGACGGGCCCTTGGGCACGGCCCACGAGAGCAGCACGCCGTGGTGTTCGAGCCGCAGGTCGTAGTGCAGTTGCGTGGCGAGGTGCTTCTGGACACAGAACCGCAGGCCGCGGCCCGTCGTCCGGTTCGGCGGCGTGCGGTCGCCCGACGGCTCGGGCGTCTTCGTGAAGTCGCGCTTGCGGCGGTACTCGTCGAGGGGCATGGCGACCGCCGTGACCCGTCCGCTACTGGCCGGCCGGCGACTCCGGCACGTACCCGGGCGGCAGCGAGGCCGCCTGGCCGAACAGGAACTCTTCCATCTGCTGGACGATGAGCGTCTGGGCCTCCTTCTGGAACGGCAGCAGGCGGTACTCGTTCAGGACCATCTTCATCCGCTCTTCCCACTGCTCCCACGCCTCGCGCGAGATGTGATCGTAGATGCGCTGGCCGAGCGCGCCCGGCCACGGCGGGGCGTCGAGCCCCGGAAGGTCCTGCTGCAACTTCTGGCAGAAGACCCGGCGGCCTTCGGCGTGTGCCTCTGACATAATCGACTCTCCACGTCCCACCGAGCGGGGATCGCTGGATCTTACGAAGAAAGCCGCGGGGCCACAAGGCGGCGGGGCTGCGGGGAGGCGCTGATGCTCGATCGGAACGGTCTGCGTCTCGTGGCGACCCTCGTCGCGGGCCTGCTGTGCCTGCCGGCCGTGGCGACGGCGCAGTATTTCGGCAGGAACAAGGTCCAGTACCGCACGTTCGACTTCCGCATCCTGCAGACCGATCGGTTCGACATCTACTACTACCCGGAAGAGATCGAGGCCGCGCACATCGTGGCGCGGATGGCCGAGCGCTGGCACGCCCGGCTCTCGCGGTTCTTCGGACACGACCTGCGCGGGCGGCAGCCGATCGTGCTCTACGCCGCCTCGGCGCACTTCCGGCAGACCAACACCGTCGACGGCGCGATCGGCGAGGGCACGGGCGGCGTCACCGAGGCGATCAAGCGGCGGATCGTGCTCCCGATGTCGGGATCGCTCGCCGACACCGATCACGTGCTCGGGCACGAGCTCGTGCACGCGTTCCAGTTCGATCTGACGGGCGACGATCCGCGCGATCGCACGGGGCAGGTGCCGGGCATCCTGGCGTTTCCGCTGTGGTACGTCGAGGGAATGGCGGAGTACCTCTCGCTCGGCCCGGTCGACACGCAGACGGCGATGTGGATGCGCGACGCGGCCGTGCGCGAGACGCTGCCGCACCTGCGCGATCTCGAGAACCCGGATTATTTCCCGTACCGCTGGGGGCACGCGTTCTGGGCCTACATCGGCGCGAAATACGGCGACCGCGCGGTGGCGTCGCTCATCAGGTCGGCGGCCAACCCGCGCGTCGACCTCGAGGGTCTGGCGCGTCAGCTGGGCACCGACGCCGACACGCTCACGGCCGAGTGGCACGCGGCCATCCTCGAGACGACCCGCGCGATGGCCGATGAGCGCGCGATCGTCGCCAGCACGCCGCGGCTGGTGATCGGCCCCGACACGGGCGGCGGCCGCTACAACGTGGGGCCGCGCGTGAGCCCGGACGGCCGCACGATCGCGTTCTTCTCCGAACGCAACAGGTTCTCCATCGATTTGTTCCTGGCCGATGCCGACACCGGCCGCATCCGCCGCCGGCTGACGACGTCGGCGAGCGATCCGCACTTCGACAGCCTGCAGTTCCTCAATTCCGCCGGGGCCTGGAGTCCCGACGGCCAGACGCTGGCGCTCACGGCCACGCGCGGCGGACGGCCCGTGCTCGTGCTCATGCAGGCGTCGAACGGCCGCATCCGTCGCGAGATCCGGCTCGAGACGCTCGACGACGCGCTGCACCCGGCGTTCGCGCCCGACGGCGCGTCGGTGGTGGTGAGCGGCAATCGCGGCGGCGTGATCGATCTCTATCGCGTGACGCTCGCCGGCGGCGACCTCGAGCAGTTGACCGACGACCCGTATGCGGACCTCGAGCCGGTGTTCACGCCGGACGGGACGACGCTCGTGTTCGTCACCGAGCGCTTCACGACCGACCTCGCCCGGCTCGAGCCCGGCGCGCTGCGCCTGGCGCGGATCGATCTCGCCACGCACGAGGTGCGTCCGATTCCCGCGTTCCGGCACGGTAAGCACCTGAGCCCGCAGATCTCGGCTGACGGTCGGGTGGTCACGTTCATCGCGGATCCGGACGGCGTCAACAACCTCTATCGCATGGCTATCGATGGGGGACCGGTCGAGCGCATCTCGGCGCTGGTCACCGGCGTGGCGGGAATCACGTCGACCAGTCCGGCGCTCAGCATGGCGTCCGACGGCCGGCTGGTGTTCAGCGTGTTCGAGCGGGACGGCCACGCGGTCTATCGCCTCGACCCGGCCGATACCCGCGCCGACGTGCCGCCGGCCTCCACCGCCGATGCGGCCGTCCTGCCCGGTCGCCGCGTTCCCGGCGGGGACGTGTTCGCGCTGATTGCGGACGCCGATCGCGGGCTGCCGCCCGTCACGCCGCTGGTCGACGGTGCCGCGTACAGGCGCGGGCTGGCGCTCGACTTCCTGGGCCAGCCGATGGTGTCGGCCGGTGTCAGTTCGCTGGGGCCGCGTGTCGTGGGCGGCATGTCCGCCTTCTTCAGCGACATGCTGGGCGATCGGGCACTCGGCGCGCAGGTCCAGATCGGCGGCACGCTGGCCGACCTGGGCGGCCAGCTGACATACCTGAACCGGCAGCACCGGTGGAACTGGGCGGCCTCGCTGGCTGCCGTGCCGACGAGCATCGGATACCTGACGCGCCGCGACGACGCGGAGACGGGCGATACCGAGATCAACGCGATCATCGAGCGCCAGCAGGTGCGGGGCGGCTTCTTCACGGCCGCCTATCCGTTCAGCCCGAGCACGCGCTTCGAGGCGTCGGCCAGCGCCGAGGCGCTGTCATTCAGTCGCGAGACGCGGACCGCCACGTATGATGCGGCCAACGGGCGCGCGTTGATCGGGCAGACGCGCGAGACCGTGCCGCTCGGGCCCACGTTCTATCTCGGCTATGGCAGTGTCGCCCTCGTGCGCGACACGTCGCTCTTCGGTGCGTCGCATCCGATCTTCGGCGAACGCGCGCGGCTGGAGGTGGGGGGCACCGCCGGGACCCTCGACTACGTGACCGTCCTGGCCGACTGGCGTCGCTATTTCATGCCCGTCAGGCCGTGGACCGTGGCGGTGCGCGTCATGCACGACGGCCGCTACGGTCCCGATGCCGATCACGAGCGGCTCCTCGATCTCTACGCGGGCTATCCCGAGTTCGTGCACGGCTACGGGATCGGCACGTTTTCCGCCGTCGAGTGCCTGCGCGGCGGCGACAACGGCGAATGCGCCATCTTCCGCAACCTGCTCGGCAGCCGCATGGCGGTGGCCAACCTCGAGGTGCGGGCCCCGGTGCCGGGGCTGTTCAGGGGACGCGTCGAGTACGGGCGCCTGCCGGTCGACGTCGCGTTCTTCATGGATGCGGGGCTGACGTGGACGGCGGCCGATCGGCCCGACTTCGCCGGCGGATCGCGCCGGCTCGTGCGCAGTGTCGGCGGGGCGGTCCGCGTGAACCTCTTCGGCTTCGTCCCGCTGGAACTCGCCGTCAGCCACCCGCTCGATCGCGTCGACCGCCAGCTCCGCTGGCAACTCGGGATTCGGCAGGGATTCTAGGGAGGCGAGGCTGCAGGCTGGGAGGAGGCTGGAAGGCTGCGAGGCTTCCTGGCTTAGGCTACGAGGCCGCTAGGCTGCGAGGCTACTAGAGCGGTTTCCAGTCGGCGTAGATCTTGAGCGGTCGGTTTTGGCCGAATGGAGCGCACGGGCTTCAGTCCGTGCGGCCGCGCCAGGGGCTGAAGCCCCTGGCCTCCATCTACGAAGAAACAAAACCGCTCCAGGCAGGCTCAGGCCACCAGGCTACGAAGGTGGCTGGTTCTCCGCCAACGGTCGCCTCGTCGCCCCGTCGCCTTGTAGCCCCGCGGCCCCACGGCCCCGCAGCCCGTAGCCCCGCAGCCTTCCAGCCTCCTCCCAGCCCGCAGCCTCCCAGCCTTCGTCAGTGTCTCCCCAACAACTCCAGTTGCACGCGGGCGTCGTTCGGACAGGCGTTGCCGTCGGGGGCGGTCAGCGTGTCGGGCACGAGGGCCGTGCCGGTCTGGCCGTTGTAGGTGCTCCGGGCCCACAGGCCCAGGGGCAGCGCCAGCGTGCCCGGGCGGACTTCGGGCGTGATCGTGGCGTTGCAGTGCACGTCACCGAGGTTGTTGAAGATCCGCACCGGATCGCCGTCGGCAATCGCGCGACTGTGCGCATCATCCGGGTGGACCTTCACCTTGGCGATGCTGGGACGCTGCTCGCCGAGCGTCGAGGCGATCGTCCGCTCACTCGACGGGCTGATGAGCGCGAGCGGGTATTGCTCCGTCGCGGGATCGAGGTGATAGGCGTCACCGGCCTCGCTCTCGGCAGCCGATGCCGCCGGAGACAGCTGCAGGCGCCCGCCGGCCGTGGACGGGTGCACGTCGACGAACTGGATCGGGCGAGGGCCGGTTGGCGGTTCGGCCCGTTCACCGGCCATCAGGGCCGTGCCGAGGTTGCCGGGCATGCGGGCGATCGCCTCCATCAACAATCCCGCTTCTCCGAGGGCATCGTCATCGCCCAGGCCGAGCCGGACGGAGAGGTCGCGGAACAGATCGTGATTCGAGCGCGACTCGCCAACGGGCGCAATGGCCGGCTGCACGAGGTGCAGGTGGTAGGCGCCGTCTCCGCGCGCGATGTCGTAGTGCTCGAGGAACGTCGTGGCGGGCAGCACGAGGTCGGCGTGGAGGGCCGTGTCGGTGAGCACCTGTTCGTGGACCACGGTGAACAGGTCTTCGCGCATCAGGCCCCGGCGGATCGCCTGCTGATCGGGCGCCGTCGCCAGCGGGTTCGCGTTGTAGACGAACAGGACCTTCACGGACGGATCGCCGAGCGTGGTCAGCGCGCGCCCGAGCTGGTACCTGTTGACGGCGCGGGTCGATGGGGCCGGCTGATCGATCAGGGACTCCTGCGAGATGCCCCAGGCACCGGCGTTGCTGAACGTGTACCCGCCGCCGCGGACCCCGAACTTGCCGCCCACGGCCGGCAGCGCCAGGATGGCCCGCGTCGAGGCCACGCCATTGCGGTTGCGCGCCTGGCCGGCCCCGCAGCGGATCACGGCCGGTGACGTGGTGCCGTACCACTCGGCGAATCGCGCGAGGGCGGCCGGATCGAGGCCGGCTTCGGCCGCGGCCCCGGGGATCGGCCATGCGGCGGCTGCGGCACGCAGTCGGTCGACCCCATCGGCGTGAGCGGCCAGGAACGCCTCATCGGCCCATCCGCGCGTGAACAACTCGTTGATCACCGCCAGGGCCACCACGACGTCCGTACCGGGACGAACCGGTAGATACAGGTCCGCCGTCCGCGCGAGCGGCGTGGCTCGCGGATCGATGACGACGAGCCGGGCGCCCTGCTCGCGGGCCTGCTGGACGTACGGAATGAGGTGGGCGCCGGACGTCGATGGATTGGAACCCCAGATGACGATCAGTCGGGCGGCTGCGTAGTCCTCGTAGGCTACGCCCGGCATCGTCTCGTCGAGGAGTGCCGTCGATGCGGCGCCGGTCGGCCCTGTCAGCTGCGAGGCCCCGAGACGCCGGAAGAACCGCGCGTCTTCGAGATTGTCGGTCAGCAGGCCGTTCGAGCGGCCCGAGTGGTAGGGCAGGATCGAGTCGCCGCCGAACGTGGCGCGGGCCTCGTTCAGGCGATCGACGAGCAGATCGAGCGCCTCGTCCCAGGGCACCCGGGCAAACTGTCCGCTGCCCCGGGGCCCCGTGCGGAGCAGCGGGTGCTGGACGCGATCCGGGCCGTAGAGGCGTCGATCGAACCGCCGGACCTTGTCGTCGATCGCCCCGGCGATCGACGGGTGCAGGGGACTGCCCGCGATCTTCACGACCCGCCCGCGTTCGACGGTGACCGACAGGCTGCACGCGTCCTGGCCGTCGAGCGGGCAGGCGGTCGAGACGGTGGAACGGCCCCAGGACAGGGGCGGCGAAGGCGTGTCGCGTCCTGGCATCACGGAAGAGTGTATCGCCGCGACGACGGCGGGGATGGCGCGTTCCCCGGGGCTGAAGCCCCGGGGCTCCGAAGACTGCGGGCCGCGTGCGGTGTGTGGCGTGCGCGCGCGCCGTACGGAGCCCCGGGGCTTCAGCCCCGGGGAACCCCCTCGGGGCAGAGAGAACGTCCTGCGAGAGTTCCCCGGGAGTACGCGTAGAATGGCGCGACCGGTCGAACCGGAGGAGGGGCACAATGGCGAGTCTGCAGGAACGGGTGATTGGGGCAATGCGGTTACAGCCCTCGACGTTCGAGGAAGTGGAACACGACCAGGCGGCCACCTCGCAGGCGGCGATGGTCGTGGCCGCGGTCGCCGTGGCCGGCGTCATCGCGGGGATCCGCCACATCACAGTGCTGGGCGCACTGACGGCCATCATTTTCCAGCTCCTCGGCTGGGTGCTGGCGTCGTTCGTCGTGCTGCTCGTCGGCACGAAGCTGTTTCCGGGCAAGAACACCGAGGCCGATCTCGGTCAGATGCTGCGGACGATGGGGTTCGCGCAGTCGGCGGGACTCTTCAGCGTCCTTGGCATCATCCCGTTGCTCGGCTTCCTGATCCAGTTCGCGGTGAGCATCTGGGTCCTGGTGGCGATGGTGATCGGGGTGCGTCAGGCGCTCGACTACGACGACACGCTGAAGGCCGTCATCGTGTGCGTGGTCGCCTGGGTGATCATGTTCATCATGATGCTCCTCGCCACCCCGCTGGGCATCGGGGCCGCGGGCCTGGCCGGGATGTTCTGATCCCGTGAGCACTCCCACGTCGGTTCCCCGGGTCGTCGTCATTGGCGGTGGATTCGGGGGACTCACGGCGGCCCGCGCGCTGAGGCACGCGCCGGTCGATCTGCTGCTGATCGACCGGCGCAATCATCACGTCTTCCAGCCGTTGCTCTATCAGGTGGCAACGGCGGGACTCTCGCCGGGCGACATTGCGGCGCCCATCCGCTGGATCCTGCGGCACCAGTCGAACGCGCGGGTCTGGATGGGCGACGTGGTGTCGATCGACACCGGCGGGCGGCACCTGCGGCTGGCCGACGGCACCGACGTGCCGTACGACTATCTGCTGGTCGCGGCCGGCGCGACGCACGCATATTTCGGCCACGACGAGTGGCACCAGTACGCGCCCGGCCTGAAGACGCTCGAAGATGCGCTCGACGCCCGGCGACGCGTCCTGCTGGCCTTCGAACAGGCCGAGCGGGAGACCGACAAGGCCGCGCAGCGGCGGCTCCTCACGTTCGTCGTGATCGGTGGGGGACCGACGGGCGTGGAAATGGCCGGGTCGCTGGCCGAGATCGCGCGCCACACGCTGGCGCACGATTTCCGCGCGATCGATCCCGAGTCGGCGCGCGTGATTCTCATCGAAGGCGGACCGAACATCCTGGGCGTCTATCCGGAGGATCTGTCGGCCTTCGCGCGACGCGCGCTCGAACGGCTCGGCGTGAACGTCTGGACCGGCAGCGTGGTCACGAGCGTGACGGCGGGCAAGGTCCACGTGGGGGGAGAGACGATCGAGGCCGGCACCATCATCTGGGCCGCAGGCGTGTCGGCGTCGCCGCTGGGGGCGAAGCTGGGCGTGCCGCTCGACCGGGCCGGACGGGTGCTCGTCAACGACGACCTGACGGTGCCGGGTCATCCCGAGATCTTCGTCATTGGTGACCTGGCCGCCCTGAAGGCCGCGGACGGCCGATGGCTGCCCGGCGTGGCGCAGGTGGCGATTCAGCAGGGGCGGCGGGCCGGGGCCAACCTCGCGCGCCAGCTCCGCGGCGAGCCGACGCAGCCATTCCGCTATCGCAATCTGGGCAACCTGGCCACGATCGGCCGGAACAAGGCCGTCGCCGATCTGCCGGGCTGGAAGTTCAAGGGCTACCTGGCCTGGCTGTTCTGGCTGTTCGTACACGTGATGAACCTGGTCGGGTTCCGCAACCGGCTGTCGGTCCTCACGCAGTGGGCCTTCTCGTACATCACGTTCCAGCGGTCGGTCCGTCTCATCACGTTCGATACGGCCGACGCCGACGCCGACGACGCGATGCCGCGGTCATGAGGAAGCGTCCGGCCCCCGGCTGGCTCGTGTTGTCGGTGCTGGCGGCGATCGTGACGCTCGCGCCGGTGCCGGCGCGCGTGGTCGAGACCGTCTACGCGCGGGGCGTGTACCCGTGGTGGCAGAACGGCGTCACGTTCGCCAGCAACCTCGTCCCGATCGCGCTGCTCGATCCGATGATCGTCGGGCTGCTGATCCTGGTCGTCCTCCGCCTCGTGTTCGTGTGGCGCGGTCGCCGCGGGTTGCTCCCCGAACTCTGGGAAGGCCTCCGGCGCCTGCTGCGCGGCGTCGCCGTCGTCGTCCTGCTGTTCATGCTGGGGTGGGGCCTGAACTACAGGCGCGTGCCGCTCGCCGACACGCTGACGGCCCCGGCGCCCCCGAGCGTCGCGGCGCTCACGGCAGCCATCGGTGACGCGAACGCCCTCGCGGCCCGGCTCCGGCCGCGCCTGGGCGATCTGTCCGCGATCTCGTACGCGCAGGCGGCCGATCGGCTGCGCGGGCCGATGCACGCCGCGCTGCAGGCCATCGACAGGCCGACGATGTTCCGGCCGGGCCGTCCGAAGTTCTCGCTGATTCTCTCGCCGTTCTTCACCTGGGCCGGGATCAACGGCATGCTCAATCCGCTGGTCCTCGAATCGATCGTGCAGGCGGATCTGCTGCCGTTCGAGCGCGGGTTCGTGCTCGCGCACGAGTGGGCCCACCTGGCCGGCTATGCCGACGAGGCGGAAGCCAGCGCCGTCGGCTGGCTGGCGTGCATGAAGGGCGATCCGGCCCTGGCGTACAGCGCGAGCCTGTATCTGATTCTGGAAGCGGGAGGGGCGCTGCCCGGTCCGGCGCGGACGAAGGTCTTCGCGGCGCTCGATGCCGGGGTGCGCGAGGATCTGGCGAGGATGGCCGAGCGCATGACGCGACAGCGGCCCGAGGTGCAGCGCGCGGCGTCGCGCGTCTACGACAATTACCTGAAGGCGAACCGGGTGGCCGACGGGAACGCGAGCTACGGCCGGGCGCTCACGCTGATCCTGTCGCCCGACCTGCGCCGGGCGCTCGACGCGTACACGCCCTCGTCAGGCCAGTGATTCGTCGCCGGGGGCCGTGCGGAACGGCCGCAGGTCGCGCGCGATGCCGACCCACGACAGCGCGATCAGCACGTAGTAGGTGGGATCGATCTCCCACCACCTGATGCCCTGGCGGACGCTCGACATGTAGTAGTGGTGGTTGTTGTGCCAGCCCTCGCCCATGGTCAGGACGGCCAGCACGAAGTTGTTGCGGCTCTCGTCGGGCGTGGCGAAGCGGCGCGTGCCCCAGATGTGCGTCAGCGAATTGATCAGGAACGTGCCGTGGTAGAGCGCCACGGTCGACGCGAGGAATCCCCACACGAACGCGTCCCAGCCGCCAATCAGGTAGATCGCGACCGCATAGACGATGGCCGGCGCCAGGTGGAAGCGATCGAGCCAGCGCAGTTCCGGGAACTTCGCGAGGTCGGAGACGCGCTTCGTGTCGTAGGCGTCGTACTCGTCGGAGAGGATCCACCCGAGATGCGACCACCAGAAGCCCTCGTGCACCGGCGAGTGCAGATCTTCCTTCCGATCCGAGTACAGGTGATGATCGCGGTGGTGGGCAGCCCACCAGAGCGCGCCCTTCTGCGCCGACGTCTGGGCCAGGCACGCCATGGCGAACTGCCAGAAGCGGTTGAGCTTGTAGGACCGGTGGCTGAAGTAGCGGTGGTAGCCGCCCGTGACGCCGAACATCCGCAGGTAGTACGACCCCGCGAACCAGGCGATCATCTCGAGCGAGAACGGAACGGTGAGCACGAGCAGGACCGACGCGTGCATGAAGAGGAACGGCAGCATCGTTCCCAGGTCGTAGCGTCTGCCCTTGAGTACAACATCAGCCATGCGGAGATCCCCGGGGGCCTCCGGGGACGCCGCAGGCACCAGCACGGCATTCTACCAGACCGATCAGGACAGCCCGAGTGCGCGCACGAACGCGTCGAGCCAGGCGAGTACCGCGCGCCGGTTGTCGGGCCCAAGCAGCAGGAGCTGTTTCTGCACGGGTTTGAGGCCGCGCAGCGCCGGATCCTGATAGTCGAAGTACCCGGGACGACGGACCAGGTCGGGCGAGACGGGGGGATCGGGCGTCTCTTTCAGCAGGCGGACGGCACGCAGGATCGACTGATCGAAATCGCCATCGGGCCGGCCGAGTTCGGTGTACGCCTCGTCGATCAGCGGCTTGACGTTGACGTAGACCTGCGCGGCATCCGTCGGGGAGACCGACGTGAGGCCGGCGACGACCTGCGTCCAGCGCGCGTGACTGACCGGGCTGACGGGACCGCTGTCGTCACCGAGAATCTGCAGCCGCGTCGCGGGCCGGAGCCCCGACAGCCAGGCGACGGGCGTGCGGCCGTCGCCAATCTGGATGACCGCGGCCGTGAAGCCGCGCACCAGCGACGGCGTGGCCAGCAGCCGCGCGAGTGTCGGATGCGTGGAGAGGGCGCTGACGAGATCGCGGATGAAGCTGTCGGAATCGATCAGCGTGGGCAGATCCAGGTTCTGGGGCGTCGGGCGCACGGGCGTGGCTGCTTCGGCCGCCGTGGCCGAGGGGGCCGCGGTCGCCGGGGTCGGGCGCGACCGGCTCATCCACCAGAAGGTCAGGAGCCCGCCGAGCACGAGGCCGGCCAGGCCCACGGCGGCCCAGCGCAGCCAGGGACCGCGCTCCGGCTCCGGGGGCGGACTGTAGGGAGCCGGATCCGTGTCGGGTCGATCGAGCGGCAGATCATCGAACGCCATCGGGTCTCCTGGCGCGCGGCCGGGCCGCCGGATGGTCCGGCGGCGATCAGACGGGCGCGGATGTGGTCAGACTGGCCTCGGCCGCCTCGACGGTGTCGAATCGTTCGAACACGTGCGTCAGGCTCGAGACGTCGAGCAGGGCGCGCACGCGCGGCGGCGTGCCCGCCAGCGCGAACCGGCCCCCATGCCGGCTGAGCAGCACGTAGGCGGCAATCAGTTCGCCGAGTCGCGTGCTGTCCACGTACCGGACGTGGCTGAGATCCACTATGACGTGCCGGACCCCGTTCTGGACGAGCGAGGCGACCGCCTGCTTCAGCAGGCCCGGCTGATCGTTGACCGTGAGTCGTCCCGCCAGTTGCAGGATGCCCACGTCGTTCACGAGACGTTCCTCTATCTGCACAATTCCTCTCTCGCGATTGTACCGCGGAGGCGGCGGGCGGCATGGCAGCACGGCAGCGGGCAGCGGGCGGCGCGGCGGGCGGCGCGGTCCCACCCCTGACCGGTCGATCATCGGCGCGGCCGTGTCGCGCTCGCACGCCGTTCCGGACGAACGTCGCCCGGGCCCGCTCGGGGGGGCACCCCGGTCCGATCGCACGCAGACGCCGGAGCAAACGAGGTCGCGGCGACGAGGGAACAGGGCATGAGCAGCGTCGGCTCGACGCGCAGCGAAAATCGAACGCACTCACACCCATTTTGCGCAGCCCGCTTTTTGTGTCGCGCACGGCCTTTGTTGTCAATCACTTACGTGATCCGCTTCGACTGGGAGTGCGATCGACAATGGGTGAGGGCGCGATCCCACACGGGTGAGAGTGCGAGCGAAGACCGGTAGGACCGTCACCGGAGACGGGTGAGACCGCGATCGAAGGCCGGTCGGCGTGCGATCCGAAACGCCTCGGCCTTCGATTGCCAAGACCTCGGGTCCCGGCCCGGGTCGCGTGTGTCCCCGACCGATGTCAGGCCATCGTGCCCGTCGCCACGAGTGACTGTGCGCCGCGAAATGGGTCGCACCGCGATGGACGATGGGTGCGTGCACGGGCGGCAACGGGTGCAGCGGATATTCGCAACAAGATGACCATCATGACTATAATGACTACAACTGGGCAGGAGGGGCACATGGCCGGCAGTTGGACAGTCGCGGAGGCGAAAGCACGATTCAGCGAGGTGCTCGATCGCGCAGGCCGCGACGGGCCGCAAACGGTGACGCGTCATGGGCGTCCCACGGCGGTCATCGTCGACGCGGACGAATGGGAGCGCCGGGCGCGGCGAACCGGCACCCTGGCTGAGTTCTTCGCGAACTCGCCGCTCAAGGACAGCGGCCTACAGACGACGCGACGAAGGGACCGCGCGCGCAAGGTCCGGCTGTGAGATGCCTGCTCGACACGAATGTGGTGTCGGAGTGGGTCAAGCCACGTCCCAATCCGCATGTCGTGGCGTGGCTGGACTCGGTCGACGAAGAGGACGTCTTTCTCAGCGCTGTCACCATTGGTGAACTGCGATACGGCATGGCACGCCTGCCGGCTGGAGGCCGTCGGGAGCGGCTGTTCGCGTGGCTGCGTGATGAACTGCTGCCGCGATTCGAGACGCGCGTGCTGGCGATCGACACGGCGGTTGCCGAGATGTGGGGCGATGTCGTCGCCACGGCTGACACACGCGGGCGACCTATCGGTGCCATCGATGCGTACGTCGCCGCTGTGGCCCGCGTGCACGAACTCACGCTGGTCACGCGCAATGTCGCAGACTTCGATGGCGTCTTCGATCGTATCTTCGACCCCTGGTCCGGGGACCCGCCGCCTGCGTCATAGGAAGGCGTGCACCGCGTCGCGCACGGCTCACGCACGCGGCGGGCACAGGCCACTCGGACCGGTGAGGGCCGACGCTCGTGACATGCTGAGGCGCGATGCCGCACGTGCGCAGGGAGACCGCAGCCGCCTGGCTGTTCGTGTGGGCATGGGCGGTGGGATTGCTCGTATCTCCGGGACACTTCGGCTCGATTGACGCCGAGCGCCGCTTCCAGGTGGCGCGTGCCTGGTGGACGGCCGAGCCCGAGGTGCGCGCCGACGACACCGACTTCGGCATCCCGGGCCGCGATGGCCGTCGCCGCGCCTGGTACGGCGCCGGGCAGAGCCTGATCATGCTGCCCGTCGATCTGGTCGTCTCCACGGCCGTCTCCCTGATTCCGCCGTTGGCGCGCATCGACAGGGCGCTCGATGGGGCCGCGGTGCGCGTCCTCGTCGTGATGACGCTGGCACCGCTGCTGGTGGCGCTGGCCGTGCGCCAGGCGTATCTGTTGTTGGTCGCGCTGGGATTTGCCTGGCGGGTAGCCCTGGCCGGCGCGCTCTCGCTGCTCGTGGCCACGACGCTGCTGCACTATGCGCAGCTGCTGCAGGAGAACGTGCTCGGCCTGCTGCTGATGCTGACGGCAGTTCGCGCGGGTCTGCTGTGGGCCCGCGGCGGCCCGCGGCGCCACCTCGTCGTTGCCGGGCTGTGTCTCGGCCTCGAACTGCTCGTGCGACTCACCAGCGCCATCGACGTCGTGGCCGTGATGGCGTTCGCCGGGGCGCTCGCATGGACGTCGACGCCTGACGACGATCGTCGTCGTCGCCTGCGCGACCTCGTCCTGGTGATCGGCGGCTGCGTGCTGCTCGGCCTCGTGCTCGATCGCCTGTATCACGCGTGGCGATTCGGCGACTGGACCACGACCTATATCGGACGCTTCGGCGAGGCCGCACGCGCCGCCGATCCGGCATTGCCCGCGATGTTCCCGTTCAGCACGCCGTTCGTCACCGGGTGGCTCGGCGCGTTCGTCTCGTGGCGCAAGTCCGTCTTCCTGTTCGATCCCCTCCTCGCGGCGACGATGGTGGTGCTGGTCGCGCGTTGGCGGCAGTGCCCCGCGGTCGTGCGGGGATTTGCCGTCGCGATGGGCAGCGTGCTGCTGGCGCAGGCGACGTTCCACGCCCGGTACTTCGCGTGGGGCGGCGACGCTGCGTGGGGCGATCGGTTCCTCGTCTCGCCGGCGCAGGCCCTGGCGATCCTCGCGGTTCCACTGGCACTCACGATGGACGTCTCGCGTCGCGCCCGGATGGCGATGTGGACCGTCGCGCTCGTCAGCGTCCTTGTTCAGGTGGCGTCGACGATCTTCACGTTCAACCTCGAGATCGCGCAGATCGACAGGGGCATCGGATCCAACGTCGTCATCGGCCAGCGATTCTGGAACATCTGGACCGCGGTGACGACAATCGCGCCGGGAGCCGCCGACGGCCTGGCCTCGATGTTCCGGCCGGCGTTCGCGCCGTGGACGTTTGCTCCGGTGCTGGGCGCCTCGCTGTCAGTCGTCGTGTGCGCGGCCTGGTGGGGATGGCTGGCGCTCGTTGCGTGGCTGACGTGGATCCTGGCGCGCGCTGCGCTCCAATCCGGGCGCGGCGTCTCCAGCGGGGGATGACGCACGCGGCGAGGGGGCAGCACGACTCGTGTCGGCCTGGTCACGACAGGCTCTTGCCGCTGCGCAGCCCCACAGCCCCACAGCCCCACAGCCGCGTAGCCGGGCCGCCGCGCCGCCCGTCATCGTAAGATCGTCAGATGACGGATCACGCCTTCTCTGCCAGCCGTCGACTGCCTGTTCCCGCCAACGAGCCGGTGCGCAGCTACGCGCCCGGGACTCCCGAGCGCCTGCGGATCGAGACGCAGCTGACCGCCACGGCCAGCGAGCGCGTCGAGATTCCGCTCGTCATCGGCGGCAGGCGCGTCAAGTCGGGGACCACGCGCGCGGTCGTCATGCCGTGCGATCACCAGCACGTGCTCGCCGACTGCCACCTGGCCGAGCCGCGACACGTCGCGCAGGCCATCGAGGCGGCCGTCGCCGCACAGCGCGAGTGGGCCGCGTGGCCGTGGGAGGACAGGCTGGCCGTGTTCCTCAAGGCCGCGGACCTGCTGGCGACCACCTGGCGCGATCGCCTCAACGCGGCGACGATGCTGGGGCAGGGGAAGACGGTGTACCAGGCCGAGATCGATGCGGCGTGCGAGCTCATCGACTTCTGGCGCTTCAACGCGCACTTCGCCGCGGAACTCTACGCCGAGCAGCCGATCAGCAGCGCCGGGACGTGGAACCAGATGGATCACCGGCCGCTCGAGGGCGTCGTCTACGCGGTGACGCCGTTCAACTTCACCGCGATTGCCGGCAACCTGTCGTCGGCCAACGTGCTCGTGGGCGGCGCCACGATCTGGAAGCCGGCCTCGAGCGCGCTGCTGAGCGCGCACCTGCTCATGGCGCTGTACGAAGAAGCCGGGCTGCCGCCGGGACTCATCAACTTCGTGCCGGGCGACCCGGTGGCGATCACTGACAAGGTCCTCGCGTCGCGCGACCTGGCGGGCGTGCACTTCACCGGCAGCACGGGCGTGTTCCAGTCGATCTGGCAGGCGATCGGCGCGAACATCGCGAACTACCGCAGCTATCCGCGCGTGGTCGGCGAAACCGGCGGCAAGGATTTCATTGCCGTGCACCCGTCGGCCGATCCGCAGGCCGTGGCCGTGGCCATCGTGCGCGGCGGGTTCGAGTACCAGGGACAGAAGTGCTCGGCGGCCAGTCGCATCTACGTCCCGCGATCGCTCTGGCCGGACGTGCGCGACCGCGTCGTGGCGATGATGCAGGACCTGCAGATGGGCGACGTGCGCGACTTCCGGAACTTCGTGGCCGCGGTCATCGATCGTCCCGCCTTCAACCGAATCCGCGGCTCCATCCGTCACGCGCAGCGCACGGCACGCATCATCCACGGGGGCGGCACCAGCGACCGCACCGGGTTCTTCATCGAACCGACGCTCGTGCAGACGACCGATCCCGGCCACAAGCTGATGCGCGAGGAGATCTTCGGGCCGGTCGTGACGGCCTACGTCTATCCCGACCGCCAGTGGAGCGCGACGCTCGATCTGATCGACACGACGTCGCCCTACGCCCTCACCGGCGCGGTGTTCGCGCGCGATCGGGCGGCCGTGGCCGAGGCGTCGACGCGCCTGCGCAACGCAGCCGGCAACTTCTACATCAACGACAAACCGACGGGCGCGGTGGTCGGGCAGCAGCCGTTCGGCGGTGCCCGGGCCTCGGGTACCAACGACAAGGCCGGATCGAAGCTGAACCTGATGCGCTGGCTCAGCCCGCGCGTCGTCAAGGAGACGTTCGTGCCGCCGGTCGACTACACTTATCCGTTCATGAAGACCGAGTAGCCGGTGGTCGTCCGACCCCAGGCGACGCGCCCGGTCCGGCAGGAGGCACGAACCAACGTGGCAGCAGAGCAGCAGAAGAGACTCGCGATTGTGGTCGGCGGCGGGCCGGCTCCCGGCATCAACGGCGTGATCAGCGCGGCAACGATTCGCGCGCGGCTCGACGGCCTCGACGTCATCGGCATCCAGCAGGGCTTCACCTGGCTGATGCAGGGCAACACGGACCACGTCGTGCCGCTCACCATCGAGGCGGTGAGCCGCATCCACTTCGAGGGCGGGTCGATCATCGGGACGGCGCGCGCCAATCCGACGAAGAGTCCCGAGCTGCTCGAGAACGTCGTCGCGTCGCTCCTGAAGCTGGGCGTGTCGCAGCTCATCTCGATCGGCGGCGACGACACGGCCTTCTCGGCGATGAGCATCGAGAAGCAGGCGGCCGGCCGCATCCGCGTCGTGCACGTGCCGAAGACGATCGACAACGACCTCGACCTGCCCGCGCACATTCCGACGTTCGGGTATCAGACCGCGCGCCACGTCGGCGCCGACATCGTCAAGACACTGCTCGTCGACGCCAAGACGACGGGCCGCTGGTATTTCGTGGTGGCGATGGGACGCACGGCGGGCCATCTCGCGCTGGGCATCGGCAAGTCGGCCGCGTCGACCATCACGGTCATCCCCGAGGAGTTCGGCAAGAAGATTCCGCTGCGCACGGTGGTCGACACGCTGGCTGGCGCCATCATCAAGCGCCTGGCGGCCGGCCGCGAGGATGGCGTGGCGATCATCGCCGAGGGCCTGGCACTGGATCTCGATCCGGCGGATCTCGATGAACTCTCGGACGTCGAGCGCGACGCGCACGGACACATCCGGCTCGCGGAACTCGATCTCGGCGGCATCCTGAAGAAGCGGGTGGGCGCACGGTTGAAGGCGCTCGGCGTCTCGCTCACGATTGCCGACAAGAACATCGGATACGAACTGCGCTGCTGCGCGCCGATTCCGTTCGATCAGGAATACACGCGGGATCTCGGCTATTCGGCCGCAGGCTATCTCGCCGAGGGCGGCAACGCGGCCATGGCGTCGGTGCAGGACGGGAAGTTCGTGCCGATTCCGTTCGACACCATGCTGAACCCGGAGACCGGCCGCACGCGCGTGCGTCGTGTGGATCCGTCGAAGCGGTCGTTCGCGATCGCGCGTGATTACATGGTGCGCCTGCGCAAGTCGGATTTCGCCGATCCGAAGACGATCGAGGGGCTCGCCCGGGTCACGAACCTGTCTCCCGACGAGTTCCGCAAGCAGTTCGAGCCCGTCGTCGCGCACGAGTAGGCAATTGACTGTGTAGGGGCGAGGCATGCCTCGCCCCTACACCTCTCGTTTGTTTCCTTCCACATCCACCCAGCGTCTCGCCAGCGCCCGGGGATCCACCAGGTGCCGCAGCAGCAGATCGACGTCGCGTACGCCGAGGCCTGATAGCAGGAGCGCGTGCGCGGTCTCGATCGACCGCAGCCAGGTCCGCAGGCCTTCACCGATGTGTGCGGTCCAGTTCGCGAACGCGTGCGCGATGAGCAGGTGTCGATGCACGTGAATGGGCACGCGGGCGCCGCGCGTCCCGATCGCGCGCCTCGCGTCCCCGCGCATGCCGTCCGGCACCGCTGCCACGACATCCGCCATCGCATCGTCTGATCGACAGGCTGTGGCAACGCGCGCCGGCGTGTCGTGACGAGCCGATTGGAACGCGGCGTCGATGCGGTCGCGCAGCGGTCCATCGGCCGGGCGCCAGTCGCGCGTGAATTCCACCGCGTGCGCGAGCCGCGCCAGGGCATCGGCCGCGTCGTCGACAGCCGACAGCAGGGCGACGGCCTGTTCCTCCCAGTGCCACCAGTCCTCCCAGCCCATGAGCATGTCGGGCCGCAGCGCCGGCGGCAGACCGTCGCGCACGTCGAGGCCCACGTACTCGCCACCCGGCGGGAACGCGTCCGCATCCGTCACGATCGCGATCGGCGCGGTTGTCTCGAGCATTGCGGCCGCTGTGGGGCAGTAGTGCGACAGCGTGACGGACACGCCGCGCGGATCGACCACGACGACGCGCGGAAACTGGCGGCACGCGAGCGGCAGGGCCGCGTGACCGAGTGCGTGGTGCAACGTGCAGCGCGCCGAACCGCTGGCGCGGTGGAAGACACAGGCGCCGTCGATCATCGGCAGGAGCGTGGGAGGTGATACGTGTTTCCCCGGGTCTGAAGACCCGGGGCTCCGTACCGAAAGACCGGGGCTCCGTACGGAGAGACGGGGGCTCCGTCGGGAAAGACCGGGGCTCCGTACGGAGTGATCGGTGGGACGTGATACGGCGAGATCGGATTCAACGATGGGGATCGGTGTTTGTCCGATGGAGCCCCGGGTCTTCAGACCCGGGGAAACGTGGGACACAACGATCGCCCCCGCGACGATCGCGCGTTCGGCCGCCGCCAGCCGATCCGGTTCGATCTCGATGGGCCAGCCGGACGTGC
The DNA here is from genome assembly GCA_001724025.1 of Acidobacteria bacterium SCN 69-37. GTDB lineage: Bacteria > Acidobacteriota > Vicinamibacteria > Vicinamibacterales > SCN-69-37 > SCN-69-37. The sequence continues at coordinate 212,977 of MEDJ01000009.1, read as the reverse complement.
AGCACGCGCCCGATTCGCGGCAGGCATACGTCGCGTGGCAGGAGAGGGCGCGCGTGGTCACTCGTCGAAACGCAGGTGTTTGACGCTGCGGCCCTCGCGGCGGATCAACCGCAGCGCCTCGATCCCGATGATGATGTGTCGCTCGACGAACCTGTCGGTCACCACGCGGTCGGAGGCTTCCGTTTTCACGCCCTCGGGAATCATCGGCTGATCGCTGACCAGCAGCAGCGAGCCCGACGGGATCTCGTTGGCGAACCCGGCCGCGAACACCGTGGCGGTCTCCATGTCGATGGCCATGCAGCGCGTCTTCCGCAGGTACTCCTTGAACGCCTCGTCGTGCTCCCAGACGCGCCGATTGGTGGTGTAGACCGTGCCGGTCCAGTAGTCGTGGCCCAGGTCGCGGATCACGGTGGAGACGGCGCGCTGCAGGCTGAAGGCCGGCAGCGCCGGGACCTCGGGCAGCAGGTAGTCGTTCGACGTGCCCTCACCGCGGATAGCCGCAATCGGCAGCACGAGATCGCCGACCTGGTTCTTCTTCTTGAGACCGCCGCACTTGCCGAGCAGCAGTACGGCCTTCGGCGTGATGGCGCTCAGGATGTCCATCACCGTCGCCGCGTTCGGGCTGCCCATGCCGAAGTTGATCATCGTGACGCCATCGGCCGTGGCGTTGGGCATCGGCCGGTCGAGTCCGACGAGCGTGGCGCCCGTCAGCGCGGCGAACGTGTCGAGATATCCGCTGAAATTCGTCAACAGGACGTACGGGGCAATGGCGGTGGCTGTCGATCCCGTGTAGCGCGGCAGCCAGTTCTGGACGATGGCGTCCTTCGTGTGCATGGGGACGACTGTAGACGAAAGGTCGCGGACGCTGAAGTCTTTGGGCGCACGAGGGCAAAACGTCCGGATTCTGTCACGCAGATTGCGGCGCCGAGGCCGCCGGCCCTAGAGTGTGCGGGACCTGGTGAGACTAGTCTCACTAGTGATTCGCCCTCCAGGAGGTGCGTTGTGTGTCCCGCTCGTCCGGCCGTCGGCTGGTGCCTTCATCTGTTTCGTCATGTGACCCTGCCCCTGAATCGTCGTCGTCTCCCCATGCTCGCTGCCGGCACGCTGTCCGGCGGCCTGATGCTGATCCTGCTGCCGGCCGCCGCGGCTGCGCAGTCCACCTCTGCTGTCGTCGCCGCGCCGGCGGCCTGTCGCGTTGCGGCCGACGCCCCGCGCGTCGCGGTCGCGGGGACCGTGACCGACGAGTCGGGCAGCGTGCTGCCCGGTGCGGCGATCGCGCTCGAGTGCGGCGGAACCGTCGTGCGCGCGTTCTCCGGCACCGACGGCCGCTTCGCGCTCACGGCCCCGGCCGGGACGTACGCCCTGCACACCACGCTCGCCGGGTTCCAGATCGACACGCAGGCGATCGAGGCCCGGTCCGGCGCGGCGCCGCTGCGCGTGACCCTGCGCCTGGCGTCGTTCGTCGACAACGTGCGCGTGGTCGTCACCGCGGCCGGGGTGGAAACCGCCCTCGCCACGGCACCCGCCAGCATCTCGGTGGTCTCGCGCGAGGAGATCGACAGGTGGCCCGTGCGCGATCTCACCGACCTGCTCACCCGGGTCGAGGGCATCACGCTCTCGCGTGGCGGCAACCTGAAGAACATCCAGATGCGCGGGCTCGGATCGGCCTACACGATGATGCTCGTCGATGGCCGGCGCGTGAACTCGAACGCGGTGATGTTCCGCGGGAACGATTTCGACTCGGGCTGGTTGCCGATGGAGGCCATCGAGCGTGTCGAGGTGGTCCGCGGTCCGATGTCGTCGCTCTACGGCTCGGACGCGATCGGTGGCGTCGTCAACATCATCACGAAGCGTGTGGGCACGCGCTGGACGGGCGGGCTGTCCACCGACGCGACGCTCCAGCAGGAGCGCGAGGCCGGTGACGCCTACCAGGGCGGCTTCAACGTGAGCGGACCGCTCGTGGCCGGCGTGCTCGGGCTGAAGCTGCACGGCAGTGTCAATCACCGGGCGGCCGACGGTCGCGTGAACCCCGACCGTCCCGATGGCGCGGCCCCGCTGGCCGGATTCGAGCGCCAGCAGAACGCGGAGGTCGGCGGGGAGCTGGCCTGGACGCCCACCGGTGCCGACGACATCGGCGTGCAGTGGGATTACAGCGATCGCGACCACGGCGGCTTCACGCTGCGGCGGCTGGGACTCGGGTCGAGCTACAAGCATCGGTGGCGCGCGGCCGTGCTCGACGCGAAGGTCTATGGCGACGTCATCCAGAACCTCGTCGGCAACGTCACGGGTGCCTCGAATCCGAACGAAGCCGCCAATGTCACGGGCGATGTCCGGGTGGTCCTGCCGTGGACGCGGCAGATGCTGACCGTGGGCAGCGAGATCCGCTCTCAGCGGCTCGACGATCCGACGACCCTGGCCGGTCTGCCCGGCACGCCGGAATACGGACGCGATACGCACGAGACCGTGCTCTCGGGCGCGGTGTTCGCGGAAGACGAGATCCGGCTGCACGATGCCGTCCGTCTGACCCTCGGCGGCCGCGTCGAGCAGCACGAGAACTTCGGCAGTCACGTGACGCCGCGCGCCTACCTCGTGGTGAGCCCGACGGCACTCCTCACCATCAAGGGTGGGTGGGCCGGTGCCTTCCGCGCGCCCACGCTGCTCCAGGGCAGCTCGCGGTGGGGATCCGTTTCGTGTGGAAGCGCCACCGTTGGCTGTTTGATCGATCGGGTCACGACTCTCAGAACCGCGCGGCCAGCGAGAGAAAGAATCGCCGGCCATCTGCGTTGAAGTCGTCGGAGACCGTTCGATCGAGCCGCCGATCCGCCGCGTTCAGCAGGCCGCCACGCAGCAGCAGCGTGGGGGTCAGCCGCACGTTCGCCCCGAGGTCGACGGTCGCAAACCCGTCGACCTCGGACATGTTGACGCCCGAGGCCGGCACGAACGTGTACTGGTGTCCGAAGTATTGCACGGTCACGTACGCCCCCAGTCGTCCCGTGCCCTGCCAGTCGAGCGTGACGTTCCCCGAATGCGAGGGCTGATACGCGAGCGGCACAGGCGTGGTCCCGCTCCGATTCGTCGAATCCAGATACGTGTAGTTGGCCTGCGCACCGACGCCGGCGCCCAGTTGCGCGCGCAGCGACGACTCCACACCCACCGTCCGGACACGGGCGATGTTCTGGTACCGGAAGATCGGCCGGCCATCGGGCAGGAAGCCGACGAAGTTCGGGAAGCCCGGCGCCTGTTCACGGTTGGCCGTGCGGCTCGTGATGTCGATCATGTCTTTCAGATCGTTCCGGAACACCGTGACCGAGGCGCGCCAGGCGTCCTGCGCCAGCTGGACGCCGAGCTCGCTGGCGCCGCTCGTCTCGGGGTCCAGCTCGGGCGATCCGACGATCGTGACCGCCCTCGTGGCGGCGGCCCTGCTGGCCGCCGCCACGTCCGTCGCGCCAGCCGGATCCGCCACGTCCGTCGCGCCAGCCGGATCCGCCACGGCCGGCGCCGCGCAGGCGCCGGCCGCGCCTGCCGGTACCGGGCTCGAGAGTCCGCGCCTCGAGGCCGGATCGTCGAGCACGGCCGTGGCGCAATTCTGGGCGCGCATCGCCCGAGACGGCGCGCCGCTCGTCGAGCCGCTGGACGCAGCCCGCCAACTCGTCACATTCCTGTGGCGCGGCACCGACACGACGCGCAACGTCCGCCTCTTCTGGTCCGTCCGCCTCGTCGGGACCGACACCCCGTGGCTCACGCGGCTGCCGGGCACCGATATCTGGTACAAGACGACGCGCCTGCCCCGGGGGACGCGGCTGTCGTATCAGTTCGTGCCGGATCTCGACGTTGCGGCCGGCCAGTCGCGCGACGCCCTGCGCCGGGCGATCCTGGCCGGGGCGCAGCCCGACCCGCTCAATTCCCGCCAATGGTCGAACGATCCATCGGCCGGTGGGTCGGGCGTCGCGTCCATCCTCGAGCTCGACGGCGCGCCACGCCCGTCGTGGCAGCCGCTCCCCGGGCCGCGGCCCGCGGGCGCGCTCACCTGGCAGCGCGTCACGAGTGCGACGCTCGACAACACCCGGGACGTCGCGGTGGTGCGGCCGGCGGATGCCGGCCGCACCACCGCGCGGCCCTGGCGCCTGCTGGTGCTCCTCGACGGCGAGTCGTATGCGCGCGCCGTCGACGTGCCGGCGATGCTCGCGGCGCTGGCGGCCGACGGCCGTATCGCGCCGACGATGGCCGTGCTCGTGGCGAACGCCACGAGCACGAGCCGCGCGGACGAGCTCACGGCCAATCCCCGGTTCACCCGTTTCCTCGCGGACGAACTGCTCCCGTGGATCCGCGCCCGCCATCCCGTTTCCGCAGCCGCCCGCGATGTGATCGTCGCGGGATCGAGCTACGGGGGACTGGCCGCCACGGCCGCGGCGCTCGAGCGGCCCGACGCGTTCGGGAACGTGATCAGCCTGTCTGGATCGTTCTGGTGGGCGCCCGAGCGTGACGCCGGTCCGCCGGCGTCACGCAATCCGTTCGCCGAGGCCAACGCGATGGCGCAGCGCGTCATCGCGTGGCCGCGGCGGGACGTGCGGTTCTACCTGGCCGCCGGTCTGCTCGAGGCGGGCACCACCGACGAGGGCAGCGGCATTCTCGACACCACCCGCCACTTGCGTGATGTGCTCCGGCTGAAAGGCCACGACGCGATCGCGCGCGAGTTCGCGGGTGGCCACGATTACCTCGCCTGGATCGATCGGCTGGCCGACGGCCTCGTGGCGCTCGATCCGCACTGAGCCTCCGGTGTGCCGCGTCGCACAACGGCCCGCGCACGGGCGAACTTGCCGGCGGCCGTGCCGACATGAGAGCCTGACCAGACACCGGAGGCCCCATGTCAGCAGAGGCAGAGTCGGATCGACCCGGCCAGCCGCCGCGCGACGTCGGCGACGTGCTCGACGAAGCGGAGATGGACGACACGCTCGACGATACGTTCCCGGCCAGCGATCCGCCGTCGTGGACGCTGGGCGTCGACGAGAGTCGTCGCGAGCACCCGCTCGGGACGACAGACGACGAATCCGAGGAGTGGCGATGACCGTGCATGAGGAGGCGCGTCCGATCGCGCGCTGGGGCCGGGGGGTGTGTGTCTGCGTTGCCGCCCTGGCGCTGGTCTGCGGTGTGCGGCCCGTGACGGCCGGCGCCCAGGCGCCGGCATCGACGGTGACCATCGATGTACAGGTCGTCGATCGTGAGGGGCGGCCGGTGGCCGGCCTGGCGGCCGACGCATTCAACGTCGAGGTGAACGGCCGCCGTCGCCGCGTCCTCGAGGCGCGACAGCTCGAGGGCAACGGTCCGGAGGCCGCGGCGCTCGAGGGCCGCCGCGTCTACTTCCTCGCTGTCGATGCCTCGACGTTCGGGGCCGGGGCCACGCGCGACGCGCTCGACATGGTGACTACGTTCGTCCGGACGCTGCCCGAGGACAGCCTGGTCGGCCTCGTGAGCTTCCCCTCGGGACCCGCCGTCGAACCGACCCCGGATCACGAAGCCGTGATGACCGCGCTGCAGTCGTTGGCGGGGCAGCGCCAGGCGATTCGCGGCGGCCGGTTCGGGCTCGGACCGAGTGAGGTGATGGACTATCTCGCGGCCACCGACCGGGTGGAGATCGCGCGGCGGCACTGCGGTGCGGAACTGTCGGAAGACAACGCCTGCCCCCAGCTGCTCGAGCAGGAAGCCAATGCGACGGTGAACGTGCTCGAGGCGCAGGCCAGGGCCACGCTCGGCTGGCTCGTCGATTTCGCGACGCGTCTCCAGGAGATTCCCGGACGAAAGGTGCTGGTGGTCGCGAGCGCAGGCCTGCCGGTGGCGGCCAGGTCCGGTGCCCGGCCGGACGTGGGCAGCCTGCAGACGCAACTGGCCGAGGCGGTCACGCGCGCCGACGTGGCCTTCTACACGCTGCTGCTCGATCGCCTGCAGGACGCCGAAGAAACCGGCGGGCGGCCGTCCTCGAATGCCTCGGCCGATCGCGAGACGCTCGGCCGGTGGTTCGATCAGTTCTCTGCCTCGATGGGCGGCGGCCTGATGCGGGTGCAGGCCGCGCAGGATCTCGATGCCTACGCGCGGATCGCGCGGGAGACGACCTCGTTCTATCAGCTGACCGTCGACGTGCCGGCCGCGGATCTCGCGGATCGACCGCAGCGCCTGCGTGTGCGGGTCGATGCGCGGGGTTCGACGGTCCGCGCGCGCACGCTCGTGAAGGGGAAATAGAGAAGGCGGGGAGGCGGCAGGCTGGGAGGCTGGAAGGAAGTGATCAGGGCAGGGGAGACTTTGTGGCCACGCGCGCACACACGGGCACGAGCAGCATCAGCACTGCCAGCATCGCGAACGCTGCGGGCAGCGTGAACGCCTGCGCCACGAAGCCCACGACGGCAGGTCCCGCGAGAATCCCGGCGTAGCCGATCGTGGTCATGGCCGCAATGGCCAGCCCGGTCGGCATGGACGTCTGCCGGCCGGCCTGCGTGAACAGGACGGGCACGACGTTCGACGCGCCGATGCCGATGAGCAGGAAGCCGGCCAGGGCCACCGCCGGCGTCGACGTCCACACGACCAGCGCCAGGCCCGCGCTGGCGACGAGTCCGCCGCACACCAGGACGCGGCGCCGGCCCAGCAGCGCGACGATGCGATCGCCGATGAGGCGGCCGACGGTCATCGCCACCGAGAAGACGGCATAGGCGATGCCGCCCTGCGCGGCCGGCACGTCCAGCGATGTCGTCATCAGGAGAGCGCTCCAGTCGAGGACGGCGCCTTCGACCAGGAACGTCACGAACGCCAGCACACCGAGCAGCAGCACGAGCCCGCGCGGCCGCACGACGAACGGCGCCTGCGCGTTGGGCCGTGCCGTCAGATACCGCGGCGCCGCGACCGCGAGCGAGGCGGCCACGACGAGAATGCCGGCCACCGTCGCCATGCCGAGCGAGGCGCCGGTCGCCAGCAGCGTCGCGATGCCGCCCGCGCCGACAACGCCGCCCACGCTGAACAGGCCGTGAAAGCCCGACATGATCGGCACGGGGGCGTCGCGTTCGACGTCGACCGCATGGACGTTCATCGCCACGTCCATGGCGCCGAGCGAGGCGCCGAACAGGACGAGTGACATGGCCACGATGGCCAGGCTGCCGCCCATCGCCAGGCCAGGCAGGGCGAGCGCGTACCCGACGCCGGCGGCGAGAATCACGGCGCGACTGCCGAAGCGTCCGATGAGACCGCCCGCCGCGGGCATCACCAGCACCGACCCTGTCCCCAGGCACAACAACAGGACGCCCAGCATCCCGTCGTCGATGGCCAGGCGCGCCTTGGCGTACGGCACGAGCGGGGCCCAGGAGGCGGCCCCGACACCGGCGGCAAAGAAGGACAAACGTGTGGCCAGGCGCGTGGCCGGCGTATCGTTCGATCGACTGGAGAACATGGGGCGTGTCGTCGTCCGGTGACGACGAGACTCTACCAGCACCGCGCACCGACGCCCGAGCCGGGCGACGATGACGGCGCATGCCGGGTCCGTGTAGCGTCAGGCCGGCTGATTCTCACGGCTCCGTACCTCCCAGCCTTCCCGTCTCCTCCCAGCCTGTCGCCTCCCCGTCTTTCCCCGGCGCCATCGCCATGGCCTGTTCAGCGAAGTGGCAGGCGGACAGGTGTCCGGGCGCGACCTCGCGCAGCGGTGGATCGTCCGTGCGACAGATGGCCTGTGCCATGTAGCAGCGCGGGTGGAACCGGCATCCGGCGGGTGGATTCGACGGGCTCGGCACGTCGCCGCCCAGGACGATGCGCGACCGTCGGCGATCGGGATCGGGAATCGGGATGGCCGACAGCAGCGCCACCGTGTACGGGTGCATGGGCGACCGGTACAGCGCGCGGCTCGGCGCCAGTTCGACGATCCGGCCGAGATACATGACCGCCACACGATCGCTGATGTGCTCGACCACGGAGAGATCGTGGGCCACGAAGATGTAGGTCAGGTGGAGGCGCCGTTGCAGGTCGCGCAGCAGGTTGACGATTTGCGCCTGGATCGAGACGTCGAGCGCCGACACCGGCTCGTCGGCGACGATCAGCCGTGGCGACACGGCCAGCGCACGCGCCACGCCGATCCGCTGTCGCTGGCCGCCGGAGAACTCGTGCGGATAGCGCGCGGCATGCGACGGCGACAGGCCGACGAGCGTCAGCAACTCCTCGACGCGATCGTGTGTGGCCTGGCGGCCGCGCGCCAGACCGTGGACGGTGAGCGCCTCGGTCAGTGCGGTACCAATCGACATCCGCGGGTTCAGGCTCGAATACGGATCCTGGAAGACGATCTGCATCTGCCGTCGCAGCGGCTGCAGATCGCGTCGTGGCAGGCCCACGAGCTCCTGTCCATCGAACTTCACGCTGCCCGACGTCGGTTCGATCAACCGCAGGATGCTGCGGCCGGTCGTGGTCTTGCCGCAGCCGCTCTCGCCGACCACACCGAGGACTTCGCCGGCGTCGACGGTGAACGACACGCCGTCGACGGCCTTCACGTGACCGACCACGCGCGAGAAGAGCCCCTTGCGGATCGGGAACCACGTGCGCAGGTCCGTCACCTCGACGAGCGGCGTGCGGACGATGACGTCTGTCACGGGACACGTTCCTGTTCAGGCGGCGCCGGATCGAGCGTACCCGCCGCAATCGCGTCGGCGCGGATGCAGCGCGCGGCATGATCGTCGTCGATGATCCGCAGCGTCTGCGGCTCGAGGCAGGCCGGCGCGATCATGACCGGGCAACGCGGGTGGAAGCGGCAGCCGTCGGGAAAGTGGGCCGGGTTCGGCACGTTGCCGGGAATCACGCGCAGCGACTCGCGCGTCTCGCCGAGTCTCGGCAGCGAGGCCTGGAGTCCGGCCGTGTACGGGTGGAGCGGACGCGCGAACGCCGATCGGACGTCGCAGTATTCGACGACCTGGCCGGCGTACATCACGGCCACGCGATCGGCAGTTTCGGCCACCACGCCGAGATCGTGCGTGATGAGGATGACGGCCATCCCGATCTCCTGCTGCAGGCGCTTGAGCAGCTCGAGGATCTGCGCCTGGATGGTGACGTCGAGGGCCGTGGTCGGCTCGTCGGCGATCAGCACCGACGGCCGGCAGGCCAGGGCCATGGCGATCATCACGCGCTGGCGCATGCCGCCCGAGAGCTGGTGCGGATAGGCGTCGGCCCGCTGCGCGGCCGACGGGATGCCGACGAGCTCCAGCATCTCGATCGCGCGCCGGCGCGCGGCGCGGCGGTCCACGCGCTCGTGCAGGACGACCGCTTCGACGATCTGCTCGCCGCAGGTGAACACCGGGTTGAGCGACGTCATCGGCTCCTGGAAGATCATCGAGATCTCGGCCCCGCGGATCCGGCGCATCTCCGCCTCGGAGGCCGTGACCAGATCGCGGCCCTTGAACAGGATGCGTCCTCCTTCGATACGGCCGGGCGGCTGCGGGATCAGCCGCAGGATCGACAGCGCCGTCACGCTCTTGCCGCTGCCCGATTCGCCCACCACGGCCAGCGTCTCGCCCGCGTGGACCTCGTACGACACCCCATCGACCGCGCGCACCACCGCCTCGTCGGTGTGGAAGTACGTCTTCAGGTCGTCGAGCCGCAGCAGGGGATCGCTCACGACCGGCCTCCCGTTACGCGGCGGGGATCGAGCGCGTCGCGCAGGCCGTCGCCGAGGAAGTTGAACGCCATCACCGTCAGGAAGATCGCGAGCCCGGGCACGTAGAGCAGCCACGGGAACGTCGTCAGCGCGCGCACGCTGCGGGCCTGGTTCAGCATGTTGCCCCACGAGGCCGCGGGCTCCTGCACGCCGACGCCCAGGAACGAGAGCACGACCTCGCCGAGGATGTAGCCCGGCACCGATACCGTAGCGGCCACGATCACGAACGACAGCGTATTCGGCAGGATGTGGCGGAGGATGATGCGGAACCGTCCCACGCCGAGCGCCTCGGCCGCGGTCACGAACTCCTGCTTGCGGATCGAGAGCACCAGGCCGCGAATCACGCGGGCCAGGCTGGCCCAGCCGATGAACGCCAGGATGCCCACGATGCCGAGATAGACGTACTGGCTGGGCAGGTCGATCGGGAAGACCGCGCGCAGCGCGATGATCAAGTAGAGCGACGGGATGCTCAGCAGCAGTTCCGAGAACCGCATGATGACGGTATCGACCCAGCCGCCGAAGTACCCGGCGATGCCGCCCAGCACCAGGCCGATGGCGAACGAGACGACGATGCCAACGAGTCCGACGGTGAGCGAGATCTGCGCGCCGAACAGCAGGCGCGAGAACTGGTCGCGGCCGAACGAGTCGGTGCCGAGCAGGTACACGCGTCCCGGCGCGTCCACGCCGAACAGGTGGCGGGTCATCGGCACCACGCCGAGCAGGTGATACGGCGCGCCCTGGACGAAGAAGCGCAGCGGCTGATCCGATCCCGGCATCTCGTCGTAGCGGAACGTCCGCGGATCGGCGAGCACGGTCTGGCGCACCACGGGCAGGAGGTGGAATCGCCCACCGGAATCGACCCAGTGCAGCGAGTGCGGCGGGTGATAGTACCGATCGCGATCCATCTCCTCCTGCGAGTACGGGGCGACGAACGGCGCGATGGCCGCCAGGGCGTAGAACACCAGGAGCAGGAGTCCGCCCGCCACCGCGAGCGGACTCTTCTTCATCTGGCGCCAGAAAATGCGGGCAGGAGACTGGGGCGGTGCGGGCGCCGTTCCCCGGGTCTGAAGACCCGGGGCTCCGTGTGTCGCGCCATCGGCAGCCGGTCGCCGATTCTCAGTCATAGCTGATCCTCGGATCCGCGACGGCCAGCAGGATGTCGGCGATGAGGTTCCCGAGAATCAGCACGACCGACGCCATGAGGACGGATCCCATGACGAGGTACTGATCCTGCGTCAGGATCGCATCGAGCGTGAGTCGGCCGAGTCCGGGCCACGAGAAGATGATCTCGGCGATGAACGATCCGGACACCAGGGCGCCGAGCGTGTATCCGAAGAGCGTGATCATCGGGTTCAGCGCGTTGCGCAGCGCGTGCTTGAACACGACGACGCGCTCGTCGAGGCCCTTGGCCCGCGCGGTGGTCACGTAGTCGAGGCGCAGCACGTCGAGCAGGCTCGCGCGCATCTGCCGCATGCGGCCCGCCAGCGGCACCAGGCCGACGACGAGGGCCGGCAGGCACAGGTGCCAGGCCAGGTCGAGCGCCTTGCCGACGAACGAGAGTTCTTCGTAGTCGATTGACCGCATGCCGCCCACGGGGAACCAGCCGGTGCGCGCGGCCAGCATGAGCAGCAGCAGGCCCGACAGGATTTCGGGGATCGACAGCCAGACGAACGAGACGACGGACAGGACGCGGTCGACCCACGTGTGCTGGCGCGCGGCCGCGAGGACCCCGAGCGGGATGGCCAGCAGCCAGGTGACGAGCGCTGCGGCGACGGCCAGGATCAGCGTATTGCCGAGCCCCTCGACGATGACGGTAAAGACCGGCTGGTGCCGCGAGAACGACTGGCCGAAGTCGAAGTGCAGGAGGATGTTGCGCAGGTAGATGCCGTACTGCACGTACCACGGCTGATCCAGGCCGAAGCGCTGCCGCATGGCGTCGATGGCCTCCTGCGAGATGGCGGGGTTCTCCGCCATCTGGTTCAGGAAGTCACCGGGCGCCAGTTGCAGCAGCAGGAACGTGAGTGCGGAGATGCCCAGCAGCAGCGGCAGCGTCTGGAGGCATCGCCTCAGGATGTACGTCCACATGCGGGTCCGACGAACGGCGAGCGAACCGGATCAGGACTGGCCGGCGCGTGACGTCAGGAAGATCCGATCGGCGTTCCACAGGAACCGGTGCGGCACGATCGACGGCTGGAGGTTCCCGAAGCGGTTCGACAACGGCAGCTTGGCCACCTGCGTGGGCAGCCAGATCAGCCAGCTCTGTTCGTTGACGATGTTCTGGACCTCGTGCCAGGCCTCCAGACGGGCCGGGAAGTCAGGATTCTGCATGATCACGTCCATCAGCTGATCGATGCGCGCCTCCTGCGGCGTCTCGGGCTTCGGCTGCCGGGCGTTCCACCAGTGCGTCAGACCACTCGACCGCCAGACGTTCTGCCCCATGCCCGGCTCGGGCGGAACCGCCGTTTGCAGTCCCAGCAGCGCTGCCTCGTACTGGAAGTCGTCGCGCAGGTTGGTGATCAGCGTGTTGAAGTCGACGGGCGTGAGGACGACGCGGATGCCGATCTTGGCCAGATCGTCGCGGATGAAGTTGGCCATCCCGACGCGGAGCCGGTTGTCGCTGTTGGTCTTGAGCGTGAAGCTGATCGCGTGGCCCTGCGGATCGTCCAGCACGCCGTCGCCGTTGCGATCCCTGAAGTCGAGGCTCGCGAGCAGGCGACGGGCTTCATCCGGGTCGTAGTCGTATTTGACGATGTCCGGCGAGTACCACTGCTTGTTGCCGGGCGTCATCGTCGACCAGTTCTTCACGGCGTCGCCGAAGTAGATGCTCTTGATCATCGCCTCGCGGTCGACGGCCATCGACACGGCGCGGCGGAAGGCGGGGTTGTTGAACCAGCGGTACTTGGTGGCGTCGACCACCGGATCGCCCACGCGCTTGCCGGCTGTCGGCTGGCGGACCTTGTTCAGGTTGAACCAGAACATCTGCGAATTCATCTCGGGGCCGAGGTCGTACAGCGTGAAGTTCCCGCGGGCCTGGTTGTCCTCGTACCACGCGTAGTTCTCGGGCTTCGGCCGCTCGAGCCCGTCGACGTTGCCCGACGCGAACTGCAGGTGCGCCGCGTCGAGATCGGGCACGACGGTGAAGACGATTTCGTCCAGGTAGGGCAGGCGCTGCTGGCGGGCGTCCACGCCGAACCAGTACGGATTCCTGCCGAGGACCACGCGCTCGTTGGCCGTGTACGAGACGAGCCGGAAGGGGCCGCTGGTCACGACCTGATCGGCAGGCGTATTGACGCCGTAGGCCGAGGCGAACGCCCCGGCGCGGAAGGCCGCCTCGAGGAGGTGCTTCGGCATGATGAAGACCGAACTCGCCAGCGCCACGACCATGGCGTTCGGTTCGGGCGTCTTGATGACGACCGTGTAGTCGTCGGGCGCGGTGACTTCCCACTTGCGGCCGTTGGTGATCAATCCGTCCTGCGCGGCCGGGTGCAGCGTGTCGTCGAGCACGACCTCGAAGGAGAACAGCACGTCGGCCGACGTGATCGGGTGGCCGTCGGAGAACTGTGCGCCGCGACGGAGATTGAACGTCCACGTCAGCTTGTCGTCGGCGGTCGACCAGCTCTTCGCGAGCATCGGAACCTCGCGCTGCGTCGCGTTGTCGAAGTCCGCGAGGCCAATGAACATCAGCTTCGTGATGTCGTACGTCGACGTCTCGTTGCCCATGATCATGTTGAACGTGCGCGGTCCGCTCGTGGCCGGCACGATGAAGCGTCCGCCGTGCGCCCCAACTTCCGGCGCGTCGATCACGAGCGGTTCTTCGGGGAGCGGGTGGGGATCGTCGTAAGGGGCGGAAGTGCTCGAGCGTCCGGCGCCACAGGCCGCGGCCAGGGGAATCAGCAGCGCCATCGCGAGTGCGCGCCTCGAGAGATCAGCAATTCTGCCTGTCATCGTGCCTCCGTTCGTTCGACCCGCTCGCCAGTATACGGGAGGGGAAGAAGGCAGGGAGGCTGCAGGCGGGGAGGAGGCGGGAAGGCTGCAGGCTGCGGGCTGCAAGGCTGCGGGCCACAAAGCTACGGGGCTACAAGGCTACGGGGCAGCGGACACCGTAGCCTCGTGCGAAGGTGGTCAGCCTCGGGGGCGTGGACGTGGCGACGACAGCGCGGCGTGCACGAGCGTCAGCAGGGCGATGCAGGCCGTGTCCGATCGCAGCGTGCGCGGACCGAGCGAGAACGGCTGGAAGCCGCGCGAGATGAGCAGCCGACGCTCGAAGTCATTCCAGCCGCCTTCGGGGCCTGCGGCCAACAGCACGCGCGCGTCGGATGTCGTGCGCGCGGTCTCGAGCGCGTCGCACGCGTCGCCGGACGAATCCGGTGCCGGGTCCGCCAGCAGACGCGTGGCCTGCGGACACAGGCGATCGAGATCGTCCTCGACGAGGACGCGGAACTGGCGATGCACGCTGACGCGCGGCACGCGGGTGTCGCGAGCCTGCTGCAGGCCTTCGATCAGCAGCGGACGATACGTGGCCTCGTCGAGCACGTGCGTGTCGAAGTAGTGGCGCTCGACGCGAGCCGCATTCGTGAGGAGGATGCGTCCCACACCAAGCGCGGCGATCTGCGCCCAGAGACGCTGCAGCACCTTCGGCCGCGGCAGGGCGAGCAGGAGATCGACGCGCGGGAGCGGCGGCCGTGCCTCGTCGAACGTGCAGGCCAGACGCACCTGCCGATCGTCGATCGCCACCACGGTGCCGGTGCCCGCGGGCCCATCGATCAGCCCGATGCGCAGCGCGCGTCCGGGTTCGGCGCCGAGGACCTGGCGGATGTGGCGCGCCCGCACGTCGGTGATCGTGGCCACGTTGTCCGCATCGATCTCGGTCCGATCGAGGAGCAGGAGGTTCATCCCGACGTCATCTCCGTCGCGGCAGCCGCGACGTCATCCCGCGGCGCCGGACTGCAGGTACGCGTCGATGTGGATACGCCCGGTCGAGAAGTCCATCGTACCCACGCCCCAGATCTGATGGCGGGTGACCCAGGCGTAGGCCTCCGTCGCGGTGAACAGGCTGATGTTCTCCCGCAGGTCCGCGATGGGCTCGTCCTCGCGCGCCACCGACACGCCGGTGGCCGCCAGGGCGATCCGCGCCCCGTCGTCGGTCGTCAGGACCGCGCGCACGTCGAGATCGACGCGACCGTCGGCGCGCATCCAGACGTGATCGATACCCGTGACCTGGCCGGTCACGCGGCCCGTGGCGCGGCCGGTGAAGGCCACGTCCAGGCGCAGGCCCTGCGCCGGCAGCGGCGCCTCGCCGCTCGCGATCGCCTCCATCGTCACGCCGAAGTCCGTGACGCTCGTGACGTCCAGGTCGTACTCGTAGATCTTGTCGCCCCACATGATCGCTGTGTCTCCTCTCGCGGCTTCCGCCGTCGTGTCACCGATCTCGACGTCCGGCAGCGCGCCCCGGGCAACGCCGGATGTGTGACGGGCGCGTCAGTGATCGCGGCCCACGTCCGTCGTCAGCTCGTGCGCCTTGCGGATGTCAGCCACGCGCATGGCGGCGCGCATCTCGACCTTGGTCGCCTCGATGGCGGCCTCGACGTCGGGCGCTCGGCGCCCCCGAACAGTGGCCCACTTGTGCGTTTTCATCGTCATCGTCGTATCAGCGGGCGCTGACGTGCGCTACACGAGGAATGGTGCCGGAGGTCGGAATCGAACCGACACTAGGGGTAAACCTAACGAGATTTTGAGTCTCGCGCGTCTGCCAGTTTCGCCACTCCGGCACGGAAAGAGCAGGGGCAGGGCGTTGCAGGGATCGCGAGTATACCACCCGATGCGGTGCCTCACGGGACGCGGCGTGCCCGGCGACGGGCCGGGCGCGGGGCGGCCGCCGTGCTGGCCCGCTGCTTGAATTCGTGGGGCAGCGTCAGCGAGGCCGGCGGCCTGGATCCGCCGCGCAGGATGTCGAGCAGCAGACGGACACAACCCTCGCCGATCTCCCGCGTCGGCTGCGCCACGGTGGTGAGCGGCGGGTTGGTGTGGCGCGCGAATCGGATGTCGTCGAAGCCCACGACCGAAAGATCCGCGGGCACGCGCAGTCCGTGATGCCGCGCCGCGTCGAGCGCGCCCATGGCCATCTCGTCGTTGAAGCAGAAGAGCGCCGTCGGCCGCGTGCGTGTCCGGAAGAGCCGCGTGGCGCCGGTGACGCCCGACGCGATCGAGAAGTCGCCGTGCTCGACGGTCAGCTGCGCTTCGTGGCCGGCTGCACGCGCGGCCGTCGTCACCCCGCGCAGGCGATCGCGCGAGAGCGGACTGGCCAGCGGCCCGGTGAGGATGCCGACGTGCACGTGACCGAGCGCGTAGAGGTGCGCCATCGCCTCGCCGGCGGCCCGGGCGTTGTCGATGTGGACACTCGGGACCCCGACGCGCCGGCTGAACTCGCACCCGTTGACGATGGGCGCGCGACCGCGGGCGCTGGCAACGAGGACTTCCGCCTCGGCGGGCAGGCGGTGGCCGAGGAAGATCAGGCCGTCGGCCTCGCGGCGCCGGAGCATGCGCGCGTAGTGGTTCTCGCGATCGGCGTCGTGCTGCGTGTCGCCGAGCAGCACCGCGTATCCCTCGCGGTGGGCCGCATCTTCGAGCCCCTGGAGGATTGCCGCGAAGAACGGGTTGGTGATGTCGGGCACGGTGACGAGCAGCGTGCGCGTGCGCCGCGTGCGCAGCTTCTTGGCCGCCGCATTCGGCACGTACCCGAGATCGTCGACCGCCTTCAGCACACGCCGTCGTGTCGCGGCCGCCACGAGGCCCTTCGGACCGCTCACCACGCGCGAGACGGTAGCAGTGGAGACACCGGCTCTCCTGGCAACTTCGTAGATCGTGGGCAAGTAAGAAATGATAGCAAGGCTGGGGAGGCTGGGAGGCGGCAGGCTGGGAGGAGGCTGGAAGGCTGGAAGGCGTTCGGAGCCTTGGCTTCGGCCACCGGGACGGGCCCGAGAGACGCGACGAGGAGACGATGACGCGACGAAGCGGATGGACGTGGCGGACGTGGACGCTGGCGTTGGCCGTGGCGGTCACGGGCGCAAGTGGCATCGGCGCGCAGGCGCCATCGCCGGCCGCCGACGCGCCCGCGCTCGCGCCGATCGGCGAGGCCGACATCCGTACGTGGCTCACGACGCTGTCGTCGGATGCGATGCAGGGGCGCGCCGCGTTCACCGAGGGCTATGGCCTGGCGGCCGGCTATGTGTCGGAGCAGCTCCGGCGCATCGGCGCCACGCCGCTGGGCATCGACGGCACCTATCTTCAGCCTGTTGCACGGACGACGTACCGGGTGACACGGCGATCGACGATCACGATCGAGACCCCCGGCGGCACGCAGACGTTCACCCAGGGCGAACATATCTCGCTGCCTGCGCTGGCCGGCAGCGCTCAGCAGCTCGAGTTCACGGGCGTCGACTTCGTCGGGTACGGGTTTCCCGATCCGGCCGAATCCCATGCGGGACGTCTCGTCGTGCTGCTGCCGGGCATGCCGTCCTCGCCGCCGAGCGATGGATCGCCGGCGCTCGCGTCGGGGGCCGGGCGTGCCGAGGCGCTCGTGCGGGCCGGTGCGGCCGCGGCCGTCGTGCTCGGGGCGGTGCCCGCGGTACCGGCAACTGGTGGACAGGAGGCCGGGGGCGGACCGCGCACGGCGCCACCGGTCTCGCTCACCGCGGTGGAGCGCGTGGATCGGCCGCGCCCGCCGGTCGTGACCGCCGATACCACCGTTTTCACGCTCCTGCTCGGCGGGGCGCCGCTGCCGTTCGAGGCGCTGCGCGATGCGGCCAACCGCGGCGAGCCGCTGCCGTCGTTCCCGCTGCCTGACGTGCACGTGCAGATCGCCATCGACCACACGTACGACGTCGTCAGCGTCGCCCACACGCACAACGTCGTCGCGATGATCCCGGGACGCGATCCGGCCCTGCGCGATCGGTACGTGCTGTTCGGGGCGCATCTCGATCACGTCGGAATGGCGACAGGCGGGCCGGCGCCCGGCCGCGTGAACGTGCCCGTCGATCGCGATCCAATCTGGAACGGGGCCGACGACGATGGATCGGGGACGTCGGCGGTGCTGGCGATTGCGAAGGCCCTGGCCGAGGGGCCGAGACCGCGGCGGTCGACGCTGTTCGTCTGGCACACGGCCGAGGAGGAGGGACTGCTCGGATCGCGCGCCATGGCCGACGACCCAGTGGTGCCGCTCGCGCACATCGAGGCGGTATTCAACATCGACATGATCGGGCGCAATCGAGACGACGACCCGGGTGAGGCGGACACGGTGTACGTGATCGGGGCCGACCGCATCAGCACGGACCTGCACAACGCCGTGGTCCTGACCAACGAGCGGGCATCACGGCCGCTCACGATCGACTTCCACTACAACGATCCGGCCGATCCCGAAAGTTTCTATACCCGGAGCGACCACTACAGCTACGCCTCGCGCGGCATTCCCGTGGCGTTCTTCTTCACGGGGACGCACCGCGACTATCACGCCAACACGGACACGGTCGACAAGATCCTGTTCCCGAAGCTGGTGCGGATTGCCCAGCTGATCTACGAGGCCGGCTTCGACGTGGCCGAGCGGCCGGACGGACTTCGCCGGGACCATCGGGGGCCGCGGGCCGGCCGGGGGTTCTCAGGAACGATTCCGTGAGGCGGCCGCGTCGCCGTCGCCGAGATGCCGGATTTTGCCGGGATCTGGTGGCGATAATATGGCGAATGTGGCCGTAACTTACGGATTTCCGGCGTGTTTCCGTTGCGTCTCCCCCAGAAGTCCGGTAGAATACGTGGAGCTTCCAGCTTCGAGCGAGCCAAGCTTCACCTTTCCTGCACCAACTCCGGGGGGCACGTGGCATTCGAGATAGGCGACAAGGTCATTTACCCGAATCATGGTCTGGGCGTCATCGAACGGATCGAAACCAAAACCATCATTGGGACGACCTGCAGTTTCTATCAGCTGCGGATGGCGAACGAGACGACCGTGTTCGTGCCCGTCGACAACGTCGACGGCGTCGGTCTGCGCCGCGCAATTACCGACGACGAGGTCGAGCGGTTGTTCGGTCTGCTCGGTGACGGCAACATCGACAGCCACCAGAACTGGAAGGGGCGGTTCAAGGACAACTCGGACCGCATGCGGACCGGCTCGATTTACGACGTGGTCGAGGTGCTCAAGAGCCTGACGTTCCTCGCCAAGTCCAAGAGCCTCTCGTTCCGGGAAAAGCGGATGCTCGATCGCGCCAAGTTCCTGGTCGTGTCGGAGATCACCGAAGTGCTGGCGCTCAAGACCCCGGACGTGGAACTGCGCGTCGAGCAGACGCTCGAGGAGTGTTTCGTGGTCAAGGCGCGCAACGCGGGCAAGCCCAGGGCCAAGGCGGCACCCGAACCCGTCGCGGCCCCGGCGCCGGCCCCGGCCCCGGTGGCCGCGCCGGTCGCCGCCCCGGTGGCGGCCAAGGCCGCGGTGCCTGCCCCGGCGCGGACGGCGCCCGCCCGGACCGTGAAGGCGGCCAAGCCTGCCGCCAAGGTGGCCGTGGCTGGCAGCAAGGTCGCGAGCAAGGTGAAGACGCCCGTCAAGCGGGCCGTGAAGCCGGCCCCGCCTGCTCGCGTGAAGGCCTCCACCGCCCGGTCGAAGGCCACGGGCAAGGCCGTGGCGGCCCCGCGTCGCGCGGCACGCGCCTCCTGACGCCGGACGTGGCCCGATTCGTCGCCGCCGTGCGGACCGTCACGGCCTGCACGGCGATTGCGGTGTACGTCCTGATCGTCGGGCCGCCCGGCCTCGCGTGGACGTTCCTCACCGGCCGCCCGAACATCCTCTACACGCTCGGCCTGATCGGCGTCCGGATGGGCCTGGCGATTGTCGGCATCACGGTGCGCGTCGAGGGCGAGGCGCACATCATCCCCGGCGCCGTCTTCGCCTGCAATCACATCAGCAACGTCGATCCGCCGGTCCTCTATCAGGCGCTGGCGCGGCTGTTCCCGAAGGTGCGCGTGCTCTACAAGGCGGAGCTGCGCCGGCTGCCGATTCTCGTCTGGGTGTGGGACGCGGCCGGGTGGATCCCGCTCGAGCGGGCGAACAAGGAGCAGAGCTGGCCCGCCGTCGAGCGTGCGGCCGACGCGCTGCGCGAGGGGCACGCGTTCTTCATCTTTCCAGAAGGCACGCGCAGCCCCACGGGCGCCGTCCTGCCGTTCAAGAAGGGCGGGTTCGTGATGGCCATCAAGGCGCAGGCGCCTGTCGTGCCGGTGGCCATCATGGGCAGCCGCGACGCGATGCGGAAGGGGAGTGCGCTCGTGTGGCCGACGACCGTCACACTCGCGTTCCTGCCGCCCGTGCCGACCGTGGGCAAGACGATCGACGACAGGAGCCAGATTGCCGCGGCCGTGCGCGGAGCGATGCGGGACCGGCTCGGCGAAGCCGCCGAGCGCATCATGTGACGCGGCACCGGGACTGACGCTCGGTCGGGCTATGGTCGTGGAGTCGGGAGACTCGGTGGCTGATCGGGCAAAGCGCCTCCGATTCCACCGCGTTTCGCGCTAGAATCCGGAGCTTGTGCCACGCAAGAACAATCAGCGCCTGGTGAGCGATCAGGTCTCGGAACTGACGGCCGGCCGGCTGTCGGTCTACCTGCGTTCGCTGAGCGTGCTCGATGCGGCGGGCGTCAAGACCGTGTCGTCGAAGGCGCTGGCCGAGCAGTTCCACCTCAACGCGGCGCAGATTCGCAAGGACCTGGCGTACTTCGGCGAATTCGGCATTCGCGGCGTCGGGTACTACGTCAAGGAACTCAAGCGGCAGCTGCGCGTGATCCTCGGGCTCGATCGCACGGTCCGCGTGGCGGTGATCGGCGCCGGGAACCTGGGCATGGCCCTGGCCGACTATGCGGGCTTCCGCCAGGAAGGGTTTGCCATCGTCGCGATGTTCGACGCCGACAGGACCAAGGTCGGACGCCGGTCGCGCGGCGGCGTGCGCATCCACGACATGGCCGAGTTTCGCGACATGGTCGTCCGCGAGCACATCAACATCGCGGTGATTGCCGTGCCGGCCGAGGCGGCGTCGTCGGTGGTCGACATGGCGGTGTCCACCGGGATTCGGGCCATCCTGAATTTCTCGCCAGGCACGATCAAGGTGCCGCCGGCCGTCAAGTTGAAGCACGTCGACCTGACCGTGTCGATGGAGAGCCTGTCGTTCTTCCTGGCCCGCGAGGACGGCGACGTCGATGGCGAAGACGCAGACTGAGCGCCGCGCGGCCGCACGCCTGTCGCACGTCGATGCGCACGGACGCGTGCGCATGGTGGACGTGAGCGCGAAGCCCGACACGACGCGCGTGGCGATCGCGGAGGGGGAGGTGCGCATCAATGCCGCGGCGCGGACCGCCATCCGCCGCCGTGCGGTCGCGAAGGGCGACCCGCTGCAGACGGCGCGGCTGGCCGGGATCATGGCGGCCAAGCGCACGGCTGATCTGATCCCGCTCTGCCATCCGCTGCCGCTGACGAGCGTCGAGGTGGATCTGACGCCGCGCGCGACCGGGTATCGCATCGAGGCGCGCGTCTCGACCGTGGGGCGCACGGGCGTCGAGATGGAAGCGCTGGTAGCCGTGTCGGCGGCGGCGCTGACGCTGTACGACATGCTCAAGGCGATCGATCGCGGTATGGTGATCGGGCCGATTCACCTGAGCGAGAAGCGGGGAGGCCGGAGCGGGGATTATCGACGACCGGCAACGGGCGGCGGGCCGCGGGCGACCGGTGATCCGGAACCACCATCCGGCCACGGGCTGCCGGTGGCTGGACGCCGCCGCCGTCGGTCGTCGGGCAGCCGGTCGTCGATCAGGAGCATGCCATGAGCGCCGATGATCTCGACGTCCAGACACGGCCGCGCACGATTGGGGAACTGCCATTCTTCGCGTCGGGCCGGTATCCCGGCGCCGAATGCATCGGGCAGTGCCGGAACGGCGAGGTGCAGTGGACGAGCGGGAAGGATCTGCTGCCGAAGGTCCGCGACGTCAGTCTCGGGCTCGGGGCGCTCGGCATGGCGGCCGGTGCGCGCGTGGCGATTCTGGCCGAGAGCCGGCCCGAGTGGCTGGTCGTCGACCTGGCCGTGCTCGCGGCGGGCGCGGTGACCGTGCCGGTCTATCCCACCCTGTCGGCCGATCAGATCGCGTTCATCCTGGACGACGCGGACGCGTCGCTCGTCGTCGTGTCGACCGTCGTGCAGCTCGAGAAGCTGCTGTCGGTGATCGATCGCCTCCCGGCGATTGCCGCGATCGTCGTCATCGATCCTGTCGAGCGCGCGACGATCGAGACGGCGGGCGCGAGGGATGTGCGGATCGAGCCGCTGGAGGCGGTCGAGACGTTCGGCCACGATCGGATGCGCGAGGGCTGGGGCGTGGCGCGCGCGTTCCATGATGCCGCGCGGCAGGTCGGGCCCGATGATCTCGCGACGATCATCTATACCTCGGGCACGACGGCCGAGCCGAAGGGGGTGCGGCTGACGCACGGCAACCTGGTCGCCAACATCGACGGCGTGCGCCAGGTGATTGCCGTCGATCAGGATGACGTCGCGCTGTCGTTCCTGCCGCTGTGTCACGCGTTCGAGCGCATGGTGGCGTACATCTATCTCACGGCCGGCGTCTCGGTGGCATTCGCCGAATCGATCGAGACCGTGGCGCGCGATCTGCTCGTCGTCAGGCCGACGGTGATGAGCGGCGTGCCGCGCGTGTTCGAGAAGCTGCGCGCGCGCGTGTTCGACACGGCCAACGCCGCGTCGGCGCCCCGGCGTGCGCTGTTCCACTGGGCCGTGTCGGTGGCCCTGCGGCGCGGTGCGCGGCTCGAGGCGCGACAGCCGCTGTCGGTCCCGCTGCGCGTGGCGTCGCGTGTGGCCGATCGCCTGGTGTTCGGGAAGATCCGGGCGGCCGTTGGCGGCCGCCTGCGATTCGCGGTCTCGGGCAGTGCGCCGCTCGACGCGGATCTCGCCCGGTTCTTCTACGGCCTCGGCCTGCCGGTGCTCGAGGGCTACGGTCTCACTGAAACTGCGCCCGTGCTGTGCGTCGTGCCGCTCGAGCGCGTCCGCTTCGGCACCGTCGGGCCGCCGCTGCCGAACGTTGCGCTGAGGATTGCCGAGGACGGCGAGATCCTCGCGCGCGGGCCCAATCTCATGCAGGGGTACCATCGCCGGCCAGAGGACACGGCGGCGGTGATCGTGGACGGCTGGCTGCACACCGGCGACATCGGTACGCTCGACGACGAGGGGTTCCTGCGCATCACGGACAGGAAGAAGGAACTGATCGTGACGTCGGGCGGCAAGAATGTGGCGCCGCAGCCGATCGAACAGCGGCTGCGCCAGCAGCCGTTCGTGGCCGAAGCCGTGCTCGTCGGCGACCGCCGGCATTTTCCCGCGGCGCTGCTGCTGCCCGACGTACAGGCCCTCGCCTCGCACTGGGGCGTTCCCGTCGCGCAGGCCCGTGCCCGCGTACACGACCCGGATGCGCGGGCGCTGCTCCAGGCCGCCGTCGACACCGTCAACCACGACCTGGCGCAGTTCGAGCGCATCAAGAAGTTCGTGCTGTTCACCGAAGATCTGACCATCGCCAACGGCCTGCTGACGCCGACGATGAAGGTCAAGCGACGGATCTTCGAAGAGCGGTACCGCGCGGAGATCGAGGGGATGTACTCGTAGGAGGCCGCCTTCCGGCCGCCTCCCGGCCCGCCGCCTTCCCGCCTCCCCTCATTCCCAGGCCGAGAAGATGCGCATCTGGGTGAGCGGCCACCAGCGCAGCTGGACCTTGCCGATGATGTATTTCTTCGGCACATACCGCCACGTGCGGCTGTCCGAGCTGTTGTTGCGGTGATCGCCCATCACGAAGTAGTACGCGTCCGGCACGATCTCCGGCCCCCAGGTGTCGTAGGACCGGTACTCCTCGGGGATGAAGTCGTCGGGGACGGGCTCGTCGTTGCGGAAGACGTGACCGTTGACGCTGCGCAGCGTGTCGCCGGGCTCGCCGATCACGCGCTTGACGAACGACTTGTCCGGGTCGTTCGGGAACAGCAGCATGACGATGTCGCCGAACTGCGGATCGTGGTGGGGCAGCCGGTACTCGAGCTTGTTCACGATCAGGCGGTCCTGATCCTCGAGCGTCGGGGCCATGCTGTGCCCCTCGACCCGCGCCACCTGGAACCCGAACGTGACAATGAGCGTCGCGTAGACCGCGGCCGAGACCAGGGTCTTGAACCACGCCACCAGTTCCTCGCCGATGCGGGCGAGGGTGTGACCGATCGGCGCGCGCTGTTTGACGATGACCGGCGGCGCGGCCAGCGACTGGGGCATGGACGACGCCGGCGCGAGCGCGGCCGGATCGGTGCCGACCGTCGAGGCCGTCGCGCGGGCGAACGCATCCGGCGCCGACGCGGACAGCGCGACGGGCTGCGCCGGCCCGGCCCCCGGCGCGGCAGCCGACATCGCGTCGCCCTGGCCGTCGGGCTGCCAGGGCGCGGGCGGACGCGTCGACGAGTCGTCGCTCACAGCTGGAGATGCTCCCGCAGCCGTCGTGTCTGCGTCCGGCTGACCGGAATTTCCGTGGTCTTGGGGTCTTTCATCTTCAGGAGGTAGTTGCGGCTGAACCAGGGCACGATCTCCTTGATCTTGGTGATGTTCACCAGGTGCGACCGATGGACCCGCCAGAAAATCGCCGGGTCGAGCCGGGCCGACAACTCGTCGAGGGTCCGGTAATTGGACGTCCCGGACACCGTGTTAGTTACCACGAGAATAGCCTCGTCCACCAGAGAGGCGTGCACGATTTCCTCGGCCTGGACGAGGACGAACCGTTCCCCCACGCGCAGCGCGAGCTGCTCGCGCCGGCCCTGCCGGGCCTGCACCGCACTGATCACCCGCTCCAGATCCTCGGGCGACAGCGGGAGTTTCGCGTCGTCGGATGGCGGCACGACCCGGCGGCTGCGCACCTTTTCGAGCGTCTGCTCGAGCCGGTCGAGGTCGACGGGCTTCAGCAGGTAGTCGACGGCGTTGATGGTGAAGGCGTCGACCGCGTACTGGTCGAAGGCCGTGACGAAGACGAGCTGCGGCAGCACGTCGGCCTGCACCAGTCGCCGTGCCACCTCGAACCCCGTGAGCCCGGGCATCTGGACGTCGAGGAACAGCAGGTCGGGCTTCAGCTCGCCGGCCAGCCGCAGGGCCGACGGCCCGTCGCCAGCCTGGCCCACAATGTCGACGTCGCCGGCCTGTTCGAGCAGGAAGCAGAGCTCTTCACGCGCCAGCTGCTCGTCGTCGATGACGAGCGTGCGCAAGGGGGGAGGCACGGTCATGCCGGGACCCTTTCGGACACAATCAGCTCGGGGATCTCGATGCGCGCGAGCGTGCCCGCGCCGGGCGTGCTCTGCATGCGCAACTGGTAGTTGGCGCCGTAGATCACCCGCAGCCGTTCGTTGACGTTGCTCAGGCCGATGCCGTGATCGCGCTCGCCCTCGGCGCGCATCGACCGATCGGGCCTGTCGACGGCCATCCCGACGCCGTTGTCGACGATCTCGATGACCGCGTGGCCGGCGCGCCGCGACGTGTGAATCGTGATCCGGCCTTCGCCCACCTTGTTCGCCAGCCCGTGCTTGATCGAGTTCTCGACAATCGGCTGGAGGATCATGCTCGGCACGATCACGTCCAGGCTGTTCTCGTCGATGTCCTTCTCGACGACGAGGCTCGGACCGAAGCGGATCCGCTCGATGTCGAGATACTCGTCGATCGCGGCCAGTTCCTCGCGCAGCGGCACGAAGTGTTCCTGGCTGCGGAGCAGCCGGCGGAGCAGGCCGGAGAGCTTGATGATCAGCATCCGTGCCGTCTCGGGCTTGGATCGGATCAGCGACGTGATCGACGTCAGCGTATTGAACAGGAAGTGCGGGTTGATCTGATTGGCCAGGGCCTCGACGCGCGCCGCCATCAACAGTTTCTCCTGCTCGGCCAGGCGGTGTTCGATGCGCGCACTGTTCCAGATCTTGATCGGGATGGCCACGGCCAGCACCGTGGTGGCAATCTCGAGCAGCAGCAGCCACCAGCTGTCGGCCGCGAAGGAGAACAGGCGGGTGGGGAAGCGCCGACCGATCGCCTGCCGCAGCAGCTCGAGCAGCACCGGCGCCATCACCAGGATGACCTGCCAGTCGAGCTGGAACCTCCGGAGGAGGCGCCAGACCGATCGGTGCAGCTGCGTGACGAAGAACGGCGAGAACTTCCAGATCTCGTCCTTCGGGCAGACCTCGCGCAGGCCGCCGCCCGCAAAGCCGCAGCCGACGGCAAAGGGCAGGGCCGCGAACTCGCCCGTGAGCGTGGCCGGCAGCCCCACGCCGAGTCCGACGAGCGCGCCGGCATACGGACCGGCAATCAGCCCGGCGAGGAAGGATCCCGCCAGGGTGAGGTCCGCGGCCTGATACTGCAACACCAGGCGCGAGCCGACCCCCGCCATCAGCGGCACGCCGTAACAGGCGGCGAAGACGAGCCGCTCGGGCCAGTCGCGCCGCTCGGTGAGCAGGATGCGGCGGAACCACGGAAAACGCACCAGCATCGTCGCGAGAATCGCGGCAACGGCCACCTGCGCCATCAGGGTGACGAGGAGCAGTTCGTGGTTGAGCGAGAGCGAACCCACGGGCATGAGTCGACGTAACTATATTACTCGATGAGACTTATGTGCATCGACGGCCCTCTGGCCCGGGGCCATCGGCCGGTTCGTCACGACTTTGTTATTATGGCGCCCATGTTTCGGCCGTTCTTCGTGGGGTCCGCCACGTTGTACACGCACCTCCCGAAGGCCCCCACCCGGACGCCGATCGATTCGTCCCTGCCGCCGGTCCCGGCGGGCTGCTGAGCCACTCCCCGATGCAGGGGTTCCTCGACGCCCTCGATCGACGCGTGCTGGTCTGCGACGGGGCCATGGGCACCGTGCTCTATGCACGCGGGGTGTTCCTGAATCGCTCGTTCGATGAACTGAACCTGAGTGCGCCCGATCTGGTCGCCGAGGTGCACCGCGAGTACGTGCGCGCCGGTGCCGACGTCATCGAGACGAACACGTTCGGCGCCAACCGCATCAAACTCACCACCTTCGGCCTCGCCGACCAGGTGGCCGCCATCAACAGCAAGGGCGCCCGGCTGGCGCGACGCGTGGCGCGCGACAGGGCGTGGGTGGCCGGATCGATCGGGCCGCTCGGTGTCCGGATCGAGCCCTGGGGCCGGACGACGGTGGCCGACGCCGAGGCCGTGTTCGGTGAGCAGGCGGCTGCGCTGGTCGAGGGCGGCGTCGACCTGTTCATCCTCGAGACCTTCGGGTCGATCGCGGAACTGACGGCGGCCATCCGGGCGGTCCGCGCGGTCAGCCCGCTGCCGATCGTGGCGCAACTGACCACGGTCGAGGATGGCAGCGCCCCCGACGGCACGCCGGTCGAACGGTTCCCGGGCGCCATCGAACAGGCCGGCGCCGACGTCATCGGCCTGAACTGTTCGGTCGGGCCGGCGGCGATGCTCGACACGATCGAGCGGATGACGCGCGTGTACGCGGGCCGGCTCGCGGCCCAGCCTAACGCCGGCCGGCCGCGCGATGTCGACGGCCGCAATCTCTACCTGAGCTCGCCCGAGTACATGGCCAGCTACGCGCGGCGCTTCGTGGCCGCGGGCGTGCGGCTGGTCGGTGGCTGCTGCGGGACGACTCCTGAACACACGCGGCAGATCGCCGAGGCGGTGCGCCGGAGCGCGCCGGTCACGCGCCACGCCGCTTCGGCCCGCGTGACGCCGGCCGCGGAAGCGACGCCGGCGACGCCGACGGGGACGCCGCCGCCCTCGTCCGACCTGGCGCGCAGTCTGGCCAGCGGCACGTTCGCGCTCGTCGTCGAGATGGCCGCCCCGCGCGGCCTGGACGTCGAGGCCGCGGTGGCGCAGGCCCGGCGGTTCTGCGATCTCGGCGCCGTCGCCGTCAACGTGCCCGACTATCCGCGGTCTGGGGCACGCGCCAGTGCGCTCGCGCTGGCCG
The DNA here is from genome assembly GCA_001724025.1 of Acidobacteria bacterium SCN 69-37. Taxonomy (GTDB): domain Bacteria; phylum Acidobacteriota; class Vicinamibacteria; order Vicinamibacterales; family SCN-69-37; genus SCN-69-37. The sequence goes on along the minus strand of MEDJ01000009.1, from coordinate 185,290 downwards.
CGTTGCTCGAGCAGCACGGGATCGAGACCCTGCTGCACTACACCTGCCGCGATCGCACGCTCGCCGGGATGCAGTCGGACCTGGTGGCGGCGCACGTGATGGGGATCCGCAATCTGCTGGCGACGACCGGCAGCCCGTCGCGCCAGGGCAATTTCCCGGACGTGACGTCGACCTACGAGCTGGACGCGATCGGCCTGCTGAACATGACGTCCCGGCTCAACGCGGGACGCGACGTGGCGGGCGAGCCGCTCGACGGGGCGACGCAGTTTCACGTAGGGGCCACCATCAACCCGTTTGCCGCCGAGCCGGACGTCGAGTGGCAGCGGCTGGAACGCAAGATCGCCGCGGGCGCCGGGTTCATCATGACGCCGCCCGTGCTCGATCCCGAGGCGCTCGAGCCGGTCTTCGCCCGGCTCGCCCGTCTGGGCCTGCCGGTGCTGGCGGGCGTGGCGGCGCTCGAGCACGCCCGGCACGCCGAGTGGCTGTCGAGCGAGGTCGTGGGCGTGCGCGCGTCGGAGGCCATCCTCGATCGGCTGCGCCGCGCGGCGGATCCCGCGGCCGAAGCGGCCGCGGTGACGACAGAAATCATGGCCTGGTTGCGCGGGCGGGTGCAGGGGCTGGTGTTGACCTGGCTGCACGGCTCTGCGGCCACGGCCGAGCAACGCATCATGGACGCAGGGACCGGCGCCGACGGCGATCGTTCGGCCCTGCACGGAGCGACACATGAGTAACGGGACGAACGGCACGGGGCTCCGCGAGCACGTGTTCCTGTTCAGCCGGTTCCTGCGGAGTCCGCGAACGGTCGGGGCACTCACAGCGAGCTCACGCGCGCTGGCGGTGGCCATGGTCGAGGGCGTCGACCTGGCACGACCGGGGCACATCGTCGAACTCGGTCCGGGCACCGGCGCCTTCACGTCGGCCATCGCCGAGCGGCTGGGGAAGGACACACGGTTCCTAGCCGTCGACATCGACGCGGCATTCGTACGCGAAGTCCAGCGGCGGTGGCCGGCCATCGAGTGCGTCTGCGCCTCGGCCGAGCGGCTCGACGAACTGGTACTCGCCCGCGACATGTTCCCTGTCGATCACATCGTGTCCGGCCTGCCGTTCGTCAGCCTGCCCCCGCTGATGACGCGGCAGATTCTCGCGAGCGTAGCCGCGTCCCTCAGGCCTGGCGGCACCTTCACCACGTTCCAGTACCTGCACGGCTACGGCCTGCCCCAGGCTGCCTCCTTCCGCCGTGCGATGACCGCGCGGATGGGCGGCGAGCCAAGCTCGCGGCTCGTCGTCCGCAACGTGCCCCCCGCCATCGTGCTGACGTGGAGGAAAAGACAGTAGAGCAAGTTGGAAGTGAGAAGTCAGAAATAAGAAATGCGGTAAATTTCGAAGTTCGAACTTCGAAGTTCGAACTTTCCGCACTTCTTACTTCTGACTTCTCACTTCTGACTTGATCTTCTCTGCCGCCACCTCGGCGCCGTTCGTGGCGATTCGCTCCGGCGGGGGCGGCAGGGCGACGACGCGCTCGATCGTCTCGCGCCAGCGGCCGGCGAAGAGATCCGCCTGGCTGAGGAATCCCGCACGCACCAGGCGCGGCATCGCCTCGACGAGCACGTCGTATTCGCGGAAGACGCCGCGTGATGTATAGACCATGGCCGTCCGGCTGGTGAGGCACTCCGAGAGGATGCCGTAGCCCGGTTTCGTGACGACCACGTCGACGGCCGCGACGAGATCTTCGTAGCGGAACGGACCGTCCTGGAAACGCGTCTCCGCCAGCACGTGGACGTGCGGCAGGTGGCGCGCGTCACCGGTGACGCGGTCGGTGGTCACGAGCGTCCACGGACCGTGGCAGTCGATCGTCGAGAGATCGAGGGCCGGCAGGCCGTAACCGCCGAACGACAGCAGGGCGATCCGTGCGGCGGCGGGCAGAGCGAAGTGCGCACGCGTCGCCGCACGCGACTGCGTCGGGTGACGCGCGACGAGCGGAAGGCGCTCGACGCGCGGACAGATCGAGAAGCCGCCGGCAAAGGGAAGTTTGAGCGCCAGATCCACGCGGCTGTAGCTCTCGCGCATCTGATCGAGCGCCGCCGCCCCGCTGGGCAGGAAGCCGGGATGCGTTTCGTAGATCCAGTCCCAGGTGAAGTTGCCGATCGCGATCGACGGCACGCCGAGCGCCCGCGCCGTCGCAAACGCCAGAGGTGGGATGTCGCCGACGATCAGCGAAACGTCGAGGTCGGCGAGCCGCGCCACCTCGGCGGCCACGCGGGCGTCGTAGGTGCTGTAGAACGCGATCGTGGCGGCGACGGTGGCCGGATCGTCGTGCGCGATGCTGCTGGCCTGCACGATGCCGGTGTCGCAGGCGCCCGGCAGCAGCACGTACGGGACGCGCAGCGTCCGCGCCAGCAGGTCGGGGGCCACGCTGCTGCGGATGACGATCGGATCGCTCGCGTCGACGGCCAGCCTGTTGATGATCTCGACGTCCCGCGACGCGTGACCGAATCCGTGACCGGAAATGTAGAAGACGATGGACATGGGAATGGAAGGGGCCGAGACGCGGCGAGAGAGAGTCTACGCGAAGCGTCGCCGCCCGCCGTCCGTAGTGCTAGGATCGCCGCATGCCGCTGCACGAACGGGACTACTTCAACCAGAAGACCGAGACCAAGCCGATGTCGCTCGCGTGCCCGCAGTGCCGGCACCGCGAGGATTACCCGGTGAAGTGGGTCCGGTACACGCGGAAGGACCGGGTGCCGGCCGGCGGCGATCGCGGCTTCTACGAGAAGCTCCGCGACTACATGTATCGTATCGACGACATGGTGACGTGCGCGAAGTGCCGGCGCCGGTTCGAGATTCCCTCCCATCAGTCCACCGTGTTCCTGTGAGTGCCGCCGCGCGATGCGCGCGGTGAGACGGCCGACACGCCATGCTCGACGTCATCGTCGTCGGCGCCGGGCCGGCCGGGGCGATGGCCGCCCTGACGCTGGCGCGTGCCGGCGTGCGCGTGCTCGTCGTCGAACGCGCCACGCGGCCGCGTGACGCGGCATGGGGGGGCGTGCTGTCGCCGCGCGTCGCGCCGCTGCTGGCCGCCGTCGATCTGTCATGGCGTGACGCGCCGGGCGTGCGGGCCCTGCGCGGGTGGCGTGTCCACGTGCCCGGGGCCCCGCCGGCGATCGTCGTGCCACGTGCCGGCGAGGCCGGACCGCTGGCCGTTCATCGCGGGGCCTTCGACGCCTGGCTGCTTGCCGCGGCCGTGCGTGCAGGGGCACGTCTGGAAGAGGGGTGGCACGTGCGCGCCCCGCTCGTCCACGACGAGTCCGGGGCCATCCGCGGCGTCGTGATGCGACGACGGTCGGCGCCGCGCGTGCGGATGCCCGCGCCGCTGGTCATCGCGGCCGATGGTCGCTCGTCGCGGCTCGCGCGAGGCGTCGTGCCTCATGGCGCATGCAGCGAACGCTGGCGCATCGTGCACGGCGCCGTCGGTGACGCCGGCGTTCCCGATCTGGCCGATGTCGTCGAAGGGCCGCGGATGCATGGTGGCGCATCGCCCGTCGACGGCCGCGTGATGGGATGGACGGCGTACGGATCGGCGAAGAACGCCTCGGCTATCGTCGATGACGGTGAGCGCGTTCGCGACGCGCGGCAGGGCGTCACCGTCCAGTGGATGCGCGTCCGCAAGGCGAGAGGATTGCCGCCGGCGGGTGTGCCGGGGCTGCTGTTTGCCGGAGATGCGGCGGGTCCCGTCGATCCGCTCGGCGACGGGATTGGTGCGGCCATGCTTGGCGGGCAACTCGCGGCCGAGGCGGCCATCGCGGCGCTCGAATCATCCGACCTCGTCGTGGCCGTCCGCCGGCTGACCGCGTCGCGCGCCGCGCGGTTCGAGGCCATGTGGCGCGCGGCACGCAGGCGGTGCTGGCTGCGCGCGCATCCGCGGGTCCTGGCACTCGTCGGCCGCGGCCAGCGCTTCGCGCCGGGCCTGGCGATCCGCTGGCGAATTCACGAAACCTTCACGTGAGTCCCGCGTGCCCCGCACCGGACGCGAGGCTATGATGGTCGATACGACGTGAACATGGAAGACGAGGTTCGTGCACGATGCGCACAGCGATCACCCGTTCCGTGATGCTGCCGGTCGCCCTGTTGCTGGCCGTGGTTTCGATTGGCGCGCAGGTGCGCCCGTCATCCAGCCAGTCGATTCAGCAGGTGCGCACGGCGCTCGCGCATGGCGACCTGACGGGCGCGCGCGTGATCGCGCAACGTGCCGATGCGGCGGATCCGGCCACGGCCGTCGCGCTGGCGCTCGTCGACATGTTCGAGGGGCGCGACGCCGAGGCACGCACGCGGCTGGCCGCGGCGGCCAACACCGATCCGCTCGGTGAGGCGTCGCTCGAACTCGGGTTGCTCGATCGGCGTACCGGCCGCGTCGACGACGCCTGGCGCCGGCTCGATCGTCTCGCCGCCGTGCGGACGTTCGCCTCGCCCGACGATTACTTCCGCCTCGCGCGTGCAGCCGTCGGCGTGCGCGAGTTCTTCCTGGCCAACGACGCCTTTCAGCGTCTCGACAGCACGCCGAGCGCCGAGTATCAGACGGCGTGGGCCGACATGTTCCTGCAGCGGCACCAGCCGGGCGATGCCGTGGTGAGCTATCGGCGCGCGCTCGAGTACGACGCCACCTGGGTGCCCGCGCTGATCGGGCTGTCTCGGGCGCTCGCCGACGAGAATCCGCCGGCCTCGCGCGAACTGCTGCAGAAGGCACTGGCCCAGGCGCCGAAGCATCCGGACGTCCACCTCGCGCTCGTCGAACAGCAACTCGCTGCCGAGGACGTCGACGCGGCCGAGGCGTCGCTGGCGACGTTTGCCGACCTGCGGCCCGGCACGATCGACGAGGCCGCGTGGCGGACCGCCGTGGCGTACAAGCGTGACGGCCTGGCCGGTGCCGAGACGGCCGCCCGCGCCGTGGCCGCCATCGATCCGCGGTCGTCGCTCGGCTACCGGGCCGCCGGTGAGCAGGCCGCACGGCAGTACCGGTTCGATGACGCCGCCGCTCTGGCGCGCAAGGCGATTGCGCTCGATCCGAACGATCCGCTGGCGCAGTTCAACCTCGGTCTGTACCTGATGCGCACCGGCGACGAGGCCGCGGCCCGTACGGCGCTCGATCTCGCCTGGGAACTCGATCGCAGTTCGCCGTTCACGAAGAACCTGCTCGACGTGCTCGACGTCGTCGATGGGTTCGAGATCGTCCCGCACGGGCCGTTCATCTTCAAGTTCGCAAAAGAGGAGGCCGCGGTGCTGCGCGCGTACGCGCTGCCGCTGGCCGACGAAGCGTATCGCGTCTTCGCCGAGCGGTACGGCGTGCGGCCCGATCAGGCGATCCTCGTCGAGGTGTTTCCGAAGCACGACGATTTTGCGGTCCGTACGCTGGGACTGCCGGGCCTGGTCGGCGCGCTGGGCGCCTGCTTCGGGCGTGTGGTGACGATGGACTCGCCGCGCGCGCGCCCGCCGGGCGAGTTCAGCTGGCAGGCCACGCTCTGGCACGAACTGGCGCACGTGTTCACCCTGCACGCCTCGGAGTTCCGCGTGCCGCGCTGGCTCACCGAGGGGCTGTCGGTCTACGAGGAACACCTGCGGAATCCGGCGTGGGGACGCGAGCTGACGCTCGAGTTCGCCCGCGAACTGAGCGCGAAGCGGACGTTCGGCGTGAAGAACCTGCCGCAGGCCTTCAAGCGGCCCGAGAGCCTGGGGCTGGCCTACTTCGAGGCCTCGCTGCTCGTCGAGCACCTGGTGGCCGAGAACGGCGATGCCGGCGTGCGCACGCTGCTGCGCGCCTATGGGGCAGGCGCCGACGACGCGGCGGCGTTCTCGCAGGCCTTCGGTCAGAGTGTCGACGAGGTGGAGGCGTCGTTCCAGACGTTCGTGGAGGCGCGATATGGCACCCTGCGCAACGCGATGGCCGTACCGTCGCCGGCGATCGAGGCAGGCACTCTGGCGCAGTTGCGGACGCGCGCGGCAGCCGAGCCCGGCAACTTCGCCGTGCAGATGACGCTCGGGCAGGCGCTGATCAAGGCCGAGGACTTTGCCGGGGCCCGGGCGCCACTCGAGCGGGCGGCGGCCCTGGCGCCCATGGCCAGCGGCGAGGCGAGTCCCCGGGCCCTGCTGGCCACGATCGCGGAGATGCAGAAGGACGTCGCGCGCGCTCGCCGCGAGTGGCGCGCCCTGCTGCAGTACGACCACACCAACATCGTCGCCGCCCGCAAGCTGGCGGCGCTGGCCGCGCAGGACTCGGCGACCGATGACGAAGACTTCGCGCTCGCGCTCATCGCGGAAGTCGATCCGTTCGACGCCGGCGTGCACGTGAAGCTCGGGCGACGGCTGATGGCAACGCGCGACTTCGCGGCGGCGCTCGTCGAGTTCGATGCAGCTCTCGCCGTCGGACCGGCGAACAAGGCCGAGGCGCGGACCGACAGGGCCGAGGCGCTGCTGGCGCTCGACAGGCGTGACGACGCGCGACGCGAGGTGATGCTGGCGCTGCAGGACGCGCCGACCTACGCCCGCGCGCAGGACCTGCTGCTCGAGACGATGGGGAGATGACGATGCGCGGAAGGATGTCGGGGCGCCGGTTCGGCCTGGCGTGGACGATCGCGCTGGCGATGATGGCCGGCACGATGATCGCCGCGCCTGCCGCGGCGCAGTCGGGCGGGCGATATGCCCTGATCGTCCAGGGAGCGTCGGGTGAACCGCAGTATGCGACGCAGCACCGGGCGTGGCTCGACAGCCTTGCGGCCATCCTGCGGGATCGCTTCGGCTACGAGCCGTCGGCCGTGACGATCGTGGCCGAGCAGCCGCGCGACGGCGAGACGCGCGCCACGGCCGAGAACGTGCGTGCGGCGATCGTGCGCCTGACCGCATCGCTGGCGTCGTCCGATCAGCTGCTGATCGTACTGATCGGTCACGGCACGTCGCAGGGGCAGGACGCGAAATTCAACCTGATCGGGCCCGATCTCAGCGTAGCGGAGTGGAAGGCGCTGCTCGCCCCCATCAAGGCGACCCTGGCGGTCGTCGATACGACGAGCGGCAGCTACCCGTACCTCGCGGGCCTGGCGGCGCCGGGACGCGTGGTCATCACCGCGACGAACAGCTTCGCGCAGCAGTTCCACACGGTGTTTCCCGATGCGTTCGTGCGGGCCTTGACCGACACCGACGCCGATCAGGACAAGGACGGCCGGATCTCCCTGCTCGAGGCGTTCACGCACGCGTCGCGCCTCGTGCGCGAGTACTACGAGCAGCGCGGCACCATGGCCACAGAAACCGCGGTCATCGACGACACGGGCGATGGCAAGGGCCGGCTCGCGACGGCCGAGTCGCCGTCGGGCAGTCCGGCAGCGCTCTGGTATCTCGATGCGCCGAAGGTCGCGACGTCGTCGGATCCCGAGTTGCAGACGTTGCTGACACGGCAGCAGGCCCTCACGAATCAGGTGGACGAACTGCGGCGGCGGCGCGCGACGATGACCGAGGAGGCGTTCACGCGCGAGTTCGAAGCGCTGCTGGGGGACCTGGCCGAGGTCTCACGCGAGATCCGGCGCCGCTCGGGCAATTAGTTTGTAGGGGCGACGCATGCGTCGCCCCTACGACGCCGGCACGTTCCACCACGCGCAGCGCAGCCGCTCCGGGCGCGCGAGCACGCGCCCGAGTGCGGCGCCGATCAGCAGGCCGACCACGGGCATGAGGGTCGCGGCGGGCCTGCCGGCCGTCGTGGTCAGGGCGCCGGCCACGAGCGCGGTCAGCACCAGCCAGGCGATCGCCACGGCCGCCGCCGGGATTTCCACGAGATCGATGTCGCGTCCGGTCGGCACCAGCATCAGCACGCGTGCCTGGCGGAACAGGACCAGGTGCGCGCCGACGATGGCGCCCGTCCCGCCGGCCGCGCCGACGATCGGCAGGACGGACGCGTGGCTGGCGGCCACCGCGGCGAGGCCGCTCAGGGCCGCACCGCCGATGAACAGCAGCAGGTACCGCACGCGCCCGAGCCGATCTTCCACGTTGTCGCCGAAGACCCAGAGCACGATGCACTGCAGCACCGCGTCGAACAGCCCGTGGTGGAGGAACGGCGCCGTCAGCACGGTGACGGGAGACAGGTGCGCGGGGACCAGCCCGTACGAGAGAATCAAGCCGCGCGCCGAGGGGACCGAGCGAGTCAGCTCCAGGCCCAGGACCGCCGTGATGAGGGCGATGAAGCCAATCGTCACCCACGGCGTGGTGCGTGATGGCATGGCGTCCTGAACCGGCAGCATCGTGACCGGGTCAGTATAGATGTGAGGCCCCGGGCATGGTGTGCGGAACGTGCGGCGCGACGATCGCCGACAAGGCAATTGTCTGTTATCGATGTGGGACGGCCACGGCGATTCCCACGCCACCGCCGAAGCCGGTGCCGCCGGTCACTCGTCCCTGGCTGCTGATCGCCATCCTCATCGTCATCGCCGCGGTACTCGGCTGGCTCGCGTCCGCGGAACCGGCGGGAACGGTTCGCCAGATCATCTTCGCCCTCGTCGGCCTGGTCGCGCTGCTCTGGGGCGGCCATCTCGCCTGGCACGGCCGCCGGGCGCGCTAGGACGGGCGCGCATGGCCGGAGCGACGACGAGACCGGGGCTGCACGCGCGCGGGGAGCCGGCATGACGCGGCGCCTCCTGCTCGTCCTGTGGATCGTCATCGCCGCGGGCATCTGGAACGTCGTGTTCGATCTGCACGTCTCGCGCGGCGAGCGGCAGTATCTGCGGCTGGTGGCCGAGGCCACGCTCGGCCTGCGCGAGGCCCCGTCCCTGCGCGAGGTGACGACGACCGCGTCGCGCGAGGGCGTCAGGGCAGCCAGCACCTGGGCGCTGATCGTCCTCGGTACCGGCTGCCTCAGCGTATGGACGAGGCCTGACGGGAAGTCAGAAGTCAGAAGTCAGAAGTAAGAAGTCAGAAGTGCGGAGAACTTAGAACTTCGAAGTTCAAACTTCGAACTTCTGAGTTTCTGGAACTCTTGACTTCTTACTTCTGACTTCTCACTTCCCGTCAGGCCTCGTTCGATCGCGGGCAGCGCGTCGAGCAGGACGTCGCCGACGATCTGCAGGCTGTCGGGGCTGACCTGATCGATCGTGTCGGCTGGCGTGTGCCACGCAGGGTAGTCGAGATCGATCAGGTCGACGGACGGGACGCCGGCCTGGAGGAAGGGGAGATGGTCGTCCTCGACCGCCAGGTCGCGCTCGACGAACGTGCGTGCGTGGCCGAGACGCCGCGCGGCGGCCCATACGGTGTCGACGAGCCACGGCGTGGAGTTCGTATCGCGCCGGATCTCGAGCTGGCGATCGCCAATCATGTCGACGAGCACGAGCGCCTTCAGACTCGGGAGCGCGCCGGCCGCGCGCGCGGCATCGACGTACGCGCGGCTGCCGTACGTGTTGTCGGGACGGGCCGCCGATCCGCATTCGGTCCAGCCCTCGCAGAACGCTTCCTCGCCATCGAACCAGATGATCTCGTAGGTCAACGCCTGCGGACGCGCGACGAGCACGCGCGCGAGTTCGACGAGGAACGCCGCGCTCGATCCGCCGTCGTTGGCGCCCACGAACGGTTCGCGCATGGGCTTCGTGTCGTAGTGCCCGGCCACCAGGATCCGCTCCGGGCGATCGCCGGGCAGACGGACGATGAGGTTGACCATCTCGACAGGCCCGACGGGCGTGCTGGCGGTGAAAGGCTGCTCCTGCACCGTCAGGCCGAGTGAGGCAAGTTGACGGGTGAGATACGCGCGGGCCTGACGCAGCGCAGGTGACCCGGCCGGCCGCGGACCGAGAGCCACGAGCCGCTCGACGTGCGCGAACGCCCGCGCGCCGTCGAAGCTCGGGGCCTGTGCCTTGCCGGGCCACGCCGCGGGCCCGGCGCCGATGACGGCCGAGACGACCATCATCACGCCGAGGCAGACAACGGCTCGACGACGCATGCGGCGATCAGTCTCCCGGCACGTCGCGCCGGGCCGGGCCGAGGTAGACCTGCCGTGGCCGCGCGATCTTCTGGTCGGGGTCGCGCAGCATCTCGTCCCACTGCGCGAGCCAGCCGGCCGTGCGCGGAATCGCGAACAGCACTGGGAACATCTCGACGGGGAAGCCCATCGCCTGGTAGATGAGGCCCGAGTAGAAGTCGACGTTCGGGTAGAGCCGCCGCTTGACGAAGTACTCGTCCTCGAGCGCGATGCGCTCGAGTTCCAGGGCGATGTCGAGCAGCGGGTTGCGACCGGTGACCGCAAAGACCTCGTCGGCGGTCCGCTTCACGATGCGCGCCCGCGGATCGTACGACTTGTAGACGCGGTGGCCGAAGCCCATCAGCCGGCCTTCACCCTTTTTCACACGCGCGATGAACGCGGGGATGTGGTCGACCGAGCCGATCTCGAGCAGCATCCGGAGCACGGCCTCGTTGGCCCCGCCGTGCAGCGGACCGTAGAGTGCGCCCGTGGCACCGGCGAGTGACGAGAACGGATCGGCCTGCGAACTGCCGATGCCGCGCATCGCGCTGGTACTGCAGTTCTGCTCGTGGTCGGCGTGCAGGATGAACAGGATGTCGAGGGCGCGCTCGAGCACCGGGTTCGGCTCGTAGTGGCCGTCGGGCGTCTGGAGCAGCATCCGCAGGAAATTGCCGGCGTAGCTCTGTGTGGAATCGGGCGCGACCACCGGCTGCCCCGTGGCGTGGCGATACGCCCAGGCGCCGACCGCCGGAACCTGCGCGATGGCGCGCTGGATCTGCAGGAGCCTGACGGCTGGATCGCTCACCGTCTTTGCGTCGGGGTAGTAGGTCGACAGCGCCCCGACGAGCGAGAGGAACATGCCCATCGCGTGCGCATCGCGCGGAAAGCCCTGGAGCAGGCCCACGGCGCCGGCCGGGGGCGTCGCCTGTGCGGCAATCGCACCGGTCCAGGCCGTGCGTTCGGCCGCCGTCGGCAACTCGCCGTTGAGCAGCAGGAACGCGACGTCGAGGAACGAACTGCGTTCGGCCAGCTGATCGATGGGATACCCACGGTAGAGCAGGATGCCCTTGTCCCCGTCGATGAACGTGATCCGGCTCCGGCACGACGCGGTGTTCTGGTACGCCGGGTCGTAGGTCATGAGCCCGAAGTCTTCGTCGCTCGTCCGGACCTGGCGTAAATCCATGGCGCGGACCGTGCCGTCCGTGATCGGGATTTCGTACTGTCGGCCTGTGCGGTTGTCGGTGATGGTCAGGGTGTCGGCCATGGTCAACGTCGATCTCGTGCAGCAATGAATCTCAACGAACCCGATCCTCATCGTCGTCGACCTGGGAATCGACGACGGGGTGGTCCGTCCCGGATGCAGGCTGGCCGGGGACGGCATAGGCGCCGTTCAGCCACCGACCCAGATCGGCCATCTTGCAGCGCTCGCTGCAGAACGGCCGATACCGGTCTTCCGCCGCGCGCTGGCGACAGAAGACACACAGCGATGGGGAAGGCATGTGCGTATTCTATGGGATCACGCGGCCCGCCTGTGCAAGCGATCCACGTGGCCTGTACGAGCGGGGCGGCCGATGGCGTCGACGCGGGTGCGGGGGGCCAGTATCAGTGGCCGCCGTCTTCAGGGCAGGTCGTGCTGGTGGTGGCGGACGTCGCGGGCCGAGACGAGGAAAATCACGTCCTCGGCCACGTTCGTGGCATGGTCGCCGATCCGCTCGAGATGGCGCGAAATGAGGATGAGGTCCATCGCCGGCTCGATCGTGTCCGGAGCGCGCATCATGTGATCGAGCAGGGATCTGAATACGTGGATCTTCAATGTATCGAGCGCGTCGTCGCGATCGAGCACGTGGCGGGCCAGTTGGAGGTCGCGCCTGACGAACGCGTCGAGCGCATCGCGCAGCATGTCCTTGGCGAGATCGGCCATGCGCGGAATGTCGATCAGCTCCTTGACCGGCGGGTGCTGCAGGTAGCGCGCGGCGGCCTCGGCGATGTTCACGGCCAGGTCGCCGACCCGTTCGAGGTCCGTGTTGATCTTCACGGCCGACACGATGGCCCGCAGGTCGATGGCCATCGGCTGGCGCAGCGCGAGCAGCTTCAGGCAGCGGTCGTCGATCTCGATGTGCAGGCGGTTGATCGCCTCGTCGCTCACGAGCACCGTGTCGAGCATCGGGGCGTCGCGGTCGACGAGGGCGCGCACGGCCAGACGCACGCGGTCCTCGGCCAGACCGCCCATCGCGAGCAGCCGGGTCTTGAGCGTGTCGAGCTCTTCCTGGAAATGCGGGACGTGTCGTTCCATGGCGTGCCGATCCCGTCTCAACCGAAGCGCCCGGTGACGTAGGCTTCCGTCAGCGATTCCTGCGGGTTGGTGAACAGCGCGGCCGTCGCTCCGGACTCGATCAGCCGGCCGAGCCAGAAGAACGCGGTCACGTCCGACACGCGCGCGGCCTGCTGCATGTTGTGCGTGACGATCACGATCGTATAGTCGCGCTTCAGTTCGTAGATCAGTTCCTCGATGTGCTGCGTGGCGATGGGATCGAGCGCCGACGCGGGCTCGTCCATGAGCAGGACCTCGGGCCTGATCGCCAGGGCGCGCGCGATGCAGAGCCGCTGCTGCTGGCCGCCCGAGAGCGCCAGCGCCGACTCGTGCAGCCGGTCGCGGACCTCGGTCCAGAGTCCGGCGGCCTTCAGGCTGGCCTCCACCTGGCCCTCGAGATCGTGCCGTCCGGTCGCCAGGCCGTTGAGCCGCAGGCCGTACGCGACGTTGTCGAAGATCGAGGTGGGGAACGGGTTCGAGGTCTGGAACACCATGCCGACACGCCGGCGCAGCGCCACGACATCGGTGCGCGGCGCGTAGATGTCGGTGCCGTCGATCTCGACGCGCCCCTCGACGCGGGCCCCGGGGACGATGTCGTTCATGCGGTTGAGCGTGCGCAGGAACGTGCTCTTGCCGCACCCCGAGGGGCCGATGAACGCCGTCACGAGCTTCGTCGGGATCTCGAGCGAGATGTCGGTGAGCGCCTGCGTCTGCCCGTAGTGGAAGCTCAGCCGATCCGCGCGGATCTTGACAGGGGGCGGCGGCGCGTCGGGCGCTGGCGGGGCCGCCTGTCGCGCGGCGACGGGCCTGATCGTGGTGAGCGACGACATGCCCCCTACTGTGACCGTCGTCGGTTTCGCGACAGTTTCCCGTGTGTAAATTCGGTGTAACGACGGGGCGTCGGTGTCTGCCGTCTGCCGCGTGCGGGCTTGCGTGTCCGGTGAGGCGTGGCCACCTTGGCGATCGCGAACGTCACGCCGAGCGCGTCGGCCAGCGCGGCGATATGGCGTTCGGCGGCCCAGATCTCCAGTTCGGCGTCGCCCGTCGTCCGCAGACGGAGGGTCATCTGCGAGCCGCGTCCGGTGACCGACAGCCCGTCGACGACCTGCCCATGACTGCGGTCGAGTCCTTCGGCCAGCCGGACCATGGCGCTCAGTGTGGCCACCATCTGGCGACCCTCGCGCGTGATGCCCGCCATCTCGGGGTGGGATTTCTTCGGGACCGCCTGCCGGTGGTACCGGGCGATGAGGGCGATGGTCTCGATTTCGGCCGGCTCGAATCCGCGCAGACCGCCGTGACGAATCAGGTAGTGCGAGTGCTTGTGGTGACGCTCGTAGCCGATGTGCGTGCCGATGTCGTGCAGCAGGGCGCCGTACTCGAGCCATTCGCGTTCGCGCGGCCCCAGGCCGTGTCGTCCCCGCGTGGCGTCGAACAGGGCGAGCGAGAGCTTCGCCACGTGCCGCGCGTGGTCCGGGAGGTAGTTGCAGCGTTCGGCCAGCTCGATCACGCTGCGTCGCCGGACGTCCGGATAGCGCTCGGCCGTCTGGATGTGCCGGGCGTTGCGCGCGATGTAATCGAGGATGAGCCCCTCGCGCAGGGCGTAGTCGCAGAGCGTCAGGTCGGGCAGGCCGAGGTCGTGGAGGATGGTATCGAGGAGCACGACGCCGACAGGGACGAGGTCGGCGCGCTTCGGATCGAGGCCGGGGAGCTTCAGCCGCTGGGCGAGCGGCAGCGGCGTCAGGCGCCGCCTGAGCCGCGTGATGTCTCGGGCCGGCACGCGGGTCAGACGGCTCACGCCACTCGGCGGCGCGCCCACGGCGAGCGCGCCCAGCGACAGGATGGTGCCCGAGGCACCGATCACCCGATCGAAGCGTCGTCGTGAGAGGCTGGTGAGGTAGTCGCCGAGTTCCCGATGGATGTGCCGCACGAGCCGGCGTTCGTCGCGCGGCGCCAGGGGGCCCGGTCCGCCGAAGCGTTCGAACAGGCGGATGACGCCCAGTTTGAAGCTCTGGGCCCGCATCAGCCGGTCGGCGGTGCCGAGCGTGATCTCCGTGCTGCCGCCGCCGATGTCGATGATGATGGCCGGCCGGCGGCCGAGATCGACGGCGTTGACGGCCGCGAGGTGAATCAGCCGGGCCTCTTCGCTGCCGGAGATGACACGGACGCGCAGGCCGAGATCGCGTTCGACGAGCCCGACGAAGTCGCCGCCGTTCTCCGCCTCCCGGACGGCTGCCGTGGCCGTGGCCACGACGTCGTCGACGCCGCGCGTGGCGGCGATGCGCAGGAATTTCGACAGCGTCTGCACGGCCGCCGTCATGCTGGCCTCGGCCAGCCGGCCGCTGTCGAAGCCCCCGCGCCCGAGTTGGACCATGTCCTTCTCGCGATCGATCACTTCGAAGGATCGATCGGGCCGGATCTGGCACACGATCATGTGCAGCGAATTCGTTCCGATGTCGATGGCGGCCAGGCGCATGGAGCAGGAGCAGACCCCGGGGGGTGGGCGCTGATGGCGCATGCTACCACGCAGGTGCGAACCTGTTATCTCGTGCGTCACGCGATCGCCGAGCCACGCGGCCCCGGCTGGCCCGACGACGCCCGCCGGCCGCTCTCCCCGCGCGGCCTGCAGCGGATGCGCCAGATCATGCGCGGCCTCGACGTGCTCGGGGTGCGGATCGATCAGGTGATCAGCAGCCCGCTCGTGCGCGCCCGGCAGACGGCCGAACTGCTTGCCGCCGGCCTCGGACCGACGGACGACGCGGTGCGTGGCGACGTGGTGCTCCTGCCGGACCTGGCCCCCGACGTCAGTCCGGCGGTGACGATGCGCGCGGTGGCCGGCGTGGCGACCGCGTCCACAGTGGCACTGGTCGGGCACGAGCCGGACCTTGGGCAGTTGGCGGCCTGGTGGCTCGGCACGGATCGGTCCGTGCCGTTCAAGAAGGGGGCTGTCTGTTGCCTGGCCGTGCGTCGCTGGCCGGCGCGCCGCGGCGATGCGACATTGATCTGGCTGGCCCCGCCAACGCTGCTGCGCCTGGCCGGCCGATCCGCGTAGGGGGCCGATCGTCGTGTCGACCCGTCGACCCGGTCGGCGGCCGCGAGGGCCTTCCCGCCTTCCGGCCTCCTCCCCGCCTGCAGCCTCCCCGCCTCCCTACACCACCGTGCCGGCGCGGACGACGCCGTTCTTGGGGACGATGATGATGCCGCTGCGGATGTAGTAGCCGTCGCCGTCGAAGTGTTCGATCCCGGCCTCGTTGACCAGGCGCGCGCCGGCGCCGATGCGGGCGTTCTTGTCCACGATGACCTTGTCGAGCACCACGTCGGGACCGATCCCAACTGCCGTGTCCGAGACCCGTTCGTCGTAGCTGTCGGCGCCGAGCAGGACCGAATTGGTGATGCGGGCGCCGCGGTGAATCATCGCGCGCACGCCCACGACACTGTGGTGAATCTCGCACGTGTCGAGATACGCGCCCTCGGCAATCAGCACGCCATCGACATGACTCTCGTGCAGCCGCGCGGCCGGCAGGAACCGCGGGTGCGTGTAGATGGGCCGTGTCGGATGGAAGAAGTTGAACGGCGATCCGCGCCGCGTGAACATCAGGTTCACGTCGTAGAACGAGGCCACCGTGCCGACGTCCGCCCAGTAGCCGCGGTAGAGGTAGGGCTGGACGTTGTGGGTGGCGATTGCGGCCGGGATGATGCCGCGGCTGAAGTCGACCGACGGGTTGCTGCGCAGCAGATCGTGCAGGACGTCGCGCGAGAAGACGTAGATGCCCATCGACGCGAGGAACGGTCGTTCGGCCGTCAGGGCCCCGAACGGCGAATTGAGGGGCGCGCTCGAGCCCAGGGCGGCGAGCCGTTCGGGCTGCGGCTTCTCCTCGAACCCGATGATCTGCCCGGTCACGTCGAGCCGGAGCAGGCCGAGGCCCGTGGCCAGGTCGGCCGGGACCGGCTGCGTGGCAATCGTGATGTCGGCGTCCCGCTCGACGTGCGACTCGAGGATGTCGGCGAAGTCCATCCGGTAGATGTGATCGCCGGCGAGAATCAGGTAATACTCCGCGTCGAGATCCCGGAAGTGCCGCGCCGCCTGGCGCACCGCGTCAGCCGTGCCCTGGAACCACTGTTCGCCCTCGGGCGTCTGCTCGGCGGCCAGCACCTCGACGAAACCGCCCGAGAACAGGTCCATGCGGTACGTCTGCGCGATGTGGCGGTTGAGCGATGCGGAGTTGAACTGCGTCAGCACGTAGATCCGCTCGAGCCCGGCATGCAGGCAGTTGCTGATCGGGATGTCGATCAGCCGCCACTTCCCGCCAATGGGCACGGCCGGCTTCGATCGCAGTTGCGTGAGCGGGAAGAGCCGCGTCCCGCGCCCCCCGCCCAGGATGATCGTGAGGACGTCGTGCACGGGGGAATTGTACAGAAGGCGGGGAGGCGACGGGCGGGGAGGAGGCTGGAAGGCTGGAAGGTTACGTAGACGCTGCGGGCGATGTGGGGCTACGAGACTGCGAGGCTACGAGGCTACAAGGCCACGGGGACGCGGCAGGGCTGCATGGCCACACGGCTACGTGGGGGGCTGCTCGACGAAGCGGTAGCCGAGGCCGACGACGGTTTCGATCTGGGGACCGGCGACGCCGAGCTTGGCGCGCAGGCGGCCGACGTGGACGTCGACGGCGCGCGTTTCGATCGACGTCGTATACCCCCACACGCGTTCGAGCAGCCGGTCCCGCGAGAGCACCCGGTGCCGGTTCTCCACCAGACACCTGAGCAGATCGAACTCGCGCCGCGTCAGCCGGACGGGCACGCCGTCGACCGTCACCTGGACGGCATCGAAGTCGGCGGTCAAATGGCGGCCGCTGTAACGCGCCGTCGCATCGCCGGCCTCCGCCCGCCGTCGCCGGAGCACGGCGCGCACGCGGGCGGCCAGTTCGCGCAGGCTGAACGGCTTGGTGATGTAGTCGTGGGCGCCCAGATCCAGGCCCGACACCCGATCGGCCTCGGCCGTCCGGGCGGTCAGCATGATCACGGGCAGCGTCGCCGTCGCCGGGTGTGCCCGGAGACGGCGGCAGACGTCCGTGCCATCGACCACCGGCAGGTTGAGATCCAGCAGCACGAGGTCGGGCGGCGACGCCTTGACGGCCTCGAGCGCGGCATCCCCGCTGGCCACGATGTCGACGGTCGCGTCGCGCCCGCGTTCGAGCGCGTGCTTGATCAGTTGGGCCAGATCGACCTCGTCGTCGACCACCAGGATGCGCGGAATCGCCGGAGCGTGCATGGTCCGAGCGTAGGGGGCCCGGGTTTCCTGCCGGTCACGCGTCCGTTAAATGTCCGTTACGGCCGATCGTGACGTTGCCGTTACAATCGTCCCGGGCTCGGACCCACCCCGGGACCAGGCCCCCCGCTCCAGGCATGACCCGGGAGCGGCAGGACGAGGGGAGACATCGTGTCATTGTCGTTTTCGTTCCTTCCGAAGGACGAGCAGTTCTTCGACCTGTTCGGCCAGATGGCCGACGAGATCCAGAAGGCCGCTGGGTTACTCGAACAGTTGCTGGCCCATGAACCACCGGACCTGGCCTTCGTCGACCACATCAAGGACGCCGAACACCGCTGCGACGCCCTGACGCACGACACCATCCAGCGCCTGCACCGGACGTTCGTCACCCCGTTCGACCGCGAGGACCTCTACGCGCTCGCGACCAGCCTCGACGACGTGATGGACGCCATCGATCACGCGGCCGCGCTGGTCCGGATGTACATGCTGCAGCGCGTGAGGCCCGGCGCCCGCGAACTGGCGCACACGGTGTCGGCCGCGTCCGACCGCCTGCACGCGGCGCTCGACGCGCTCGCCCACAAGAAACCGGTCCACCCGCACGCGGTCGAGATCAACAGGCTCGAGAACGAGGCCGATCGGCTCTACCAGGAAGTCGTGCAGACCCTGTTCGCCACCGAGACCGATCCCATCACCATCCTCAAGTGGAAGGACATGTACGACGTGCTCGAGGTGATCACCGACCGCTGCGAGGACGCCGCCAACGTGATCGAAGGCGTCGTCGTCAAGCACGGTTGAGAGGGGCCGATCCCGTGAGCCTGATCTTCAGCACCATCGGCCTCATCATCATCGTCGCGCTCATCTTCGATTACATCAACGGATTCCACGACGCCGCCAATTCCATCGCCACCGTCGTCTCGACCCGCGTGCTCTCACCCGGCCTGGCTGTGCTGTGGGCCGCGTTCTTCAATTTCGCCGCCGCCGCCGTCGTCGGCACGGCCGTGGCGCGGACCGTCGGATCCGGGATGGTCGACCTGGCGGTGGTGACGCAGTCGGTGATCCTCGGCGGACTGACCGGCGCCATCATCTGGAACCTGATCACCTGGTATTTCGCGCTGCCCACCAGTTCCTCGCACGCCCTGTTCGGCGGGTACGCCGGGGCCGCCGTGGCCAAGGCCGGCTTCGGGGCCATCATCGTCTCGGGCTGGATCAAGACGATCATCTTCATCGTCCTGGCGCCGCTCATCGGCCTGATCGTCGGGCTGCTGCTGATGACGACCATCTACTGGGTGTGCCGGAACGCGACGCCGACGGCCGCCGATCGCTGGTTCCGCAAGCTGCAGCTCGTCTCGGCCGCCACCTACAGCCTGATGCACGGGGCCAACGACGCGCAGAAGACGATGGGCATCATTGCCGGGGCGCTGTTCACCGGCGGCTACATCAGCACGTTCCACATTCCCATCTGGGTGGAGATTGCCGCGTATACGGCCATTGCGCTCGGCACGCTCAGCGGCGGCTGGCGCATCATCAAGACGATGGGATCGAAGATCACCAAGCTGCAGCCGATGGGCGGCTTCGCCGCCGAGACCGGTGCGGCCGTGGCGATTGCGACAGCCACGGCCATGGGCGTCGGCATCAGCACCACCCACACGATTACCGGCGCCATCGTCGGCGTGGGCGCCACGCGCCGGCTGAGCGCCGTGCGCTGGGGCGTGGCGCGGCAGATCGTCTGGGCCTGGATCCTCACGATTCCCGCCTCGGCCACACTTGGCGCCCTCATGTACTCGGCGATCCGGATGGTGCGGCCCTAGGGGGCGGGGGCTACGACGCTGGAAAGGCGACGAGGCTACAAGGCGTAGCCCAGTAGCCTGAGCCTTTCAAGCCTCAGGCACCCACATCGTGAACACCGCGCCGCCGCCGTGGCGGTTGGCCGCGGTGATCGTGCCGCCGTGCAGGCCGACGAGGTGGCGCACGATGGACAGGCCGAGGCCCGTGCCGCCAGGGGCGCGGGACCGCGATCGGTCGGCCCTGTAGAACCGCTCGAAAATGCGCGGCAGGTCGGCCTCCGGGATCCCCGGGCCCCGATCGGCTACCGTCATCACCACGCCGTCCTCCTGACGCCGCGCGCCGATCTCGATCGTCGACCCTTCGGGGCTGTAGTTCGACGCGTTCTCGATCAGGTTCCGGAGAATGTCCTGCAGCTTGGCCGGATCGCCGGTCACCGTCGCGGCCTCGCCGGCCAGGTCGCGCACGAGTGTCTGGCGGCGTCCGGTCAGCAGCGGATCGAGATCGGCCGCGACGGCGTTGACGATGCCCGCCACGGGACACGGGATCCGTTCGAGCGGCTCCTGGCCGGCGTCGAGCCGGGCCAGGCGGAGCAGGTCGCGCACGAGCCGTTCCATGCGCAGCGCGTGGCGCGCGATCACCTCGAGGAACTGGCGGGCCTCGTCGGGATCGGCGGGCGCGTCGAGCAACGCCTCGACGTATCCGCGGATGGCCGTGAGTGGCGTCCGCAATTCGTGGGAGACATTGGCGACGAAGTCGCGCCGTACCTGATCGGCGTGCCGCAGGTCCGTGATGTCGTGCAGGACCAGGACGGCACCCCCGCCACGCTGCGGCGAGACGGGGACGACGCTGGCCATCACGCGACGTTTGGGATCCCGATCGATCTCGATTTCCACGGGCGCCGACGGCGTGTCGGCGAGCACCGCGGCCATGACCCCGGCAATGGCCGGCTGCCGTACCACTTCCAGGTAATGCAGGCCGCCCGAGGGGCCGCGCATCTGGAGCAGGCTCCGCGCGGCCGGGTTCGTCAGCACGACGCGGCCATCGCGATCGACGAGCAGGACCCCCTCGACCATGCCGTGCAGGATGGCGTCGGTGTGCGCGCGTTCGCGCTCCATTTCCGACAGCCGCGCGCCGAGCTCGCGCGCCGTCGTGTCGAGCACGCTGGCCACCGTGCCGAGCTCGTCTCCCCGGTGATCGCGCGTCGGCCGGCTGAAATCGCCGGCCCTGTAACGCCGTGCCGTCTCGACGATCACCTGGAGGCGCCGGCTGAGCAGCCGCGACGTGATGGCCGTCGCGATCAGGGCCACGAGCAGCCCGGCTGCCAGGCCGATGAACGCGAGGCGGCGCAGCGTGGCGACGCGATCGTCGATGCGCGTCAGCGGCAGGGCCAGCCTGACGTACCGGACCGGGCCCCGATCGACGACCACCGCCGCGTACATGGTTTCGACCGTGGTCGTCGTGCTCGGGCGGATGGCGGTGCCCGTGCCCGTCTGTCCCGCGCCCTCGACCTCGCGCCGGTGCGCGTGGTTCTCGAGCGTCTGGAGCGAGGGGCCGTCGATCTCGGATTCGCCCAGCACCCGGCCGTCGGCGGCCAGCAGCGTCACGCGCACCTGCAGCAGCGCCGCGAGTTCGTCGGCTTCGTCGTCGATGGCGGCCTCGTCGGTCGTGGCCGGCTGGAGGGCGAGCAGGTAGGCGGCCAGCCGGGCCTGGCTCAGCAGGCTGTCGCGAATGTCGTCGTACTGGAACTGCCGCAGCGATCGTTCGACGAGCAGCGTCGACGTGCCCAGCGCCACGGCCGACGCGAGCAGAATGCCGAGGAACGTGCGGGTCCGGAAGGTCACGACGCCGCCGGGGACGGATCTTCGAGGCGGTAGCCGAACTGCTTGATCGTGGTCAGGGCGGTGGCGAGCAGCGGGATCTTCTCGCGCAGCCGGCGGACGTGGACGTCGACCGTGCGCGTGCCGCCCGTGTACTGGTAACCCCATACATCTGTGAGCAGCAGATCCCGCGACAGGACGCGGCCGCGGTGTTCGATCAGGTACTGCAGCAGGAGGAATTCCTTGGCCGTCAGCCGGATGGCCTCGCCCTGCACCTGGACGACATGGCGATCGCGATCGATCGTGATGGGACCGTGGCGCAGCAGGCCGGTGGCCGTCGTAGCCGGCCTGTCGATACGTCGCAGCAGGGCCGCCACGCGCGCCACCACTTCTTTCGGACTGAACGGCTTGACGACGTAGTCGTCGGCGCCCAGTTCGAGGCCGCGGATGCGATCGCTCTCTTCACCACGCGCCGTCACCATGAGGATGGGCACGGCGGCCGTGGCCGGATCGTGCCGGAGCGCCTGGCAGACGAGCAGGCCATCCATGCCGGGCAGCATGAGATCGAGCACCACGAGATCCGGCACCTGGACGCGCACCCGCGGCATCACGTCGGTCCCGGCCGGGACCATCGCGACCTCGTGCCCGGCCCGCTCCAGGTAGTGCTTCAGCAACTCGGCGATGTCCTGGCTGTCTTCGACGACGAGGATGCGGGCCACGAGGGGCATTCTACTGAAGGCGGGGAGGCGGCAGGCTGGAAGGAGGCTGGAAGGCTTCTCGCCTCTCCCCGCCTCCCAGGCTGCAGCCTCCCAGCCTCCTATGCCAGCGCCCGGCCTCGTTTGAGGGCGAGGACGCCGCTCGAGATCAGGGCGAGCAGGAGGCCGTTGATGGCCATGACTGCCGGGGCGGAGAAGCGATCGGCCAGCCCGCCGGCGACCAGGGCGCCGATCGGGCCGCCGCCGCGCAGGGCCACCATGTAGATTGCCACCACGCGGCCGCGCAGCGCGTCGGGCACCGTCATCTGCACGAGCGAGAAGCTCAGCGAGAACAGGGCCATGAAGAAAATGCCGATCAGGAAGAGCAGGCCCAGGCTGGTCGGCAGCGAGGTCGACAGCGCGAAGGCCCCGATCAGCAGGCCCAGGACGATCTGCACGCTCAGCAGGATGCGCCAGAGGTGGGGCGTGGCGTCGAGCATGCCGATGAGCAGCGCGCCGACGATGGCGCCCAGCCCCTGGGAGGCCATCAGGAACGACAGGCGCGTCTCGGCGCGCCCGGCGCCCGAGAGCACCTCGTTGGCGAACGCCGGCAGCATCGTCTGCAGCGGCATGGTCAGGAACGTGCTCAGCGTCACGAGGATCGTCAACGCGAGGACGACGCGGTTGTCGCGGACGTAGTGCAGGCCGCTGCGCAGTTCGGTCGACACGGCCTGGTGCGTCGGGGCCGGCACGTGTTTCGGCAGCCGCAGGGCCGCCAGCGCGATGACGACGAGGAAGAAGGACAGCCCGTTGACGAAGAAGCACCACGCCGTGCCGATGGTGGCCAGTACGATGGCGCCGCCGCTCGGGCCGAGCACGCGCGAGAGATTGAACTGCGACGAGTTCAGGGCGATGGCGTTCGGCAGATCGCGCTTGGGGACGAGCGACGGGATCATCGCCTGGTAGGCCGGTCCGCCGAAGGCCTGGCCGCACCCCGAGACGAACGACAGCGCGAAGACCCAGGCAACGTGGACGTAGCCCGTCCAGACGAGGGCCGCGAGCATGAAGGCCGAGAACGCCTGCACGTACTGCGAGATCGTCAGCAGCCAGCGGCGATCGTGCCGATCGGCAATCACGCCGCCAATCAGCATCAGGAGCAGGATCGGCAGCTGGCTCAGGAAATCGTCGAGCCCGAGGTAGAACGTCGATTTCGTGAGGTCGTAGACCAGCAGCCCCTGGGCGTACTTCTGCATCCAGGTGCCGATGGTCGACCCCAGGGCCGCGCACCACAGCAGCCGGTAGTTGCGATGGGCGAGGGAGCCGGCGGCCCGGGCGAGCCACGGACGGGGCTGATCGGCTGGCTGGGGTGGACGTTCGGCGGGGCTGTGTGTCACGAGCGGCTACGCATCTTACCTCTCGGGATCGCCGGCAGTTTACCGCGACGGATTTTCGCCTCTTGATCGCCTCGTGAGCCGTGCGTATACTGCCGCTCCGCCTCTTGTTGGCGAAAGAAAGGCAAACATGGCGTCGGCTGCGGTCCGTTCCCTCGAAACGTTGTTGCAGACCCGGAACCTGGGCAGCGCCCTGCCGGCGATGGCGGCACCGCCGCGCCGGCTGGCGACCGGGTGGCTGGCTGTCGATCACCGGCTCGGCGGCGGCTGGAGTCTGGGGGCGCTCTCCGAAGTCGTCGGGGCGTCGTCATCGGGGCGCACGCACCTGCTGTTGGCCACGCTGGCGCAGGCCACGCGCCAGGGTCAGGTCGTGGCTCTCGTCGATGCCCTCGATCGGTTCGATCCGGCCACGGCCGCCGCAGCCGGGGTCTGCCTCGATCGGGTGTTGTGGGTGCGCGGGGCTCCGGTGATGGTGGAGCAGGCTCGGCCCGGGGTGATTGAGCAGGCCGTGAAGCAGGCCGTGCGCGCCGGCGATCAGATCCTCCGGGCCGGGGGCTTCGCCGTGGTCGCGCTGGATCTGCGGGACATCCCCGCGCGGTGCCTCCAGGCGCTGCCGTCCATCACGTGGCTGCGGCTGGCCCAGGTCGTCGAACCGCAGGACACGGTGGCGCTGCTCCTGGCCGACGCGCCCGTGGGGCGCAGCGCGCGCGGGGTGTCCGTCCTGTTGGAAGGACGTGCCGTGTGGCAGGGCGATCAGGTGCAGAGTCGCCGGCTGGCCGGGTTCCAGCCGTCATGGGTGGTGCGGTCGGCCACCGGGGTGACGACAGGGGAGGCGTCCCGGCGGACGGCCTGGGAGGGCGCGTGCTGATCGCCTGCCTGGTGTACGACGCGGCAGATCCGCCGGCCCCGCACGGGGCGATCGAGCAGGTGGCCCGTGCAGTGTCGCCGCGCGTGACCCCGTGTGGCCGCGCGGCCGTTGTGTGCGACGTGTCGGGATTGGGGCGTGTCTGCGGGCCGCCCGCGGTGGTGGCGCGCGAGGTGCTGGCCCAGGCCGCTGCCGCGGGGCTTCCCGTGCGACTGGCGCTGGCCGGCACGATGACGACGGCCTGGGTGCTGGCGCACGCCCGCGCGGGCCTCACGCTGGGGGCGGTGGGCACCGACGCCGCCATGCTGGCGCCGCTGCCGCTCACGCACCTGCTGGCGATCACCGAACTCGATCGCCATGTGGCTGGTGTGCGTCGGCATACCGAGGCTGCCGTCGCTATCCGGACGGCGGCGGATCACCGGCCTGTCCGCCGAAGCTCGAAGAGCGGCGGCGGAAGCCCTGGAACGTCGACTCCGGGGGACGCCTCGTTCCGGTCCTATCGCGATCGGCTGGCCACCCTGGAACGATGGGGGATCGACACCTGTGGCGCCCTGGCCGCCCTGTCGCGCGCCGATGTCCGGGCCCGCCTGGGGGCGTCGGGCGTCCGGCTGCACCAGGCGGCCTGTGGGGAAGACGTGGTGCCGCTCGTCCCGATCGCGCAGGCGCGGGAGTTCGTCGATCGCATCGAGCTCGAGTGGCCGATCGAGGGGCTCGAGCCGCTGTCGTTCGTGCTGGCGCGCCAGTGCGATCGGCTGGCGCGTCATCTCGAGCAGGCCGATCGCGGGGCCGTGGCGATCCGGACGACGCTGACGTTGACGACGCGGGCGCATCACGTCCGGACGCTGGCGCTGCCGGCCCCGATCCGCGACGCGAAGGTGCTGCGCACGTTGATCCTGCTCGACCTCGAATCCCATCCGCCCGATGCCGGGATCGATGTTGTCGATCTGCAGCTGGACGTCGTGCCCGGACGCATCGTGCAGGGGTCGCTGCTCGCGAGGGCCACACCGTCCCCCGAACGGGTGTCGACGCTGCTGGCACGCCTGACGGCCCTCTGTGGCGAGGGACGCGTGGGATCGCCCGTGGTGCTCGATACGCACGATGGCCGGGCCTGCGGGCTCGCGCCGTTCCTGCCGCCATCGTCCGGCTCCACGGTGACGGAGCCGATCCTGGCAGCAGAGGCGCGTGAGGCGATGCAGTCGGCGGCGATGACGGGGTTCTCCACGGTGACGGAGCCGATCCTGGCAGCAGAGGCAGGACCCGGGGAGCGGGCCCCCGTGCCGGCCCACCTGCGGCGCTGGCGTCGGCCGCGTCCCGTGCAGGTGGAGGTCGCGCGGGGCCGACCCGCGCAGGTGGCCTGGTTCACCCCGCACGACAGGGCCATGGCCGTGCGGGCCTGTGCGGGACCGTGGCGCACGTCAGGGGCCTGGTGGGATACGGACGCTGCCGCCACGTGGGATCGCGACGAGTGGGACGTGGAACTGGCCGACGGTCTCGTCTATCGCCTGGCACGCCATCGGGGGACAGGGGCGTGGGAGGCGGAGGGGGTGTTCGATTAGCAGGAACCACAGGGCCTTATGTATCTCGAACTCCATGCGGCGTCGGCGTTTTCGTTTCTCGATGGGGCATCGCTGCCGTCGGCGCTGGTGGAGCGGGCAGCGGCGTTGGGGTATCCGGCGCTGGCGCTGCTCGACCGGGACGGGATGTACGGGGCGCCACAGTTCTACAGGGCGGCGCGGGCCGCCGGGATCCGGGCCATCGTCGGGGCCGAGGTGACGATGGCGGCCGAAGGGCCGGGCGGCGGACGGACCGGCCGGCGGTGGACCCTGCCCGTGCTGGTGGCCAGTGCCGAAGGCTACCGGCGCCTGTGCCGACTGATCAGCCAGGCGCACCTGCGTGCGCCCAAAGGGGCCGCCGCCCTGACGCTCGACGATTTCGCGGGCGAGACGTCGGGACTCGTGGCGCTGATCGGACACGGGATCCTGCGCGGCCATCGGCACGACATCGTGGCCCTCGTCGATCGGATCGTCGGCATCTTCGGCCGCGACAACGTCCGGATGGAACTGCAGCGGCACCTGCGGCGCGACGAGCAGGCCGGCCTGCAGCAGCTCCTCGAACTCGGCACGAGGTTCCAGGTGCCGGTGATGGCCTCGAACGGCGTGCGGTTCGCCACGCCCGGGGAGCGGCCGCTCTACGACGTGCTCACCTGCATCAGGCACCACACCACGCTCGCCCGCGCCGGCCGGCGGCTCACGGAGAATGCCGAGCGGCACCTCAAGTCGCCGCAGGCCATGGCCCGGCTGTTCTCGGATCTGCCCGAGGCGCTGGCTGGAACCGCCGCGCTGGCCGAGCGGCTCGAGTTCACCCTGGCCGATCTCGGTTATCGCTTTCCCACCTATCCAGTTCCCGACGGCGGGACGCAGGATGCCTACCTGCGCCAACTCGTGCAGGCCGGGGCCCGCGATCGTTATCGTCCGTACCACGACAGGGCGCGGGCGCAGATCGAGCGCGAGCTCGCGCTGATCGCGCAGCTCGACCTGGCCGGCTATTTCCTGATCGTCTGGGACATCATCCGGTTCTGCCGCGAACAGCGCATCCTCGTGCAGGGGCGCGGGTCGGCGGCCAACAGCGCCGTGTGCTACGCGCTCGGCATCACGGCTGTCGATCCCGTCGGGATGGATCTGCTGTTCGAGCGGTTCCTCTCGGCCGAGCGTCGCGAGTGGCCCGACATCGATCTGGATCTGCCGAGCGGCGAGCGTCGCGAGCGCGTCATCCAGTACGTCTACCAGCGCTACGGCCGGCTCGGAGCGGCCATGACGGCCAACGTCATCTCGTATCGCGGACGCAGCGCCGCGCGCGAACTCGGCAAGGTCCTCGACCTCGACGCCGGCGACGTGGGGCGGCTCGCGAAGGCGATGACGCCGTTCGAGTTCGTCGATCCGGCCGATACCCTGGCGCGCCACCTCCGCGAGGCCGGCCTCGATCCCGGGGACCGGCGGTACCGGCAGTTCGCGACGCTGTGGGGCGCGATGCAGGATCTGCCGAGACATCTCAGTCAGCACTCCGGGGGCATGGTGCTGTGCCAGGGACGGCTCGACGAGGTGGTGCCGATCGAGAACGCCGCCATGCCCGGACGGGTGGTGGTGCAGTGGGACAAGGACGACTGCGCGGATCTCGGCCTCATCAAGGTCGATCTGCTCGGCCTCGGCATGATGGCCGTGCTCGAGGAAGCCATCGACATCGTCAACGGGCGCGACGATGGATCGAGGCGGATGATCGCCAGGCCCCTGGCGGAGCCTCCGCGGAGCCCCGGGGCGTCGGTCTTCGGCGATTGGGATCAGTCGGTCTTCGATCTCGCGCGCATGGAGACGACGGACACGGCCGTCTACGATCTGCTGACCCGCGCCGATACCGTCGGCGTGTTCCAGGTGGAATCGCGCGCCCAGATGGCGACGCTGCCGCGTCTCAGGCCCCGGGTGTTCTACGACCTCGTGGTGGAAGTGGCCATCATCAGGCCCGGACCCATTGTCGGCAACATGGTGCACCCGTATTTCGCGCGCCGGGACGAGCGCGAGCCGGTGACCTATCCGCATCCGTCACTCGAACCGGTGCTGAAACGTACGAAGGGCGTGCCCCTGTTCCAGGAGCAGTTGCTCCGCATGGCCATGATCGTGGCCGGATTTTCGGGCGGGGAAGCCGAGGAACTGCGCCGGGCCATGGGATTCAAGCGATCGGTAGCGCGGATGCGGGCGATCGAGACGCGGTTGCGCGAGGGGATGGCGAAGAACGGCATCACGGGCGCGCCGGCCGATCGGGTGGTAGAGGCGATCACGTCGTTCGCGCTCTTCGGGTTTCCCGAGTCCCACGCCGCCAGCTTCGCCCTGCTGGCTTACGCGAGTGCGTTTCTCAAGGTGCACCACGCGGAGGCGTTCTACACGGCCCTCCTCAACAACCAGCCGATGGGGTTTTATCATCCGGCCACGCTCGTCAAGGACGCGCAGCGGCGCGGCGTGCGCTTCGCCCCGATCGACGTGCAGGTCTCGGCGTGGAACTGTGTGGTGCAGCCCGACGGGATCATCCGGATGGGGCTGCGCTACGTGCGCGGCCTGCGGGAAGGCGCCGGGCAGCGGATCGCGGAGACGACGGGCGCGCAGCCTCCCGGGGGACGATCGGGGCAGCGGTTTTCGAGCCTGGATGCGCTCGTGCGCGCCGCGGACGTGCGGCAGGAGGAGATGCGGGCGCTGGCCGAGGCCGGCGCCCTCGCGTCGTTCGGCGGGGACCGCCGAACGGCGCTCTGGCAGGCCGAGCGGGCCGGCCGTCCGGCCGGCCCGCTGCTCAGCGATGAGTTGGGGGCGGGCGGGACGGCGGCCACGGCCGCCGCCCCGCTCGCCTCCATGACCCTGGCCGAGCGGGTGCGGGCCGACTACGACACGAGCGGGCTGTCGATCGGCCCGCACCCGATGGCCTTCGTCCGCGCGTCGCTGACGGCGCGCGGCGTGCAGCGTGCCAGCGACCTGCCACGCGGACACGCCGGCCGGCGTGTCCGCGTGGCCGGGGCGGTCATCACACGCCAGCGTCCGGGCACGGCGAAAGGATTCGTCTTCCTCTCGATGGAAGACGAATCCGGCATCGCCAACGTCATCGTCCAGCCCGACGTGTTCGATCGCTTCAACCGCACCATCGTCGACGAGCCCTACCTGATCGTCGACGGCATTCTCCAGAACCAGCACGGGGTCGTGTCCGTGAAAGCCGAACGCATTCACCCGCTGCGCCGCGTCGGTCCCGTCATCGCTTCCTACGACTTTCACTGAACCCGCCGCCGTGTGGCCTCGTCGCCCTGTAGCCTTCTTCGCGTCTTCCCCGAGGCCGAAGCTCCGGGGCTCCGAACGTCTTCCCGCCTGTCGCCTCCCCGCCTTCCTGTAGAATCTCCCGTCGTGTCCACTCGTCCCTTGAAGACTGTCAGGAAGAAGAGCGTCAAGCACACGAACGGGAAGACGACAGCCAGGCCATCGCGTCCTGCCCGTCGCGCCTCCGTGGAACCCACAGCGCCGCTGAAGGCCATCGAGCGCCGCAAGTCGAAGATCGCGGGGTGGGGTGTCTACGCGCTCGAGCCGATCACCAAGAATTCGCGCATCGTGCACTATGCCGGCGAGAAGATTTCGTGGAAGGAAAGTGACAAGCGCGAGAAGCGTTACCTGAAGCAGGGCTGCATCTGGTGTTTCATCCTCAACCGCAAGACTGTGCGCGACGCGGCGGTGGGTGGGAACATCGCGCGGTTCATCAATCACCGGTGCCGGCCGAACTGCTATACGCAGATCGTCGGTGACATGATCTGGATTCGCGCGGCCCGCAACATCCGCAAGGGCGAGGAACTGACTTACAACTACGAGACCGAGGGGGGCGCCGGGATCGCGTGCCTCTGCCGTCCCGGCTGCACGACGGTCATCTGACGGGATGCGCGAGACGACCCCGGTCCGCCACGTCATCTACCTGCACGGATTCGCCTCGTCGCCCGCGTCGTCGAAGGCGCGGGTGTTCGCGCAGGAGTGCGCCGCGCGCGGGGTCGGATACACGTGCCCGGATTTCAACCAGCCGGCGTTCGAGACGCTGACCGTCACGCGGATGATCGACCAGACGCTGGCGGCCATCGAGGCGGCCGGGGCCGGGCCCGTGGCGCTCATCGGGTCGAGCCTCGGCGCGTACGTCGCCGTGCATGCGGCGGCGGCCGATGCCGGCCGGCGCGTTGATCGTCTCGTGCTGCTGGCGCCCGCGCTCGATTTCGGCGGCAACCGACTGACGCACCTCGGGCCGTACGCGATTGACGCGTGGCGGGAGGCCGGGACGGTCACGGTCTTTCACTACGCCCTCGGCGAACCGCGCACCGTCGGCTACGCGCTCTACGCCAGCGCCATCGATCGTGACGCTTTCGACCTCCGGCTCGATCGCCCCATGCTCGTGATCCAGGGGCGTCAGGACGACGTGGTCGACGCGGGGATGGTCGAGCGCTGGTGCGCCACACGGCCGACGGCCGACCTGCTGCTGGTCGACGACGGCCACCAGCTGACCGACTCGATGCCGATCATCTGGACGCGGACGAAGACCTTCTTCGGCCTCTGATCCTGGCTGCGTCTGCGCGGCCCCCGTCGTCCGTGGCTACTTATCGTCCAGGTTCATCGTCAGATCCGCGGCGGTGATCGTGTCGACCACGCCGCCGGCCGGCACGTCCATCCCGGCGATCCAGAGGAGGGCGTTGAGTACGATCCGCCGCTGGTTCACGTCCCCCCAGTTGGCGTGCGTGTGGCCGCCGGTGAACCCGAAACTGCGGCCGCCATCCGCGCGCTCGTACGCCCACATCATCGTCTCGTCACGGCCGCTGTCCGCGATGATGTGATCGTACGGCCCGGGCGGGCTCACGTACGGGCCCCGGCGCACCGCGTCGTCGGGGCGCGCCACGAGGAGCGGCGTGATTCGCGCGCGTGCGGCCGCGTCGCCGGTCCAGCGCATGTTGAAGTACCACTCGTCATGCGTGGCGAACGGCCCGACACCGCGCGTGATCGGATGGGTGGGCAGCGACGTGAACTCCGGCCGCCACATCGGGTTGACCGAGTAGAGGTGCTCGTAGAAGCCGCCGTTCCAGCGCAGCATCGCGTCGCCACCGTCCGCGCCCGGCGGGACTTCGACGGCGTAGTGCGCGAAGCCGAGCCCGACACCGCGCGCGGCGAGGCGATCGAGGACCGCCTGGTGATCGCGCTGCAGGGCCGGGTGCCCGCTGCCGCCGTCAGCGTAAATCAATACGGCATCCGCGTCCTCGAGCGCCGCGTGGTCGTCGACCTCCTGGCCGTCGACGATCTTCGACGGCCACCCCATCGGGTACACGTCCACCTGCAGGCCCGCCACGCCCGCCAGGCCCTTCTGCATGAGCAAGGCGCCGGCCCGGAACTCGTGCATCCCGGGCGGATGGCTCGGCCGGCCGGCAATCAGGGCGATCCGGGTCGTGTCGGGCTGTGCAGCGGCGGGCGTGTCGCGGGCGCACGCGCCGAACAGGAAGAGCGCTGCGACTGCCGTCAGCAGCAGCCAGGGGCGGGGCCGAAAGGATGAAGCTGGTGAAGGCATCGCGGGCCGGACCCGATCCAGCACCCCGGGGCGGGAAGACGTGCGCACCATCGTCTGGTTCGATGCCGAGAGTCTACCAGAAGGGCCCGTGCGTCTCCGGATACGGGTCGCGGTGGCCCGCCGTCGCTTATAATCCGCGGTCTGGAGGCTTACCCATGGTCCGTGCATCCCGATCGTTGACCGTCGCTGTTGCGGTCGTCTCTGCGCTGTGCGTCGCGTCGGTGGTGCCGGCGCTGGCCCAGCAGGCGCAGGGGCGCCCGCGTGTCGCCGTCATGAACTTTGCCAACAACAGCTCGTGGAGCTGGTGGGGCGATCACCTCGGCGAGGCCGCAGCCGACGAGCTGGTGACGCAGTTGATCAAGGGCGGGAACTTCACCGTCGTCGAGCGGTCCCAGCTGGAGGCCATCATGGCCGAACAGAAGCTCGGGCAGACAGGCGCGGTGGACACGTCGACGGCGGCCCGCATCGGCAAACTGCTCGGCGTGCAGTTCATCCTCACCGGGTCGATCACGCAGTTCTCGGTGGAGCGCACGGGCGGATCGATCAGGGCGTTCGGCGGCATTGGCGCGTCGGTGACGAATGCCGAGGCGAAGGTCGACGTCCGGCTGGTCAGCACCGAGACGGGCGAAATCCTCGTCGCGGCCGAGGGGCAGGGAAACAAGCGGATGGGCGGTGGATCGTTCCGTGGCACCGGCGGTGAGCGGAACTTCGATCAAGGCGCGGCACAGGAGGCCCTGCGGCCGGCCATCGAGCAGGTGGTGCAGCGCCTCGGCCAGCAGGCCGGCACGCTCAAGGCCGCCGCACCCGCGGCACCTGGCGGGCAGGTCGTCGGACTGAAGGAGAAGCTCGTCTACATCAACCGTGGCCAGGCCGGCGGCGTGACCGTGGGCCAGCGCTTCGACGTGAGCCGGGTGACCGATGAAATCAAGGATGCCGACGGGCGCGTGCTCGATCGGGTGGTCGGCAAGGTGGCGGTCATCGAGGTGACGCAGGTGCTCTCGCAGTCGTCCGTCTGCCGGATCGTCGAAGGTGAAGTGCGCGTGAACGACACCATCGAGTAGCGGGCGTATCGACACGCCCGCCGCCGCGGGCCGACAGGGACCCGGGCCGGGAGGACGCGTGCGCGTCCGTCCCGGCCGCTTTTTTGCGTCGCCTGTGCCAGGAGTGCCCGGTCTTTCCGTTAGAATTCTGCAGCGGCCCCCGAATCGTCGGGCGTCCTGCGCACCTGGGCCATCGTATTGTCCGGCCCGATCTGCATCGACCAGTTGATGATTCCGCTCCTCGTGCTGTCGCCGTTCGTGTTTGCGCTGGTTGCCGCCCTCGTGGCCGGGCGCTGGCCGACACGCGCGCGATGGCTGGCCGTGTGGCCGGCGCTGCTCGCCGTGGTGTTCGAACACGAGCTGCGCACGCGCGTCGCCGTCGAGGGGACGCAGGTCGTCTCGCTCGCGTGGGCCCCGAGCCTCGGCCTGACGCTCCAGTTCACGCTCGATGGCCTCGGCCTGCTCTTCGCGCTGATGATCACGATCATCGGCGCCCTCATCGTGCTGTTCGCGTCGGCGTACCTGAAGGGCCACCCGCACCTGGCCCGGCTGCTCGCCTGGCTCTTCGTGTTCATGGGCGCGATGCTTGGCGTGGTGCTGTCGGACAACCTGTTCGCGCTCTTCGTGTTCTGGGAGCTGACGGGCTTTGCCTCGTTCATGCTGATCGGGTTCGAACACGACACGCCCGCTGCCCGCGCGGCGGCCATGCAGGCGCTGCTCGTCACCGCGGCCGGCGGCATTGCGCTGCTGGGCGGCACCGTGCTCCTGGCGCAGATCACCGGCGAGACGACGGTGTCGGGCGTGATCCGCAGCGGCATCGACGTCACCGCACACCCGACCTATCTGGCGTGCACGCTGCTGTTCCTGCTGGCGGCGTTCACCAAGTCTGCCCAGGTGCCATTCCATTTCTGGCTGCCGAACGCGATGGCGGCGCCCACGCCCGTGAGCGCGTACCTGCATTCGGCCACGATGGTCAAGGCGGGCGTGTACCTGATTGCCCGGATGATGCCGATTCTCGGCGGCACCACGCTCTGGAGCACGACGCTGCTGGTCGTCGGCGGCATCACGATGGTGGGGGCCGCCTGGCGGTCGGTACAGGAGACCGACCTCAAGCGCGTGCTCGCGTTTTCCACCGTGAGCGCCCTCGGATCGCTGGTCCTGATGATCGGCATCGGCACGCCGGGGGCGATTGTCGCGGCCGTCGTCTACATGATCGCGCACGCCGCGTACAAGGGGACGCTCTTC
The DNA here is from genome assembly GCA_001724025.1 of Acidobacteria bacterium SCN 69-37. Lineage (GTDB taxonomy): Bacteria > Acidobacteriota > Vicinamibacteria > Vicinamibacterales > SCN-69-37 > SCN-69-37. Next base: position 151,792 of record MEDJ01000009.1, on the reverse strand, counting down.
ATGGTGGCCGGCGCGATCGATCACGAGGCCGGCACGCGTGACGTGACACAACTGGCCGGCCTGCGCACCGTGATGCCGCGCACGGCGCTCGCCGCCGCCCTGGCCGCGGCCTCGATGATGGGCGTGCCGCTGTTCTTCGGATTCTTCGGCAAGGAACTGTTCTACGAGGCCGAGTGGCAGTACGCGGGCGCAGCCGGTCTGCTGCTGGCCATCTCGGTCGCGGCCAATGCGCTGTCGGGCATGGCCGGGCTCGTCACCGGCGTCGGGCCGTTCACCGGTGCGCGGCCGTCCCGCTTCGACGCGGCCCACGAGCCTGCCTGGCCCATGTGGTTCGGTCCGCTGTTCCTCGCCCTGGCCGGCGTGGTGTTCGCCCTCGTGCCCGGCATCGTCAATACGCCCATTGCCCTGGCCGCGGCGAGCGTGACCGGAGCCTTCACACCGGTGGCGCTGGTGTTGTGGCACGGTTTCACGCCGGTGCTCGGCCTGAGCGTCCTCACGCTGGCGCTGGCCGGCGGGCTCTACACGCAACGTGCGGTCCTGCGGAAGGGACTGCCGGGCTCGGTGGGCAGCGAGCGTGTGTACGTCGTGACCCTGCGTCTGCTGGATGCGGTGAGCGCGTTCGTCGCGCCAGCTCTGTACAGCCGCTCTCTGCGGTCGTACGTCCTGGTCCTCATCGTCACGACCGCGTTCCTGATCAGCAGCGGCCTGTTCCTCGGCGGGGGTGGATGGTCGATCGAGGCGCTGACACCGTTGCGCGCCTACGAGATGGTGATCGCGCTCGTGATCTGCGCCGGTGCGGTGATGGCGGCCCGGGCCACGTCGAGCATGCGCGCCGTGCTCGCGCTCGGCGCTGTCGGCTACGGCGTTGCACTACTCTTCGTCACCTACGGGGCGCCGGACCTGGCGATGACGCAGTTCTCCGTCGAGACGCTGACGGCCGTCATCTTCGTCCTCGTCTTCCGCATGTTCGGCTCGTTCGCGCACCTGTCCTCGCGCCTCATCCGGATGCGTGACGCCATCGTCGCCGGCGTCGTGGGCGTCGTCGTGGGCACGCTCGTGCTGCTCGTGGGCACCGGCGACGGCACCTCGCGGCTGTCCCACTATTTCGCCGAGATGAGTGCGACCGTCGGGCACGGCCGGAACATCGTCAACGTCATCCTCGTGGACTTCCGCGGTTTCGACACGATGGGGGAAATTACCGTGCTGGTGGTGGCCGCCATCGGCGTGCACGCGCTGCTGCGGATCGGTGCCGACGAGCGGGGGCGCCCGTGAACTCGCTCATTCTCCAGGTCGCAACGCGCGTGTTGATGCCGCTGCTGCTGCTGTTCGCGCTCTTCATGCTCGGACGCGGCCACAACGAGCCCGGCGGCGGCTTCGTGGCCGGCCTCATCGTTTCGGCGGCCTACGCGCTGCAGGCCTTTGCCTTCGGCGTCGCGGCCGCGCGCCGCGCACTGCTCGTCGATCCCGAACGGCTGCTGGGCGTCGGGTTGCTGGTGGCCCTCGGCAGCGGGCTGCTCGCGTCGGCGCAGGGCCTGCCGTTTCTGACCGCGCTCTGGTGGGGCGGCCTCGGCTCGCCCGCGCTCTTCGACGTCGGCGTCTTCCTCGTGGTCATCGGCGTGGTCCTGACGATGACCTTCACCCTGGCGGAGGCCTGACGATGGAACTGGTCTTCGCCATCGTCTCGGGCGTGCTCTACGCCACGGGGTTATATCTCATGCTGCGGCGCCGACTGGCGCAGATCATCATCGGTCTCGGTCTGCTCTCGAACGGCACGAACATCCTGATCTTCGCGGCTGGCGGCCTGACGCGATCGAACCCGCCGGTGATTCCGCCCGGTGAACTCGAGCCGATCGCCCCCTACGCCGATCCGGTCCCTCAAGCGCTCATTCTCACGGCGATCGTCATCGGATTCGGCGTCCTGGCGTTCACACTCGTGCTGGCGCACCGCGTCCACCAGTCGCTCGGATCCGACGACGTCGACGACATCCGGTCTGAAGGGAGCGCATGACGCTCGTCCTGCCGATCATCGTGCCGTTGTGCACGGCGGTCGTGCTGCTGCTGGCGCCTGCGAAACCGGCGCAGCAGCGCTGGATTGCGTTCACCGGATCGTTCGCGCAGCTCGCCGCGGCGCTCGTGCTGTTCCTCCAGGTCCAGCAGCAGGGCTATGTCGTGGCGCAGATGGGCGATTGGCCCGCGCCGTTCGGCATCACGCTCGTCGCTGACGTGTTCTCGTCGATGCTCGTCGTGGCGGTCGGCATCGTCGGCATGGCCGCGTGCGCGGCCTCGTTCGGTGGCGTCGATCCGCGCCGCGAGGCCTACGGCTACCATCCGCTGCTGCAGATTCTGTTCATGGGGGTGGCGGGGGCCTTCCTGACGGGCGATCTCTTCAACCTCTACGTGTTCTTCGAGATCATGCTGATGGCGTCGTTCGTGCTGATGGCCCTGCATCGGACGAACGATCAGGTGGCCGCGGCCTTCAACTACGTCACCATCAACCTGCTGGCCTCGGCCGTCTTCCTGACCGGGCTCGGCCTGCTGTACGGCAGTGCCGGCACGCTGAACATGGCGGATCTGGCCGCCGTGTGGCCGTCGCGCCACGAGCCGGGCCTCGATCTCGTGCTGGCGATGCTGTTCCTCACGGCATTCGGCATCAAGGCCGCGCTGTTCCCCTTCCTCTTCTGGCTGCCGGCCTCGTACCCGCTGCCGCCCGCGCCCATCGGGGCCGTCTTCGCCGGCCTGCTCACGAAGGTGGGCATCTACGCGCTGATCCGCGTCTTCTCGCTGCTGTTCCGCGATGGCTCCCCATGGCCGCTCACGCTGCTGCTGTGGATGTCGATCGCCACGATGCTCCTCGGCCTGATCGGGGCGCTGTCACAGCGCGATTTCCGCCGCGTGCTCGCGTTCAACCTGATCGGCCACATCGGCTACACGACCATCGGGCTGTCGATCGGCACCTCGGCGGCGATGGCCGGATCGCTGCTGTACCTCGCGCACCACATCCTGGTGATCACGACACTGTTCTTCGTCAGCGGCATCCTGCTCCAACTGCGCCGGACCACGGATCTCGCGGCGCTCGGCTCGCTCTACCGCGATCACCCGTGGACCGGGGTGATAGCGCTGATCCCGATGTTCTCGCTGGCGGGCCTGCCGCCGCTGTCGGGATTCATCGGCAAGCTCGCCGTCCTGCGCGGGACGTTCGGGGCGGGCTTCTACGTCACCGGGGCCGTCGTGCTCGTGGTGGGCCTGCTGACGATCGTGTCGATTGCCAGGCTCTGGGACGAGGCGTTCTGGAAGCCGGCCACGAAGCCGGCCGTGGCGCCGACACCGAGTCGGCCGCTGATGGTGCCCGTCGTCGCGCTCAGCCTGCTCATCGTCGGGATGACCGTCGGCGCCGAGCCACTCTTCCGGATGACGACGCGTGCGGCGGATCAGTTGCTCGCCCCGCAGGACTACATTCGCGCCGTGCTCGACTCGGGGCTGGGACGGGGGCGGTAGCATGCTGTTTGCCAACCTCCTGCTCGCGCTCGCGTGGACGGCCCTCCAGGGCCAGTTGTCGCTTGCGAACCTGGCGATCGGCTACGGCATCGGCTACCTGGTCCTGCAGGTCCTGACGCGGGGCGGGGCACTGCCGCCCCAGTATCTGGGGAAGGTGGGGCCTTTCCTCAGTCTGTCCGCGTTCCTGGCGTACGACTTCGTGCGGGCCAACCTGAAACTCGCGCTCGACGTCATCAGGCCGAACCGGATGCTGCGGCCCGCCGTCGTCCGCGTGCCGCTCGACGTGAAGAGTGATGCCGAGATCCTGATGTTCACCACGCTGGTGAACCTCACGCCCGGGAGCATCGCGCTCGACATTTCCGAGGATCGGCACACGATGTACGTCCACGTGATGCACATGGAGACGCCCGAGGCCACCAGGGCTGAATTGAAGAACGGATACGAACGTCGCGTCGTCAGGCTGTTTGCCTGAAACGGCCGCGCTGTCTGGAGTGCAGATGTTGACCACCGCTATCTCCATCGCCATGTTCATGCTGGCACTGGCGGCTGCCTGCGCCATGCTCCGCCTGGCGCTCGGGCCGTCGGTGCCCGATCGCGTCGTGGCCGCCGACCTGCTCGGCACGTTGTCGGTCGGCCTGCTGGTCGTCGCCGCGGCGGCGACGGGCCAGCGGTCGTTCCTCGACACGGCGCTGATCATCGCCCTCATCGCGTTCGTCAGCACGATCGCGTACGCGCGATACATCGAACGGAAGGGGCTGTGATGCTGGCCTGGCTGTCGGCGTCGCTCTGGATCGTCGGCGCGACGTTCGCGCTGCTGGCCGCCGTGGGAACCCTGCGCATGCCGGACCTGCTCACGCGCATGCAGGCGACGTCGAAGGCATCGACGCTCGGGCTCGCGTGCCTGCTGCTCGGTACGGCCATCGACCTGGCGGAGAGCGGATCGGTGGCGCGGGCGGCGAGCATCGCCGCGTTCGTCATGCTCACCACGCCGGTGGCCACGCACGCCGTGGCTCGCGCCGCGGCGCTGACGGACGTCCCGCGCTGGGACGGCACCGTTCTCGACGAACGGAGCGATGACGCTCACGCGCGCTCGGCGTCAGTACTGGAGCGGCCGGGCGACGCGGAACCAGGGGAGTCGTCCCTGGGCGGTGTTCGATAACGTCCGGCTCGGGTTGAGGAGCATGCGGGCGGCGGCGCGCAGCACGCGATTGGACGTCCACCCCTCGATGCGGCGCACGAGATAGCGGTCGATGGCGTCCTCGGCCACCATGAACCCGAGCGCGCCGGCCGGCGTTACCACGTGATCGACCCAGCCCGTCGTGCCCTCGCGCAGGCCCACGTTCCCGATCGAGGCTTCGCTCAGCGGACCGAACTCGAACTGCACGCTGTAGACCGCGGCCCATGCGGTCGCCCGTCCCCGGCTGCCCCAGTACGCGCGTGAAAAGCCGATGTCCGGATCGTGAGCGCCGTCCTCGTGATCGAGCCAGATGAACCCGGAGGCCGCGCCGTGAATCGGGTGGCCCACGTAATTGACCGCCCAGCTGTCGCCATCTTCCCAAGTATCGGGAATCTTCACCGAGCGCCGGTAGTCTTGCCAGAACGGGCCGCCCAGTTCGCGGCGCGTCTTGGCCTGAAAGGCGATCCGCGTGCTGTGCTCGATCATCAGCAGGCGCAGCGAATCGACGACGGCGCCGTGGAAGGTTGACGGGCCGCTCGGGATTGCGCTGGGCTCGATCTGCGGCGTCACGTCGTCGAGGGCCGCGGCCGCGCTCGCATCCGCCGCGCGTTCGATGCTCGCGTAGATGTCGAACGACTGGCGCGCGTCGGTCCCGGTCGGCACCAGCAGCAGGGCGCCGGCCAGCACGGCCGGGGCGATGAACGTCAGTGCCATGGATCCTGATCCCGCAGTCGCTGCTCGGTGCGATCGAGCAGCACGTAGCGTGCGCGATGAGGCTCGTCCAGAGCCGCCGGCGTGCCGGTCAGCCGCAGGATCTGGCGGCTGGCCGCGTTCCACGCCGGCCAGGCCGGCAGCGCCTCCCCGTTGGGATCCCCGGTCTTCGCGAACGTCGTCCAGTACGCGCCGAAGGTGTCGGCCACGCGCCGGTCCACGTCGCGCCAGGCGAGCGCGCGCGTGTCGAGGGTGTCGAAGACGAATTCGATGTCCGTGGCGTGCGCCGCCCCCGGACTGTCGGCCGCGGGATCGCCGGTGGTCGTGGGGATCACATGATCGAAGAGGTACCGGTAGACGGGCATCCCCGACGTGGCCGCGTGCACCTCGATCCACTTCCAAGTGTTGTAGCCGATGAAGAGATCGCTGGCCAGCGCCGTGGCCGATTGCGTGGCGTCGCTGTCCGTGTCCGTCGGATACAGCCGCAGGGCCTCGGCTGTGTCCGCGGGGAACTGCCGACGCAGTTGCGCGCGCACGGCGGCGATGGTCGTGGGCGGCTGCTGGCTCTCGGCGGAGTTCCAGCCGGCCAGCAGCGGCACGCGCTGCTGCTGGCCAGCGGCAAAGACGTCCCACGGATCGCCTGTCAGCAGGTGTCCATCGACGATGGGCGCGAATCGCGTGGGGTTGGGGCCGACGTGGGCGGTGAGATCGGCGGGTGCCGCGGCGCGCAGGTCGGCCAGAGACGCGGCGCCCACCGTGCGCGCGAACTCGACGCCGTCGGCCTCGGCGCGCGCCAGCGGCACGACGGGCAATGACAGGCGCGAGAAGAACGCCCCGCTCTGGCCGATGGCCTTGTGGAACAGGCCGGTCGTGAGCGGCGAGGCCATGAGGGCGCTGACCGAAAACGATCCAGCCGACTCGCCGAAGATCGTGACGTTGCCCGGATCGCCGCCGAACGCCGCGATGTTGTCGCGGACCCATCGCAGGGCCGCCACTTGATCGAGCAGGCCGTAGTTGCCCGAACTGTGCGTCGGCGATTCGGCCGTGAGTTCGGGGTGGGCAAGAAATCCCAGGACGCCGAGCCGGTAGTTGATCGTCACGAGGACCACGCCACGCTCGGCCAGGGCCGTCCCCTCGTGACGCCCCTCGTCGCTGGCACCCGCGAAAAAGCCACCGCCGTGAATCCACACCATCACCGGAAGACGATCGGTCGGGGCCCCGGCCGGCGTCCAGACGGACAGCGTCAGGCAGTCCTCGCTCTCGTCGACGCTGCGGAAAATCATGTCGGCAAACGGCGTCGTCTGCACGCAGCGCGCCCCGAAGGCCGTGGCCGTGCGGACGCCGGTCCATGCCGGCACCGGTTCAGGGGCCATCCAGCGCTTCGGGCCGACAGGGGGTGCCGCGTATGGAATCCCCAGGAACGCGCGGACACCCGCGTCGTTTGGCGCGAGACCTTCGATCGCGCCTCCGCTCACGGTGACCTGGGTGAAGGGCGGGGGAGGAGCACTCATGCAGGCCATCGTCGAGCAGGCCGCCGCGAGGGCAACGGGGACACTCAGTCGGAACAATCGAGACACGTCGAGCCTCCGGGCCACGGATCGCGTGTCCGGAGATGTTACACCGCCCACCTGCCGAATCCCCCCTCTCGCGCCGCGCGTCGCCCGCACCGGCACCAGCCGCGGCCCGATCGGCCGCGCGTCTCGCTTGACCCTCTCGTCTTGTCGTGCTGATACTGTCGCACGCGCCCCCCGGTGCCGTGCCCTCCGCCATGAGTTCCCGATCCGCCGTTGTCGCCACCCACAGGCTAGGGACGGCCACGCGCCGTGTCACCGATCACATTCGCGACAGGATCCAGCGTGGCGAACTCGATCGCGGTGAACGCCTCCCACCCGAACGCGAGCTGGCCCGGCAGCTCGGGCTGAGCCGGACGACGATCCGCGCGGGCCTGCAGGCGCTGGCCACGCAGGGCGTGCTGGCGATCAGGCACGGGGCCGGCACGTTCGTGGCCGACGGGCCGCTCGTGCTCGACAGCGAACAGTTCCACTTCCTGTCGGCGCTGCACGGCCTGTCGCGCCGCGAGATGTTCGAGGCGCGTCGCGCGCTCGAGTCGTGGGTGGCGGGGATGGCGGCCGAGCGCGCCACGTCCGACGACATCGCGGCGCTGGGGGCCGCGCTCAACGGCATGTCGGCATCGGTCGGCAACCCGAGGCGCTTTCTCGACTACGACCTGCTCTTCCACAAGACCGTCGCCCAGGCCTCGGGCAATGCGATTCTCGCGTCGATCGTCGAGATGGTCTCGCGCCGCTTCTTCGAGGCGCGACGTTCGACCCTGCCGGCCGATCGCAGCCTGCCGATGCTCGTCGACAAGCACCGGCGGATCTACCAGGCCATCCGCGATCGCAACAGTCACATCGCCCAGCGGGCCATGCTCGATCACCTGCGCGACGCCGAACGTCAGGTAGAACACGAGGTCGGGGAGTCCGACACGACGCCGCGTCAATTCTCGGCGCGGCGCCGCGAACCGCGCGTCTGACTACGACAGCAGGCAGTCGTGACAGAACGCGGACGGCGTCCGCGATGTCGCCATCCGCGTCGAGCCCTCGGGAATCGGATCGTGGCAGACGACCGGCAAATCCGTGGAGCCCTGGGGGCTTCAGCCCCAGGGGACTACCGACTACCGACTACCGGCCGCCCTGGCGCGCCACGGGGCGAGGAACGCGTCGATCATCGGCTTGACCGTATCCTGGTCGTAGACGAAGAACAGCTCGTTCGAACGTGGACCGCGGCGCAGGTACGTGATGTCGGGCCCGGGGCCGGGCTTCTCGGGCTGGATTGTGCGCCCATCGCCAATCGCGAGCTGGTACTGTCGCGTCGGGGAGTAGCGCAGGTCGTGCATGGACTCGAGCGCGAACAGCTTGCGGCGCTGCAGATCGACAGGCACGGGCAGCGAGAACACGCGATCGAGTTCCACGGGCGCGCTGACGGCAGGCAGTGACAGGATCGTGCCCGCTGGTCCGTACGGATAACGATTGCTGTCGGCGTGATTGGTGTAGAGCAGCAGCGTCACGTCACGTCGCCACCGGGCCAGCGCCTCCACGAGCGCGACGGTCGTGAACTGGTGGTCGCGATGCGAGTCGAGCTGCGGGTGCGGTGCGGCAATGACCGTGGGCTTCACGCGCCGCAACAGCGCCTCGAGGTCGGCCACGAGGTTCTGCCACGTCGAGGATCGCGATCCCCGGCGCACGAGCGGGCTGACGTTGTACTGCCGGTACTGCCCCACGTCCGTATTTGGTCCATACATCTCGGGGACAACCTGAGCGGGCGCCTCGAACATCGTCCCGAGCCGCGCATCGAAGTAGCCCAGGTTCACGGCCCGCTCCGGCGGCACGCCGCCCTGCCACGGGACCGTGATGCTGTCGATGACGCGCACCCGCCCCTTGAAGTGATACTGCGCCGCTTCCTCGTCGTCGTCGAACACGGCTTCATAAGTGGGGGAGCCGGCGTTACCGGCGGTGACCGTCGCCACGGTCGCCGTTGTCGTCGCATAGAGGGCAAAGGCCGCGATCTCCGCGTCGTCCGGGTGCGGGGCCAGGACGAGGACGGTCTTCGACAGGTCGGGGCGCGCGTCGAACAGGCGCAGGGTCGAGGGCCCCGTGCCAATCGTCATGCCCTCGGTCCGCAGGCGCACGGCGGTGCCGGGCGTGACGACGTCGCGCAGGGCCGACACATTGAGCCAGCGTGGCCCTGTCTCGCCCGCGCGGAAATACTGTCTGTCGCGGTACGAGCCGGCGGTGATCTCGACGTACGGTGTTGGGGGCAGGGGAGCCGGTGTCGCGGTTTCATCTGCCGCCGGGGCCGGCGTTGCCGGCAGCGGGGGTGTCGCGACGCCCACGGCCAGCAGCGCCGTGTCCCACGCCGGCCCGGTGGTTTCCGGCCACGGCACGTCGTAGGTAGTGCCGCCACCTGTTACGGTCACCGGGAGCCACCGGCTGCCGTCGGCGCGGAACGAGAAGTCGAGGGGCGCCGTCGCCGTCGCCGGAGCCTGCGCGCGGGCGACCGGAGACCGGACAATCAGCGCGAACGCGACGACAGCACACAGGGACGCGACGAGACGGGGCATGGGCGGAGTGTATATGAAGGCGGGGAGGCGGCAGGCTGGAAGGAGGCAGGGAGGCGGGGCGACGCACGCGTCGCCCCTTCCGTGTGCTACTCCGTGGCCACCGGCAGCCCCATCTCCTTGCGGAGCTTCATTTCGATCTCGCTCGCCATGTCCGGGTGCTGCCTGAGGAACGTCTTGGCGTTCTCGCGACCCTGGCCGAGTCTGTCGCTGCCGTACGAGAACCAGGTTCCGCTCTTCTCGATGATCTTGCGCTCCACGCCCTGATCGAGCAGGTCGCCTTCACGCGAGATCCCTTCGCCGTACATCATGTCGAACTCGGCCTCGCGGAACGGCGGGGCCACCTTATTCTTCACGACCTTGGCGCGCGTGCGGCCGCCCACCATCTGGTCCCCGTCCTTGATGGCCCCGATGCGGCGGATGTCGATGCGCACCGACGAGTAGAACTTCAGCGCGCGACCGCCGGTGGTCGTTTCCGGGTTGCCGAACATGACGCCGATCTTCTCGCGGAGCTGGTTAATAAAGATCAGGCACGTCTTCGACTTCGCCACGACGCCCGTGAGCTTGCGCAGGGCCTGCGACATCAGGCGCGCCTGCAGGCCCATCTGGGCCTCGCCCATCTCGCCCTCGATTTCCGCGCGCGGGACCAGTGCGGCCACCGAGTCGACGACGACGACGTCGACGCCGTTGGAGCGGATGAGGACCTCGGTGATCTCGAGCGCCTGCTCGCCGTTGTCGGGCTGCGAGACGAGGAGGTTCTCGAGATCGACGCCGAGCTTCTGCGAGTACTGCGCATCGAGCGCGTGTTCCGCGTCGACGAACGCCGCAACGCCGCCGAGCTTCTGCGCCTGGGCGATGGTCTGGAGCGCCAGCGTGGTCTTGCCCGACGATTCCGGGCCGAAGATCTCGATGACGCGCCCGCGCGGCAGGCCGCCCACACCTAGGGCCCAATCGAGACTGATCGAACCGGTCGAGATGGCCGGGATCGGGGCGATTTCCTTGCCGCCCAGCCGCATGATCGCGCCCTTGCCGAACTGCTTCTCGATCTGGCCAAACGCGAGTTCGACCGCCTTCAGACGTTCCTTGTCCGTCCGGTCTTCCTTGTCCGTGCGTTCTGGTGATGCTGCCATGTGACTCCTTGGTGCCGCGCCGCCAAAAGGGGCGACCGTGGCCGGACCGAACGAGATTCTAGGAACGTGCCAGCCGGGTGTCAAGCGAAGATCGATAGGCACGTCGTGTCTATCCTTAGGTTTATCAAATATTTAGTGGCTACGCAGACTTTCGCCCCATCGGCGGACGATTGCAGTTTCTGCCAGATGGCCACCGACCCACATCGCGAATTCTGCACCCCGCCCCTGACAGGGGAGGACAGGCCCTCGCGTTCCATCAGGCCGATGACTCGCCAACACGTCTTCATCTGGACAGGGGGCATGCTCGTCGTCGGGGGGCTGGCCGTGGCGGCACCCGTGATGATGGGCGTCGCCGCGGCCGCGGCCGCAGCCGGGCTGCTGCTGTACTGGTTCGGCCGGTGCCGGCACGGCGGCCGGCTCGGACTGCTGCCACCGACGACGAACGCGGACGGCAGCCGGACGCCGGCGCGCTGGTACTGCGATCAGTGCGGGCGCTCGTGGCCGGCCGGGCTCGACGAGCACGACAGCGCGCCCGTCGTCCGGTTCAGCGGCTACGACCCGTCGAAGCTGCCCGCCGCCGCCCGCCGGGCCGCGATGCTGGAGAAACAGCGTCAGGCCCTGGCCGTCAAGCGTGCCGGCCTGGGCGCCGCCCGCGCAGAGGCGCCGGCGGCCGCGTCGGCCACCGTCACCTCGATCACTCGACGCCGCGTCGCCGGGTGAACCCCGGCGGCGGGCGGGCACATCACTGCTCGCGCTTGAGATTGCGCAGCTGCATCGGCTGGATTTCCAGGTTCTCGATGACGAGCGTCTTGTTGAACTTGTCCGCGCTCAGGCGCCCGGCCACGATCACCTGCCCATCACCGTTGCCGTCGGGCTTGATCGTCATCTCGATCAGCAGGAACGGGTAGTCGGTCGACCGGCCGCCATACCAGCGCTCGAGGAAGGACATCGGGCGATCGCTCAGGATGAGGATGTGCTCGAGGCCGTCAGGGCTTCGCGAAACCGTGGCGTAGGGGACGTTGAATCCCACCCCGCCGATGGGCGCGACGGATCCGACGGCCGGCATCTTCCCCAGCAGGCTCAGCAGCGCCTTCGGCCCCTGCTCGAGCACGGTGGTCGTCACGCGCTCCTGTTCGTCGTCGGTCGACCAGCGATTGACCACGATGTTGACCGGGGTCGTGCCCTGCCCGGGATACTCCGACTGCATGTTCACGAGCAGTCCATAGAATCGCGCGGCAGGCTCCTGCGCGGCCGCCGGCGACACCAGGGCTGCGACGACGAGACAGGCAGTGACCACGACTGCGGTCAGACTGTGCGTTTTTGGATACATACGTGACTCCTTCCGGCCGTTCCCGAACGGGATCCAGCAAGGGATGCGCCAGGGCGCTGGCGCCCCTATAGGCTACCGGTCTCGAGAAGCGTCAGCATTACAATTCCCGCGTGCCAAATGATCGTGCCGCCGTGCTCGGCGCCGGCAGCTGGGGAACCGCGCTGGCGGTGCACCTGGCGAACGCCGGACAACACGTGACCCTGTGGGGTCGCGATCCCTCATTGGTGGAGGCGCTCCGGCAGGATCGCGCGAACCGGGCCTACCTGCCCGGGATCGCGCTCTCGGACCGCATCGCGCCCACCGGGGATCTGGCCCGCGCCGTGAGCGGGGCGCGGTTCGTCGTCGTGGCCGTGCCCTCGCACGGGCTGCGTGCCGTGGTCCACGAGGCGACGCCGCACCTGGCCGCCGGGGTCATCCTGGTGAGCGCCACCAAGGGGCTCGAGAACGACACGCTGATGCGGATGTCCGAGGTGCTCTCGACCGAGACCGCCGGGCGGTCGCCGGTCGTCGTCCTCTCCGGCCCGAGCTTCGCGTCCGAGGTCGCGCAAGGCGCGCCGACCGCACTCGTTGCCGCGTCGACCGAAGCCGAGGCCGTGCGCGCCGTGCAGGACGAGTTCCGCGCGTCGTACTTCCGCCTCTATGGATCGGACGACGTGGTTGGCGTCGAGGTGGGCGGGGCGCTGAAGAACGTCATCGCGATTGCCGCTGGCGTGGTCGAGGGGCTGGGCCTGGGGCACAACGCGCTGGCGGCGCTCGTCACGCGCGGCCTGGCGGAGGTCTCGCGCCTGGCCTGCGCCATGGGCGGGCACCGCGACACGATGGCCGGATTGAGCGGACTGGGCGACCTCGTGCTGACGTGTACCGGATCGCTCAGCCGCAACCACCACGTGGGGATCGAACTGGGACGCGGGCGATCGCTCGAGGCGATCGTCGGCAGCATGCGGATGGTGGCCGAGGGCATCAGGACCACCACGGCGGCGCTCGCGCTGGGCGAACGCTATGGCGTCGAACTACCGATCGCCGCCCAGATGGCCGACGTCCTGGCCGGACAACGGACGCCGCGCGAGGCGCTGGAGTGCCTGATGCTGCGGCCGCAGAAGATCGAAACGGAAAGGATCGGGTAAGGCGTGGCGTCGTTGTTCTCGCGGATTCGGGAAGGGCTGGCCAAGACGGCGCAGCAGATTCGGGAGCGGCTCGGCACGGTCGAGGACGCCGAGGCACTGGCCGCCGACGCACCGGCGGCCGCAGCGGGCGGCGCGCCCGTGGCTGGCCGGGCGGTGACCGTCGACACGCTGGAGGCGCTCGAGGACGCGCTGCTCACGGCAGACGTCGGCCTCACCGCTACCGAGCGCATCGTCGAGGCGGTGAAGGCGGATCGGCAGGGGACGCTGCGCGATCGGGTGGGACGCGTGATGCGCGCGATCCTCACCGACGTGAAGCCTGCGCCCGCGATCGCGACGAGGCCGCACGTCGTGCTCATCGTCGGCGTCAACGGCACCGGCAAGACGACGACGGTGGGCAAGCTCGCGAACCAGTTGAAGTGCGAGGGGCACTCGGTGATGGTGTGCGCGGCCGACACGTTCCGCGCCGCGGCCGTCGAGCAACTGGCCGTGTGGGCCGAACGCGCCGATGTCGATCTCGTCCGCGCGCAGACGGGATCGGATCCGGCCGCCGTCACGTTCGACGCCGTGACCGCGGCCAAGGCGCGCGGGCGTGACATCGTCCTCGTCGACACGGCGGGCCGGCTGCACACGCGCGCGAACCTGATGGCCGAGCTCGACAAGATCCGTCGCGTGGTCGGGCGCGAGGTGCCCGGCGCGCCGCACGACGTGCTGCTCGTGCTCGACGCCACCGTGGGACAGAACGGTCTCGTGCAGGCCCGCGAGTTCATGGCCGCCAGCGGCGCGAGCGGCATCGTGCTGACCAAGCTCGACGGCACGGCCAAGGGCGGCGTGGCCGTGGCGATTGCGCACGATTTGAAGCTGCCCATCCGCTACATCGGGGTTGGCGAGGGCATCGATGACCTCCTGCCGTTCGATGCCGCGGCCTACGTCGACGCGCTCTTCACGGAGAAGTGGTAGACGCGGCTGTCGACCAGGCGTTCATGGCGCGCGCGGCGTTCTGGGCCGGGCGCGGCTGCGGACGCACGAGCCCGAATCCTTCCGTCGGCGCCGTGGTCGTCGACGCTGACGGGATCGTCGTGGGCCAAGGCACGACCGCGCCGGCCGGCGGACCGCACGCCGAGGTCGTGGCGCTCGAAGCGGCCGGATCCCGGGCGCGCGGCGGCACGCTGTACGTCACGCTCGAGCCCTGTTCGCACACAGGCCGCACGGGGCCCTGTGTCGAACGCGTGGTCGCCGCGGGTGTGCGGCGCGTCGTCGTGGCCGTGGCCGATCCGAATCCGCGCGTGGCGGGCCGCGGGCTGGCGTTCCTGCTCGCACACGGGATTCCCGTCACGCTGGGCGTGGGCCGCACCGACGCGAGCGCACAGCACGCCGCGTTCTTCACCTGGGTGACGCGCGGACGTCCGTGGGTGGTGGCCAAGGCCGCCGTCTCGGCCGACGGCTTCGTCGGGCCCGGCGACAGGCCGGTCCGGCTGACGGGCCGCATCGCCGACAGATATTTCCAGCGACAGCGCGCGGCTATCGACGCGATTGCTGTGGGTGCGGGCACGGTGCTCGTCGACGACCCGCGGCTGACCGCGCGCGAGGTCTATCGGGCACGGCCGCTCGTGCGCGTCGTGTTCGACTGGCGCGGCCGTGTGCCGGCGTCGGCGCGGCTGTTCTCGACGCGTTCGAGCGGCCCGGTCATAATGGTCACGTCGACGACGACGCGCGAGCGTCGGGCGGCGCATTTTGTCGCACTCGAGCGGCTCGGGATCGAGATCGAGGTCTTCGAGGATCGCGCCCTGCGTCCGGTGCTCGAACGGCTGGGGCGACGGAACATCGTCTCGCTGCTCGTCGAGGGCGGACCCGCCCTGCACGACGCGCTCGCCGATGCCGACGTGATCGATCGGGTGCAGGCCGTGGTCACGCCCCATGTGCTGGGCGCCGGCGTTCCGGCTGCCGCCATCGTGAGACGGACGCTGGCGTCGGGGACCGGGCGCGCGCAGGTCCTGGGGGCGGACCGGCTGACGGAGTGCGATGTTCACAGGATTGATTGAAGCCACCGGACAGGTGGAGGCGATGAGCGCCTCGGCCACAGGCGGTCGCCTACGCGTGCAGACGCCGTTCGCGGCCGACCTGCAGCCGGGCGACAGCGTGGCGGTCAACGGCGTGTGCCTGACTGCCGTCGAGGTCGATCGCGACGGCTTTGCCGCCGACGTCGCTCCTGTCACGCTCGGCGTCACGGCCCTCGGGGACCTGGTGCCGGGCCGACGCGTCAACCTCGAGCGCGCCGTCCGGGCCGACACGCGGATTGGCGGGCACTTCGTGCTCGGCCACATCGATGCCACGGGCCGGATCGTCGAACTGCGCCAGGACGGCGAGGCCTGGCGGCTCGTTGTCGCGATGCCCGAGTCCATGGCCGCGCTGGTGATTCCGAAGGGATCGATTGCGATCGACGGCATCAGCCTGACCGTGGCGGCCATCGATGGCCTGCAGGTCGTGGCGCAGATCATCCCGTTCACGTTCGCGCACACCACGCTGGCCGCGGCCGCGGCTGGCGATCGTGTGAACCTCGAGTTCGACGTACTCGGCAAGTACGTACTGCGGGCGATGGACGTCCGCGGCGTCAACGCGGCCTCGTGCCTCCCCGGCCTCTGATCATGACCAAGCGCTCTTCGAACGCCGCCTCGACACGCAGTCCGTTTGCTTCCGTTGCCGACGCCGTCGCCGATATCCGCGCCGGCCGCATGGTCATCGTCATCGACGATGAAGATCGCGAGAACGAGGGCGATCTCACGATGGCGGCCGAGAAGGTGACGCCCGAGGCGATCAACTTCATGGCCCGATACGGCCGCGGACTGATCTGCCTGCCGATGACGGGCGAGCGGCTCGATCAGCTGGAACTGCCGGCGATGGTGACGCGCAACAGCGCGTCGTTCGGCACGGCGTTCACGGTGTCGATCGAGGCGAAGGGCCGGACGACCACCGGGATTTCCGCCGCCGACCGCGCGGCCACGATCCTGGCCGCCGTCGATCCGGCCACGCAGGCCGAGGACCTGGCGCGGCCCGGGCACATGTTCCCGCTGCGGGCGCGCGATGGCGGCGTGCTGGTGCGGGCCGGGCAGACGGAAGCCGCGGTGGACCTGGCGCGCCTGGCCGGCCTGACGCCCGCCGGCGTGATCTGCGAGGTGATGAACGAGAATGGCTCGATGGCGCGTGTGCCCGAACTGGCGAAGTTCGCGCGGCGCCACAAGCTGCTGATGATCACGATTGCCGATCTCATCAGCTACCGGATGCGTGTCGAGAGCCTCGTGCGCCGCGTGGCCGCGGCGCAGTTGCCGACCGAGTTCGGGACGTTCACCATCCACGCGTACGAGAGCGAGATCGACGGCGCCGAGCACGTGGCGCTGGTCTACGGCGAGATTGGCGACGGCGACGACGTGATGGTGCGCGTCCACTCGAAGTGCCTCACCGGGGATGTGTTTCACTCGACCCGGTGTGACTGCGGCACGCAGCGCGACGCGGCCATGCAGCGAATCGCGGCCGAGGGGCGCGGCGTGCTCCTGTATCTGAACCAGGAAGGCCGCGGCATCGGCCTCGGCAACAAGATTCGCGCCTACGCGCTGCAGGACCAGGGCCTCGACACGGTCGAGGCCAACGAGAAGCTCGGCTTCAAGGCCGACCAGCGCGACTACGGCATCGGGGCCCAGATCCTGCGCGATCTCAACGTGCGGACGATGCGGCTGCTGACCAACAATCCACGCAAGTTCGTCGGCCTCGAAGGCTACGGCCTGTCGGTCTGCGAAACCCTGCCGCTCGAAATCGCCCCGACCTCCGAGTTCACGCGCCGCTACCTCAAGACCAAGAAGGAAAAGCTGGGGCACCGGCTGAAGACGGTGTAGGGAGGCGGGGAGGCTGCAGGCTGGGAGGAGGCTGGAAGGCGGGAAGGCTACGGGCGGATGGAGTGGCAGCCGGTTGGCCTTCGCCCAGGCTTGGTCGCCAACAGGGCGGAAGGAAACGAGAGACTCGCCGCGGGACTCTATTGACGGTGGCCGGGAAGGGAAGACCCGGTTCGCAAGCGACCGATCGCAGAGAACAGGCCAGCGGACAGGCCCTCGTAGCGGGTTGAGAGCGCGTCGGCGCGGTCCGGCAGGAGCCTGAGGCGGCTGGCCAAGCGGAGCAGATAGGCGCATTCGCGTGCGGATCCGCGCGAGATCTCCAGAAACCGGCAGTAGTCATTCGTGCCGACTCTCGTCGCGCCTTCGACGATGTTGCAGGCGGCCGAGACCGCGGCGCGGCGCAACTGGAGTTGAAGGCCGAAGCGCTCACCGTCCGGCATCTGCCGGGTCAGTTCGTACGTGGCCAGGACCAGCGCGTCGGCCTCCTGAAACGCGCGCAGCTTCGTGTGGTCTGTGGTCTCTCATGCCCGTCCGGAGAAGCAAGCCGCACGCCATCGGCCCTGACGCGTCGGTGCCCGAGGCGCACCTCGCGTCCTGTTTCCCGACAGCCTCCCGGCCTCCCAGCCCGGAAGCCTTCCAGCCTCCTCCCAGCCTGTAGCCTTCCCGCCTTCTTTCATGTACCATATCCGTTTGCACTGGAACCGGTTAGCCCGTTCGGGGCCCGGTCTGGTCGGGGCATACGCCGGTCATGTTCGAATCGCTCAGCACGCGTCTGCAGGACGTCTTCAAGTCGCTCCGCGGTGAGGCTCGTCTCACCGAGGCGACGGTCGACGTCGCGCTGCGCGAAATCAGGCTGGCGCTGCTCGAGGCCGACGTCAACTTCCGCGTCGTCAAGGCGTTCATCGAACGCGTGCGGGTGAAGGCGGTCGGCGACGAGGTGTTGAAGAGCCTCACGCCGGACCAGCACGTCGTGCGCATCGTGCGCGACGAGATGCTCGCGCTGTTCGGCGACACGACCGGGGGCCTGCCGCCCGTCCCGAAGACGCCGCGCGTCGTCCTGATGCTGGGGCTGCAGGGATCGGGCAAGACCACGTCGTCGGCGAAACTCGCGCGGCTCCTGGCGAAGCAGGGGCGGCACGCGATGCTCGTCTCGACCGACGTGCGCCGGCCGGCCGCTATCCAGCAGCTGTCGGTGCTGGCCGGGCAGATTGGCGCGCGTGTCCACGATCCGGCCGGGGAACTCGATCCCGTCGTGCGTGCGAAGGGTGCGCTGGTCGAGACGAAGAACCTCGGCTTCGACACGCTCATCGTCGACACCGCGGGCCGTCTGCACATCGACGACGACCTGATGGGCGAACTCGAGGCCATCAAGGCGGCTGTCGAACCCACGGATCTGCTGTACGTCGCCGATGCGATGACCGGGCAGGACGCGGTCAAGAGCGCGGGCGAGTTCCATCACCGCGTCGGCACGACCGGCGTCGTCCTGACGAAGATGGACGGCGATGCGCGCGGCGGCGCGGCGCTGTCGGTGGTCGGTGTCGTGGGCGTGCCGATCGCGTTCGTCGGCATGGGCGAGCGCCCGCAGGATTTCGAGGCGTTCCAGGCCGACAGGCTGGTGTCGCGCATGCTCGGCATGGGCGACGTGCTCTCGCTCATCGAGCGCGCCGAGGAGGCGATCGACGACGAGAGCCGGGAGCGGCTCCAGAGCAAGACACGGCTCGACGACTTCACGCTCGAGGATTTCCGCGATCAGCTGCGCACCATCAAGAAGATGGGCCCGCTCGAGCAGGTGCTGGGGATGATTCCCGGCCTGGGGAACCTCAAGCAGCTCAACGAGCAGCGCGCGCAGATCGACGACGGGCAACTGGCGCGCGTCGAGGCGATCATCAACTCGATGACCGCCGGCGAGCGGCGCAACCACGCGATTCTCAACGGCAGCCGCCGGAAGCGGATTGCGAAGGGGAGCGGCACGAAGGTCGAGGACGTCAACCGTCTGCTGAAGCAGTTCGTCGAGATGCGGAAGATGCTCAAGACGATGACCGGCATGACGCAGGGGCGGAAGGGTCGGCAGCGGATGATGGGCATGCTGCGAGGGATGCGGTAGTACGCGGGGTGGCACGGCTGCGTGGCAGCACGGCCGCTCGATGGTGAACCGAACCACCATTCGAAGTGTTCGGGCACGGCGATGAACCGCAGGCAGGGGCCTGCGGCCATTACAGGAGACGGGGGATCGACCCCCGCGGGAGAGGGAGACACACATGGTCGCGATTCGTCTGCGGCGGGCCGGTTCGAAGAATCGTCCGGTTTACCGCGTTGTCGTCACGGAGAGCGCGTCGGCGCGTGATGGCCGGTTCATCGAGGTGCTGGGGTACTACGACCCGCGCAAGCAGCCCGAACAGCTCGAGGTCGATCGCGAGCGGCTCGCGCACTGGCTCGGCAAGGGCGCGCAGCCGTCCAACACGCTGCGCACGCTGATCCACAGGGCTCCGGTGCCGGTGGTGCCGGCGGCCGAGGCACCGGCCGCGTCGTGAGCCGCGCACGGGACGTCGTCGAGGTCGTGGCCCGGGCCCTGGCCGCCAGTCCTGACGAGGTCGAGGTGACGGAAGCGGACCGTCGCGGCCAGACGGTCGTCGAGCTGTCGATGGCCCCGGGCGAACTCGGCCGGGTCATCGGCCGCCAGGGACGCACGGCCACTGCGCTCCGGACGCTGGCGGCCGCGGCCGGCGAACTCGACGACCGCAAGGTCGCCGTCGAGTTCGTGGACGAGTAGAGAGGGAAGTGTGAAGTGAGAAGTAAGAAGTAAGAAGTCCCCGCCTGCGGGACCGCAGGCTCGAAGTTGGAAGTGAGAAGTCGGAAGTACGAAGGGCGAATTCGACTTCCAGGTTGGAACTTCTAACTTCTAACTTCTCAGTTGTATCGACTTCTAACTTCCTTCTTACTTCTTACTTCTAAGTTGCTCTCATGCTCTGGGCCTCCATGGTCACCGTCGGCCGCATCATCCGGCCCCATCACAACAAGGGGCACGTGGTGGTGATGCCGGAGACCGACTTTCCGCACGAGCGGTTCGCGGTCGGCTCGGTGCTCTATCGTGAGCGCGACGGCCGGGGGGAACCGGTGGTCGTGTCGGCCCGGCGCGAGCACGAGGGGCGCTGGGTCGTGGGCTTCGAGGGCGTCGAGACCATCAGCGAGGCCGAGACGCTGCGGGGGATCGAACTCCGGGTGCCGGCCGAGGACGTGAAGCCGCTGGGGCCGGGTGCGTTCTACGCGTTCGATCTCGTCGGGTGCCGCGTCCAGACGGCTGACGGGCGCGACGTGGGACCGGTGGCGCGCGTGGATCTGGCGACGGGCATCCCGCTCCTGGTGATTGACGAGGGGGGCGAGGTGCTGATTCCGTTCAGCGAGGCCATCTGCACGCGGATCGATCCAGCGGCCCGGCTCATCGTGATCGATCCGCCGGCGGGGTTGATCGAACTGAATCGGCCGGCGCGGCGATGATTGCCGACGTCATCACGATCTTCCCGGACCTGGTCGAGTCCGCCCTCGCGGCGGGCGTGGTCGGGCGGGCGCGCGAGCGCGGGGTGGTCGATCTGCGGGTCCGCGACCTGCGGGCGTTCACCGACGATCGGCACCGGACGGTCGACGACGTGCCGTACGGTGGCGGACCGGGGATGGTGATGAAGCCCGAGCCGATCTGGCGGGCGGTGGAAGCGATTACCGCCGAACGCGGACCGGCCTCGGCCGTCGTGCTGATGTCGCCGCAGGGCCGGACGTTGACCCACGCGATGGCCGACGCGATGAGCCGGCTCGATCGGCTCGTCGTCATCTGCGGCCGGTACGAGGGGGTCGACGAGCGGGTGACCGAGACGCTGGTCACGCACGAGGTCTCGATCGGGGACTACGTGCTGACGGGCGGGGAACTGCCGGCGCTGGTGCTGCTCGACGCGGTGACGCGACTCGTCCCCGGCGTGGTGGGCGACGCGGGCTCGGTGGAGATCGACTCGTTCGTGCGGGGACTGCTCGATCACCCGCACTACACACGTCCGGCGGAGTTCCGGGGACTGAAGGTTCCCGAGGTGCTCCTGTCGGGGAATCACGCCGCGATCGACAGCTGGCGTCGCGAACAACGGATACGGCGCACGTGCGAGCGGCGCCCGGAATTGATGGCACAGGCCGACCTCACCGACGAGGAACGGCGCGCGTACGTGGCGCGGTCGACGACCGGCGCGGACGACAGGACAGAAGAGGAGTGAGCGATGAAGGCGATTGAAACCGTCGAAAAGCCCCACCTGACCGAGAAGCCGGCGATGCGGTCGGGCGACACGGTCCGCGTGCACGTGAAGGTGCGCGAGGGCGAGAAGGAGCGCATCCAGGTGTTCGAAGGCCTGGTCATCGGGATGCACAGGGGTGGCGTGCGTGCCACGTTCACGGTCCGCAAGGTGTCGTTCGGCCAGGGCGTCGAGCGCATCTTCCCGCTGCACTCGCCGATCATCGACCGGATCGAGATCGTGCGCAGCGCCAAGGTCCGTCGCGCCAAGCTCTACTTCCTGCGCGGCCTGCGCGGCAAGGCGGCGCGCATGAAGGAACAGAAGCGCCCGGCCTGAGTCCGCACGATCGGCGGTCGGCTGGATGGCGCGTCCCCGGGCCTCACGCACCCTCGAGAATGCCGCACGGCGGTCCGGGTATCGCCATGTGGCCGGGGTGGACGAGGTGGGACGTGGCTGCCTGGCCGGACCCGTCGTCGCGGCGGCCGTGGTCCTCGATCCGCTCGTGTACGTGTCCGGCATTGCCGATTCGAAGGCCGTGCCGGCCCCGCAGCGCGAGCGGCTCGCCGACCGGATTCGGCGCGCCGCGATCTGCTGGTACGTGGCGGTCATCGAGCCGGCCGAGATCGATCGACTCAACATCCACCAGGCGTCGCTCGAGGCGATGCGCCAGGCCGTCGCGGCCCTGGCGCCGTCGCCCGACTTCGTCCTGGTCGATGGCTTCCGCATTCCCCGGCTGCCGATGGCCCAGCGGGCCGTGGTCGGTGGCGACCGTCGCTGCACGGCCGTGGCCGCAGCGTCCATCCTCGCCAAGGTCACGCGCGATCGGCTGATGTGCGAACTGCACGCGCGCGATCCGCGCTACGGTTTCGATCGCCACAAAGGCTACGGCACGGCGGCCCACCTCGAGGCCGTCATCCGCTACGGCTATTCCGACGTCCATCGCCGGTCGTTCAGGCCTTCGGCGCTGTTTGATACGATGGCCGACTGACGCCTGTCCCCGTCGCGAGGAGCCGGCCATTCGTTTCATGACCCGAGTATTCATAGCGGTCTATCTCGTCGAGGCCGGGTTGATCCTGATGGCCGCCCCGTGGACGGACTGGTGGCGGTTCAACTACTTCGCCGACGTGATGCCGTGGATCCGCCAGGTCATGGCCACGCAGGGCATGCGCGCCCTGGTCGTCGGCGTCGGCCTGCTGACGGTGGTGGTCGGGCTCGCCGATCTCTGGACCGCGCTGGCCGCGCGGCTCGGGCGGCGCCCGACCGGATCCGACGTCGCCGATTCGTGAGATCCCTGCCGCCGCTCAGCCTGCACCTCGTCACCAGTCGCCAGCGGCTCGCGCCCGACGCGCGCACGCCGGCGCAGGCGCTCCTGGCACTCGAGTCCCAGATCGACGAGGCCATCGCGGCCGGTGTCGATGTCGTGCAGGTCCGCGAGCGCGACCTCGACGCCCGCGTGCTCTGGGCGTTCGTCGCCCGTCTCGTCGCGCGCGCAGGCGGCTCGGCAACGCGCGTGATCGTGAACGACAGGCTCGACGTGGCCCTGGCCGCTGGCGCGGCAGGCGTGCACCTGCCAGCGGCCGGTCTCGCGGCCGATCGCGTGCGCGTGCTCGCCGCAGATCTGCTCGTCGGCCGATCGATTCACGTCGGCGACATGCCCGCCGATCGGGCGGCGTGCGACTACCTGTATTTCGGGACGGTGTTTCCGTCCGAGTCGAAGGGGCCCGGCCGTCCGGCCGCTGGCGTCGTCGCGCTGGCGGACACGGTGGCGCGGGTGGCGCGGCCTGTCGTGGCGATCGGGGGCGTGACACCGGAGCGCGTGACGTCGTGTCTCGACGCCGGCGCTGTCGGGATCGCGGCGATCAGTGCATTCCTGCCGCCCGGCCGCGCGCACGACGCCCTGGGCCCCCGCCAGGCTGTCGCCGAATTCCGTGCACGCCTGCAGGCGCCGTAGACTGCGGCGCGGCGACACGGCCTCTGGCAGCCGTGGCCTTGTCGCCCCGCAGCCTCGCAGCCCGCAGCCGTGTGCCCAGCCGCCGTGCCGCCCGCCGCCATAGCGCAGCCCCGTAGTCCCGTAGCCTTGTCGCCTCGTAGCCGTCCATCCGTCCGCCCCTGGTGAAGCCCCAGGGCTCCGAACGCCGAGCGCCTCGTCGCCTACGCCCGCGTAGCTGCCGCGGCCGGCGGGCGGCGCCGTTCCCTGCCGTAGCCCAGCCGCCCGCCGCCGTGCCGCCGAGCCGCCCGCGGCCGAGCCGCCGTGCCGCCTGCCCCGTAACCTCGTAGCCTTCCGCAGCCTTCCAACCTCCTTCCCGCCTGCAGCCTCCCCGCCTTCTCTTGATACAGTGTCCCGGCCGATGGATCAGCTGGGTGAAGACCTCAAGCAGGCGCGTGAAGCGGCAGGGGTGTCGCTGCGCGAGATGGAAACACGGACGAAGATCTCGGTGGTCGCGCTCGAAGCGCTCGAGCGCAACGATTTCAGCCGCCTGCCCGGCGGCATCTTCGGCCGATCGTTCGTACGCGCGTACGCCGTCGAGGTCGGCATGGATCCCGAGCAGACGGTGTCGCGATTCATCGCGGCGCTCGAGCAGAGCGAGCGCGAGGCGGCTGAACGTCGGGCGGCTCGTCGTCCGGAGATCACGCAGGACGATCGTCAGTTCCTCGAGCGGCAGAAGCGCGCGCTGATCCTGCTGCGGATGGCGATCCTGGTGGTGGTGATCGCGGTCGTGGCGCTGATCACGTGGCGGGTGCGCGTGATGCTGCAGCGCCCCGCGGAGACGACGACCGAGGCCGAGGTCCCGGCGGCGCCCGTGCTGCTGCCGCCCGCCCCGGCCGACCCCGTGGTGCCGCCGGTCGAGACGACGGCCGAGGCCCAGGCCGAGACGATGAACCTGGAACTCGACTTCACGGCAGATTGCTGGGTCGAGATGAGCGTCGACGGCGGCAAGCCCGTGGCGCGGTTGTACCGCGCCGGTGAGCAGCAGCGCGTCGAGGTGACGCGCGAGGTCCTGCTCGACGTGGGCAGTGCCGGCGCCGTACGCCTGACGATCGATGGCCGCCCGGGACGGCCGCTCGGCAGCGCGGGCGCGCGCGTCCGCACGCGCATCACGCGCGACAACGCCGCGACGTTCCTGGCCGAGGGCAGCGCGCCGTAGATCGCGGGGCATCCGGAGCCCCGAGGCTTCAGCCTCGGGGGGACAGATCAATCAGCGCTTCTCGACGACGAGCCCGTCGGTCTCGATGCCGAACGGCAGGACCGTGGCGCATCCGGCGGCGAGCGAGGCTTCGACATCCGTCTTGCGCGCCGGATCCACCAGGCAGATCAGGCACCCCCCGCCGCCGGCCCCACACACCTTGCCCGCGATCGCGCCGGCAAACCGCGCGCGGTCGAGCAGTTGATCGATCTCCGGCGTGGTGACGCCGGGCGCGAGCCGTTTGCGGGCCTGCCACTCGGCGGCCATCTGTGCGCCGACGGTGGGCCAGTCGCCGGCCTCGAGCGCGTCCCGCATCGTCGCGGCCGCCTGTCTGATGGCGTCGAACGCGGCAATGACCTCGGGATCGCCGTTGATGCGGCGCACCATCACGTCCCAGTTGTTGATGCCCGAGTTGCGCGACGCCCCGGTGTAGGCCAGGACGAGTCGTCGCTGCAGATCGCCGGGCGCGAGGTCGAGGGCCACACGTCGCACCCCGCCGACGCCGAGTTCGATCGCCGACAGGCCACCGTAGAACGCCGGGCGATAGTCCTGTACGCCTGTCGGCACGCGGATGACCTGCGCCTCGATGTTCATCGCCGTCGTCAGGATGTCGTCGTCGCTCATCGGCCGTCCCGTCCACGCGGCCAGGGCGCCGCAGAGGGCGATGTTCATGGCCGACGACCCGGCGATGCCCGCGCCGACGGGCGACTCGGCACGCGTGCGCACCTCGAGCCCGCGCGCGCCGAAGTGTTTGACGAGGCGCGAGACGAGCGGCAGGCGATCGAGCGGCAGCGACGACGGATCGGCGGCGTCGATGTCCTCGCCCGTGTCCTCGGACACGAGGCGGATGCGATAGTCGCGGCGCGACGTGAGGGTGCAGCGCGCCCGCAGGCTGATGGCCGCGTTGAGCGTCTGCGCCTTGTCGTGAAAGAGGTACAGCGGCCAGATGTCGTAGGTGCCGCCGGCCAGATCGATGCGGGTCGGCGCCGAGGAGTCGATGCGCACCGGCGCATTATAATGGCGGGCGCATGTCACTCCGCGATTTCCGGCGTCAGGCCGGGCGGCTCGCGATCCTCGGCTTCCCGGGACACACGGCGCCGGACGATCTGCGCCGGCTCATCAGCGACTTCGATCTCGGCGGCGTGATCTACTTCGCGCGCAACGTGGACTCGCCATCGCAGGTCGCCGACCTGTCGCGCGAGATCGCGGCACTGCGCCGCGAGTGGCCGATCTGGATCAGCGTCGATCAGGAGGGTGGCCGCGTCGCGCGGCTGCGCACGCCGTTCACCGAGTGGCCGCCGGCCGTGACGATCGGGCGGAGCGGCGACGAGCAGCTCGCCACGCGCTTTGCCGAGGCCCTCGCGACCGAGCTGCGCGCGGTCGGGATCACCCTCGATTACGCGCCGGTCGTGGACGTCCACACCAACGCGGGCAATCCGGTGATTGGCGATCGCGCCCTGTCGGATCAGGCCGAGACCGTGGGGCGGCTCGGCGCCGCGATCGTGCGCGCGCTCCAGGCGCAGGGCGTGGCGGCGTGCGGGAAGCACTTTCCCGGGCACGGCGACACGGACGTCGACTCGCACGAGGCGCTGCCCACGCTCGAACACGATCGCCGCCGGATGGAGGCGCTGGAGTTCATCCCGTTCGTCAAGGCCATCGAGGCCGGCGTAGCCACGATCATGACGGCGCACGTGTCCCTGCCGGCGATCGACGCCGGGTACGTGGCCACGTTTTCACCGGCCATCATCAGCGGTTTGCTCAAGCAGACGCTCGCCTTTCCGGGCGTCGTCATCAGCGACGATCTCGGGATGAAGGCGGTGAGCGACACGCACACCCCCGGGGACGCGGCCGTCGCTGCCGTGCGGGCGGGCTGCGACGCCGTGCTGCTGTGCAATCACACGCTCGACGAGCAGGTGAGCGCGATCGAGGCGCTCATCCGCGCTGCCGAATCCGGCGACCTGACGTCGGCGCGCCTCGACGACGCGCTGGCGCGACAGCATCGGGTGAAGGTGCGGATGCAGGAGGCGGCCGTGGGGCGTCCCGTCGGGCTCGAGGTCGTCGGGTGTCCCGAGCACCAGATCGTCGCCGCCGAGATGGCCGCGTGGGCGTGAGCCGCACGACGGCCGGCCTGCGCAAGTGCCGCGCCGCCGGCCCCGGCAGTCGCGTGGTCCTCGTAGCGCCGGCCAGCGGCTTCGATCGCGCCGAGTTCGATCGCGGCGTCGCCGAACTCCAGCGTCTTGGCTTCCTGGTCGACTACGACGAGACGGTGTTCGATCGGCGCGCGACGGTCGCCGGATCCGCCGTGGTGCGGGCTGCCGCACTGAAGGCCGCGTGGGCCCGCCCCGATGTCGACGCGATTGTCGCCGTGCGTGGCGGCTACGGCAGCGTGGAGACGTTGCCGCTGCTCTCGGCCGCCGATCTGCCCGAACATCCGCCGGCGTTCGTCGGCTACAGCGATCTCACGTCGCTGCACACCTGGCTCACGCTCGGCGTGGGCGTCACGTCCGTGCACGGTGCGATGCTCGATCGCCGCCTGGCGTGCGGACCGGCCGGCTATGACGAAGCGTCGTTCCTGAGATCGCTCGGTCCGGAGCCGCTGGGGGAACTGGCGCCCGACGGTATCGAGGCGATCGTGCCGGGCGAGGCCGCAGGTCCGCTGTTCGGCGGGACGATCACGCAGCTGACCGCGTCGCTGGGGACGCCGTACGCGTTCATGCCGCCCGCCGGATCGGTCCTGCTGCTCGAGGACGTCGGCGAACGGCCGTATCGTCTGCAGCGCAT
The DNA here is from genome assembly GCA_001724025.1 of Acidobacteria bacterium SCN 69-37. Classification (GTDB taxonomy): domain Bacteria; phylum Acidobacteriota; class Vicinamibacteria; order Vicinamibacterales; family SCN-69-37; genus SCN-69-37. Next base: position 124,596 of record MEDJ01000009.1, on the reverse strand, counting down.
GCTGACGCAGTTGCGGCTGGCCGGCGTGCTGGCGCGGGCCTCGGCGATCGTGCTGGGCCAGATGCGCGCGTGCGACGAGCCGGGCGGGGCGCTCACGGCGCGCGAGGTGTGCGCCGAGAGCCTGGCGGATTTCCCGGGCCCGGTCCTGTTCGGGTTTCCCACCGGGCACACGACCACGCCGTTCGTCAGTGTGCCGCTCGGCGTCGAGACGCGCGTCATCGGCACGACGCGCCCGCGCCTCGTCATCACCGACGCTGCCGCAGTCTGAGTCATGGCCACCATTCACTTCATCGGGATTTGCGGCACCGCCATGGGCACCCTGGCGGCGATGCTCCGGCAACGCGGGCACGACGTGCAGGGATCCGACCACGCGATGTACCCGCCGATGAGCGACTTCCTCGTGAAGGAGCAGATCCGCGTCTTCAACGGGTACGACGTGGCGCACGTCACCCCGGCGATCGATCTCGTCATCGTGGGTAACGCCATCTCGCGCGGCAATCCCGAACTCGAGGAAGTGCTCGACCGCAAGATCCGCTACATGTCGCTGCCCGAGGCCATCCGCGAGCACTTCCTGTGGCAGGCGCGATCGATCGTGCTCGCCGGGACGCACGGCAAGACGACGACCACGGCGCTGACCGGGTGGCTGCTGACCGCCGCCGGACGCGATCCGAGCATGCTCGTCGGCGGCATCGCGCTCAACTTCGAGGGCAGCTACCGGCTGGGACGCGGCCGGGATTTCGTCATCGAGGGCGACGAGTACGACAGCGCGTTCTTCGACAAGACCGCCAAGTTCCTGAAGTACCTCCCGGACATCGCGGTGCTCGGGAACCTCGAGTACGACCACGCCGACATCTATCCGGACATGGACGCGCTGCGGACGGCGTTCCGCCGGTTCCTGACGCTCGTGCCGCGGAGCGGCCGCGTGCTGATCGGCGCCGACAGTCCCGAGGCGCTGGCGCTGGCCGGTGCCTCGCGGGCGCCGGTCGAGACGTTCGGCATCGACGCGCCGGCAGCCGACTGGCGCGCCACGGGCATCGCGGCGGGCGGGGGCCGCGTGCGGTTCGACGTGTGGCGGGGATCCGACCCCTACGCCACGTTCACGTCGCCGCTCCACGGACACCACAACGTGCGCAACGCGCTGGCGGCGATTGCGGCCGGCCATGCCGCGGGCCTGTCGCCGGCCGACATGCAGCGCGGCCTCGAGAGCTTCGCCGGCGTGCGTCGTCGGCTCGAACTGCGCGGCACCGTGCGCGACGTCGCTGTGTATGACGACTTCGCGCACCATCCCACGGCCATCCTCGAGACGCTGCGTGCGATTCGTGCGTCGTTCCCCGATCGACGCGTGTGGGCCGTGTTCGAGCCGCGGTCGGCCACGTCGTGCCGCCGCGTCTTCCAGCAGGATTTCGCGCGGGCGTTCGTCGAGGCGGCTCCAGACGAGGTCATCATCGCCGCGGTCTTCCGCACGACGCTGCCCGACGACGAGCGGCTGCAGGTGGGCGACCTGGTGCGCGACATCAACCGCCGCGGCGGACACGCGCGCGAACTGCCGGACGTGCCGGCCATCGTCGAGGTCATCGCGGCCGAGGCGCGGGCCGGCGACCTGGTGGTCATCATGTCGAACGGCGGATTCGACGGCATCCACGCGAAACTGCTCGAGGCGCTGAGGCGCGGATGACGCGCACGGACTTCGCGACCCGCTGGGCCGCGGCGCTCGGACCGGATCGCTGGCAGCCCGACGCGCCGCTCGCGCCGCTGACGACCTTCCGCGTCGGCGGGCCGGCCGAGTGGCTGGCCGACGTGTCGTCCGAGGATCAGGTGCAGGCGCTCGTGCGCGATGCTGCGGCCGCCGGCGTGCCCGTGACCGTGCTGGGCGGCGGATCGAACCTGCTCGTGGCCGACGCGGGCGTGCCCGGCGTGGTCGTACGGCTGCGACTCGTCGACATCGATCAGCCGGACGACGCGAGCGTGCGCGCCGGGTCGGGCGTCACCATCAACGGTCTCGTGCGCTGGACGATCGGCAGGGGCCTGGCGGGCGTCGAGGCGTGGGCCGGGACGCCCGGGACCGTGGGCGGCGCCATCTACGGCAACGCGCACTGGAGCGGACAGAACATCGGCGATCTCGTGCGCACGGTGCGGCTCGTCACGCGTGACGGCACGCTCAGTGACGTGCCGACCGCGGAGATGGGGTTCGCGTACGACACGAGCCGTCTGCAGCGGACGCACGAGGTCGTCGTGTCCGCCACGCTGGCCGTGTCACGGGGCGACGTGACGACGCTCCGCGACCGCGCGCGCGCGTCGCTGCACTATCGCAAGGCCACACAGCCGCTCGCATTGCCGAGCGCGGGCTGCATCTTCCAGAATCCGGCGGTGGGAGAGTCGCTGCCCGACGGGATCCCGCGATCCGCGGGCGCGCTCGTCGATCGGGCGGGACTCAAGGGCGCGGTGCAGGGCGGGGCCCGCATTTCCGAGCGCCACGCCAACTTCATCGTCAACGAGGGGCAGGCGAGCGCGGAGGACGTGCGCGCCTTGATCGAGCGCGCCAGGGCTGCGGTGCGGGCGCGGTTCGGCGTGGAACTTCGCGACGAGATCGTGTACCTGGGGACGTTTCGACATGGCTGAATTGATCATCAACGGCGGCCGGCGGCTGTCGGGGCGCATTGCGGTCGAGGGCAACAAGAACGCGGCACTCCCGCTACTGGCCGCATGCCTGCTGACGTCCGAGACCTGCGAACTGCGCAACGTGCCGCCGATCCGCGACGTGGCCGTCATGATCGATCTGCTGCGATCGCTCGGCGCCGACGTCGAGCGCGTCGATCGCACGACCGTGCGCGTCACCAGCCGGCGGATCGACACGTCCGAACCCGATCCGTCGCTGGTTGGCCGGCTGCGCGGATCGGTGCTGCTGCTCGGCGCGCTCATCGGGCGCACGGGCCGCGCGGTGATTGCCGCGCCCGGCGGCGACTTCCCGGCCCGGCGGTCGATTGCCACGCACCTGCGCGCGCTCCTGAAGATGGGCGCCGTGCTGATCGAACGGCCGTCGGGGCATTGCCTCGAGGCCCCGGACGGCCTCACGGGCGCGTCGATGTACCTGCTCGAGGCGTCGGTCACCGGCACCGAGACCGCGCTGCTCGCCGCGGCGCAGGCCAAGGGCCCCACCGAGATCCGCAACGCGGCGTGCGAGCCGCACGTCGCAGAACTGTGCGTCTTCCTCCAGGCGATGGGCGCGAAGGTCGAGGGCATCGGCATGTCCACGATTCGCATCGAGCCGCCGGCGCGGCTGCGCGGGGTGGTGCACACGCTGCGCGGCGACTATATCGAGGCGGCGTCGTGGGCCGTGGTCGGCGCCGTGACGGGTGGTGACGTGACGGTGACGGGTGTCCACGCCGAGGATCTCGAACCGATTGCGGCTGTGCTCGCCGAGATGCAGCTGGCGTTCGAACTCGAGGACGGCCGGTTTGCCGTGGGGCCGTCGACGCTCGTCGGGGCGCGCCGCGTCACGACCGGGCTCTGGCCTGGATTTCCCTCGGACATCGTGAGCCTGGTGACGGTGCTCGCCACGCAGGCCACGGGGCAGACGCTCGTGCACGACTGGCTCTACGAACTGCGGCTCTTCGCGCTCGAACAGCTGAGCGCGATGCGCGCGGATCTCTTCCTGTGCGATCCCCACCGCATCATCGTGAGCGGCCCGACGAAGCTGCGCGGGCGCCTGCTCGACAGCCGCGACATCCGATCCGGCATGGCGCTGATTGCCGCGGCGCTCGTGGCCGAGGGGCAGAGCACGCTCACCGAGGTCGAGACCGTCGAGCGCGGCTACGGCGATCTCGTGACGCGCCTGCTGGATCTGGGCGCGGACGTGGAGCGGAGGGAATAGGGGGAGGCGGGGAGGCTGCAGCCTGGGAGGCAGGCTGGAAGGGCGGGAGGTGACGGGGGCGCGGGGCTACAAGGCTGCGGGGCTACGAGGCGACCAGACGCTCGGAGCCCTGGGGCTTCAGCCCCAGGGGATGGACCCGCACGGGAGACTGCGCGGCGGCCGACACCGGGCCTTCCGGCAATCCAATCTCGTCGCGCAGCACGACATGGCGTCCGTCGGCTCGCGTGGATCACCGGGAGCGGTCACCGCGATCACTGCAAGCGGTTGCGCGGGGCAGTGGAACGGGATCGCGCGATCGAACCAAGGGTGTGCGCCGATCACCTGAACGGGGCCTGCCGATCACCTGAACGGGACACGCCGACCACGCGAACGGGTCGGCGCGACAGGGGAAACCGGTTGTGCTGATCGGGCAACCGGGTCATCGTCATCGCCCGAACCGACCGCCGCAGGCACCCGAACGGCAGGCGCCGATCACCCGAACGCTCCGTGCCGGTCACCTGAAACGATCAGGACGATCGGTGAAAGCGTTTTCGCCGACCACTGTGACCGGTCGCGCGGGTCACAAAACGAGAAAGATTCCGCGATCCGACAAGTGGCCTGTAGCCAATCGGTTACGTGCTGCTCGGAGTGCTTTTGTTACTTCCCTGACCAGTGATCGTGACTTCCCTGACTGCTGATCGTGCCTTCCGCGCCCGGTGATCGTGCCCGCCGCAGGTCGTCGATTCGATCTCCCGAGGGTCTCGCGGTCTGTTCGACAGCCGCTGCCACCAGTCGCGCCACATCGCGACTGTGACTTCCGCAACGGCCGTCAGGCGTCTCCGCACATCGTCGCGGCCGCTTGCGCAGCTCGTCGTCGCGATCGCCGCACACGCGCGTCCTGATCTCGAAGGTGTGGCACCACCGGTTCCGCGACCCGTGCAGGTCGCTGACGCAGGTGATCGATGTGATCCCCACGACCCGGCGACCGTGCTGGCGCGGGTCGACGAGTCGTCGCGCCGCCCGGTGCCAGTAGGGCATAGCGTTGGTCTTGGTGACTACCAATAATTACTATATTGTAGCTACAAAGTCGAAGAACGCCATGGCCAAGACCACGTCATTCAATCTCGGAGACCATTTCAACAGCTTCCTCGACCGCCAGGTTTCGCAAGGGCGCTATGGCTCTGCCAGCGAGGTGGTCCGGGCGGGACTGCGGCTCCTCGAAGAACACGAAGAAGCGCGCGCGGCCAGGGTCGCGGCGCTGCGCGCGGCCATCGTTGCCGGGGAAGACAGTGGCCCAGCCGAGCCGTTTGACTACGCCGCCTTCCTCAAAGACCAGCGCGCGCAGCACCGCGGATGAGGCGAGTGCTCTTCCGGCCGGCAGCCCGAGCCGACCTTGCCGGGATCTGGCGCTACACGGCGGGGCAATGGAGTCCCGGCCAGGCCGACCTCTACACGAACGACATCATGCGGACCATCGAGGCTCTCGCCGCGGGTAGCCAGAAGGGCCGGGCCATCGACGAGATCCGCGAAGGTTGCTTCAAGCAGACCGTCGGCCGGCACGTCGTGGTCTACCGCCTGGACGACGCGGACGCGATCGAGGTCTTGCGTATCCTTCATCAGCGCATGGACCTGCCGACCCACCTGCCATAGCGGCGTTCCATCGCCGGCGCGGCAACCAGGTTCTGAGCGCGCGGTCGGGACGTCGATCTCCGAGAACTCGAGGAGCGGCCGAGCCACGTCGCCCTCGAATACGGTGAAGTCCTTCGTCGTGAGGGCGCGTGCCGCACGCCGTTCCGTCGAGCATCGACACAGCGAGATGAACGACGTCGACCAACAAGCGAAAGGCCCGCGTGTCGGCTCGCGCTTCCGTCACCGGTCCCGTCAGCGGCAGGGTGGCGCCGAGAGGCAGCAGTAGGCTCACGGAGCCGGAGAACGTTATCGACACTCAACTCGAATCGCCCGGTGGGCGCACTCACTCGGGGGCGTCGTCGGAAGCTGTTTGTAGACGCCGCAATTGTGTATCGGTCGGAAGCGCGACTACAGGATCGGCGCGCACGCGGTGGCCGACTTCCAACGCAAGGATGGCCTCGCGACCAGTTAGCCATCGGGCTGTAATAGGAACGATCTCTTCCTGTCGGATTGAACCAATTCGACGTCTGACGGAGTGGATTGACATACGACCAGAAAAGGGTTACGGTCGCGCTCTCTAAGTAGTGATTGTCTCGGCGCAGACCAGCGGATGCTCCCCCGACGCACTGCGCGGTCGACTGGCGCTCGCCATCGGAGTGCGCCGGTACGGATGCGTTGCCATGTCTCGCGACACGAATGAATTGCGGTCGCATCTGAACGCGTTACACGAGTGCCTGTTGCGCAGCGGTGGAGACGAGGTCCGGGAACAACTCGCGACCTGCTTGCTCCCGAGGCTCAAACTGGCGATCCGCATTCGATTGCCTGGCATTGACGTCGACACCGCTTCCGACGCGGCGTCGGATGCCATTCTCAAGTACCTTCAGTCGCCCGCCATTTACGAGCCGTCGCGCAGTCGCCTCGATACGTTTCTGGCCATCGTGGCGGTCAGACTGGCGATCGACATGATTCGACGAGAACTGCGCCGCCACGCGAATGAAGCGTCCGTCGCGCGGGCCTCCATCGTCATGACGGCGGCCGAGGACCGCGACGGCGACGTAAGGGTGATCGAACCGACGAGGTTATGCAAGACGAGTGAGGAATGGCGGTTCTTGGAAGCGTGGGTCGACGGGGAACGGACCGTCGCACGATTGGCATCGCTGCTGGGCGGTGACGAGTTCTCCGAAGACGAGCAGCGGCGGCTCGTCAAGCGAACGACCGAACGTTTGCGTATGCGTGCCCGCCGCGCGCTCGGCGCGCCGAGAGCATGAGTGGCGAGCGTCACATGTTGGAAATCGCCTCGCTGCGGCGTATAGAAAGCACAACGATAGCGAACGACACGCTGTCCAAGTGGCATGTCGAATTGCACTATCTAGGAGAGTGTCATGTCAGAGCCAGAGCGAGAGTCTGGGACGATACGACGGGTGTCGCTCAGGGCCCTTCTGGATATCGTGGCATCCGTCGCCATGTTTGGGGCTGCCGGACTGCTGGCGTGGACGGCTCTTGCGGGACGAACTGCCGCCGTTGCCGGAAGCAGTCCGACGCTCCCCATCCCGGATAAGCCGTTGTCGCTGGAGGGGGCGCCTATCCTGGGTTCGAGGGAGGCGCCGATCGCGTTGGTGATGTTCTCCGACTTCGAGTGCCCCTTCTGCGCACGATTCGCTACCGAGGTGCTCCCAGGTCTGCGGCAGAAGTTCGTTGATGCGGGTCAAGTACAGTTGGCGTTCCGGCATTTTGCGTTGCCGATACACTCCAGGGCCGTCCCGGCCGCCATCGCGGCTGAGTGTGCGGCACGACAAAGCGCCTTCTGGCCGTTTCACGACCTCGCGTTCGCACCGCCCATGCGCCTGTCTGACGATGATCTGAGAATACACGCCGGCGAGATCGGACTGGATTTGATCGCATTCGATACCTGCTTGAGCGAGGCCGCTGTAAGCGCTCGCGTAACGTCTGACGGTGAACTGGCGCGGGGACTCGCGGTGAGCGGAACCCCGACGTTCTTCGCGGGTCGGGTGACTGCAGGGAACTTCGTCGACGTCTCTGAGGCGGTGGCGGGGGCCAGGCCACTCGAGGAATTCGAACTGATGATCACGCGCATTCTTGGCGCCTCGTAGGCGTGACAATCGTGTCGTGAATGAAGGGAGAAGAACATGCTGAGGTACACAAGGTGGATGAAACGTGGAGCGTTCGTCGTACTGCTGACGGTCGCAGTCATATTGGGGCCGGCGCGAAATGCCATGGCCTTCCCGTGCAGCTATAGCGGGGGATCCGGCCAGACTGTATCGATTTGGGCCTGCGGATGGTTCGGAACCGATCCCTGTTCTGACGGAACCGCGGAGAGTATCTGCGACTACCTGTGCTGGCAGTACTACTCTGGGCCTCTCACCTGGATGACGTCGTGTCAGAGTTCGGACGGAGGCAACGGCTGGTGGTTGAGCTGGGCAGAGTGCGCGTGCTACTGAGTACGAGAAGCGGGTGATTCGGTGACGTTTCTGAGGAGAGTCAGCTGGATCGGTCTCGTCGTCGGTGTCGCGGGCGGTGTCGATGCGTTCGGCGTTGGACCGGGTCAGGGTGCGCAGGATAGTCCGTCTGTTGTGTTTCGAAGTGGCGTCGAAATAGTCGAGGTGTCCGCTACCGTCCGCGGACGGGACGGACACCTCGTCAGCGACCTCACCCGCGAGGACTTTCGTGTGCTCGTCGACCGACGGTCGGCGCGAATCGAAGTCTTTTCGAACGCCCCGCGCCCGTTGGCGGTTGCTATTCTGATTTTCACAGCAGTGCACCGATCGTCGGACTATGCGCCGGCCGCGCGGCAGCGGGTGGTCGGCAAGGCACTCGTCGACGCGCTCGGAGACGACGATGTCGCGGTCATCGGCAGCATGTCGGACGAGATCGCGCTCAGCCCGCATCTCACGTCGGACAAGGCGATCCTGCATCGTGTGCTCGAGGAAGAGCTGTGGCCGGGGCCGATCAATGCCGTGAGCACTGTTGCCAGCCTGGCGATGGATGCCTTCGAGGCTGTGGATGACCACCGGCGGCGCGCCATCGTCTTTATCGGCCCCGATGACCGTGACCGGTGTGTGCCGGCAGTCTGGGGGACGTCTGCCACCGATTCGCGATGTGTGTCCATGCGCGATGCGACGCGCCGGGCGCTGACTGACAACGTGCTCATCTACGGCCTACCGCTGCCGCGGTCGTACGGGATCTTCGACGGGCGGCCGGTGATGATCATGAGCCGAGACACTGGAGGTGGCTACGCGGAGGTGGCCAACGACGAGGACCTCGATCTCACGATGACCCGCGTCGTGGAAGGGCTTCGACGCGACTATCTCATTGGATTCAGTCCTCCAGAAGACGACGGTCGTCGGCACCGTGTTGAAGTCCGGGTCGATCGGCCCGACACCAGGGTGTTCGCCAGGCGCACCTTCCGTTCCAACGGCGCACGATGATGCATCGGATGGGACCGCTTGCGATCACCTGGGTATTGGTCGCGACTGTTTCGACGGGACAGCCGAAGCAAACGTCAGTCGTCTCGGTCTCTGTCATTGTCGAGCGATCAGAGGGTTCGTTCCCGGGACAGATCGAGACGCGCGACGTGACTGTTGTGGTCGACGGCGTTCCGCGCCAACTGCTCGCGGTCGAGATCGAACGGCGGCCCGTCAGTTGGATCGTCCTCTTTGACGTGTCGATGAGCATGCTGCGCGGCGGTCGAACGGGCGCGAACCTTGCCGTGCACGATCGATCGGGCATGGTGAGCGGGATGGCAGACGGATTCATCAATCGCCTGCGCCCGCGGGATCGCGTGCTGCTCATGCGTTTCGCGGGAAGCCAGGGGTGGACGTCGGGGGCGTGGTCCGAGAATCGGGCCGAGACTCTGGCGGCCGCGCGCATGCTGCTCGAGCCCATAGACCCGGCGCATGCCAGCGGCCCATCGCCCATCTGGGACGCGGTGGCATCGGCCGCGCAGCTCTTGGAATCGCAACCCGTCCCCAGGGCCATCGTGTTGGTGACGGATGGTCACGCAACGGCCAACAGGCTTGGCGTCGTTGATGCCGCGGCCGAAGCCGCCGAACGTGGGATTCCGGTGTTTGCCATGCACGAGCCGTTCTGGTCGGGCAGTCTCATGGACAAGACGCTTGGGCCAGGCGAGCACTTCCTTCGCCCACTGGCGGCACGAACCGGCGGTATTTTCCGTATCAACGATGCCCCCACTCGCTTCGGCTGGCAGGATCCCCTGCCGCGCTACGACCATTTCATCGATGCCATGCACAGTCGGCTGCTGTTGCGCGTCGATGTCTCCGGGCTCGCGCCGGGGCGTTATCTACTTGAGGTGCGCACAACGGACGTGTCGCTGACTGCGCACGCTCCGGCCTGGCTCTGGGTAGAGTAGGCCACGCGCCACGGCGATCGGGCGTGTCAGCGGTCGCTTCGAGGCGTAAATGTAGCAGCGCTACCTGTTTGAGACGTCCGCCGTCGACATCGTCGTCTGGCTGACCGCGACCCTCACGCTGTGCGGTGCCGTGGCCGCGGCCGGTCTCGTTCCCGCGCTCACCGTGCTGCGGTGGAAGGTCTCGGATCTCGTGCGGCAGGACTGATCGGGGGTTGTCGCCGGTCAGAATCCCGGCGCAGGCGTGGGACCTGGCACCGGCACACCGCCCGGATCGCGCGGGGGCGGAAAGACGATCGGGGCCGATTCGATCGCGACGCTGCCGGCGCCGTCGCGCGGCAGGCGCAGCGGCCGCAGGTCGTCCTCGGTCAGATCGAGCGACCTGACGATGTGCGGCGTCAGCATGATGACGACGTCCGTCTGCTGCGCTTCACGCCGGGTACGGCCGAACAGCTGCCCGAGCACCGGGATGTCGCCCAGGCCGGGAATGGTCTGTCGCTCCGCGCGCTCGTCTTCGCGAATCAGGCCGGCCAGGATGTTCGTCTCGCCGTCGCGCAGACGGATCGACGTCTTCACGTTGCGCGATCCGAACGTCGGCAGCCCATCGAAGCCGGGCGCCCCGAGGCTGCTCAGCTCGATGTCGAGCCCCAGCGTCACGTCATCGTTCGGGTGCGTGCGCGGCGTGATGCCGATGTTGACGCCGATCGACTCGTAGTCGAACGACGTCTGTGGCTGGATGTCGAGCCCGCCCTGCGTGATCGGGGCGATGCGCGTCCGCGGGATCGGCACCCGCTGCCCGAAGTTGGCCGTGCCGTTCGTGCCGTCGGTCATGCGCAGGTGCGGATTGGCCAGCGTGCGCGTGCGCGAGTCGGTCTTGAGCAGCCGGTAGTAGAGCGTCGGGATGTTCGTCATCAGGACGTCGGCCTGCCCGAGATTCCGCAGCGATTGGATCGTGAGGCCGTCGCGATTCACGTCGGCCGAACCGTCGATGCCCGTCGATCCGGCCGACGCCAACTGCAGACCATACTCGGTGAGCCGCGTGCGATCGACCTCGAGCACCTCGACGTTGACGACGACCTCGGGCCGCGCCTTGTCGAACGCGGCCAGGAAGCGCCCGATCACCTGCATGCGATCGGGCGTGTCGCGGACGAGGATCGTGTTGGTGCCGGTGACCGGCGCCACGTACCGCGCATCGGCCACGATGCGCAGCGCGTCCATCGTCTCCTTGAGATCCGCGTTCTGTACCGTGAACTGCCGCACGACGTCCTCGACGTGCTCGCGCCGCGCCGACGGCGTGTCGGCGACCACCAGGATCGTCGAGGGCGCCGTGACGATGAAGAACGTGCGCGTGGCGCGGGCGACGGCATCGAAGGCCGCGCGCAGCGACAGGCCCCGCTGCAGGCTGAGCGGCGCCGGCACGGGACGGACCGATGGATCGAACGCCACGGAGACGTGCGCGATCTGTCCGAGCAGCTGATAGACGTCGCGCGTCGTCGACTGCGAGCCGGTACGGACGTCGACCTCGAGCGTGCCCGGCAGGTCGTTGCTCGCGGGCTCCAGCGCCTGCGTGCGCGCCAGCAGCACCTGGAGCGGCGTCCGGCTGTCGGCATCGGCGCTCAACTGGGTCCGCAGCGCCACACGCGCCTGCTGCAGTTCGCGATCGGCGTCGGCGTTGGCGGGATTGAGCTCGGTGGCGAGCTGCAGTTCGATCAGCGCGTCCTCGTAGCGTCCCTGGGCTACCAGCCGGCGACCCGCGAGGAAGTGGGCATCGGCCGCGCGGAGCCGCGCGCGTTCGAGGCCCTGGCGGGCCTCGATGTTGTCCGGGTGCTCGCGCACCACGCGCGTGTAGCGCGCCACGGCCAGGTCGTGATCCTGCATCTGGTCGGCCGCACGCGCCTGGTTCAACCCGGACGAGGCGCAGCCCCAGGCCGCGACCGCGACGAGCAGCGTCGCACTCCACGCCGCGATCGCGCGCCGCACTCAGCGCACCTCCACGCCGCGCGGCACGACGAACGTGAAGTCACTCTCGGGCAGGCCGCGATTCTCGCGCAGGTTCGTGAAGCGGAACGCGGACGTGCCGCCCTGGGGATCGAGGATCTCGAGACCGCGGAAGGCGAGCGACGCCCTGTCGACTTCCAGGGTCAGCTGGTCGAACTCGACGTCGCGATTGCGCGGCGTCAGGACGATCCGCCATTCGCCTGCCGCCTGCTCGGCCGGCATCGTGGGCGTGAAGTCGCGCGTCAGGTTCCCGCGGCCGGCCAGGAACAGCAATCCCGTCGTGGCCTCGTCGTCAGCCGGCATCGGCGTGGGGCTGACGTACCGGTCCTGCGGGAAGTACGCGTAAATCGTCGTGCCGTTGGAGATGAGCTGGTTGCGGTCGCCCGTCGTGTAGATCCAGCGCATGCGGCCGGGCTTCTTGATCCGGACCTCGCCGCGTTCGACGACAGGCTTCGGCAGCAGGGGACTCGTCTGCCGCTGCGTGAAGTCCGCGGTGAAGTCCCTGATCGTGTCGTAGCGCGTCTGGATGCGCGCGGCCAGATCGGCCGGCGTTGGGGTCTGCGCGCGCGCCGTCGATCCCGGCAACCCGTCGAGGATCAGGACCGCGCAGGCCGTGCAGGCAACGAAGACCACGAGCGGGATGGTCCCCGGGGCCCGTACGACGCGTGGCAGCCGCAGCATGGTCCTGCCATTCTACCCGGCCGGCCATGGCCTGCCACGGTCCGGACCCGGGCCGGGCCGATCATCGCGAGTTCACGCACCCCGGGAGATAATCGGGCATGGCCGAACACGTTGCTGTCGTGGTGCCGCTGAACTGCCCAGCGTGTGGCGGGCCGATTGACGTGGCCTGCGACGATGGAGCCCCGCAGACCATCCGCTTCACGTGCCCGTATTGCCAGACCCCGCGCGAGTACGAGGCGCCCGGACCGGTGCTCTGGGTCGCCATGCGCCAGCACGGCCCCGGACCCGAGACCAAACACTGAGGGAGGCGGGGGAGGCTGCAGGCTGGGAGGCAGGCAGGAAGCCCGGGAATCTGGAAGCCTTCCGTCAATCGCCCAGGCACATGCCCATGTTCCGGGCCACCTGGATCACGTCGCTGTCGAGCGGGACCGGGCGTGACCGGCCGACGACGAATTCGAGCGGAACCTCGACGATGCGGTCGGCGCGCAGGGCCACCATGACACCGAAGCGGCGCCGCTGCACGAGGTCGACGGCCTGGCTGCCGAAGCGCGTGGCCAGCACGCGATCGAAGGCGAGCGGGCTGCCGCCGCGCTGGAGGTGACCGAGCACGACGTGCCGGCTCTCCTTGTCGGTCAGCGGCTCGAGCGCGTGCGAGATCCGCTCGGCGATGCCACCCAGCCGTTCGGCCTGGCCGGGCCGCGTGGGGGCCACGACCATCCGTGCACCGCCGACGGCCGTCGCGCCCTCGGCCACCACGACAATGCTCGACCGCGCGCCCAGCAGGTCGCGCGCGTTGATGTGCGTGGCCACGCGCGACAACTCGAACGGAATCTCAGGAATCAGCGCTGCGTCGGCGCCGCCGGCGATGGCCGCGTAGAGGGCGATCCAGCCCGAGTAGCGACCCATCACCTCCACGACCATGATGCGGTGGTGCGCGTGGGCCGTGGCGTGCAGGCGATCGATCGCGTCGGTCGCGAACGCGACGGCCGTGTCGAACCCGAACGTCATCGACGTTTCGACGATGTCGTTGTCGATCGTCTTCGGCACGCCGACGATGGGCACGCCGCGCCGCTGGAACTCGTGCGCAATCGCCAGCGTGCCGTCACCGCCGATGACGATCAGCGCCGACAGGCCGAGTGCGTGGAAGTGTTCGACGGCGCGGGCGGAGTAGTCGGCCGGCACGTCCGAGTCCTTCTGCGGATAGGCGAACGGGTTGCCGCGGTTGGTCGTGCCGAGGATGGTGCCGCCGAGCCGATGGAGACCGGTCACGTCGGCCACGGTCAGCCGTCGGGTGCGGCCGGGGAACATCAGGCCATCGAAGCTGTCTTCGATCCCGATGCACTCGATGCCGGCGGTCGTGGCCGATCGGACGACGGCGCGGATGACGGCGTTGAGGCCGGGCGCGTCTCCGCCGCCCGTGAGGATACCGATGCGGCGTGCGGGTAGGGACATGACCGGTGCGTCTCGACGACAACGGCCTCGCGAGTGGTGACTCGACGAGGCCGGTGTGAAGCCTGCAGGTGAGTGGTGGACGGCGCGAGGCTCGAACTCGCGACCTCCGCGATGCGAACGCGGCGCTCTCCCAGCTGAGCTAGCCGCCCACGGTGCAGCACGTTCACCTGGCGCACACGCGACGTGTCAGTCGCCAAGCGAACCCGGAGTGTAGCATGTCGACGGGCTGCGCGCCAAGCGCAGACGCATCGGCACGGCGCACCCTCAGCGACCGATCAGTTCCACGTCTTTCTTCTGCTGCAGCTCGTCGATCGCCTTGATGAACTGATCGGTGATCTTCTGGATTTCGTCGAGCCCCCGTCGTTCGGCGTCCTCGGAAATCTCGTGATCCTTCGTCATCTTCTTGACGCGATCGTTCACCTCGCGCCGCACCTGGCGGACGACGTTGCGGCCGTCCTCGGCGTAGCGGTGCACGAGCCGCGAGAGTTCCTTGCGTCGCTCCTCGGTCAGTGACGGCACGGGGATCCGGATCACCTTGCCATCCGAGGCCGGGTTCAGACCCAGCGGACTCTTCTGGATCGCCCGCTCGATCGCGCTCGTGAGCGACGGATCGAACGGCTGGGCCATGATGACCGTGGGTTCGGGAATCGACAGCGTGGCCACCTGGTTGATCGGCACCAGCGTGCCGTAGGCCTCGACCTGCACGGGATCGAGGAGGGTGACCGAGGCACGGCCGCTGCGGAGGCCGGCCAGGTCCCGGCGCACGTGTTCGACGGCCGCGTCCATCCGCTTCCGGACGTCGGCAGAGAGGCTCTTCAGATCGGTGACATCCATAGTGACAGTCTCTTCGGGAGCGGGGCGCGACGCAACCCGCGCGCGTCCGGGGTCAGTCCGCGCGGACGGTCGTGCCGATGGGTTCGCCGACGATCACCCGGCGCAGGTTCCCCGGCTGGCGCAGGTTGAAGACGACGATCGGCAGCTTGTTGTCCATGCAGAGGGTGATGGCCGTCGAGTCCATCACCTTGAGGCCGTCGCCGATCACCTGAAGATAGGAGATGGTCTCGTAGCGCGTGGCCGTCTTGTCGATCATCGGGTCGGCCGTGTAGATGCCGTCGACCTTCGTCCCCTTCAGGATGACCTCGGCCCGGATCTCGTTGGCGCGCAGCGCCGCGGCCGTATCGGTCGTGAAGTAGGGATTGCCCGTCCCGGCCGCCAGGACGACGACGCGGCCTTTCTCGAGGTGGCGGACGGCCCGGCGCCTGATGAACGGCTCGGCCACGGCGCGCATCTCGATGGCGGTGACCACGCGCGTGGTGACGCCGATTTTCTCGAGGGCGTCCTGCAGCGCCAGGGCATTGATGACCGTGGCCAGCATGCCCATGTAGTCCGCCGTGGCGCGGTCCATGCCTTTGGCGCTGGCCGCCAGCCCGCGGAAGATGTTGCCACCCCCGATGACCACGCCCACCTGGACGCCGAGCTGCTGGATTTCGCCGATATCCTGCGCGATCTGGGTGGCCACCTTCGGATCGATACCGTAGGCCTGATCGCCCATCAGGGCTTCGCCGGAGAGTTTCAGGAGGACGCGGGAGTAGGCAGGTGTGGTGTCGGGCACGGGGAGAGATTATAGACGGAAGGCCGGGAGGCGACAGGCGGGAAGGAGGCCGGGAGGCAGCCTGCCAGCCTCCTCCCGGCCCGCAGCCTTCCAGCCTCTATTCGCCGCCGACCTTGAACCGCACGAACCGCGCGACGGCGATGTTCTCGCCGAGCTTGGCGATCGTCGCCTGGATCAGCTGGCCGACCGTCGTCTTCGGATCGCGGATCGAGGCCTGGTCGACGAGCACGTGCTGTTCGTAGAAACTACCGAGCTTGCCCTCGACGATCTTCTCGATGACCGGTGCCGGCTTGCCCGAGTTCTCCATCTGCGCACGGTAGATTGCGCGCTCGCGCTCGAGCACGTCGGCCGGCACGTCCTCGCGCTTCGCGTACGTCGGGCTGGCGGCGGCCACCTGGAGGGCAACCTCCTTCAGCAGGTTCTGGAAGTCCTCGGTACGGGCGACGAAGTCCGACTCGCAGTTCAGCTCGACGAGTACGCCGATCTTGCCGCCGGCGTGGATGTACGAACCGATGAGCCCCTCGCTCGTCGACCGGCCCGACTTCTTCGACGCCTGCGCGAGCCCGCGCTTGCGGAGAATCGTGACAGCGTCCTCGAGGTTGCCCCCGGCTTCCTGCAGCGCGGCCTTGCATTCCATCATGCCCGCGCCGGTCTGGTCGCGGAGCTGCTTCACCAATGCGGCGGTAATTTCCACGGACGAACTCCTGAATCGAGTAGTGGGCCGTGCGGCCGGCGGACCGGACGCACGAAAAAAAGGGCCGGGGCTGCCCACGCACCCCCGGCCCCTGATTGTCGAACCCTCTGGACGACGCGCCTAGGCCGGCGTGGCAGCGGGCGCGGCCTGCGGTTGCTCGGGCGCCGCCGCCGGACCGTCGGACGCATTGTCGGCCGCGTGGACCTCGGCAACTCCACGGCCGGCGAGCACGGCATCGGCCATGCCGGCCGAGAAGAGCCGGATCGAGCGCAGGGCATCGTCGTTGCCCGGGATCACGTAGTCGACCTGATCGGGATCGCAGTTGGTGTCGACCACGCCGATGACCGGGATCTTGAGCTTCCGGGCCTCGTCGACGGCAATCTGCTCGTGTCGCGTGTCGACGATGAAGACGACGTCGGGCAGGCGCGACATGCCGCGGATCCCGTCGAGGTTCTTGGCCAGCTTGCGGCGTTCCTTCTCGAGGCGGGCGATTTCCTTTTTCGACAGCGTGTCGTACCGGCCGTCGGTGGTCATCGCTTCGAGCTCACGCAGCCGGGCGAGGCTGCGCTGGATGGTGGAGAAGTTGGTCAGGAGCCCGCCCAGCCAGCGCTGGTTCACGTAGAACATGCCGCAGCGCTGGGCTTCCTCGGCGATGGCATCCTGGGCCTGGCGCTTCGTCCCGACGAACAGCATCGTCCCGCCCTGCGCGGACAGGTTGGTCGCGAACTCGGCGGCCTCGCGGTAGAGCTTGGAGGTCCGGCCGAGATCGATGATGTAGATGCCGTTGCGCTCGCCGAAGATGTACGGCTTCATCTTCGGATTCCAGCGTTTGGTCTGGTGGCCGAAGTGCACGCCGGCCTCCAACAGGTCTTTCATCGGGATCGCGCTCAAGCTGACTCGTCTCCTTTGACCGATTACCGCTTGCTGAACTGGAAGCGCTTGCGGGCTCCAGCCAGGCCGTACTTCTTGCGTTCCTTCGCACGCGGGTCACGCGTGAGCAGGCCGGCCTTGCGCAGCGGCGCCCGCAGTTCTTCATCGAACTCCACCAGGGCGCGGGCAATACCCAGACGGAGCGCACCAGCCTGCCCGACCACGCCGCCGCCCGCGGTTGTCGCGAGCACGTCGAACCGCTCGAGGGTCTCGGTGACCACGAGCGGCTGGCGGATGGTGAGACGCTGGGATTCGGTGGGGAAGCTGGCTTCGACCGGCTTCGCGTTGATGGTGAGCGTGCCGGAACCGGGACGGAGGAACACGCGGGCGGTGGACGTCTTGCGGCGGCCCGTGCCGTAATACTGCGTAGTAGCCACGTTACGCAACCTCGAGCGAAGCAGGTTTCTGGGCGGCGTGCGGATGGTCGCCCCTCTTGTAGACCTTCAACTTGCGGTACATCGCGCTGCCCATCTTCGTCTTCGGCAGCATCCCGCGAATCGCCTCTTCGACGAGCCGGCCCGGATCCTTCTGGCGCACGATCTTCGCGCGCTCCTCACGCAGCCCGCCCTCGTAGCCGCTGTGATAGCGGTACAACTTCTGTTCTTCCTTCTGCCCGGTCAGACGCACGCGCGCCGCGTTGACGACGATCACGTGATCCCCCTGGTCGAGGAACGGCGACCACGTCGCCTTGTGCTTGCCCTGCAGCAGGCGGGCGGCTTCGGTGGCCACGCGGCCCAGCACCTTCCCGTCTGCGTCGATGATGTGCCACTGCCGCTCGGTCTTCACGGTCGTGGTCCTGCCGGTCGCCATGCCTGCCCTTTCAGCCGAATCCAAGAGACGGCAAACCGAAATGATACGAGGCCATTGAAAATATGTCAATCACCGACGACCCCCGAATTGCGGTTTCTGCGATCGGCTCAGGTGTCGGTATGCCTTACAGAAGTGTCGACCTGCCGACACAGTCGCGTCGGCACCGCGATTTCACGGGCCTGTTTTCGCGCGGCAGGTGCACGGACCAGGAATGAGGCACGCGGCTGACGCGTTGGCATTGCCCTTGCCTTCTTGGACCGCGCTATGTTCGGTTCCGCGTTTCGCCCTCCCATGGTCGGCCTCGACATCGGCTCCAGCGCTGTCAAGGCCGTGGTGCTTCGTCGCGGTCGAGGCGGGTGGGCCCTGGTGGCCGCCGGCGAGGCGCCCGTGCCCGAAGGCAGTCTGCAGGACGGCGCCGCCGCCGAGCCGACGGTCGTCAGCGAGGCCGTCAGCGGCCTGCTCGACAGCCTCCGCCTCAAGCGCGCCCGCGTCGCCGCCGCGCTCTCCGGCCACGCCGTCATCGTCAAGCGCCTGTCGCTGCCGGCGATGAGTCAGGCCGAGCTCAACGAAGCCATTCCGTGGGAGGCCGAACAGTACATCCCGTTCGATCTCTCCGAAGTCCAGCTCGACTATCAGGTCGTCGGCGGAGACGATGACGCCACCAAGACGTCGCTCGACGTACTCCTCGTGGCCGCCAAGCGCGACCGGATCGACGACCGCGCGGCCGTCATCACGCAGGCCGGCCGCACCCCGGTCGTGCTCGACATCGAGGCGTTCGCGCTGGCCAACGCCTACCGCATGAATTACCCGGAACGCACCGACGCGCTGACCGTCCTCGTCCACGTCGGCCGCGGCGTCACGATCGTCTGCCTGCTCGAGAACGGCGAGCCGGTCTTCACCCGCGACATCTCGATTGGCGGACAGATTCACCTCGAGTCGGTGCTGCGCGAACTCGGGCCGTCGGGCATCGACGACCTTACCGCGCGCCGCATGCTGCACGGACAGATGCCGCCCGACATGAGCGCCGATCAGGTGGCGGCCGTGCTGCGCGAGGCCAGCGCGCAACTGGTCCTCGAGATCCGCAAGACGGTCGACTTCTACAGGGCCACGGCTCCCATCGAGAAGATTTCGCGCATCGTGCTCTCGGGCGGCGCCTACCAGGCCGTCGGTCTGGTGGATCTGCTGGCCGGGGAGTTCGACGCGCCGGTCGACGTGTTCGATCCGTTCCGCCGTGTCACGCGCTCGAGCCGGACCCTCGGCGTCGAGGCGCCGGGGCCGTCCTACGCCGTGGCCGTGGGCCTGGCGATGCGGCAGGAGGGCGACCGATGATCAAGGTCAACCTGCTCGCCACCAATCCCGGCGTGGCCGCGCCACGCGAGTGGCTGCCGCGCGAACAGCGTTCGGCCCTCGGCGGCGTGGGAGTCCTCGTCGTCACGGCCCTGGCGCTCGGGGGCTACTGGTACTACCAGGGCGTGCAGCGCGCCGCGATCGAGACGCAGATCGCCGCGGCGCAGGCCGAACTGACCCGGCTGAAAGATGCGGCCGATCTCGTCGAGCGCACCAATGCCCGACGGACCGAGCTGACCGAGCGCCTGGCGCTGATCGAGCGGCTGCGCGCGTCGAAACGGGCGCCCGTCAGCCTGCTCGAGACGGTCAGCTACAGCGTGCCCGAGGGACTGTGGCTGATGGAAATCAAGCAGGCCGGTGCCACGGTGCAGGTCGACGGCCGCGCGACGTCGATCACCGCCGTGACCGACTTCACCGAGCGCCTCCAGAGCTCCGGCTACTTCCTCCGGCCCGTCGAGATTCTCTCGACCGCGACGGAAGCGATCGACGACACCCCCGTGGTCCGGTTCGTCGTCAAGGCCGACGTCGTGCCGCCGCAGTCGCCGGCCGATGCGGCCGCGTCGGCCACCGTCGCGCAGGGCGCGACCCCCACTGTCGCCGGCCACGCCGGCGCCCCCGTGCCCGGAGCGTAAGGCGATGGCGAAGAGCTTCAATGAACTGTCCCCGCGCGCGCAGCTGATCGTCTTCGTGCTGCTGTCGCTGCTGGTGGCCGGCGCGGTCTGGCAGGCGCTGCTCGGACCGGCCAGCGCCCAGATTGCCGCGCAGCAGGCCAAACTCGAAACCCTGCAGGGCGACGTGCTGAAGGCGCAGAGCGTTGCCGCCCGGCTGCCGACGGCCGAGCGCGAGGTGCGCGCCCTCGAAGCGCAGCTGCGCGAGACCGAAGCGGTGATCCCGGAAGAGAAGGACCCGCAGGACGTGCTGCGCAACCTGCACGAGATGGCGAGCGAGTCGCTGCTCGACATCGCCAGCTTCAAGCCGCAGGCCGCCGTGGCCCGTGCGCAGTACACCGAGTGGCCGATCGAACTCGGCGTCGAGGGCGGCTACCACGACCTCGGCCGCTTCTTCGATCGCATTGCCGCCATGGAACGATTGATGTCGGTCAGCGACCTGCAGATTCGCACGCAGACCAAAGCCAACGGCCGCGGCACGGTCTCGGCCACCTGTGTGGCTACCACCTTCGTGTTCCAGAAGACGATTCCCACGCCCATTGGAGGACGGCCATGAAGGCCCCCAGCGTCATCCTGAGCCTGCTGCTGGTCACACCCGTGGCCGCGCAGCAGGCCGAGCCCTCGGCCGCGCCGCCGGTGGCTCCGGTTATTCCCGCGACGGCCACGCCCATCGCGGTCGGCAGCCGCGTCGGCGAGATCCTGTCGAGCTACGACTCGGGCGGACGACGGGATCCGTTTGCGAGCCTGGTGACGGCCAAACGGACGGGCAGTGGCGCCGAGGGCGCACGTCCGCGGCCGGCGGGCCTGGCCGGTGTCGCGCTGGCCGACGTGCTCGTCCGCGGCGTCGTGCGCAACGGCGACACGATGCTGGCCATTCTCGAGGGACCGAACCGGCAGTCGTTCGTCAGCCACGTCAACGACCAGCTGCTCGACGCCACGGTGTCCCGCATCGACGCCAATGGCGTCATCTTCGCCGAGCGCGTCGAGCGCGGCGTGGCTCCCAATCATCTGCGCAAGTCCCTGCGCCCGTCAGGAGAAGAAGTCCAATGAGGAACATGCGGAACTGGGTGGTGGCGGCGGCGCTGGCGGCCGCAACGACACTCGTCGGTCTCGGAGCGGCGCCCGGGCAGGCCCCATCGGTCGCGTCGAGTCTGCAGCAGTTCAGCGCGAGCCCGATCGACGTCGACTATCAGGCCGCCAACCTGCGCACCGTGCTGCGTCAACTGGCCGAGATCGGCGGCGTGAACCTGGTGATCGACCCCAGCGTGCCGCCCGACGCCAGCGTCGATCTCCGGCTGGCGCAGGTGCCCTGGTACCAGGTGATGGACGTGATCCTGCGATCCGGGGGGCTGACCTACGAGCAGGAAGGGCCCGTGGTGCGGGTGCTGGCGCTGACGCAGCAGATGTCCGAGCGGCGCGAGCGCAACGCCACGGCCGCCGAAGCCTCGAAGGTGGTGCTCGCCGACCTGCCCACCGAGCGGTTCCGCCTGAGCTACGCCGATGCCGAGGACGTGGCGAAGCTCCTGACGGCGCTCAAATACGCCGAGGCCGACCGCGGCGCGGTGCACTTCGAACCGCGCACCAACATGCTGATCGTGCAGGCCAGTCCGTCGGATCTCGAGCAGATCAAGGGACTGGTGGCTGATCTCGACAGGCCCGAGCCGCAGGTCGAGATCGAGGCGCGCGTGGTCCAGACGCTCAACACGACCGTCCGCAACCTGGGCGTGCGGTGGGGCGCGAGCGGTGAAGCGAGCTCGGCGCTCGGCAACACCACGAATCTCGCGTTTCCCAACAACGGCGTGCTCGAGACCGCGAACAACTTCGCCACCAGCGAGGTCGGGAACCTGCTGCCCAACGGCGCGGCCGGATCGGCCATCGGTCTCGCGATGGGCGCGCTCAACGGCGCCCTCAATATCGACGTGGCGCTCCGCGCGCTCGAGACGGAGGGCGCCCTGCGCGTCATCTCCACGCCGCGCATCACGACGCAGAACAACATGGAAGCCGAGGTCACACAGGGCGTCGAGATTCCATACCAGGTCGTCACCACCACCGGCGGCGTGACCAGCACGTCGATCCAGTTCAAGGACGCCGCCCTGAAGCTGCTCGTCACGCCGAAGATCACCGCGGCCGACACCGTCATCATGAGCATCGCGCTCGAGAACGGCACGCCGAGCGACATTCTCGGTTCCGAGGCCGCCGGCCCGTCGATCCGCACCGATCGCGCCCGCACGAGCGTGCAGGTGGCCGACGGCGCCACCACCGTCATCGGCGGCATTCTCGCCACGACCGATCAGAACGATCGATCGCGCACGCCCGGCCTGAGCCGTGTGCCGCTGCTCGGGTGGTTGTTCAAGAACGAGGCGGAGACCAACCGCGCGCAGGAACTGTTGATCTTCATCACGCCGCGCATCATCCGAGGATAGTCATGAGATCGCTTGCCCTCCGTCGTCTGTCGTCGTCCGTGCCGGCCCTGGCGCTCGGCGCCCTGTTGCTGCCGTTGTCGGGCTGCGGGGCCAACCTGCCCGGGAACGGGTCGTCCTACGTGATCATCCAGAGCCTGCAGGGCGCCTCGGGGGCGAAACCCGATGCGTTCGGCACCACCCTGGCCTCGGACGTGCAGACGCTCGTCGACGCCACGGTCAACGGCCAGCAGGTCAAGTCGCCCACCATCTACGAGGATCCCGGCCGCGCGGTCCTCCTGCTGGCGATGAAGGATCCGGTAGGCGCCGCGCCCACGACCACGAATCTCGTCACGTTCAACAGGTACCGCGTGACCTACATCCGGACCGACGGCCGCAACACGCCGGGCGTCGACGTGCCGTATCCGTTCGATGGCGCCATCACGGCGACCATCACCGATGAGCCGACGACGGTGGGCCTGACGCTCGTGCGTCTCCAGTCGAAGCTCGAGAATCCACTGCGGCCGCTCGTGGGCGGCGGCGGCGCACTGGCCATTTCCACCCTGGCCGAGGTCACGTTCTACGGCGCCGACCAGGCCGGCCACGAGGTGTCGGCCACGGGCCGCATCTCGGTCA
The DNA here is from genome assembly GCA_001724025.1 of Acidobacteria bacterium SCN 69-37. Taxonomy (GTDB): domain Bacteria; phylum Acidobacteriota; class Vicinamibacteria; order Vicinamibacterales; family SCN-69-37; genus SCN-69-37. The sequence continues at coordinate 101,506 of MEDJ01000009.1, read as the reverse complement.
CCTTCGCCGACTGGGGCGATCCCGACTGACCGGAGGCCAAGGTGAAGACGTTTCGATTTGCACCGTTGAAGGGGAGCACACCCGTGGGGATGAGACACCTGGTCGCGCTGGTCGCCGTACTGAGCCTGGCGGCCTGTTCACTCGACAAGCAGACCGCACCGCCGCTGGCCGGGCCGTCGGAACTGGGCCTGTCGCTGGCGGTCGAGGTGACCCCGGACATCATCACGCAGGACGGTGCGTCGGTGGCCACGGTCACCGTGCGCGCGAAGGACGCCAACGGGCAGCCGCGGCGCGATCCACTCACGGTCCGCGTCGAGACCTACGTTGGCGGCACGCCCGTCGATTTCGGCGTGCTGTCGACGAAGGTCGTCAACATCGACACGGCAAGCGGTGAAGCGCGTCTCACCTACAGGGCGCCGGCGGCTCCGCCACCGACGCAGGCCGCCGATACGGTCGTGACGATCGTCGCCACACCTGTCGGTGGGAACTATGCGGGCACCATCTCGCGGCAGGCCGAACTGCGCCTGGCGCGTCCGGGCGTGATCATTCCGCCCGGCCAGGGACCGCGCGCGGAGTTTTCGGTTTCGCCCGCGTCGCCGCGCGAGGATGACGATGTGTTCTTCGATGCGTCGGCATCGTCGGCCGATGCGGGAATCGCGTCCTACACGTGGGCCTTCGGCGACGGCCGGAGCAGCACGTCGGCCAGCCCGACGACACGTCATCATTACGGGCTCGTCGGCCAGTACCTCGTGACGCTGACGGTCACCGACACGCTGGGGCGCAGCACGTCGGTCTCGAAATCCGTCACGGTGGCGGCGTTGACCGACCCGGTCGCCTCGTTCGTCGCCTCGCCGTCGTCGCCGCGGATTCACCTGGATGTCGTGAACTTCAACGCGAGTGCGTCGAAGGCCGCGGCCGGACACCAGATTGTCGAGTACACGTTCGACTTCGGTGATGGCAGCCCGATCGTCTCGGGCTCGAGCCCGCTGGCCCAGCACCGCTACGGGACGGTCCAGACCTACATTGTCACGCTCCGGGTGAAAGACGACGTGGGGCGTGTGGGAGTGGCGACACAGAACGTGACCGTGACGACGGTGACCCCGTAGGCACGGACACGACGGGTACGACACGTTCATGGCGGGAATCCTCCTCAATCGTCACCGGCAGGTGCCGGCCGAAGAAACCCCGGCGTTCGGCGGCATCGCAGAGCGGTTCCGCCGGGCCGGGGATCTCGACCGGGCCATCGCGCTCTGTCGTGATGGCCTGAAGCGCTTCCCCGATCAGTTGTCGGCCAGGGTCACGCTGGGCTGGGCGCTGCTCGACAAGGGGCAGTACGACGCGGCGCGCTCCGAACTCGAGTACGTGCTCCGCAAGGCGCCCGACAACCTCGCGGCCATCCGCGGCCTGGCCGAGTTACACGACAGGACCGAGGGCGCGCTGCCCGCCGATGATGCGTCCTGGCGAACCGAGGACGTCGTCGCGCCCGCGACGGCACCGGCGGACGCCGTCGTCGAGGTTCCGACGCCGCTCGTCGAAGCAGCACCGGAGATCGTGCACACCGCCGCCGAGGCCGAGCACGTGGCGGTTGCGGCTGCCGGGACGAGCCTCCATCCGGCGGACATCGAGATCACCCCGATCGAACTGGAAGCGCCGGCGGCGGCCAGTATGGCGGCCGTCGACCCGGCGCAGGAGCCGACGCCGTTCTTCGTGGTGGGGCCGACGGAGTCGCTCGAAACCGAGGAGGCGGCGGCGACTCTCGACGCGATCTCGCCCGTCCCGTTCGAGGTGGCATCGCCGGCACCCGCCGCCATCGAACTCGAATCCCCGGTGGCCGCGGCGCTGGCGCACGTCCAGGACGCGCCGTTCGAGACCGGCGATCTCGAGCTCGACGCGTTGATGACGCTGGCGACAGCCGGGTCCGACGACGCGACGGTCGACGAGACGCCGCTCGATCTCGTGGGGCCAGACGCGGGCATGCTCGCCTGGGCGACGGCGCCAGACGACGCGGCGCAACAGCACGCGGGACCAACGACATCGGAGGCCACGCTCGATCAGGATCTCGACTGGGCCGGGTTGACGGCGTTCGTCGAGGGGAACGCGCCGGCCGCCATCGAGCCTCAGTTGACCTCCGCGGCAGACGCGGGCGAGGTGACCGATGACGCGACGGTGAACGAGACGCTGGCGATGATCGAGGTCGACGCACCCGGCGTGGACGTCGACGCGGCTGCCGAAGCCGACGTCACGATCGCGTTCGAGGCCGTGGCGGATTTCGATGAGTCGTCGGCCATCACGATGCTCGACGAGCACGGCGAGGCGCTCTCCGGATTCGAGACGCCCGAAGCGCTCGAGGATATCGATGCGCAGGCCGGCGAGGACCTGGCCGAGGCGATTCGTGCGCTCGAGGCCGCGGCCCGCCGAGTCGAGGCCCGGCTGGCCCCACCCGTCCAGCAGTACGAACCGGCGGCGCCGGACGAACTCGCGGCATTCGATCTCGTGACACCGGTCGACGAGGCCCTCGACGCCGACGAGGCGTCAGCGACGACCGACGCCGGCGCTGACGCGGCGTTCGAACTCGTCGCACCCGACCTGTCGGACGTGACGTTCGGACCCGACGAGGCCACCGACGAAGTGACCGGACTGGGCGACCCGGCGGGGGAGTCCGACATCGCCGAGCCGGATCTGTTTGCCGCGATGCCTGGATTCGATGTCGCGTCGGAGACGGACGCGGCAATCGACGCGATCGACGAGGCGGTGTCCGAGCCCCTCGGCATCGATGTGCTGCCAGCGATCGTCGAGCGTGAGACCGACGAGGCCGCCACGACAGCGGCTGTCGAAGCGGAACTGGAGCCCGAACTGTCCGAATCGTTCGTCGAGGCCGTCGAGATCGACGAGATCGTCGAGGCCGTCGAACTCGAGGAGGACGCGGGCGAGGCCGCGGCGGTCCTCGATCTGCCCGACGAACTGGAACTGGACGAACTGGACCTGCACGATGACGCCGACGCGAACGCGGCGGACATCAGCGTGGTGCCTGTCGACGACGAGTGTGCGGCCGAGTCCGAGCCGGAGGTCGCGGGCGAGCCTGACGCGGCAATGGATGACCTGCCGATCGCGGCCCTGACCGAAACGCCGGCGCTGTCGGCGGATGCGGATCTCGATGTGCCCACGCCGCGCGCGGTCTACGACGTCCCGGTCTTCGGCCTGATCGATGCGTTGCCGGCCGTCGAGCTGGCACTTGGGGCAGCGGACGTCGTGTCCGGGGCGCCGCCGCTCGAGCAGGGGACGGTGCAGGCCGTCTCGCCGGTCTCCGGGGCGACGTCGACGCGCGCGACGGTTGCGGCGCTCGAGCGCTTCCTGCGGCAGGTCCAGGCGCGTCAACTGGCACTGCGCGGCGAACCTGTGGCCTAATCCGGCCATGGACCCCTCGTCGGGCCCGGACTGGACCGGGCGTCTGCGGCGTGTGCAGGCCGAACTCGAGGCGCAGGCCCTTGGCGCCCTCGTGATTTCGAGCGGCACCAACATCTTCTATCTCACAGGATTCTCCGGGTCGGCCGGGCTGCTGCTGATCACGCGTGACGAGACCCGCCTGCTGCTCGATGGCCGGTACGAGCTCGTCGCGCGTCAGACCGTCGAGGCCGGGCGCATGGCACCGGTGATGGTCAGCCGGGTCGATGGCCGGTACGACCAGGCGCTGGGGCAGACGATCACGTGGCTCGCGCCGCGTCGGGTCGGCTTCGAGGCCGCGCAGGTCACGGTGGCCACGCTCCGTGCCTGGAAACGGGCGGCCTCCGCGTCCGAGTGGGTGGAGACCGATGGGGTGGTGGAGCGCCACCGCGAGGTCAAGGACGCGCACGAACTCGACATCCTGCGGCGCGGGGGCCAACGCGTCAGCGAGGTGGCCGCGCGGCTGGGCACGATCGTGCGCGCCGACGTCGCCGAGCGCGAGGTCGCCGATGCCATCGATCGGGCGATGCGGGATGCGGGATTCAGTCGTCCCGCGTTCGAGACGATCGTGGCATCGGGCCCCCACAGTGCCCACCCGCACGCCAGGCCGGGCGACCGTCGGCTGGCCGCCGGCGACCTCGTCGTGCTGGACTTTGGCGGGGTATTAGACGGATACTGCGTCGACCTCACGCGGATGGCCGCGGTCGGGGCGATCGGATCTGCGGCTCAGGCGCTCGTCGACGGGGTACTGGCGGCGCACGCGGCCGCTGTCGCGACGGTCCGACCGGGGCTCGAAACGTGGAAGGTCGACCGGGCGGCTCGAGCGGCACTCGAGGCCCGGAACCTGGGTGACGCGTTCGTGCACTCGACGGGCCATGGCCTGGGCCTCGAGATCCACGAGGCCCCCCGCATCGGGCGTATCGACCCAGACGCTCCATCCGTGTTCACGCCGGGCATGGTCTTCACCATCGAACCCGGGGCATACGTCGAACACGTCGGGGGTGTCCGTGTGGAAGATGACGTGCTTGTCACGGAAACCGGCGCGGAACTGCTGACCACGGCGCCCCGGGAGCTGATCACTGTCTGATCCTATGAATCTCGACGATATCAAGCAGATCCTCGACCTCGTTCGCGAACACGAGCTGGCGGAATTCGAACTCGAACGCGACGGGTTGAAGGTACGTATCCGCAAGGCCGGCCATGAGGTCGCGTATGTCGCGGCCCCGCCCCCCGCCGCACCGGGCCTTGCCCCGGTCCCGGCGTCGACCGCGCCCGGTCCTCTGCCAGGCACCCCGGGGCCGGCCCCGGCCGATGAGGGCGATTCCGTCAATCTCGCCGTCATCAAGTCGCCGATCGTCGGCACGTTCTATCGGTCGCCCGAACCGACGGCTGCCGCGTTCGTGAAGGTGGGCGACATGGTCAGCAAGGGCCAGGTGCTCTGCATCATCGAAGCGATGAAGCTGATGAACGAGATCGAGAGCGATTGCGACGGCGAGGTCGCCGCGGTCTACGTCGAAAACGGCAAGCCGGTCCAGTTCGGCGATCGGCTGTTTGCGATCAAGGTCGGCTGACGACCTGCCGGCCGCCTCGCGGCCGGCTTGAGCGAGATCCGCATGTTCAACAAGGTGTTAATCGCCAATCGCGGGGAGATCGCGCTGCGCATCATCTGCGCGTGTCGCGAACTCGGCATCAAGACCGTGGCCGTGTACTCCGAGGCCGACGAGAATTCGCTGCACGTCCGGTTCGCCGACGAGGACGTCTGCATCGGTCCGGCCCGGAGCCTCGACAGCTACCTGAACGTCCCGGCCATCATCAGCGCCGCGGAGATCACGGGCGCCGATGCCATTCACCCCGGCTACGGGTTTCTCTCCGAGAGTGCGTACCTCGCGGAAGTGTGCGAGGCGTGCCACATCAAGTTCATCGGGCCGTACCCGAACGTCATCCGGCTGATGGGCGACAAGGCGCGCGCGCGCCGCGCCATGAAGAAGGCCGGCGTCCCGGTTCTGCCAGGCAGCGACGGGCCGGTGTCGGGGGAAGACCAGGCGATCACGATCGCGAAGGATCTCGGCTATCCGGTCATCATCAAGGCCGTGGCCGGCGGCGGCGGACGCGGGATGCGCGTGGTCCGGAGCGCCGACGAACTGCCGAAGGCGTTCAAGACCGCGATGCGCGAGGCCGAGGCCGCCTTCGGCGTCGGCGACGTCTACCTCGAGAAGTACGTCGAGCAGCCGCGGCACATCGAGATCCAGGTGCTCGGCGATCACCACGGCAACGTCGTGCACCTCGGCGAGCGCGAGTGCTCGATCCAGCGGCGGCACCAGAAGCTGATCGAGGAGGCGCCGTCGGTCGCGCTGACCGAGAAGCAGCGCCGCAAGCTGGGCGCGACGGTGGTCGATGCCGCCAAGGCGGTCCAGTACGCGAACGCCGGCACGTTCGAGTTCCTGATGGACCCGTCCGGGCACTTCTACTTCCTCGAAGCCAACACCCGCCTGCAGGTCGAGCACCCCGTCACCGAATTCATCACCGGCGTCGACATCGTCAAGGAGCAGATCCTGGTGGCGGCCGGACGACGTCTGTCGATGAAGCAGAGCGACATCGAGGTCCGCGGCCACGCGATAGAGTGTCGGATCAACGCGGAGGACCCGGTGACGTTCGTGCCGAGCCCCGGCGTGATTCAGGCCTTCAGCGTGCCCGGCGGCCCCGGCGTGCGCGTCGACACGTTCGCGCACTCGGACTGCACGGTCACGCCGTACTACGACTCGCTGATCGCGAAGATCATCACCTACGGCCGCGACCGCACCGAGGCGCTGGCCCGGATGCGCCGCACGCTGGAGATGACGGTGGTCGAGGGCATCAAGACGTCGATCCCGCTGCACCTGAAGGTGCTCGCCGATCCCGACTTCATCGGCGGGAAGTTCGATACGAGCTTCATGGAGCGGTACATGCCGGAAAAGAAGAAGGCCGGCGGCCGGCTCGCCGAGACCGCCTGATCGAGCCGTGTCGCTCGTCCTGCCGGCGTTCTATCCGATTCTCGATATTGACGTCGCCCGCGCCCGCGCGCTCCGGCCGCTCGACGTGCTCACGGCCTGGCTCGACGCGGGCGTGACGCTCGTGCAACTGCGCGCCAAGTCGCTGGACGCCGCCGACCTGCTCGCGCTCGCCGACCAGTGCAGCCAGGCAACGCGCGCTGCTGGCGCCAGGCTCATCGTCAACGACCGCGTGGACGTGGCGGTGCTGTCGGGCGCGGACGGAGTACACGTGGGGCAGGACGACCTGCCGCCGGCAGCCGTCAGGCGCCTGCTGCCGGCACCGGCGCTCGTGGGCTGGTCCACGCACACGCCCGCGCAACTGGAGGCCGCGGCCGCGATGCCGATCGACTACGTCGCGATCGGCCCGGTGTTCGAAACGCGCTCGAAGGCGCAGCCCGATCCGGTCGTGGGACTCGAGGGCGTACGCCAAGCCGTCGCCCTCGCCGCCGGCCGGCCCGTCGTCGCGATTGGCGGGATTACCCTGGACCGGGTCTCCGACGTCCTCGCCGCCGGTGCGTCGTCGATGGCCGTGATTGGCGATGTGCTGCACGCCGAGGCCGGCCCGCGAGCCCGGGCGTTTCTGGCCGCTGCGCGGCAGGTCGGAAGTACGAAGTCAGAAGTAAGAAGTCAGAAGTTCGAATTCTCGCGAAGGTCGAAGTGAGAACTTCGAAGTTCGAACTTCCCCGAACTTCTGACTTCTTACTTCTGACTTCGTACTTCTGACTTCGGTCCGGTCCGCTTCCTCGCGGCTTCGAGCGTGTTCTTCAGCAGCATCACGATCGTGAGCGGGCCGACACCGCCGGGCACGGGGGAGACGGCCGAGGCGACGGCGAGGACGCCGGGGTGAACGTCGCCGACCACCGTCGCGCCCCTGGTCTCGATCGTGGCGAGTCGCGGGCTGTCGGCCCCGAACAGGCGCGCCACCAGATCGCGATCCGACACCGGCGTCGTGCCCACGTCCACCACCACGGCGCCGGGCTTGACCATGTCAGCGGTGACGAAGCCCGGCCGGCCGATCGCCGACACGACAATGTCGCCGCGCGAGACGACAGCCGCCAGGTCCCTGGTCCGCGAATGACAGATGGTCACCGTCGCGTTGGCCTGCAGCAGCAGCAAGGCCATCGGCTTGCCGACAATCTCGCTGCGCCCGAGGACCACGGCCTCCCGGCCGGCGATCTCGATCCCCCCGCGCCGCAACAGTTCGATCACGCCTGTCGGCGTGCAGGGCGGCATCGATGGGCGTCCCTGCGCGAGCCGGCCGACGTTGATCGGGTGGAATCCGTCCACGTCCTTGTCCGGGGCAATCGCGTCGAACACCTGCTCGCCGGCCGTTTTTCCCATGGCCGCCGGCAGCGGCGCCTGCACCAGGATGCCGTCACACAACTCGTCGTCATTGAGCCGCTGTACGAGGGCCAGTACCTCGTCGAGTGACGCGGTGGCCGGCAGCCGGTGGACGGTCACTGCGAGCCCGGCCTCGGCCCCGGCGCGTTCCTTGTTGCGCACGTAGACGTGTGATGCCGGATCGTCGCCCACGAGCACGATCGACAGCGCCGGCGGCCGTCCCAGCGCGCGGGTGACCGCCGCTACATCGTTCGCCAACTCCCCGCGAATGGCCGTCGCCACCGCACTGCCATCGAGTCGTCGTGCAGACATGCGGATAAGAGTAACAGGCGGCGGCTCGTGCAGCTTTTTCCACACGTCATCCACCTGCCGCTCGGTCTCCTCGATTGTGCCCGAGGTGTCGATGACGATGTCGGCGCAGGTGCGCTTGTCGTCGATGGGCCACTGGGCGGCCAGGCGGCGGCGGGCCTCGATCTCGGACAGACCGTCGCGGGCCATGAGTCGTGTCAACTGGAGCGCGGACGGGCACGCGGCCACGATGACGGTGTCGAAGTCGCCGGCGCGTCCGGTTTCGTAGAGGAGTGGGATATCGGCGATGGCCACGCGCGGACCACCGCGCGCGGCCTCGTCGCGCCGCGTCTCGAACCAGGTGGCGATGGCCGCATACACGGCCGGGTGCACGATCCGTTCGAGATCGGCGCGGGCGTCCGCGTCGGCGAAGACGAGGCGAGCCAGGTGCGCGCGGTCGAGCGTGCCGTCGGCCCGCGCGACCGCCGCGCCGAAGCGCTCGACGATGGCGCCGAGGGCCGGCGTGCCGGGCGCGACCACGTCGCGCGCGATCACGTCGGCGTCGATGGTCGGGGCACCCAGGGCCGCGAATCGGCGGAGACAGGCCGACTTGCCCGTGGCAATGCCCCCGGTGAGCGCGACGCGTCGCAGTGGCTCGGGCACGGCGCCGTTCCTACTGCACCAGCGCTGCCGGGATTTCGGCCTCGGTATCGGTGGCCGGCGTGATCCGCTCCTCGACGAACGTGTTCCATTCGTGGCAGTGCGGGCACTGCCAGATCAGCTCCGTGCTGCGGTAGCGGCAGCGCAGGCACACGTGCGGGTCGAGATAGAAGACCGACTGGCGCGTGATGTCGATGTAGCGGGCAACGAGCTGCTTCGGCAGGTCGAGCAGCGAGAGCGTGGCCCAGATCGCCTGGTGGATCGCGATCGCGTGCGGGTTGTGTTCGAGTGCGTCGAACAGCAACTCCAGCGCCAGGCTCGGTTCGCCACCGTGCGTCAGGTGCCGGGCCAGGGCGACGCGGGCACGCCACTCGCGCGGAGACGCCGCGGTCAGCGCGCGACAGCGTTCGGCGAAGCGATCGGGCTGCCCGAGCGTGTCGTACGTCTCTTCCAGGCGTGCGAGCGAGAGGTACGCGCGATCGGGCGCCACGGCAATGGCGCGCTCCCACGTGGCCGTGGCCGCCGCGAGATCCCCGCGCTGGTGCTGGGCATCGCCGAGGTGCAGATACGCCGGAACGACCCGCGAGTCGAGGTCGATCGCCGCCTCGAAGCGCGCGATCGCATCGTCGAGCCGCCCTTCCTTGAGCGCCTGCAGGCCGAGCTCGTTTTCGAGGAAGGCCAGGATGAGCTGGGAATTCGGCTGATCGGGCGGACCGGCAATCCGGGCGAGGCGGCGCCGCGTCACGTACGCCTCCTGCCACTGGTGTTGATCTTCCTGGAGTTTCTCGAGGTTGACGAGCGCGGCCTCGTTGTCCGGATCCAGCTTCAGCACGTCCTGGAACGCAGCAACTGCCCGGTCGACGAACCCGCCGCGGCGGTAGTCGAGGCCGAGGCACAGCAGGACGTTCGCGTGTTCGATCTTGTTCAGGCGCGGTCGCTGCAGGAGCGCCTGGTGTTCCTGGATCGCGCGGCCGACCTGGCCCTTCTCGCGATGCAGGTTGCCGAGCACCAGGCGTAATTCGAGCGCACCCGGATCGAGTTTGGCCGCCCGCTCGAGTTCGTCGATGGCGAGGTCGACCTGGCCGGCGACCAGGTGATTGAGACCGAGGATGAAGTGGGGCGACTGGCGGACGCGCCGCCTGTCGACCCAGCGTCCCTCGACGAGCTTGTAGCGCTCCCACGCCTTGCCGGCGGTCAGACCGATCAACAAGGCCAGGAGGCCAATCAGGACGATGCCGTACCCCTGCATCACGATTCCCGGACCAGATGTTCGTCCACGATATCAGCCCAGCGCCCCTGCGCCGACAGCACGAGCTCGACGAGTTCGCGGACCGCGCCGCGTCCGCCCGGGTGGCGACTGACCCAGTGCACCCGCGATCGCACGTCCTCCACCGCGTCGGCCGGAGCCGTCGACAGCCCCACCTGGCCGAGCACGGGCAGGTCGACGAGGTCGTCGCCCATGTATGCGACGTCGCCGGTGGTGAAGCCGTGCGTGGCCAGCAGCGTCGCGAACGCTTCGCGCTTGTCGTGGCCGCCCTGCGAGACAATGCGCAGCCCGAGTTCTGCCGCGCGGCGCGTGGTGGCCTCTGACGGCCGGCCGCTCAGCAGCCCGACCTCGATCCCCACGCGCCGGGCCCACACCATGCCGAGGCCGTCGCGGATGAAGAACGGCTTCGACTCGCCGCCGGCGCCGTGGATGTCGACGGTGCCGTCGGTGAGTACGCCATCGACGTCGAGGAGGATCAACCGGACGCGGCGCGCCCGTTCGGGAATCTGGTCGGCAGGGAGGGGCATCGGGACTCGGAAACGTCTGGCGCGCGTCAGACCATCTGCGTGCGCCACAGGTCGTGCAGGTGAATGACGCCGCGGACGACGTGCTCGGCGTCGACCACGACGACGGCGGTGATCTTGCGCGCTTCCATCAGGTGCAGCGCCTCGACGGCGAGCGTGCCGGTCTGGATGCTCACCGGCTGCGGTGTCATCACGTCCGAGGCGCGGTGGGCGAGCAGGTCCATCCGCGCGGTCAGGTGACGTCGCAGGTCGCCATCGGTCACCACGCCGATCAGTCTGCCCTCGTCATCGACGACGCAGGTCATGCCGAGGCGCTTGCTGGAGATTTCCTGGATGACGTCCGCCATCCCCGCGTCGCGGCCCACGGTCGGCAGGGCGTCGCCGGCGTGCATCGCCGTATCGACGCGCATCAGGCGTCGCCCGAGCCGTCCGCCCGGGTGGAGGTGGGCGAAGTGCTCGGCCTGGAAGCCCTTGCGCTGCGCCAGCGCCATAGCCAGGGCATCCCCCATCGCGAGCGTGGCCGTGGTGCTGGCTGTCGGCGCCAGGTTCATGGGGCAGGCTTCTTCCGTGACCGCGCAGGCGAGCGTCACGTCGGCGGCCGTGCCGAGCGTCGACTCGGGCGCGCCGGTCAGGGCGATCAGGCGCGCGCCGATGCGGCGGATCGCTTCGAGCAGGCGGAGCAGTTCCTCGGTCTCGCCGCTGTACGACAGGGCGACGACGACGTCATCGGCCTGCACCATGCCGAGATCGCCGTGCACGGCCTCGGCCGCGTGCAGGAACATCGCCGGCGTGCCGGTGCTCGAGAACGTGGCCGCCAGCTTGTGCGCGATGATGCCGGACTTGCCCATGCCCGTCACGACGACCCGGCCCGTGCCGTGCTGCAGCAGGTCGAGCGCGCGATCGAACCGGGCGTCGATGGTCGGAATCAGCCCGAGGATCGCGTCGGCCTCGGTCCGGAGCACACGGCGCGCGAAGTCCTGGGCGTCGAACGGGGATGACGATGGGGCGTCCATCGGTGACTACCGTCCCTTCACCACGGCGTTGACGCGCACCAGGTGATCGAGCAGCGCCGGGAGCCTGTCGAGCGGCAGCGCGTTGGGGCCGTCGCTCTTGGCCTGTGCGGGATTGTCGTGCACCTCGAGGAACACGCCGTCGACGCCGGCACCCACGCCCGCGCTGGCCAGCGGCTCGATGTACTGCGAGAGGCCGGCGGTCACGCCGTTGCCCGCGCCCGGCAGCTGCAGGCTGTGCGTGACGTCGAAGATGACGGGCACGCCGAGTTCGCGCATCATCGGGAACGCGCGCATGTCCACTACCAGGTTGTTGTAGCCGAACGAGAACCCGCGTTCGGTCAGCGTGATCCGATCGTTGCCCGACGCGCGGACTTTCTGGATCGCGTGCCGCATGTCGTTCGGCGCGAGGAACTGACCCTTCTTGATGTTGACCACGCGCCCCGTGCGCGCGGCCTCGACCAGCAGGTCCGTCTGGCGCGAGAGGAAGGCCGGGATCTGGATGACGTCGGCGACGTCGGCCACGCGGGCGGCCTGCGCGGGCTCGTGGATATCGGTCAGCACGGGCACGCCGAGCGCCCGTCGGAGCCGGCCGAGGATGGCGACGCCCTCGTCGAGGCCGGGGCCACGGTACGACGTGAGTGACGTGCGGTTCGCCTTGTCGAACGACGCCTTGAAGATGTAGGGGAGTCCCGCGGCACTGGCGGCGGCGGCAATCGTGCGGCCGAGCTCGAGGGCGTGCGCCTCGCTCTCGATCACGCACGGGCCGGCCACGAGCACGAGCGGTGAGCGCCCGAAGACCACTGCGTCGCCGACGGCGACCTCCCGGACCGGGGCCAGAGTCAGCACGTCAGCCCCGCGCCCGGCGATCGCCGATGGCCGTCACGTTGGTGGCCAGACCGAGATCGGCCTGCCGGCGCTTGTAGGCCGCTTCGACGAAGCCGGCGAACAGCGGGTGTGGACGCAGCGGCTTCGACTTGAACTCCGGGTGGAACTGCACCGCGACGTACCACGGGTGCCCGGGCAGTTCCACGACCTCGACGAACTTGCCGTCGAGCGACTTGCCGACGATCCGCAGGCCGTGATCGGCGAGCGTCTTCTCGTACGCCGGGTTGAACTCGTACCGGTGGCGGTGTCGCTCGTGGATGATCTCCTCGCCGTAGAGGCGGAAGGCCAGCGAGTCGGACGCGAGCCGGCACGCGTAGCTGCCGAGGCGCATGGTGCCGCCGAGGTCGTCGACGTCGAGCAGATCGCGCAGCTTGTAGATGACCTTGTGCGGCGTGTCCTCGGTCACCTCGGTCGAATCGGCGTCCGTCAGGCCGCAGACGTTGCGCGCGAACTCCACCACCGCCCACTGGAACCCGTAGCAGATGCCGAAGTACGGGATGTCGCGCGTCCGCGCGAACTCCGCGGCCGCCATCATGCCGCGGCTGCCGCGATTGCCGAAGCCGGGCGCCACCAGGATGCCCACGGCGCCCTCGAGCGCGTCGAGGCCGCCCTCGAGTTCCAGCGCCTCGGCCTCCACGTACTTCAGCCGCACCTTCAGCCGGTGCTTGAAGCCGCCGTGGAACAGCGCTTCGTTGATGCTCTTGTAGCAGTCCTCGTATTCGGTGTATTTGCCGACGAAATGGATGAGGACCTCGTCGTGCGGGTGCTGGACGCGCTCGACCAGTTCGCGCCACGGCTCCATCAGCGCCTCGGTCTCCGGCAGGTGGAGCCGGCGGAGCAGCAGCGTGTCGAGTCCCTGGGCCTCGAACGTCAGCGGCACCTCGTAGATGCTGGCCACGTCGCGGGCCGTGATCACGGCTTCTTCGTCGACGTCGCAGAAGTGCGCGATCTTCCGCTTCATGTCGTCGTCGAGCGGGCGATCGGTGCGGCAGAGCAGGACGTCGGGCTGGATGCCGATCGAACGCAGGTCGCGCACGCTGTGCTGCGTCGGCTTCGTCTTCAGTTCGCCGGCCGTCGCGATGTACGGGACCAGCGTCAGGTGCACGTAGATCGCGTGCTCGCGCCCCACGTCCTGGCGGAACTGGCGGATGGCCTCGAGGAAGGGGAGGCTCTCGATGTCGCCGACCGTGCCGCCGATCTCGACGAGCAGCACGTCGACGCCTTCGGCCGCCGAGCGAATGGCGTCCTTGATCTCGTTCGTGATGTGCGGGATGACCTGGACGGTCCGGCCGAGATACTCGCCGCGCCGCTCCTTCTGGATCACCGAGAGATAGATCTTGCCGGTGGTCCAGTTGTTGTTGCGCGTGGCCACCATGCTCGTGAAGCGCTCGTAGTGACCGAGGTCCAGGTCGGTCTCCGCGCCGTCGTCGGTGACGTAGACCTCGCCGTGCTGATAGGGGCTCATCGTGCCCGGGTCGACGTTGATGTACGGATCGAGCTTCTGCAGCGCGATGCGGTACCCGTGGCCCTCGAGCAGCCGGGCGATCGACGCCGCGGCCAGGCCCTTGCCGAGCGACGACACCACGCCGCCGGTCACGAAGATGTACTTGGTAGGTCTGGTCGATGCGCTCTGTGGCATGGGGATCATCATCTCAGCGGGGAACACCTGTCTCGAACTGCCGGCGGACGCGGGCCAGATCCGCTGGCGTATCGACGCCAATCGTCTCGCACGTCGTCTCGACCGTGGCGATCCGGAACCCGTGCTCGAGCACGCGCAACTGTTCGAGGCCTTCGGCGCGTTCGAGCGGCGTCGGCGTCAGCGTGGCCAGCCGCAGCAGGAACTCGCGACGATAGGCGTACAGGCCGATATGCTTCCAGACGGGCGGTGCGTCGTGGCCCGGCCGCGTGTACGGAATCGGGGCCCGCGAGAAATACAGCGCATCGCCGCGGACGTCGATGACCACCTTCACGACCGCCGGATTCTGCAGGTCCTCGGGATCGTGCAGGCGGTGCCGGAGCGTGCTGATCAGGGCGTGCGGGTGCTCGTGGAGCACGGCCGCCGCGGCGCCGATGGCGCTGCCGGCGATCAGCGGCTCGTCGCCCTGCACGTTCACCACGATCTCGCTGTCGAGGTGCCGCGCGACCTCGGCGAGTCGGTCCGTGCCTGTCGGGTGCGTGGCCTGCGTCATCACCGCCGTCCCGCCGAACGCGGTCACCGCCGCGGCAATCCGGTCGTCGTCGGTCGCGACGAGCACGGCATCGATCGCCATGGCCTCGGAGGCGCGGCGGTACACGTGCTCGATCATCGGCCGGCCCCCGATCAGCTCGAGCGGTTTGCCGGGCAATCGGGACGACTGGAAGCGGGCCGGGATGATGGCGACAGTTCGGGCGGAGCGGACGGAATGCGGAAGCCCTGCGGGGAAAACGACGGGCACAGCGAATCTTAGCACAGGGATGTGTGTCTCCCTGGGGCTGAAGCCCCAGGGCTCCGAAACCCGGCCGCGGCCCCAGGGCTCCGATGCTCGGCCGCCGCGCCAGGGCTCCGAAGCTCGACCGCCGTGCCGCCAGCCGCCCGCCGCCGTGTCGGCCCGTCGCCTTGCCGCCCGCCGCCGTGTAGCCTACGATTCCCCCTGTCGCCGCTATGTCCCGCGTCTCTCCCCGCCTGCTGCTCCTGCTCGGTGCCCTGATCGTGGCACTGCGCGTGGGCGGGACGCTGTCTTCGTCGCCCGCGTCGCAGGCCTCGCCGCCAGCGCCGGCCGAGACCATCGCCCCGCTGGCCGCGCTGCCGGAACTCGAGGCCATCGATCGCGAAGTCGACCGTCTGCGCGACAGGCTCGCCGCGCCTGCGCGCGCGGACGCGCCGCGCCGCGATCCGTTCCAGTTCGCCGATGCACGGCCACACCCGGGACGCGCCCCGGCATCGTCCGTTGGTGACGAGGCCCGGTTGGTACGGGAGACGGAGTCCGCAGCGGAACCGGTAGTGGCGTGGCCCGTGCTCGTCGCCATCCTGGCGACCGGTGGGGCGGATGCCCCCACGTATCGCGCTGCGCTCCTCGACGCGGCGGATCTCGTACAAGTGCGAGCGGCGGGCGAATCACTCGGCCTCGTCGTTGTCGAGGCCGTCACGGCCGACGAGGTGACGCTCGTTCATCAGGGCACCGGAGTCTCGACACGTCTGACACTGCGCTGACGTCTGACCGACGCCCAGCAGGGCATTCGTGCCGCCAATCGCGACGTGACGCCGGTTTCCCGACAGGACGCGGACGCGCGACGGCCCCGGCCGGTATAATGTGCCGTTCGCTCGGTGGGGTGGTTCGCACCAACTTGGTGCAAAGCGCAGCAACGGCCAGAATCCCTCGGGAATCGGCCCTGCGGCACCCACTTTTCAACACGGTTTTCCACAGATTCTGTGAAGAACTCGTAACGCGGTCAGGGACGTGACCTAAACCACAGCGATGCGCGGAAACAGTGCGCGCGAGAAGGGTGACGACAGCAGCATGGCGATGAGCGGTGAACCGATTGTGCGGCGTGATGGCGAACTGGTGGTGCCCGACCGGCCGATCATTCCTTTCATCGAAGGGGATGGGACCGGTCCCGACATCTGGCGCGCGAGCGTGCGTGTCTTCGATGCCGCGGTCGCGAAGAGTTACGGCTCGCGTCGCCAGATCGCGTGGCTCGAGGTGCTGGCCGGCGAGAAGGCGTTCAACGCGAACGGCAACTGGCTGCCGGAGGAAACGCTCGACGCGTTTCGCACCTATCTCGTCGGGATCAAGGGCCCGCTCACCACGCCTGTCGGCGGCGGCATCCGCTCGCTGAACGTGGCGCTGCGCCAGGAACTCGATCTTTATGTCTGCCTGCGGCCCGTGCGGTACTTCGCCGGCATGGACACGCCGGTCACGCGGCCCGATCTCGTCGACATGGTGATCTTCCGCGAGAACACCGAGGACATCTACGCGGGGATCGAGTTCCGCGAGGGCACGCCCGAGGTCGAGAAATTCAAGGCGCTGTTTGCCGAGGCGTTCCCGGCGCTCTACAAGAAGGTGCGGTTCCCGGCGACGACTGGGTTCGGCATCAAGCCCGTGTCGCGTGACGGGACCGAACGGCTGGTCCGCGCGGCCATCGAGTACGCCGTCCGCAACGACCGGAAGAGCGTCACCCTGGTGCACAAGGGCAACATCATGAAGTTCACCGAGGGCGCGTTCCGCGACTGGGGCTACGACCTCGCGAAGCGCGAGTTCGGCGCCACCGAGATCGACGGCGGCCCGTGGTGCCGGCTGCCGAACGGCACGGTGATCAAGGACGTGATTGCCGACGCGTTCCTGCAGCAGATCCTGACGCGGCCGGCCGAGTACGACGTGATCGCCACGCTCAACCTGAACGGCGACTACATCTCGGACGCGCTGGCGGCCGAGGTCGGCGGCATCGGCATCGCGCCGGGCGGCAACATCAACTACGTCACCGGTCACGCGATCTTCGAGGCCACGCACGGCACGGCGCCGAAGTACGCCAACCTCGACAAGGTGAACCCCGGGTCGGTCATCCTGTCGGGCGAGATGATGCTCCGGCACCTGGGCTGGACCGAGGCCGCCGACCTGGTCATCGCGTCGCTCGAGAAGGCGATTGCCGCCAAGACCGTCACCTACGACCTGGCGCGCATGATCGCCGGGGCGAAGGAACTGAAGACGTCGGAATTCGCCGACGCCATGATTTCGCACATGTAGTTCGTCGGAGCGCAGGGGCGTCAGCCCCTGCGTCCCAACAGGAGAGAGAACGTCATGAATCGCAAAGTCACCGTGGTGGGAGGCGCCGGCAACGTCGGCGCCACTGTTGCCCGCGCCGTCGCCATCAAGGAACTCGCCGACGTCGTCATCGTCGACATCAACGCCGAGAAGGCCGCGGGCATCGCGCTCGACATCTTCCAGTCGTGTCCGATCGACGGATCGGATACGCGGCTCCTCGGCACGTCGGATTACGCGGCCACCGCGGACTCGGATGTCGTCGTCATCACGTCGGGCGTGCCGCGCAAGCCGGGCATGAGCCGCGACGACCTGCTGCAGGTCAACTACAAGATCATGCAGACGGTGACCGAGCAGGTGGTGAAGTATTCGCCGAACGCGATCATCGTGCCGGTGGCCAACCCGCTCGACGCGATGGCGCAGGCGGTCTACCGGATCAGCGGCTTCCCGCGCGAGCGCGTGGTCGGCATGGCCGGCGTGCTCGACTCGGCGCGGTTCCGCGCGTTCATCGCCGAAGAACTCCAGGTGTCGGTCGAGAACGTCCACGCGTTCGTGCTCGGCGGACACGGCGACACGATGGTGCCGCTGCCGCGCTACTCGACGGTCGCCGGCATCCCGCTGACCGAGATGGTGACGCTCGGCTACCTCTCGCAGGAACGGCTCGACGCCATCGTCACGCGCACGGCGAACGGCGGGGCGGAGATCACGAAGCTCGTGGGCACGAGCGCCTGGTACGCGCCGGGCGCCTCGGCGGCCGTGATGGTCGAGGCCATCCTCAAGGACAAGAAGCTGATCGTCCCGTGCTCGGTGTTCCTGACGGGCGAATACGGCGTGAACGATCAGTTCCTCGGCGTGCCCGTGAAGCTCGGCAAGGGCGGCGCGGAGCAGGTGATCCAGATCACGCTGACGGCCGACGAACAGGCCGCCCTGGCCAAGTCGGCCGCCGCGGTCAAGGAACTGGCGAAGGTCATCGGCGTCTAGGAGCCTGCTGGAGAGCGCAGGCTCTCAAGCCAGAAGATCGAAGCAACGCCCGGCCCTGTGCCGGGCGTTGTCGTTTGTGAGGACCGGCCTCGGGTCAGCGCAGCGGATTCACCCAGCGAAGGCCGTCGAATCGCGCAAAGTCGCCGTCGTTCGAATACACATCGCCGTTCACCTCGATAGCGTGCGCCGCGACCTGCACGTCTGTTGTGAGATTGGCCGCTGTCCCGAGTTGTCGGAGGAGCCGAAACGCGGTGTGGAGGTGCGCCGGTCCCGGCGAGAGCGTCACGACGTTCGGCTGTTCGAGCCAGCGTTCCACGCGTTCGACAGCCTGGCCGACGTCCAGCGGATCCGTGAAGACGTGTCGGCTCGTGCTGAGCCGCAGGAAGCCGAACAGGCACACCGGGGCAAGTCCGACCTGCCTGTCATCGCTGAGCGCGGCCTCCCACCAGCGGCGCGCGACCGCATGCAGGGGATGGGCGTCGATTTCGGCGTACAGCAGCAGGTTGATATCGGGGACGATCATCGGTCCAAGCGCATCCTGAGCAGAGAGGCTTCTTCCTCGAGTTCGTCAGCGAGTCGGTTGAACGCGTGGGCGTCGATGCCGGGGCGAAGCGTCGTCTTGTGTGGCCGGACCCGGTACGGTCGGCCGGTCCGCTTCGCACCCGACGCCAGGCCCTTGCGGATCGCGTCATTGACGACATGCTTGAAGGGCTTCCGCTGGCGATGCACCTCCTCTTCAAGGAGTCGAGCGACGTCTGGATCGAGCGTCAAGGTGGTCCGCATGCCGGCATCATGATGCTTTCCCGGTGGGGCGTCAAGGCGCCCGGCCGGCCAGGCCGGACAGGTCGGCCGCCGCGGTCAAGGAACTGGCAAAGGTCATCGGCGTCCAGCAGGTTGCTGAAACAGTGTCGCGCGCATGCGAGCAGGCTCCCCACAGCATCGTCCCGGCTGTCAGAGCCACGCACGCGTACCGTCGAAGCGCAGCGCGTGTCATCGGCGTCAGCGGAGTCGTGTACGCGACGGTGAGGCCGCGGTCATCGTCCGATCTCGAAGCGCTGGTCGCGTCGTTCGCCCTCCGCGAGCGAGAACGGTACCGCCACCGCAGCGGCCTGCTCGAAGAAGCCGGGCGCCTGCAGCATCGCGGGCTCGAAGTCCCACAGGACCGCGAGCAGGTAATCGCCCGGCGGCACGTCATCCAGGACGAACACGCCGTCATCGGCCGGGCGCGTGGCGTGCGTGCGTCGGGCGTCGACACGCCGGGCGCGCGGGTCGGCGGAAAACGCGATGATGAAGTACGCCGAGCCCGGCCGGCCATCGGGCAACTGTAGGCGGCCGGTCAATGCGGCGTGCTGCTGCGAGAGCCGCACGTCGACATCCCGCACGTCGACGCCCGGCGTCATGTCCGTCGTCACGTCGAGCAGATCGATGCCGTCAGCCACGGCCGATCGGGCCCACCAGCCGTCGGCCGTCAGAGCAGGCGGCAGGAGCAGCGACAGTTGATACGTCCCGGGCGCCACGCCCACCGCATCGAAGTGCCCGTCGGGCGCAACGTCGGTCTGACGGAAGGTCGTGAAGCTGCTCGACGTGACCACAGGCATCTGCCGCACGCCCACGGGCGTCAGGCGGACGGACACGCCGGCAGGCACGGGCGCACCGCGATCCGTCGCAAACTGCACGCGTCCGCTCATGGCGCTGCCGGGCAGCAGTGTCAGGCCGAGTCCCTCGACGTCCTGGCCGCTGGCGACCACGTCGCTGCGGGCCCAGAGCGTGTCGGCACTCGAACCGTCCGCGGCCGTCACGGGACCGACGCGGGCGATCGCCGGTTCGTTCGGTCCCGGCACACGACGATGAGGATCGAGCCGCGCGATTACCTCGTAGGTGCCCGGTGCGACGGCGGCGAACGCGAACGTGCCGTCAGTCGCCGCCGCGGTGCTCTGGACGGCGACCCCCGTGCGTGCCTGCAGCCGGATCTGCGCGCCGGCAGAAGACGTGGCGGATCCAGCGACGCGACCGGCCACGCGGCTCATTTCCGTCGCAGAGAAGGTGAAGTCGACGCCTGCACGTTCGTCGCCGGCGCTCACGGCGACGACGGCCGCCTGATCGCGGATCGAGGTGCCCGGGTAGAAGACCGGCGCGTAGACGGTCTGGCGCGCCGGCGTCGGGACAGGCGAGGCCGCGGAGCGAATCGTGCCGGCTCGAGCCGCGGCGTGGCGACTGTTCAGTTGCGCGAATGTGTTGTCGACCTCCTGCGCCGACGGGCGCAGCAGCGCCTGCATCATCGCGGGTATGCCGGGAGGACTGGCCTGGACGACGTACTCGCCCGGCGGCAGACCGTAGATTCGATAGACGCCGCGATCGTCGGTGATCGCCGGATCGACACCGCGCGGCGACGGCCGCCCGTCGGCAGGCACGGCGCGCACCGAGGTGCGGGTAGCCGGCACGCCCGTCGACATCGTGAGGCGTCCCTTGATCGCGGCTCCGCGTGCCATCGTCATCGTCAGTTCGCGGCGTTCGCCCCCGGCAAGCGCGACAGGCGTTCCGGCGCCACCCGCGCGCGTGGCGCCGTACGCGGTGTCGATCCAGGCCACCTTCCGCGCGCCAATCACGTAGCGTCCGGCCGGCAGGTCCGCGAACACGAAGCGGCCATCGTCATCCGCAATGGCGGCGTGCTCGATGCCGGCACCCGACAGCGTCACGATGGCGCGGGCCACAGGCACAGGCGCCGAGGACGCCGCCGCGACGATTCGTCCGGCGATGGTGGCGTCGACTGGTGTTGGTGCCAGGACTGCTGCGCCGTCGCGCTGCGCGTGCAGCGACGACGACGCGGCGAGGCAGAGCATCAGTGCAAACCCGATTCCCCGGGGCTGAAGCCCCGGGGCTCCGAAGATCTGTGGACGCGCTCCGAAGAGCGTTGGAAGGGCTCCGAGGAGTTGCGGAAGGGCGCCGAAGAGCGTTGGAAGGGCGCCATTCATGGACGGTCGGAGCCCCGGGGCTTCAGCCCCGGGGGACAGGCATCCGGATGTACCAACGAGCAGGTTCATGGCTGGCCTCCGATCGCGCGCAGATCGAGCGGACGCGATTCGCCCCAGTCGATCGTGATGGTGGCCGCCTGCGGTTGCAGACGCCTGAACGTGTCTTCGTGCAGTTCGATCGGACTCGACGCCGGAACGGCCGCCAGGGCGTAGGAGCCCGCCGGCAGGCCGGTGAAGGTGTAGCGTCCCTCCGCGGCCGTCTGCGCGCGCCGGATCTCGACAGGTATCAGTCCGTAGTGCGTCCATCGCGCCGGGGCGGTGGGGAAGAGCACGACGGTTGCACCCGCCGCGACGTCGTCCAGGCCGCGAACAGTGCCGCTGATCGTCGCCACCGCGTTCGTCACCACCACCTGGACGTCGTTGACGTCTCCGTCTCCCTCGGGATCGAAAGGCCGGTACGTGTAGTCGCGACCGTTCCACATCACGGACTTGATCAG
Organism: Acidobacteria bacterium SCN 69-37; assembly: GCA_001724025.1. GTDB lineage: Bacteria > Acidobacteriota > Vicinamibacteria > Vicinamibacterales > SCN-69-37 > SCN-69-37. The sequence continues at coordinate 79,872 of MEDJ01000009.1, read as the reverse complement.
CCAGCCGAATGACGACCGCAGGTGAAAGGGGCCCGGGGAAATCCCGGCGATCGTGAACGTCGTCGCCGGATCGTCGGGCTTCACGTCACTGCGCGGCATCCCAGCCTGCACCGAACCATCGGCCGGATCGACGAGGAGTCCACCCGCCGGCTGCAGGGTCGGCGTCGGGTGCCTGGCGTCGATCTCTCGCGTGAGGTGACCTCGCAGCGCTGCCAGCGGTCGCGCCGTCACGACCACGCCGGACATCGCGTCTCCACTGACGACGAGCGGCTGGGTTGCGACGAGCGCGTGCGAACCGGCCATCGTGCTCGTGCTGAGACGCACGCCTGGCGGTCCTGACTCGAGATCCGTCGTCGCGTTGCCCACACCGGGAGAGACCAGCGGTCGCAGCGCGGGCTCGCCGAGCCGCGCGCCGCGTGTCAGTTCGCTCCAGCGGCGGGTGGCCACGAGCGTGTAGGCGCCCTCGGCGATCCTGTCGAACGTGAATCGCCCCTGGCCATCGGTGCGCGTCTCGATGACGTCCGTCGAGGTGCCCGTGCCACCGGTCGGAATGAGACGCACGGCGATGTTGGCGATCCAGTCCGTCGGGCCTTCGATCGCGCCGGACAGACGCGTCGCGCGCACCGGGTCGAGGTGCACGTCGATACCCTCGCGCGTCTCGCCGGCGTGCAGCGTAACCGTCTGCGCGGCCGGGACGTCGCGCGCGGCCGGATGAAACGTGGGGGCGTAGGTTCGCCGCAGGCCATCCATATCCGGTGGCGGCGTCGGCGGCTGCCCGGGAAACGGCAGGCGAGCCGGCGTCACGGGAACTGCGGCCTCGGCCCCTGGCACGAGCACGAGATACGTCCCGGGCGTCAGATCGATGATGCGGAATGCGCCGCGGTCATCGGTGACGGCCGCGCGGCCCGACATGTAGTGGTCGGCGCCCGCGACGCGCACGCGTTCGAGGACGCCGACGTTGACGCCCACCACGGGATCGCCGCGCTCGTCGATCACCCGGCCGGCCAGGACCGCGGGTCTGACCAGTGCGATCCGCAGGTCGGACACCCACTCGCCCGCGCGTGCCGGGAACCGATCGACCGAAGCCCGGCTTTCCGGGGAAAATCCGCTGCTGAGGAAACCCGTGGCGCTCGCGTGGACCGCGAGATCGCCAGGCGGCAGGCCCTCGAAGACGAAGCGGCCGCGCGCATCGCTCGTGCGGGGCCGTCCGGCATCGGTGCGGATGAGCCGGCCGCCCACCGACACTTCGACCACGGCGTCGGCAATCGGCGCCCCTGTCGCCGCGTCGACGACGACGCCACTGACGGCGACCGCGTGGGCCGGGGCGAGCCACTCGGCCCGCGCCCCGGGCGCCGACGGAACAGGCAGCGGCGGCGGTGGCGGCGGACCCTGCGCACCAACAACGGCCGACATCACCAGGCTGCACGCGACAACGACGCGGGAGGACCACATGCGGGAATCCCTCACGTTGTAAATGGGCGAAATCGCCGGATGTACGGATTGGACACCGGTTCGCCGCGGTTGGCGCTGGCACCGCGAGGCTGTCGGGCCCTGTCGCTCGGGCGACACTTCCGTGGCTCCGCCGACGCACACGGTTGTCCAGCTATGGGCACGACGCGATCGGTGGTGGGCGGTGCGGCACTGCGGGGCCGTGCAGTGCGGGGCAGCGGTGAGCAGTCGACGGCGAATGGCGGGACGGACGGCGAGCAAGCCGGGGTGCGCGACGACCCGGTACGTCCCTTGCTCACAGGCCGGATCAGGAGTCACACATGGGCGTATTCCTGAGCGTCGCCGGCCTCGTGCTGATTGCCGTCGGTGTGGTTGGATCGGCCGTCACGATGGGCCGTGACGGCGGTCGCTGACTACTTCAGCAGCGTCGCCTTCCACCACTCGCGGTTCAGCGTCGCGATATTGGCGAGCGAGATCCCCTTCGGGCAGACCGCTTCGCATTCGCCTTCGTTCGAGCACGGGCCGAAGCCCTCGAGATCCATGCGCGCGACCATGTTCAGCACACGCGTGTGGCGTTCGACCTGCCCCTGGGGCAGCAGGGCCATGTGCGTGACCTTGGCCGAGGTGAACAGGACCGCCGAGGCATTCTTGCACGCCGCGACGCAGGCGCCGCACCCGATGCACTGCGCTGAATCGAAGGCCGCTTCCGCCGTCTGCTTCGCGATCGGGACAGCGTTGCCGTCAGGCGCGCCGCCGGTGTTGACCGAGGTGTAGCCGCCGGCCTGGATGATGCGGTCGAACGCGCTGCGATCGACGACGAGATCGCGCAGCACCGGGAAGGCCTTCGCGCGCCACGGCTCGAGCGTCAGGTGATCGCCATCCTTGAACCGCCGCATGTGCAGCTGGCAGACGGTCGTGCACGGATCGGGGCCGTGGGGCTGGCCGTCGACCAGGAAGCCGCACGTGCCGCAGATGCCTTCGCGGCAGTCCGAATCGAACGCCACCGGCTCCTGTCCCTGGCGGATGAGCGTCTCGTTGAGCGTATCCAGCATCTCCAGGAAGGACATGTCGGGGGAGACCGACTCGACCGTGTGGTTCTCGAAGCGGCCCTGATCGGTCGGGCCGTTCTGACGCCAGATACGAAGGTGGATGCGCATGACTACTTGTAGCTCCGCTGCGTCAGTTTGACGTTCTCGAACACGAGGGGCTCCTCGTGCAGCGTGGGCGCCTGACCGACACCGTTGAATCCCCAGGCCGCGACGTAACAGAAGCGCTCGTCGTCGCGCAGGGCCTCGCCCTCGGGCGTCTGGCTCTCCTCGCGGAAGTGTCCGCCGCACGACTCCGAGCGGTGGAGCGCGTCGAGCGCCAGCAACTCGGCGAACTCGAGGTAGTCGGCCACGCGGCCGGCGTATTCGAGGTTCTTGTTGAGGTGCGTGGCGTCGCCGGGAATCGAGACGTTCTGCCAGAATTCCTCGCGCAGCTTCGGGATTTCCGCGAGCGCCTCGCGCAGCCCGGCGTCGGTGCGCGACATGCCGACCTTGTCCCACAGGACCTTGCCGAGCCGGCGGTGCAGTTCGCGCGGCGTTTCGTGGCCCTTCACGGCCAGCAGGCGATCGAGGCGCGTGCGGACGTTGTTCTCGGCCTCGGCGAACGCTTCGTGATCGGTCGTGACCTTCTCGAGCGGCGTCGATGCGATGTAGTGGGCGAGCGTGTACGGGATGACGAAGTAGCCGTCGGCCAGCCCCTGCATCAGCGCGCTGGCGCCGAGCCGGTTCGCCCCGTGATCGGAGAAGTTGGCTTCGCCGAGCACGTGCAGGCCCGGCAGGTTGCTCATCAGGTTGTAGTCGACCCAGAGCCCGCCCATCGTGTAGTGGATGGCGGGATACATGCGCATCGGCGTGGCGTACGGATCCTCGTCCGTGATCTTCCGATACATGTCGAAGAGGTTGCCGTAGCGCGCGGCCACCACGTCCCTGCCGAGCCGGTCGATGGCATCACGGAAGTCGAGGTAGACGGACAGGCCGGTCTCGCCGACGCCGCGCCCCTCGTCGCACACCGACTTGGCGTTGCGCGACGCGACGTCGCGCGGCACGAGGTTGCCGAAGCTCGGGTACTTCCGCTCGAGGTAGTAGTCGCGCTCGTCCTCGGGGATCTCGCCGGGCCGCCGCGTGTCGCCGGTCCGCTTCGGCACCCACACGCGCCCGTCGTTGCGCAGCGACTCGGACATCAGCGTGAGCTTGGACTGGTCGTCGCCCGACACGGGAATACAGGTCGGGTGGATCTGCGTGAAGCACGGGTTGGCGAAGCACGCGCCGCGCTTGTGCGCACGCCAGGCGGCCGTGACGTTCGATCCCACGGCGTTGGTCGACAGGTAATACGCCGTGCCGTAGCCGCCGGTGGCGAGGCAGACGGCGTCGGCCACGTGCCGCTCGATCGCGCCGGTGAGGAGGTTGCGGCAGATGATGCCGCGCGCCCGGCCGTTGACGACGACGAGATCGAGCATCTCGCGGTTCGCGAACATCGTCACGGTCTTGCGCTCGACCTGGCGCATCAGCGACTGATAGGCCCCGAGCAGCAGCTGCTGGCCCGTCTGGCCGCGGGCGTAGAAGGTGCGCGACACCTGCGCGCCGCCAAACGATCGGTTGTCGAGCTGGCCGCCGTACTCCCGCGCGAACGGGACGCCCTGGGCTACGCACTGGTCGATGATGTTCACGCTCATCTGCGCCAGCCGGTAGACGTTGGCTTCGCGCGAGCGGTAGTCGCCGCCCTTGACCGTGTCGTAGAAGAGCCGCCACACGCTGTCGCCGTCGTTCTGGTAGTTCTTGGCGGCGTTGATGCCGCCCTGTGCGGCGATGCTGTGCGCGCGGCGCGGGCTGTCCTGGATGCAGAAGCTGTGGACGTTGTAGCCGAGTTCGCCGAGCGTGGCCGCGGCCGATCCGCCCGCCAGGCCCGTGCCGACGACGATGATCGTGTGGCGGCGGCGGTTGGCCGGGTTGACGAGCTTCGACTCGAACTTGTGGCGGTCCCACTTGTCGGCCAGCGGACCTGACGGAATCTTGGAGTCGAGGGTCATAGGACGAAGTAGACGTAGATCGGGATCAGCGCGAAGCCGATGCCCAGGATGAGGGCGAGCGCAGCACCCGCCCGGAGGATCCGGGCCGTCCAGCTGCGTGGCATCAGGCCGAGCGACTGGAACGCGCTCGAGATGCCGTGCCGCAGGTGCATCCCCACGAGCAGCATGCAGATCACGTAGAAGACGACGTTGAACGGACTCCGGAACACTTCGACGAGCAGCGTGTACAGGTCGCGATACCCGGTGGTGGGGTCGGTGTACCACGCGCCGTACTTGAACGTCCACAGGTGCGAAATCAGGAACAGCAGGATGAGCACGCCGGTCACGATCATCGACGTGGAGGCGACCGACTTGCGGCTCGCGCCGCCGGCCCACTTCTTCACGGCGTAGCGCGTGGGACGAGCCTGCCGGGCCCGCAGCACCATGCGGACGGCCGTCCCCATGTGCATCACCAGAATCGCCACGAGCCCGATTTCCACAGGCACGAGCAGCGGATTGCTGATCAGCGCATGGGAATATTCGTTGTAGATGTCGGGACCGAAGAGAGCGAGGAGGTTACCGGCCAGGTGGCCGACGAGGAAGCCCACCATGGCCAGCCCGGTGAGCGCGACGAGAATCTTTGACCCAGTTGATGTGCTGAGTGCCTGCAGCACTTTCATGCGTGACTCCAAGCACGAAGTATATCGTTTCTTGATCGCATCGCCACAACCCCGTAGACTCTTCGCGCGATGAAGATTCACGAGTACCAAGGCAAAACCATTCTGGCGAAGTTCGGCGTGCCGGTTCCCCGCGGCGAGGTGGTCTTCACGCCGGCCGAGGCCGAAGCGGCCGCCAAGACCCTCGGCGGCGGCACCGTCGTCGTGAAGGCGCAGATTCACGCGGGCGGTCGGGGCAAGGGCGGCGGCGTGAAGGTCGTCAAGGGAGCGGCGGCAGCGGCCGAGGCCGCGTCCGCGCTGCTCGGCATGACGCTCGTCACCTATCAGACCGGTCCCGAAGGCCGCGTCGTCGGCCGCGTGCTCGTGGAGGAGGGCCTCGCGATCGCCCGCGAACTCTACCTGGGGCTCGTCATCGATCGCGCCACGAAGCAGCCGGTGCTGATGGTCAGCCCGGACGGCGGCGTCGAGATCGAGAAGGTCGCCGAAGAGACGCCCGATCGCATCTTCAAGGTGTTCATCGATCCGGCCGTCGGCCTCCAGCCCTTCCAGGCGCGGCAGCTGGCCTTCAGCCTCGGCCTCGCGGGCCCGCAGGTCGGCCAGGCCGTCAAGCTGATGACCGGCGTCTACAACGCCTTCGTCGCCACCGATGCGTCGATGGTCGAGATCAACCCGCTCATCGTCACCGGCGAGGGCAACCTGCTCGCGCTCGACGCGAAGGTGGCCTTCGACGACAACGCGCTCTATCGGCACGCGGACCTGAAGGATCTGCGCGATCTCAGCGAGGAAGATCCGCTCGAGATCGATGCCTCGAAGTTCTCGCTCAACTACATCAAGCTCGACGGCACGATCGGCTGCATGGTCAACGGCGCCGGCCTCGCCATGGCGACGATGGACATCATCAAGCTGGCGGGCGGCGAACCGGCCAACTTCCTGGACGTCGGTGGCGGCGCCAACGCGGAGCAGATCCGCAACGCGTTCCGCATCCTGACGTCGGACGCGGCCGTCAAGGCCGTGTTCATCAACATCTTCGGCGGCATCCTGCGATGCGACGTGCTCGCGCAGGGCGTCATCGCGGCCGTCACCGAGCTGGGCGTGAACATCCCGATCGTCATCCGGATGGAAGGCACCAACGTCGAGCTCGGCAAGCAGATGCTCCAGGAGAGCGGGCTCAATTTCACCACCGCGGACACGATGGGCGAAGGCGCCGAGCGTGTCGTGGCGCTGGCAGGTTAACCACGTAGGGGCGAGGCATGTCTCGCCCCTGCGGCGGCGTCGCAGACGGAATCTGCAATCCCAAAGACGAGATCACATGGCAGTACTCATCGACAAATCCACGCGCCTGCTCGTGCAGGGCATTACCGGCCGCGAGGGCACCTTTCACGCCAAGCAGGCCCAGGACTACGGCACAACCGTCGTCGGCGGTGTGACGCCGGGCAAGGGTGGCACCACGCACGAAGGCTGGCCCGTGTTCAACACGGTCGCCGAAGCGGTGGAGAAGACGGGGGCCAACGCGTCGGTCGTCTTCGTGCCGCCGCCCGGCGGTGCCGACGCCGTCATGGAAGCGGCCGACGCCGGCATTCCGCTCGTCGTCTGCATCACCGAGGGCATCCCGACCATCGACATGATGCGCGCGTTCGCGTTCCTCGAAGGGCGCCAGACGCGCGTCATCGGTCCGAACTGCCCGGGCCTGATCACGGCCGGCCAGGCCAAGGCCGGCATCATTCCCGGCCACATCTGCACGCCGGGCAAGGTCGGCATCGTGTCGAAGAGCGGCACGCTGACCTACGAGGCGATCCACCAACTGACCGGCCTCGGGCTCGGCCAGACGACCTGCATCGGCATTGGTGGCGATCCGCTGATCGGCACCTCGTTCATCGACGCACTGACGCTGTTTGCCGCCGACGATGAGACCGAGGCGGTGGTGCTGATCGGCGAGATCGGCGGCAGCGCCGAGGAAGACGCGGCGGCGTTCATCAAGACGTCGTTCACGAAGCCGGTCGTCGGGTTCATCGCCGGCCAGACCGCGCCGGCCGGACGACGGATGGGCCACGCCGGGGCCATCATCTCGGGTGGCAAGGGCACGGCCGCCGAGAAGATGGCGGCGTTGTCGGGTGCGGGCGTCCGCGTCGTCAAGAGCCCGGCCGACATCGGCAGGGCCGTGGTCGAGTCGCTCAAGAACTGAGTAGGGACGGTCGCAGGGGCCGACCTCGGTGTCGGTCCCCGCGCCCCTTCAGCCGCCGCCTTCGCCAGTTCGGCCGGCGCTGCCGCCCGATCCCCTGTCCGGCGGTAGGGCCGGCATCGCCCTCATGTATACTTGTCGGGTTGTACGGCGACCCCATCCGCTTACCGCCGCACATCGACACGCATGAGTTCAACCCTACCGGCGAGTGAGCCTCAACAGGCGCAGGCGTCTGCCAGCGTCACGAACGATTTCAGCATCCAGATCGCGACCGTCAACGGGTCAGGCAGTCAGACGGCCAACCTGGTGCTGCTGCGTACTCTCTTCCAGATGGGCATCCCGGTGTCGGGCAAGAACATGTTCCCGTCGAACATTGCCGGCCTGCCCACCTGGTACACGATCCGCGCGAACCGTCGCGGATACATCAGCCGCAAGAAGGAAATCGACCTGCTCGTCGCGATGAACCCGGAAACGGCGCGCGACGACGTCATGGGCCTCGAGCCGGGGTGTGCGGTCGTCTACGACGCACCGCTGCGGCTCGACACCCTGCGGTCGGATCTCGTGTTCTACGCCGTGCCGTTCGACAAGATCGTGGCCGAGGTCTGCACCGACGCGAAGCTGCGGCGCCTCGTCAAGAACATGGTCTACGACGGCGTGCTGGCCGAACTGCTCTCGATGGATGCGGGCGAGATGCAGCAGGCGCTCGCGCGTCAGCTCGGGAAGAAGCCGAAGGCGCTGGCGCTGAACCAGGCCGCGCTCGAGGCCGGCCGGACGTGGGCGAGCGAGCACCTGACCAAGGCCGACCCGTTCCGCGTCGAGCGGATGGACAAGACCACCGGGCAGATTCTCATCGAGGGCAACACGGCTGCGGCCATGGGGTGCCTGTTTGCCGGCGTCACCGTGGTCGCGTGGTATCCCATCACGCCGTCATCATCGCTGCCCGAAACGTTGATCCGCTACCTGCGCAAGTACCGGATGGATCCGGAAACGGGGAAGGCGACGTTCGCGGTGGTCCAGGCCGAGGACGAGATCGCGTCGCTCGGCATGGTGATTGGCGCGAGCTGGGCCGGCGCACGTGCGATGACCTCGACGTCGGGGCCCGGAATTTCGCTGATGTCGGAGTTCGCGGGCCTCGCGTACTACGCCGAGGTGCCGGCCGTCGTGTTCGACGTGCAGCGCGTCGGGCCGTCCACCGGCCTGCCGACACGCACGGCGCAGGGCGACATCCTGTTTGCCGCGTTCAACTCGCACGGCGACACGAAGAACGTGGTGCTCCTGCCGGGATCGGTCGAGGAGTGCTACGAGATGTCGATGGCGTCCTTCGATCTGGCGGAGCGGCTGCAGACCGTCGTCTTCGTGCTGAGCGATCTCGACCTGGGCATGAACACCTGGATGTCGAAGCCGTTCGACTATCCCGAGAAGCCGATCGATCGCGGCAAGGTGCTCGATGCCGAGGGCGTGAAGGCGCTGGGCGGCACGTGGGGCCGCTACCGCGATCTCGACGGCGACGGCATCCCGTACCGGACGCTGCCCGGCAGCGGCGCGCCCGCGTACTTCACGCGCGGATCGGGCCACAACGACATGGCGCTCTACACCGAGCGGCCCGACGACTACACGAAGAACGTGGACCGGCTCGCGCGCAAGTTCGAGACGGCGAAGTCGCTCGTGCCGCAGCCCGTCGTCGAGGACGTGGCCGGCACGCAAATCGCGATCATCGCTTACGGCACGACGCATTTCGCCGTCGAGGAGTCGCGCGATCAGCTGCGCGAGGAACACGGCGTCGAGGTGGCGTACCTCCGCCTGCGCGCCTACCCGTTCCCCGCGACCGTCCACGAGTTCATCCGCCGGTACGATCGGGTGTATGTCGTCGAGCAGAACCGCGACGGCCAGATGCTGGGCCTGCTCCGGATCGAGGGCGAGCCGGCGTCGGCCGTGCGGCTGCGGTCGGTCCTGCATTACAACGGGCTGCCGATCGACGCCCGCAGCATCACCGACGGCATTCTCGCGCAGGAAAAGGCAGGCAACGCATGAGCACGGACGCACAGGCTCCAGCCCCGGCACCTCTGAAGAAGGTCAACCGCCTCCAGCTCGACGTCTCGAGCTACAGGGGCAGCAAGACGACGCTCTGTGCCGGCTGCGGGCACAACGCGATCTCGGAGCGCATCATCGACGCGTTCTTCGAGATGGGCGTCGATCCGCACCGCGTGATCAAGCTCTCGGGCATCGGCTGCTCGAGCAAGAGCCCGGCGTACTTCCTGAACCCGGCGCACGGCTTCAACTCCGTGCACGGACGCATGCCGTCGGTGGCCACCGGCGCGATGCTCGCCAACCGCGGGCTGCTGGCAATCGGGGTGAGCGGCGACGGGGACACGGGCGCCATCGGGATCGGCCAGTTCGTGCACGCCATGCGCCGCAATCTGCCGCTGATTTACCTGGTCGAGGACAACGGCTGCTACGGCCTGACCAAGGGGCAGTTCTCGCCGACGGCCGACTTCGGGACCAAGGCGAAGAACGGCGTGGTCAACGACCTGCCGCCAATCGATCTCTGCGCGATGGCGATCGAGCTGGGCGCGACGTTCGTGGCGCGGTCGTTCTCGGGCGACAAGAAACAGCTGCTCTCGATCCTCAAGGCGGCGATCGCGCACAAGGGCACGTCGCTCATCGACGTCATCTCGCCGTGCGTGACGTTCAACGATCACGAGGGATCGACGAAGAGCTACGCCTACGTCAAGGCGCACGACGATCCGCTCGGCGAGGTGAGCTTCGTTCCGTTCTTCGAGGACATCTCGGTGGAATACGAGCCGGGATCGACGACGCGGGTGCGGATGCACGATGGATCGCACCTGTTCCTGCGGAAGCTCGAAGAAACCTACAACCCGACGGACAAGCTGGCGGCGGCGCGCCTGCTGCACGAGACGCTGGCCCGCGGCGAGTTCGCGACCGGCGTGATTTACATCGAGCCCGACAAGGACGACTTCCTGCAGCTGCTCAACCTGGTCGATGAGCCGCTCGGACAATTGCCCGAGTCGCGCGTGCGTCCGCCCAGGGCGGTGCTCGACCAGTTGATGGACCAGCTGCGATAGGCCCGGCCGCTGTTTGCGCCTGCGTTTTTCAGCGGGCTCTTATAGAATCGTCCGGATATGTCCACGGAACGTACCTTCGCCATCATCAAGCCGGACGCGTACAAGAGCGGCTATACCGGTCGGATTCTCGCCCGCATCGAGCAGGAAGGCTTCACCATCCGGGCCATGCGGTTGACCTACCTCTCGAAGCGTGAAGCCGAGGGCTTCTACGCCGTCCATCGCGAGCGGCCGTTCTTCGGCGGGCTGACGGACTTCATGTCGTCGGGACCGTGCGTGGTGCTGGCGCTCGAGGCGCCCGATGCCATCAAGAAGTGGCGCGCGCTGATGGGCGCGACCGATCCCGCCAAGGCCGAGGCCGGCACGCTGCGCAAGGAGTTCGGCGCGTCGATCGGCGAGAACGCGACGCACGGCTCGGACGCGCCCGAGACGGCGGCGTTCGAACTCGGCTACTTCTTCCGCGGCATGGAGTTGTGACACGCCGGGCGCCCGGCGTGCGACAGTGCACGCCCGGCGTCCGCTGGACCGCGACATGGCCCGCCTCCTGATTCTCGCCGGTGTCGTCCTGGTGGCCGTGGGCCTGCTCGTGAAGGCGGGCGTGCCGTTCGGCCGGCTGCCGGGCGATATCGTCATCAGGCGCGGCGGCGCAACGTTCTACTTTCCCATCGTCACCTGCATTGTCGTGAGCGTGGTGCTCTCGCTGATCGGGTGGATCTTCCGGCGCTGACGCACGCGCCGCGCGGACGGGGACGCAGGTATGCCGATCAAGTCGGACAGGTGGATTCGCCGGATGGCCCTCGAGAAGGGCATGATCGCGCCGTTCGTCGACACACAGGTGCGGGCCGGGGTGGTGTCGTACGGCGTGTCGTCGTACGGGTACGACATCCGCGTGGCCGACGAGTTCAAGGTCTTCACGAACGTGAACAACACGGTGATCGATCCCAAGAACTTCGATCCCCGCGCGTTCGTGGACATCACGGCCGACGTCTGCATCGTACCGCCCAACTCGTTCGCTCTGGCGAGGACGATCGAGTACTTCAAGATTCCCCGCAACATCCTCACCATCTGCCTGGGCAAATCCACTTATGCCCGGTGCGGCATCATCGTGAACGTCACGCCGTTCGAGCCCGAGTGGGAAGGCTATGTGACGCTCGAGATCTCGAACACCACGCCGCTGCCCGCGAAGATCTACGCCAACGAGGGCATCGCGCAGGTGCTGTTCCTCGAGAGTGACGAGGACTGCGAGCAGTCCTACGCCGACAAGAAGGGCAAGTACCTGAAGCAGAGCGGCGTCACGCTGCCGAAGATATAGAAGAGATCAGGGACGACGGGCGACAGGAGGGCGCTTCGCGCCGACTTTTTGATTCCTGGCGAGACGAACGTCTCTCGTTTTTCGGAGCCCCGGGGCTTCAGCCCCGGGGGCGGAGGCGAAGTCGGCCACGATAATAGCTCCTGTTGCTGTCGTACTCGTCGTCCCTGTGTTTTTCAGTGTCTTGTGCCTGATTGCATGCACTGTTAGGATCCTGTCGCCCCTTTTTTCAGGCGAAAGGTTTCGGTTCGCATGTCCGCATCCGTACGTTCGCGATTTCGCATGTTTCTCCCCGTCGTCCTTGGCGTGGCAGTGCTCACGACCATGTCGCTCCTGGCGCAGGCGCCGGTGACGAATCCCTCCTCTCCGTCGTCGGCCGCGACGAAGGCCACACCGACCACAGCCAAGGCATTCCTCGGCGATTGGACTGTCACGCTCGAGGCAGGTGCACTCGCGGTACGCGTGGCTGCCGATGGCGACGCGGTGGCGGCGCAACTGAGCGCCGATGCCTTCCCGACCGGAACGGTGAAGGATGTGTCGATGGCCGGCGAGCGGCTGGCCATCAGTTACGACTTTGCCTACGAAGGCAACCAGCTGAGCGCGGTGCTCTATCTGACACCGGGCGAGGCCGACAGGATGGCCGCGATGCTCGACCTTGCCGGTGGCGCCATGCAGATGCAGGGCACCGCCGTGCGGCGACAGGCGGCCGACGCTGGCCGCGGTGGTCCTGCCGGTCAGCGGGGCGGTGGTCCCGGCCCGGGCCGCGCGGCGATGCTCGAGCCCGATTTCTCGCCGAAGCCGCCGGTGCAGCCGCTGAGCGTGGCCGAGGAACAGGCGCGCTTCCTGCTGCCGCCCGGCTTCAAGCTCGAGCCGGTCTTGACTGAGCCGCAGATCGAGGAACCGGCACAGATTGCGTTCGACGGCAACGGCCGCATGTTCGTGCTCGAGTTGCGTGGCTACATGCAGGACGCCGATGGCGGTGGCACGCTCGATCCGAACGGGCGCATCTCGGTGCACGAGGACAGGGATGGCGACGGCGTCTACGAGACGCACAGCGTCTTCGTCGACAACCTCGTGTTCCCGCGGTTCGTCATGCCGTTCGGGCCCAACGCCATTCTCGCGAAGGAATCCAACGCCGACGAGCTCTGGAAGTTCACGGACACGAACGGCGACGGCGTGGCCGATCGCAAGGAGCTGTTCGCCACCGGCATGGGCCGGTTGATGAACGTCGAGCATCAGGAGAGCGGCCTGATGTGGGCGATGGACAACTGGATCTACAGCACCATCAACCTGGTCCGCCTGCGCTGGACGCCGAACGGGGTGCTGCGTGAACCGACCGGATCGAACGGCGGCCAGTGGGGCGTCACGCAGGACAACTACGGCAAGACGTGGTTCCAGGCCGGGGCGAGCGGCATGCCCGGCTACTTCCAGACGCCGGTGGCGTACGGCAATTTCAACAACCCCGATCAGTTCGAATCGGACCTGAACATCATCTGGGGTGCGCCGGTGCTGATTGCCGACATGCAGGGCGGGATGGCCGCGGTGCGCATGCCCGACGGCTCGCTCGCACGCGCGACAGGGGCCGCGGGTAACGACATCTACCGCGGCGATCGCCTGCCGGCCGACATGGTCGGCGACTACTTCTATGGCGAGACCGTCGGGCGCGTCGTGCGCCGGCTGCGGCCCGTGAAGACCGACGGGATGACGCAGTTGCGCAACGTCTATCCGCTGTCCGAGTTCATCCGTTCGACCGATCCGCTCTTCCGGCCGGTCGACATGACCACGGCGCCGGACGGGACGATGTACATCACGGACATGTACCGCGGGATCATCCAGGAGTCCCAGTGGTCCGGGCCGGGGACGTACCTGCGGGCGCGCATCGATCAGTATCAACTCGACAAGATCGTCCGGCACGGCCGCATCTGGCGGCTGACGTACGAGGGCATGGGCCGGCGCACCGATCAGCCGCGCATGCACGACGAGACGGCCACGCAGCTCGTGGCGCACCTGGCCGATCCAAACGGCTGGTGGCGCGACACCGCGCAGCAGTTGCTCGTCCTTCGGCAGGACACGTCAGTTGTACCAGCGCTCACGACGATGGCGCGGACGCACGCGAATCCGCTCGCGCGCATCCACGCGCTCTGGACGCTCGACGGGCTGGCCGCGACGGACGCCGCACTGGTGCGCGATCTGATGAAGGATGCCGATCCGCAGATTCGACTGCAGGCCATCCGCGCGAGTGAGACGCTCTTCAAGGCCGGCGATCGCACGATGGCCGACGACGTGAAACGGCTGGTGGGGGATGCGGACGTCGACGTGGTGATGCAGGCGCTGATGACGCTCAATGCGTTGAAGACGCCTGACGTGAAGACCGTGGCCGAGGGCACCCTGGCGTCCAACCAGGCGCGGGGTGTGCAGATCGTGGCCAAGGCCGTGGCCAGCGCCGGGGTGTCGGTGGGCCGTGGTGGGGCGCTCGAGGCCACGCGGACGCTGTCGGCCGACGAGTTGGCCGTGCTCGAGCGCGGGCAGACCGCGTATCGCGAGGTGTGTTTCGCGTGCCACGGCGACGCCGGCCTGGGCGAAACGGTGCCCGGGGAGTCCACGATGCGAGCCCCGGCGCTGGCGGCGTCGCCGCGCGTCCTCGGGCATCAGGATTACGTCGTCAAGGTGCTGCTGCAGGGATTGACCGGACCGCTGGCGGGGCAGACCTACACGGACGTGATGGTGCCGATGGGGATGCAGTCCGACGAATGGATTGCCGCCGTGGCGTCGTACGTGCGCAACGACTTCGGCAACAGTGCGTCGCTGGTGACGCCGGCCGACGTGGCGCGCGTGCGCGCGGCGACGAAGGCCCGGACCAGCGTGTGGACGAGCGACGAACTGCTGGCCTCGCTGCCGCAGCAGGTCGTCTCGGATCCCTCGTGGAAGTTCGCGGCCAGCCACAACCCGGGCATCGCCCCGTACGCGCTCGGCATCCAGCCGTGGACGACGGGCCTGCGCCAGGCGCCGGGGATGTGGTGGCAGGTCGAGTTCCCGTCGGTGATCACGGTGTCGGAGATCGAGTTCGAATCCGGGCCGGCCGAGGTGGTCGAGGAGCCGATCACGCCGGGCATGCCGTCGCGCAGCGTCTTCGGGCGCGGCGGCGGTGACGCGCCGCAGATCGGCTTCCCGCGCGCGTTCGAGGTGCAGGTCTCGAACGACGGGCAGTCGTGGCGGACCGTGACGAAGGGCGCCGGCACGGGCGGCAACACGCATATCGCGTTTGCGCCGGTGCAGACGAAGTTCGTGCGCCTCACGCAGACCGGCTCGGGCGCCGATCTCCCGCCGTTCACGATGCAGCGTCTCCGCCTGTTCGCGCCGGGCAAGTAGCACGTAGAACGGAGCCCCGGGGCGCATGTTAGACGGAGTCCCGGGGCGCATGGAGAACGGAGCCCCGGGGCTTCAGCCCCGGGGAAGACGCACCATCCGGCGGGCCGGGCATCACGCCCGGCCCGTTGTGTCTGCGGCGGATCGGCGGTCGCGCGACGGCAGACGATCGATAATGGCGTCTTCATGCGACGTCATATCCGGCACGTTCTGGTGATGCTTCTGGCGATGGTGGCGGTGTCTGCGGCCGGGGGCGCGGCGCAGGAACCGCCGCCATTCGTCATCGAACTGGCCGATGACGCCACGCTGCCGATGACCGGCCAGTGGGGCGCCAGCGGCAATCTCAGCGTCATTGCGCGCGTCAACTTCATGCGGCAGGAGCCGGTGCCCGACGGGCGCTTCTTCGTCAATGATCTGAATGGGCCGCTCTACGTCCTCGATCGTGCGACGAAGGCACCGACGCTCTACCTGAATCTGAACGGTCGCGACGGTGCGCCGGGGCTGTTCGAGCGGCTCGGGTTTCCGACGGGGTTGGGGCAGGGCTTCGTCAGTTTCCAGTTCGATCCCGACTACCGCCACAACGGCCGTTTCTATACCGTGCACGTCGAGGAACTGGCGGCCGGCGGATCGCCGCAGCCGCGCGGGACGAGTGTGCCCGGGCTCGACCTGACGGGCTACACCACTACGGCGCCCGTGCCTGTCGTCGGCGAAGCGCTGCGCGAGGGCGTGGTCGTCGAGTGGACAGACACGGACATCACCAACAGTACGTTCGAGGGCACCGCGCGTGAGCTCCTCCGGATGCAGTTGAACCTGCAGCTGCACCCGACGGGGGACATGATCTTCGATCCGACGGCGAAGCCGGGCGATGCGGACTGGCGCGTCATGTATCTCACGGTGGGCGATGGCGGGGCTGGCGAGCAGAAGGACGAGCGGCGCAGCGCGCCGCAGCGGCTCGACATGATGGTGGGCAAGGTGCTGCGCATCATTCCCGACCTCGCGTTGCGCTCGTCGTCGAGCACGATCAGTGCGAATGGCCGGTACCGCATTCCGGATGACAACCCCTTTGTCGAGATTCCTGGTGCGTTGAAGGAAATCTGGGCGCTTGGTCTGCGCAATCCGCATCGGTTGATCTGGGACGTCGACCCGTTAAATCCGCGGGACAACAGGCTGATCGTCATGTCGATCGGTCTCCGATCGTGGGAGTCGGTCTACATCGTCAGGAAGGGGGCGAACTTCGGGTATTCGGAGCGCGAAGGCAATCAGTTTCTCGATCCGGAGACGAATCTCGCTGCGCCGCTTGCGGGGGACGACACGTTGCCGATTCGCATCGGCCCGACCGGGACGCGTGGAACCATGGCGCCGACGTATCCGGTGCTGCAATACACCCGGCCTGGCGGCTTCGCGATTGCCGGCGGCGTCGTCTATCGCGGCATGAGCCTGCCGGAGTTGCGCGGCAAGTTCCTGTTCGGCGATCTGCTGACGGGCCGGCTGTGGCTGGCCGATCTCGCCGACATGATCGCGGCCGACGATGGCCGGCCGGAGACGGTGGCGCCGTTCCGGGAGGTGCGCGTGCGGTGGCGTCGCCCAGCGGGGGCGGACGGTGGGGTGACCGAACTGATCGAGACGATGCGTCCGATGACGGCGGCGGCATACGAGGCCCGCCGCGACGCCGACCCGGCGGGGAAGGGGGCGAGGGCGCCCGGGCGCGTGGACATCCGGTTTGCCGTGGATGCGGCCGGAGAGATCTACATCACCACGAAGGCGGACGGCATGATCAGGAAGGTGGTGGTGGCCGAGCAGCCGATGCGATGAATCGGCTCGCCCGCGTCGTCGTGCCGGTTGACTGTTTATGAGGCAGAGGGTATGATGGCTGTCTGTTCGCGAGACGATGTTCGTCGTTCTCGTCGAACGACGCTGATGGCCACATCGGCGGCACACATGGCGCGGGGTGGAGCAGTCCGGTAGCTCGTTGGGCTCATAACCCAAAGGTCGCAGGTTCAAATCCTGCCCCCGCAACCATTTGGATCGGCACTTGAAGGTCGCCCGTTTCTGGCGACCTTTTCGTTTTCTGGGCGGCAGTGAGCATCGCGGCCAGATTCCCTCGCAGCTCAATCCGGAGTCTTGGTTCGCCGCTCTCCGGAGTCAAGACAATCGTCTCGATGAGCCCCCGGAGCATCTCCGAGGCTTCCAAGCGGGTGTCCTCGCGCCGGAGGGCGGCGGCCAGTTCCTCCACCTTGGACCGGTAAACGTCCGCCATGCTCGGGTGAAGAAGGGGCGGGGGCTCGTCGGCGGTGCTGAGCTTGATCTCGAGCGCGGCCTTCCTCTCCTGAAGCCCGTTCCACTCGGCCTTGAGATCTGGTCCCGTCAAGCCGTCCTTAATCGCCTGAATGAGCCTCTGGACGTCGCGCTTCACTCGTTCCAGTTCCCGCCTGGCACCGCTCAGGCTGGCCCGTTGTTCCATCCGCAGTCGGTTCATCTCTTTGGTGAACCCGCGACAGAACTCTTCAAAGAAGTCCTCGCGCAGCAATTTCTCCTGCAGCGCTGTCAGCACGCGCTCTTCGACTTCTTCGCGCGAGATAGTCAGTGTGTTGGTGCAGGTGCCACGCTCGCGTGTGCCGAAGCAGCCGAGCCTGTCGCGATAGTAGACGACGAAGCCCGCGCCACATTCGCCGCACTTCGTCATGCCGGTGAACAGATACTTCGGGCGGACGAACTGGTTGAAGCGTTTGGCGGGTTCAGCCGTCGTCCACTTCCGCTGAATGCCGGCGTAGCGCGCCTGCACGGCCTGCCACAAGTCGTCGTCCACGATGCGGAGTCCCGGTACCTGGCTGATCACCCACTCGGCCTCCGGATTTGGTCGCGAGACGCGTTTGCCGCTGTCCGGATCCTTCAGGTAGCGCAGTTTGTTCCAGACCATGCGGCCGATGTACAGCTCGTTGTGAAGAATGCCGACACCGCGTCTTGGGTTGCCATGGATCGTACTCGAACTCCAGAGCGCACCCCGGGGTCCGCGCAGACCCTCACGATTGAGGTCCTTGGCAATCTGTCTGGGCGAGATGCCGGCTGCGTAGTCCCTGAAGATACGTCGGACGATGTCGGCTTCCTCGCAGACGACCTCGCGCTCGCCGGTCGAGACGACGCCGTCCTTGAATGTGCGGACGATGCGGTAGCCGAAACTTACGCCGCCGCCGGACCTGCCGACTTCGACGCGTCCCCGGAGGCCACGCCTCGTCTTGTCCGCCAGCTCCTTCAGGAACATCGCGTTCATCGTTCCCTTCAGCCCGATGTGGAGGAACGTGATGTCGCCTTCGGCGAGAGTGGCGATGCCGACGCCGGCGAACGTGAGGCGCTTGAAGAGACCGGCGGTGTCTTCCTGGTCGCGGCTGAAGCGGTCGAGCGCTTCAGCGAGTACGACGTCCACCTTTCCGCGCAGCGCTTCGGACATCATGGCCTGGAAGCCAGGCCGCATCAGCGTTGCGCCGGAGATCGCGTGGTCAGAGTACTCGCCCGCGATTGTCCAGCCCTGCTTGCGCGCGAACTCGCGACAGATGCGGAACTGGTCTTCGATCGATGCTTCGCGCTGGTTCTCTGACGAGTAGCGGGCGTAGATGGCAACCTTCATTGGTGACCCTCTTCGGCTGATCGGTCGACTGCTCGGGTCATGGCGCGGTTGAACACTTCACGCGCAGCTTGTCGCCCGAGCAATCGCGCGAGCGCACGGAAGGATTCGTCGACCTGAGCATCGGTCTCGGCCGATACGCGTCGGCCACGTTCGAACGCATGGCGTCCGCGCGTCGGTTCCTGGGAACGAGTGTGCTTCCGTCCTCGCATGATACCCCCACAGAAGAGCTGGAACGGCGAACATTGGGTACGATCTGGGGCGTGCCGCACGGCCTGTTGGCCGAAGTCGTCCGGTGAGGAGTAGAGCGGCGAGCGACGGGCCAATGTGTGTTGGGTCAGCACGGCATTGCCCGCGAACTCGGCAGGACCGTCGCAGGGCGCGGAGCCCGCCGTAAGGTGCCGATGACGTTGCGATCGTGACCATCTGAAACACTGGCGTTCCGGTTGGCTGGTGCCCTGATGGGGACTCTCGTGCCCAGCGGGACGGATGCGCCGAGGGATTCGCTATTCAGATGTTTAGAGCCTGTTCCCGGATCGGTTGGAGGACGGGAAAGTGGCTGCCTTCACCGGCCTGAGACCGGTGGAGGGGAAGGCGCGCAGCGCCAAGGACGGTATGCGCCAAGGCTACGCCGGCGAAGTGCGCGTGTCAATTGCCTCTGCGAGAGGGCACTCGACCTGTTCTGATTCTTCGACAGCGTGAGGTGCTCGCGGTGTGCGAAAACCTTGGCATAGAACGTCGTCTTCAAGAATATCGAGGATATTCTGGAAAACGCACGTTCAGGTCCGTCTTTATTGAGGAAAGGCGATTCCTGACGTCGTCGCGCTGTCTCTAGAAATCGCAGAAATGCTCAGTAAATCTCACCATGTCTCGCGAATGGTGGGCGCAGTGGTGGGCGCACCTGTTTTCGATTGCACGGTTGAAATCGCCCCAGCTGTCGGTACGGCCCCCCGAGCCGAGACGACGTCATCCTGACGCAACGCCGCCTCAACGCCGACCGAATCTCCGGCGCGGACGTGGCGGACCACCTCGCCATCGGTGATGGGCGCTGGGTGAGCTTCCGGGAGGCGGGCCTGCTGCGGTGATCGGGATCGCCCATCAGGGCACTTGACCGGCGAACGTCGCGCTTCATGGCGCGTCGTCGCTGCTGCATCGGCGTGGCGCTCGGCGGCAATAGATCCCGGCGCGTACTCACCGGCCGCTGCGCTTCGTGCCGTCTGACCGCGGCCGTCACGCCCGGTGAGGAGGCACTCGCCGGGTGGCGCCTCGCTAGTGGGTCCTCCGGACGGGCGGTCGGGTTCCTCGAGTGCGAAGGAACCACGCACTGCCCGTCATTTCGGAGGACACCATGAACGCCGACGATCTCAAGCAACTCACGACCGACGCCCTCGACCGACTCGCCGCTCTGCTCGATACCGGACACAGCGACCAGCTCACCGCGCTGCTCAAGACTATGGGCCGCTTTCACCACTACAGCTTCAACAACATCTGCCTCATCACCAGCCAGTGCCCGACCGCCACGCGCGTCGCTGGGTTCCACACCTGGCGCGCTCTGGGGCGGTGTGTGCGGAAGGGCGAGAAGGGCATCGGGATTCTGGCCCCCATCGTCCGTAGGAGAGTCGACGCCTGCGACGACGATGCGAAGCACGTCGCCGGATTTCGTGCCGCGCACGTGTTTGATGTGACCCAGACTGATGGCGACCCGCTGCCCGAGCCTTCGATGGCGACCGGTGACCCGGGTGTGCGTACGGCGCAGCTGCGGGATGCGATCCTCTCGCACGCCATCGCCATCAAGGCGTCTGATGACCTCGGCGGAGCGCTGGGCACGTCCACCGGTGGCCGCATCCAACTCCTCACGGGACTCGCACCAGCGGAGGAGTTCGTCGTCCTGGTCCACGAGTTCGCGCACGAGTTGCTGCACCGATCGGCGGACCGCCCCGCATCCCGTGACACGCGTGAACTCGAGGCCGAGGCGGTCGCGTTCGTCGTCGGTGATGCCGTCGGCCTGGACGTGTCGCAGTCCTCGCGCGACTACATCCACCTCTATCGAGGTGACCGAGAGGCGCTCGCCTCATCGCTTGATCGAATCCGACGCGCGGCCGCGACCATTCTCGGCGCGGTCGAGCCGATCGGGTGATGGCGCCCGTCGGTCAGAGGATCCAAGTTGACGACACGCCCGAGCCTGCACGCGACATCTCCGATCCCGACAAGCTCTTCTTGAGTCGCTGTTGTATCGGCATAGATCGAGGCCCAATTGCCAGGCCGAGTCCTGAGGCGGCAGGTCTTCGCACCACTCATGGAGTGGTCGAAGGGGTAGTCGTCTCTCCCGGATCTGGCGGCGCGAACCACGGCGGTGGGAGGAGAGCGTCGTCCGATTTGTGCCAGTCGGCGACAAGCTCAAATTCTTCCAAGTGTCCCCAAGCGGCCTGATCAGCGTGTTCTAGCACTACGATCTGCAAATGTCCGCCGAGCCTCCTGAAGCCGCGAGCAAGGGTTTCGAAAATTTGCCGCGTTCGCTGCAGATCTCGATCAAGTTTCGGTGACGCCGCGGCGTCTGTCGAGCGCGAGGCCTCGGCGCCACGACCGAGCAGCTGATCGTATGTGTCGCTGGGAAAGAACACTTGACTCGGCTGGTCAATGACTAGGAACGTCGGTACCGGGCTTGCCGGAACGCGTCTGTAGAGGTAGTCGTGAATCGCGAGAAGGGTCGCGATGTGGTAACCCATCCAGTTCGCGCCACTTCCAATCTCCCACAGGAACGAGGCCGTTCGATCTTCTTGCTCGGGGTCGAAACGGACCGTAAGCTCTCGAACGTCAAGAACGGGTTGGCCCTCGACGGCCTCGACACCGAACGCTTTGGCATAGTCAGCTATTAACTCGCCGACCTGTTTCAGAGCTTCCTTCTCGGCTTCGCGCCTTGCCCCCTCGTTCAGGTCTGATGTCACACCGCGAAGCTCGATCGTAAGATCGACGATGCGCGTTGTCAGGCCTGCGTCGGGTTCGCTAGCCGTTCGCAGGGCGTGCTCGACGTTGCCGAGGAACCGGTAGACGTCTTCGAGGCGCTGGCCTCCCTCCTTGGGCACCGCAGTTTCAAGCTCAATCCGCAAACGGCGCTGCTGCATCAGTAGACGTTCCGCTTCATACAAGGCCCGTTCCGTCGCTATAGCATCCCGATCGACCATCGGGCGATCATGCCTGGCTGCCCCGGCGATATCTTCCAAGGCGGCTAGAGGCGCTCGCAACTCGGCTAGCGCCTGCTTTGCGCTTGTCGACTCACTGCCGCAAATAGGACATTCGTTCGCACCTGTTATGCGTCGGGCAAACCAACCGACACCAGAAACCATGGCCTGCTGCTCGCTGATGACGTCCGCGTATTGCGTGAAGCTCGCGCTCATGGATCTCAGCCGTTTGAGCTTTCGGCGCAGGTCAGATACTCGCCGGTCCAATCGCAGCTCTCCGTCTCTTGTAGCTTGCAGGCGTGTCAGCGCATCGCGGGTCAGATTTCCGACGCTGGTAGCTTCAGGCGCTTTCGTTAGAAGGGCAGACAACTCTCTGTTGATTGCCCCCACCTCAGCTGGCGGCTCTTTGGCCGCCAATAGGCCCAGTTCCTGGGCCCGGACATACTGAGATGTCGCAGTGGTACGCCATGTCTCCAAGGATGCGAGCCGACGTCGCTGCTGGGCTTCCAGGTCGCGCAGTTCGTTTCGCAACAACTCTGCCCTGTGCTGGAGCACGAGGTGATCGTTGGTTAGCACGCCAAGGGCAACGGGAATGACTCGCTTGAGCTTTTCACGATGTCGAGATGAATCCGCCTTGAAGAACAGAGTGTGAGGATTCGCTACGATGTGCTGCGGCTGAAGCGTAAACGACGCCATGTCGCGGAAAGATGCTCGCTGATTCCAGCCGGCATCATCAATTGGACTGAGCCGAAGGTCAGAGAGGCCGGCCAAACGGTTCATGCGAACCTTAAATTCGTCAGTCGTTGCGTTTCTCCGAGGTTCTGGCGGGATGTCGCCTTGAGAGGCATCGTCCATCAAGGGAAACACCATGTAGTCGTCGCTTACCTGACGACTGGTGGGTCTTTGGCGAGCGACTCGCAATAGCCCGTCGTCAGTTTCAAGATCGAGACCGTACCAGGAGACGAGTTCCCGCAGAGGCCCAATCGGAATCGCGCAAGAGCTGCTCCCGAGCACGTAGTCAATGATCCTGATAACGGCTGACTTGCCTGTGTTACTCCAGCCGGTCACAACACCTATCCGCTGGGAAGGGAACTTCAGCACACGCGGCGACAGGTCCGCACGATGTGGCCACAGAATGAGCTGTCGGATGTGGAGATGCATCAGAACGTCACTTGGAGGCGCAGGCACGCGGGTGTAAGGCCATCGCGAGCAATCCAGATTGCCACTCGTTTCATGGCGTGGTGCATGTCCACTACGGAAGGGTGCTCTGACGCGACGGCCGAAGGCAGAGCAGAGAGCCGGGTGGCGAATTGGCCGGGAGCTTGCTGGTCAGTGCGAGCCACAAGGCCTGCGGCGATAGCAACTGCCAACGCGCGAAGACACGTCACTGTCGAGGTCTGGAGGCGCGCTTGGAGGTCGATAAGAAGCTCGGGGTAACCGTCCAATGCTCGGGCAAGGCCCGTGTCGAATTGGAGTCCATGCAGGCGAGCCACTGTTGGAGAGTGGGCGACCAGCGAAGACGCGAGGACAATCTCGGCGAGGCTGGCATGCCGCTTCCTGGACGCCGCTGCCTCATACTCAGAACAGAACCGCCAAATGAGAGTCGCTCCAAGCACAGGATTCCGCACGATCTTGTTTTCGAAATCTAGCTGCATCGTCTATCTCCGCTTTGACGGGACGCGGAAGTGGGGGTGCCACCACACCGCATCGTCATCCGCTAGACGGTGATAGTGGCCAGCGGTCATGTACAGTTCATCGCAAGGACTACCGTCGAGCGGCTCGCGGTGAAAATAGGTCGTCTCCTCAAGTATGCCAAGACCGACTCGCGCCGCACGCTTCTTCGCGACGTCTCGGCTCTGCTTCCGAAGAATATTCGACCACCTTTCACGCAGGCGATCGCTTCGCGATGTCCATTCGCCTTCGGGCACCTCGCCGACTCGTGTAAGACGATGTTTCTCGATGTTGAATCGAATGAAATGGTCGATGGCTTGCGCTACGTCGTCGTCACCGGCGGCGACAAGACTGAGGTGATGAGTAAAGCGTTTCGTGCGAGCGGCAGCTCTTGCGGAGGCAGACACCAGCACCTGAGCCGCAGGTTGTGGAAGGATGCGCTGCTTAGCGATTGCCGCCTCAATTGCTCTGCACTGATTTACAACTTCTGTCCGCGCGATTCTTGCAGGTCTCGCTTCACGCCAATCGCTAAGTAACCTGGTCACGATCCAGCCCATGAGATTGCGGAACAGAGCGTGTCGGTCCACGCTCGTTGGCACGCCGAGGCGAACGCAGACGTCTTCACGGACGGTGCCGGCATCTGTGTTCACAGAGACGATCTGGACGCTGCCTATTAGCTGTCGCAACTGAGAACGAGTCGCTGACATCACCCTGTCGATCGTCTGCTGAATCCCGGCCTCAGATGAGCCACGCTTCGCAATGGCCTCTAGTCGCTTCAGAAGAGGCACTGGGCGCTGTCGCTCGCTCGGCGATCGCATTAGCTCTTTGAGGAATTCTGACGAGACAGTCCTGTTCGTTGCCAACAGACATCGGTCGGCTATTCGACCGTCGTCAAGCCAAATTGCGAGCGTCTTCCACAAGTTGGGATCGCGCTCGGTCAAACGGCCTGCCCCGACTGAGTGCTTGTCTTGCTCGCGAATTGCGAGCCGGTCTCCCTCCATCACGACGACATCGTCGAGAGTCTCGACGCCGACGACGGCCGTGTCGCTGGTAGCCGATGCCAAGTGCAGCAACGCGCGCTCCACTTGAAAGAGGATGCCTGCGGCTGAGGCGGAGGCCGAATGGTCAGTCTTCGACTGGGCTGCGGCGTTTGGTGAACGGGAAGGCATTCGGCCCCTCAGAGCACGCCAGTCCGACGGTCTGAACGCCCACTCGGAGGCGCCCTCTAGGAACTAGAATCGGATTAGCCGGGATAGGTTAGTCCGAACGGTGTCGATCGCGCCAGCGAGGCCGGGGGCGCTCGACAGTCCGACCGACGGCGTGAGACTTAGAATCGGTGACGGGCTGCGGCTCAGCGGCCAGCCGCTAGGTCCTGACTGACGCCGCAGTGGCGACCAGGCCCGCCGGGATGTCCGCGTACCGCCGCCAAACAGGCGTGAATGCTGAGTCGCGCCTACCCGTCGATTCCCGCCCGTGACTCCGGTCGTCCGATCTGCTGACCGAATCACATCGTCGTTGTTGTCGGAACATTTGTTCGTCTCCCCAGGTTCATCATGCGTCGTCCGTCGGCCAGCACGACGGAGGCGTTCTGTCCGCTCATTCCCGAGCCGATCTCACGTCGACCTCGGCCCTGTATGCGTCTCGCGTGCCGTTGCCCCGCGTGCCGGCGAGTGAGCGTGTCCAGCGGCGAACGTGTGACGGGCCACCCTGAGCGTCCGAATTCGTGGTCATCGCGACGGCCACACGGTCTTCGCCAACCGTCCCACCGGGGCGTGGCGTTCCTTCGGAACCGGCGCCGGACGGCACAGCCGCGCCAGCGGGAATGCGTGCTGGTCACGTCCGCGCCATAGGGTCCGGCGCCTCGCCGCGCCCCGGCGGTCCTCCTGCTCCTTCTGTAACCGCGATCAGTGGGTTCCTTTGGCTGCGAAGGAACCGCACGACGCGGTTCTCACACAGAAGGAGCACAGACACATGGCTACGACCAGAACGCCCGCGCAGATGACCGTCAAGTTCTTCCCGAACGACAAGGGCAACCCTCCCGGCAAACTCGCCGACGCTGAGATCCACTTCACCGGCGGCCCGCTCGGCGGCCTCAAGCTGATCGGCTTCGCCGTCTGGGAGCGCAAGGCCGGCGGCCGCAACGTGACGTTCCCGGCACGGCAGTACTCGGTCAACGGCGAACGCCGCAGCTTCGCGCTGCTGCGGCCAATCACGGACCCCGCCACGCAGGACGCGCTGCGCGATGCGATCATCGATGCCTACAACGACTACGAACTCGCGCTGGCCGAGTCGGCGTGACGCTCACCGGCGGGGCGCCCGCGCCGGGCGCTCCGCCTCCTCCACGACCTCCCGCCGTCGGGACCACGGGTAGCGACTACCCGCGATCTCGCCATTTGGGGCCTCGCCTGCTTGGGATGCAGCTAGGCCCCCTGACTGTCGAGTTCACCAATTTCCTCGAAAAGTGAGCCCGTTCATCGATACGAGCCTCCGTGGGGGCAGGCCGCGTCGACTTGGCCGCCATCTTGCCAAAAAGGGGAGCGGGACGCGCGGCGTCCAGCGTCCGTGCGTCGGGTCTCACGCCCATCGACCGCGGCTCAAGGAGATCCACCATCGTGCACGCCAACCTCTTACTGGCCCGTCTGCCGACCGCAGCCCGTGATCGCCTGGACCGTCGCTTGGAACCGGTCGATCTGCTGCGGGGCCAAGTCCTTCAACGAGCCGAAGAGCCGACCCGGTTCGCGTACTTCCCCACGAGTGGGCTGGTCTCGCTGCTCGCGTTGACGGCGGAAGGTCCGACGCTCGAGCTGGCGTCCGTCGGCCACGATGGGGTGGTCGGGGTCCCGGTCATCTTGCAGACGTCGCGCACGCCGTACCAGGCGGTCGTGCAGATCAGCGGCGCGGCCCGGCGGCTGCGTGCCGATCTCCTCACGGCGGAACTCGGCGACAGCCCCGCGTTGCGGGACGCGTGCTTGCGCTACGCCAGTCAATCACTCCGAGAGGTCGGGCAGTCAACGGTCTGCCACCACTTCCATCCGCTGTCCGAGCGGCTCTGTCGGTGGCTGCTCAGTGCCAGCGACCGGGTGCATTCCGACACGCTGGCGCTGACACACGAGAACCTGGCGCAGGTGCTCGGCGTGCCACGGACGGCAGTCAGCATGGCCGCGGGTGACCTGCAACGGGCCGAGGCGATTCGCTGTCGGCGCGGCTCGATCGTGATCGTGAATCGTCGACGTCTCGAAGTGTCCGCGTGTTCGTGCTACGCCGCCGACCGAGAGGACTTCAGGTTGACGCCGCCACCCGGCGATACCCGCGTGCTCCCGTCCGTGCGCCCGATCCCGTAACGCGTAGTGTCTGGTTCCAGACACTGTCTGGAACCGCGCAGATCGCGCGCGCGCGGATCCCTATCCTCACTCCAGGCTCGCTCTTCCGCGCTGTGCGCATCCCGGAGGTTCCCATGTCCCGCACTCCCGTCCGCTCGTATCGTTCCTCTCTCGCTCGCGTGTTCCGTGCCGCAGGGATGCTGCTCTTCACGCTCCTGCTGACTCCCGCCCTCACCTTCGCGCAAGCGCCGTGGGAGCGAGCCGCCACCAATCTCGAAACCACCTTCACAGGGCCGCTCGCGCGATCGCTGGCCTTGGTCGCGATCGTCATCGGCGGCTTGATGTTCATGTTCGGTGAGGGCGGCGCCAAGCGCCAGATCAGCGGCATCGTGTTCGGGGGCGGCCTGGCGCTGTTCGCGGCGCAGTTCTTGGCGTGGCTGTTCTGAAAGGCGGATCCTGATGAACGCTGCCCATCTGCCTGAGTACCGCCCCGTCTACCGCAGCCTGCATCGGCCGCTGACGGTGTGGGGTGTCGACCGTCGCCTGTTCTTCCTCGCGCTGCTCGTCGGGGCAGCGGCCTTCAATCTCTTCTACAGCTTCCTGGCGGGCTGCTTGTTGTTCAGCGGGCTCTACGGCGTCGCGTGGTGGAGCACGACACGGGATCCGCAGATGCTCCAGATCCTGCTGCGCTCAGGCCGCCTTCACGCGCGCTACGACGCCGCGCAGCATCACCGACTCAGGGCGACGGGGAGGGTACACGGATGGTAAAGCTCGGTCGCATTCTGAAGGACTACCGCGACGCCGGCGCCGTCAATAGTCTCATCGCGCTGTGGGGCTTTGTCGACGACCACGCGTTCATGACCAAGGCCGGTGCCGTCGGGCAGGTCTACCGGCTACGGGGCGTCGACTTCGAATGCCTCGACCACGACGAGCGGCGGGCGATCACCCAACGGTTCGAGCAGGCGCTCCGCCAGCTGAACGAATCCTTCCGGGTGTATCAGTACCTCATCAAGCGACCGGCGACCCCGGTCGCTCTCGAGCGACACGCGCACGCCGTCGTGGATGAGGCCCTGCAGCAACGCGCGGCCTACCTGCAGTCGCGGTCCGATCGTCTGTTCGAGCTCGAACTCTATCTGGTTGTGGTCTACGACGGCCTCACCGCGCGGTCGGGGACCTCGCATCCTGCCCTCGACGGTCACGTTGACGGCCTGCGGCAACGGCTGTCGCTGCGGAGTCTATCCGCCAAGATGGCGCGTCAGATTCTGGACGCGACCACCGAGTTGCACCAGAAAGCGCAGGCCTTTGCCTCGCATCTGTCGGACACGGCCGCCCCCATCTTGCTCGACAAAGCGCAGGCGTTCCGGTTTTTTCGGCAGTTGCTCAACTACGCGCCGCACAAGGTCGATGGGGTCTCGCTCAAGTACGACACACACCTCGACTACTACGTGGCGGACTCCGCGATCGACTGCCATCGGGACCACCTCCACGTCGATGGCTACGACGTCAAGGTGCTCACGATGAAGGAGCCGCCGTCGAAAACGTTCGCGAACATGCTCCAGGATCTCTGCGCGATCCCGAGCACGTTCATCGCGTGCCTCGAGTGGCAGCGCGTTCCGAACGCGACGATTCGCCGCGAGCTCCACGCCCGCCGCCGGCACTTCTTCAACAAGCGCGTCTCCCTGATGAACTACGTCAGCAGCGAGACGCGGCCGGAGGACATGCTCGTCGACGACTCGGCCGCCGCCACCGTCCACGAACTGGGCCAGAGCCTGACGGAACTCGAGGTCCACGGCCGGTTCTTCGGCGCCTGTTCGTTGAGTCTCGTGGCCTACGACCGCGACCCGGAGCGGTTGCGCACCAGCGTGGCGGAGTGCGTGAAGGTGTTTGCCGGGCACGACGGAGCCCTCTTCGAGGAGAGTTACAACCTCTTGAACGCCTGGCTCGCGGTCGTGCCCGGCAACGCGTCGCACAATGTGCGGCGGTTGGCCCTGCTGAATACGAACGTCGCGGATCTCAGCCTGTTGTTCACGCTGCACACCGGACAGCGGACCAGCGCCCACCTCGGCGACCGCCCCTGCCTCGCCGTCTTCGAGACGGAACACCAGACGCCGTACTTCTGGAATCTCCACTACCAGGACATCGGGCACACGCTCATTCAAGGAGCGACAGGGTCGGGGAAGTCGTTCCTGTCGAACTTCCTCGTGACGCACGCGCAGAAGTACGATCCGTTCACGTGCATCTTCGATCTGGGCGGCAGCTACGAGAAGCTCGTCACCCTGCTGGGCGGCAGCACCTGGCGGCTGGGACTGGCGCATCGGACGTTCACGATCAACCCGTTCTGCCTGGAGCCCACCCAGGAGAACCTGCACTTCCTGTTCTCGTTCGTGCGGGTGTTGATCCAGTCGAGTGGGCAATACCAGCTCACGATGCAGGAGGACCGGGACCTCTATGAGGCGGTCGAGAACGTCTACGCCCTCGACCCGCCCCAACGCCGCCTGATCACGCTGGCGAACATCCTCCCGCGTGGGGTGGCGGAGCACCTCCATCGCTGGGTCCAGGGCGGTCCCTATGCGTCGCTGTTCGACAACGCGGAGGACACGCTGACGTTTCAGCGCATCCAGTGTTTTGACTTCGAGGGGCTCGAGAACTTTCCCCTCGTCCTCGAGCCGCTATTGTTCTACGTGCTGCACCGCGCCAGCGCCGCCATCCTCGACCGGACGACGACGGCTCAACTGAAGCTGTTCGTGCTCGACGAGGCGTGGCGCTTCGCCCGGGACCGCACGGTGAAGGCCTACATCACCGAGGCGCTCAAGACCTGGCGCAAACGCAATGCGGCCATGGTGCTGGCGACGCAGAGCAGTGACGACTTCCTCGACGCCGATCTGCTCCGGACCGTTGTCGAGAGTTGCCCGACGAAGTTCTTCCTCGCCAATCCCGGCATGGACCTCGACCGCGCGCGGGAGTTGTTCCACCTGAACCACACCGAGGCCGAGCTCATCACGCGCCTGCAGCCGCGCCGGCAGGCGCTTCTGAAGCGCCCTGATCTCGCGAAAGTCATCAACCTCCACGTCGACCCGCAGTCGTACTGGATTTACACCAACACGCCGCTCGACAACGACCGGCTGTCACTGGCCGGCGCCGGCCGCAGCCTGCGCGGCGCCCTCGACACCATCCTGGCCCATCCGAAGGGAGAAGCGTAAATGCGTCCATCGATCCCGTTTCTCGTGCTCGCCCTCTGTGTCTCGGTTGTCACTTCGGCGTGGGCGCAGGGCACACGTGACGTGACCTATGACGAACGGACGGTCCCGCAGGTGCACACCAAGGTGCGCTTCACCACGATGATCGTCCTACCCGAGACGGAAGAGATTCTGGACGTCGTCTGCGGGGACAAGGACTTCTGGGTCATCTCCGCCGTCCAGAATCTGGCCTACGTGAAGCCGGCCAAGGCCGGCGCGACGACCAACGTGAATCTCGTTACCGCGTCGGGACGGATCTACTCGTTCGTGCTGACGGAAGGCGCCGCCAACGCCGACCTGAAAGTGTTCGTGACGTCAGACGACACGACACGGGCGTCGTCGGGCCGGCGGCGTTTCTATACAGAAACCGACGTCGAGGCGCTCCGAAGGGAGGTCGCGGCGGCGACGCAAGAGGCGGTGGCCGCCCGTGACGCCGCGGGCGAGTCGATGGAGGCGGCCCGGCTGGCGGCGGAACGCGCATCGGCCGACGCGGACACGCGTATCGACACCTTCCGCGCCGCCTATCCGGGCACGCTCCAGTTCCCGTACCGCTTCAAGGCGGGGGAGCGTCCGTTCCTCGTGTCCGCGATCTTTCACGATGACCGGTTCACCTACATCCGCACGCATGGGACCGAACTGCCCACGCTCTACGAGATTCGTGACCGCATGCCGAACCTCGTGAACTTCCAGGTGCAGGACGGCCTCTTCATCGTGCCCAAGGTGCTCGACGACGGCTACCTGGCTATCGGGAAGAAGCACCTCCTGTTCGAACGCGTCCAGTAGGAGGAGCGATGATGGACACCCCGACTCCCGATTCGCCGCCCCCTGATCGGTCCGCCACGCACCGACCCCACGTGCGTGACCTGCGTGTAGCGCCACGCGGCGTGCTTCCGCGCCACATCCAGACCTGGTTGATGATCGGCATCGCGCTCGTCATCGTCCTGATCATTCTCATCACCGGCTACTCGAACCCGCCGGAGCGATCCAGCGTCATCGGACGACAGGTGGAGCCGATGGTGGCGCCGGCCGATCGCATCCGGAGCTACGAGCAGCAGCTCGCGCAGGAAGAAGCGCGTCAGCGAGACACCGCGGCCCGACGCGCTGACGACGCCGCGATCGTCACAGGCGCCGCGGCAGCCGGGACGCGCGTCGGCGCCCACGCCGCGGCGCCGACAGCGGCGACGCAGAGTCTCTTCGCCGACAACGTCGTCCAGAGTCGGCGCCCGACGGGCGAGCAACCCTTTGCCGCGCCTTCGGCGAGGGCTGGATCGCCTGCGCCAAGTGCCCACGCGGACAGCACGGACGACGGGCTCGCGCTGCTCGATCGCGCGCTGTCGCGGATGCCACCACCGCCCGTCCCGTCCGCGCCGCTCCCGCCACCAGCCGCGCCCTCCGGATCGGACGCGACCCGTGCCGAAACGACGGCCGCGATCTCCGCGCCGCCCCAGTATCCCGCGCTGGGCCCACGTCTGCGGTTACTCGAAGGCACCGTCATCGAGACCACGTTGATCAATCGGCTCGATGGGACCTTCGCCGGCCCCGTGCTGGTCCTCGTGACGACGCCGGTGTACTCCGAGGACCGACAGGCCGTGGTCATTCCGGCCGGGGCGCGGCTGATCGGATCCGCCGCGCCGGTCCAGTCGTGGGGGGACTCCCGGCTGGCCGTCAGCTTTCACCGCCTGGTGATGCCCGATGGGCACACGTACAGCCTCAATCAGTTCAGCGGCCTGAATCAGATCGGGCAGGCGGGCCTGCGGGACCAGGTGAACCGGCACTACCTGCAGGTCTTCGGCGCCTCGCTCGCCATCGGCGCGCTGTCGGGCCTCGCGCAGTACGGCACGCGAGGCGGCTTCGGGTCCGCCGACTTCGGCACGGAGTTCCGGCAATCGGCCGGCTCGAGTCTCGCGACCTCCGCCGGCCGCGTGCTCGATCGGTATCTCAACGTGCTGCCCACAATCACGATTCGCGAGGGCGTCCGCATCAAGGTTTATCTCACGAACGATCTCGAACTGCCGCGCGTTCTGACGGCGGCGCGAGGAGGTGTCCGATGAGCCGTCGTGCACTGCGTCCCGTCGCTGCGCTGCTGGTGGCCGTCATGCTCGCCGCCCCGGTGCGGGCGCGCGCTCAGGCCTATGACTATCTGGTCTACGACGACACCAACTGGTATCAAGCGCTGCTCCAATTCATCCAGATGGTCCAGCAGGTGCGGATCCTGGCGCGCGACGCGCGCCGGCTCCCGCTCGACATGGTCACGCGCTATCGCGGGTACTCCGTCAATTGGTCCGTGCACGCCCTCGACGCCCGACTGCAATACGCCCAGCGGATTCTGGCCGCGCTCAACACCGGCGATGCGACGGGCAGTGCCTACCGGCAAGTGATCCAATCGCTTGAGGTGCCGGCCGGAGCGGTGGCGCGGATGCCGCCGAATCTGCAACGCCGCGTTGCGAACGCGTACGCCGGGATTGAACTCGCGGATAGCGCGTCCGCCTTGGCCGTAGATCAGATGGGGCGCCTGCGGACGGAAGGCGCCAAGAACCTCCTGGTGGCCGCGACCATGGAACGCGACGCAGCCTCGACGAACGACGACTTGCAGACGCAGACGTCGGTGCTCAACAAGATCAACGCGGCGGCGGTCTTGCAACTGCGCATGCAGGACCATATGCAGCAGTCCCTCATGAGCACGTTGGAGCAACTGCTCGTGGCCAATCGGCGGCAGCGCGACAGCGAGGCCGCGCTCCTCAACGCCACGTTGCACCAGTGGCAATACGGCCGCGACTACGGGGCGGACCTGTTTCGGAACACGGCCGCCGCCCTCGACGGCTGGCGCCCGTACTGACGGCGGGAAGGAGACCCACGTGCCCAGCGGCTACGACCCAATCGGAACGGTGCAACAGGCCATCATGGCGCTCCTGATGACACAGGAGCCCGCGTTTATCGCCATGGGGCAACGGATGTTTCTCGCCTTCGCCGCCATCATGGTGGCGTGGCAGGGTATCCGCATGATGCTCGCCGGCCGGCAGTCCGGCGAGGACATGTTCAGCTTCGCGAAGCTGATTCTGATCATCGCCTTTGGCTACGCGATGATCGTCTACTACGAGGCGCCGATTCCAGGATTCGGCGTCTCGTTCTCGAACCTGATCACGGACCAGACGTCGTATCTCGCCAGCCTGATCGGCACCCGCTCAGTCCAGGCCGCGCAGCAGACGCTCAATGAACTGTGGAACGCGCTGGAGCAGCCCGACGCCTGGTCGATTCTCGCGAACCTGCTCTATTGGCTAATGCTAATCGTCATCGGACTGGCGCAGTTCGCGCTGTTGTTCGTCATCTGCTTCGGCCTCATCGCCAGCGCCGTGTGCGCATTGCTAGGCCCACTGTTCGTGCCGTTCTTCATCGTCCCGACGCTCGAGTGGTTGTTCTGGGGCTGGCTGAAGGCCTTCGTCCAATACTCATTTCTGCCGGTGGTGGCCAACGCGTTCATCTTCATCTTCGAGCGGTTTCTCAGCCGCTATCTGCAGACGCTCCCCCCCGGACTGCGCTTCGAAGAACAGCTCTTGTACGGCGTCCACGCCGTGATGATACTGGTCACATTCACCGTCGGTGTGCTGCTAGTGCCTTCGCTGACCGCCTCGATCTTCTCGGGACGGTCAGGCGAAGCCACCACGCCGGGCCGGATCTGGTAACTCGTCCCCAGGAGGTCTCATGCCGCTACTGCGTTCCCGACGCGAGGTGCGTCGCGCCCGTCTGCGTTTCACCGGCCGGTTCTACGCCGCCATGGCGCTGGCCATGCTGTTGTTTGCCGCCCTCGTCGGCGGGTTCTACGTCGTCGCTCCCTTCTGACCGAGGTGCTCGCATGCGCGAAACAGGTATGCCCCCGTATCAATTGCCGCCGTTGGAGGACGCGAAGCGGCAGTATGTCGAGCTCTTCGGCTCGGCGCTGGTGATGAACACGTATCTCAAAATTGCCCTCCTGTGCGTCTCGGTCATCGCGGTCGGGCTCGTGGCGCTCAATGTCGTCACGGTCCGGAAGTACGAGCACCTGAAGCCGCTCGTGATTCGGATCGACGACGTCGGCCGCGCGCAAGCGCTGCGGTACGACGCGCTAACGTATGTGCCGCAGGGACAGGCGCCCGAGCTGAAGTACTTCCTGACACAGTTCGTGACGAAGCACTTCGCGCGGCTCCGGACGAGCCTGCGGGAGCGCTACGCCGAGTCGCTGTACTTCCTCGACGCCTCGATCGCGGACGCCACGATCGCCCAGAACCAGCGCACGCAGAGCCTCGAGACGTTCCTGGCGGGCGGGGAAGACGAGGTCGAAATCGTCGTCAAGAACGTCACGCTCGACGAGCTGAAGAGCCCGCCCTACAAAGCCGGCGTCGACTTCGAGAAGGTCTATTACGGGCTCGGTAACCGGCAGGAGAAGACACGGGAGACGTTCGTCGCCCAACTGACGTTCGTCCTGCGCGACCAGATTCCGAACGCCATGGTGCTCGTCAATCCACTCGGCTTGACCATCACCTACTTCCGCGTCGACCAGGCCTTCCGATGATCGCGAACAGCGCGTTCCTCGCGGCCATGATCCTGCTGCTGGTGGTGTTCGTCGTATTCGGCCAGCTGGAGTTCCTCGCCCCCTTCAAGTCGCTGATCCTCACGGAGTATCTCTGGGTGATCGTGGGATCGCTGGTGGTGCTGTTTCTGAATCTGTTCAGCGCCATCTACCTCATCGGGCGTGGACTATTCCTCAAAGACACCGGCCGGAAGCTAGCGCACGTCGAAAAGCTACTGCACACGCCGGACACGGTCGCCCACGGACTGTCTGAACGTCTCGCGAAGGACGAATAACGATGTCCCGCTTCGACACCACCGACACGCGCAGCGAGAGCCAGGAGCCCGGGCCCGATCGGACGGCGCCGTCGGGGCGCCCATCCGGCATTCCCATGGACCGGCTGTCGCTGCCCCGTGGGCACGAGCGGCAGCCGGTGCGCGGGCGCGACCAGGTGTTCCACCTCCGGGAGTCCGAGGCCCGCACGCTCGCCACCGTCGGCACGTTTCGCGTGGTCCGCGCCGACGACGTGCAAACCGTCCGCACGTCTCGCGACGCGCGGACAGGCGACCTCCGCGCCCTGACGGAGCAGGGCCTCGTCCAGATCCGCACCGTCGAGGTGAATCGGGCGTCGGTCGCCGTGGTCGTCCTGACGCGCGAAGGGAAAGACGTGCTCGAGGCCCATCGCACCGACGGGGACGGCCGCCGTCAGGAGTTTCATGCCGGCCTGGTGAAGCCGCGCGAAATCGCCCACGACGCGCAGATCTATCGCCTCTACCAGGCCGAGGCCGCCTGCATCGAGGCCGACGGCGGGCGCGTCTCCCGCGTCGTCCTCGACTATGAGTTGAAGCGCGACTATCAACGGTTCCTTCATCGCGCGGACCGGCCGGCGGACGTTACCCACGAGGACGATATGCGCGCGTTCGCGGCGGCCTCCGGCCTGCCGATCGTCGAGGGTCATCTGGAACTTCCCGACCTGCGCATCGAGTACGAATCGGCCGAGGGGCGTCTCGAGTCTCGTGATGTCGAGCTGGTCACCGAGCACTATTCGCGCGGTC
The DNA here is from genome assembly GCA_001724025.1 of Acidobacteria bacterium SCN 69-37. GTDB lineage: Bacteria > Acidobacteriota > Vicinamibacteria > Vicinamibacterales > SCN-69-37 > SCN-69-37. The sequence continues at coordinate 44,137 of MEDJ01000009.1, read as the reverse complement.
AAATGGCGGGGAAGAGCGCCGCCGGCTTCGCGCTCTATCGGGCGGCCGGCGCGAGTCGCGCGCGCGGTGGGTCGGGGCGACGCGGCGGGACGCCGTTCGACCCGCACCATCTGGAGCGGCTGTGACGACGCTCGCGGACCGCGCCCGGGCGCTCGAACCGATCGGCTTCTCGCCGCGACAGGCGCGATTCCTCGCGACCGTCGCCCTGCACAGCGGCTACTGTCTACGGCGGCAATACGAGGTCAGTGCGGGCGTGCGCTACGGCAAGAACGTCCGCGCCTTTCTCGACGACCTGGTCGCGCGCCGTCTGGCGGAGCGCTCTGTCCGCCGCGCCGACCGCGGCCACGTGTACCACCTGCACGAGCGTCGGCTCTATCGCCTCATCGGCCTCGACTCCAGCCGTCACCGTCGGCGCGTCAGCGCCGCGGGAGTGGCCCGCCGGCTGATGGTGCTCGACCACGTGCTCGCCACGCCGGGCACCGAGTGGCTCGCCACGGACGCGGACAAAGTGGCGTTCTTCGTGGAACACCTCGGGATGGCGCCGAGCGCGCTGCCCCAGCAGGTGTGTCCGGCGGCGCGCACGGGCGGCACGACGGGCGTCCGCTACTTCCCGCATCGGTGGCCCATCGCCGCGGTGGGTCAGCCGCCCGTGGTCCAGTTCGTCGCGCTGGTGACTGACGCGCTCGGTCGGACGCTGGAGCGTTTTCTCGCCGACCACGCAGCTCTACTGGGATCTCTGCCGGTGTGGACCGTGGTCGCGGTGGCGCCGAAGACCTCGACGGCGCTGGCGACGTGCCACGACACGCTTCAACGGTTCCTCGCCCGTCCGCGCTCGACCGTGGGCAGCCGCATCGACGACATCCGCTGGCACTTCACAACCCGACGCGCAGTGGAGCACGGCGAATGGGCGCGGCTCTCCGTCGCCGACCTCGATCGGTTTCGCGGGGAACGGCAGCGCCTCGAATCCGCCGATGTCGACGCGCTCTACCGCGACTGGCTGGTCCGTGGGGAGGCCGCCCTGCAGACGAGCGCCTCCGGCTCGGGTGGGAGCGCCGGCCGGTTGATCACCGCCGTGCTGCCGTTCGACTACAGCCAGTTCGGATCGCTGCCGGGGGTCGCATGAGGGGCCAGCGTCGTCCGCCGGTCGGTGGCCCCGGCGCTGGCCCCGGATTCGCGGCGAGCGCTGGCCCCGCGCGCGCGGATTCGCCGCGGTGGCAGGCGGGCGTCGCGCACGACGCGCAGCACGCAGGTGAAATCCAAAAAACCAGCGGGCCAAGGGGGAGCGACCCCCTGCGGAAGCCCCCGCGCGCGCCCAGTCGCCTCGCGGCGCTGGCCGCGACCCGGTGGGGTCGCTCCCCCTTGGCCCGCCCATGCGCGTATCCGAGGCGTGCCGCCGAGACGACGCGAGGCAGGCCTGAGTCGCGGCACGCGGTGAGGACGACGCCGGATCGCCGAGGGGAGAGAGGAGAGGAGTCATGCCATTGATCAAAGCGCGCACCAACCGTGTCCGAACCGTGCGCCATATCTGCCGCCTGCTCGAACCGAATCGCGACACGCTCGCGCTCTATGCGCGGTTCATCGGGGATACCGCCGACTACGTCACGAATCAGCTCATTGAAAGCACGCTCGCGAAAGACCGCGAGTTCCTGGCGTGGCGCGCGGAGCACACGGCTGAGAGCGCAGCGCCGGTCACGCACGCATCAGCCGGTTCGACACGGAGGAATTCGTCGGCGCGCCCGGGTGGAGACGGGCAGTGATACGCGCGTTGGTGGCACATCGGGTCCTGCTGAGTCTGGCCTGCAGTGCGATCGTGGGCACGATGGGGGTGCAGGCCTATCCCTTTCCTGGCACACATCCGCTCCTCGGACTGATCGACGTGCACCGGCCGGTCGTCTTCGCCGGCGTCGCGTACACCTACACGGCGCTGTGGTTCAGCACGCCCTTCGTGCTGTCGAGTATCGTGCTTTCCTTCGTGTACATCTTCGTCGCGCGGTGGGACCAGGCCCCCACGCGCCGGCCGTTGCCGCCGTATCTCCCCGTGGCGGATCGCGAGGATCTGTTCGTGGTCCTCGGCGAGCAGCATCACGCGACGCGACCGGGCCGCGCCAGCGCACCGACGTGGCTCGTGATCCCGGAGCGCGGCCTCTACACCGGCATGTTGATCGTCGGTGCCATCGGCTCGGGCAAGACGTCGGCCTGCATGTATCCGTACGTCGAGCAGGTGCTCGGGTCGCGTGCGACCGACCCGGCCCGTAAGGCCGCCGGCCTCGTCTTGGAGGTGAAGGGCGACTTCTGTCTGCAGGTCCGCAACATGCTGCGCCAACAGGGACGGGCCGACGACTACATCGAGGTCAGCCTCGACTCGCCCTATCGCTACAACCCGCTCCACAACGACCTCGACGCCTACGCGCTGGCCTACGGCATCGCCACGCTGATGACCAATCTCTTCGGCCGCGGCAAGGAACCGTTCTGGCAGCAGGCGAGTACGAATCTGGTCAAGTTCGTGATTCTCCTGCATCAGGTGCTCGACGATTACGTGACGTTGTTCCAGGTGTACGCCCACGTCATTAGCGTGGACAAACTGCGCGCCAAGATTGCCGAGGGCGATCGCGTCTTCAGCCTGCCCAATCATCGGCTGGTCGTGGAGAAGACGGCTTTCGTGAGGACGTCGGCGCTGAGCGCGTGGACGTGGTCGGCGGACGACACCGGCGAGACGGTCTGGACCGCGTGGTCGGCCGACGTGGAGGCCGCCGCGCGTGCGAGGCAGATTCCGTATCAGGTGCGGCACGTGGTATCGGCGGCGCGGTGGGCCGACAAGATGGCGCGGTTTGAGGCGGTCAAGCGGTGGTTCGACGACGACTGGACCCGCATCGAGCCCAAGCTCCGCACCTCCATCGTCGAAGGCATCAGCGTGTTCCTCTCGCTGTTCGACGACAACCCGCGTGTGAAGCACACCTTCTGCCCGCCGAAGGAGACGTACGATCCGGTGCGCAATCCGGATGGACGCCACGGCACGCCGCTGCCGCCGCTCGCGACCTTGATCGAACAGGGCAAAGTCGTCGCGCTCAATTTTCCGATCGCGATGAACCCGGGCTTGGCGCGGGCACTGGGCACCATGCTGAAGCAGGACTTCCAACGGGCCGTGCTCAATCGGATCCCGCAGACGGCAGCGAAGACGGATCATCCCCTCCGTCCCGTACTGTTCGTGTGCGATGAATATCAGGCGTTTGCCACCACGGGCGAGAACGAGCCGTCAGGTGACGAGAAGTTCTTCTCGCTCGCGCGCCAAGCGCGGTGCGTGCCCATCGTCGCGACGCAGAGCATCAGCTCGTTGCGATCGGCGCTCACGGGGGAGTCGTGGCGCACGCTCCTCCAGGGCCTGCGCACGAAAGTGTTTCTGACGTTGTCGGACGACTTCAGCGCGCAGATGGCGGCCGACCTGTGCGGCAAGGTCGAACGCCTCAAACCCGGCTACACGATCACCGAGGCGGGGCAGGATGCCCGGGTCAGCATGCTGACGGGCCGACCGGCCGCCCACAAGACCACCGTCAGTGCGGCGAAGACGTACAGCCTGGCGTACGAGTACGTGTTTCAACCCAAGGTCTTCGCGGAACTCCAGAACGGCCAGGCCGTGGTGCTCCCGTACGATGGCCTCAATCCCTGGCCCCCGACGTTCTGCTATCTCAAGCCCCACTATCTCGACGTCCAGACGAGCTACTTCGACCATGTCGCCGCAGGAGGTCTCTGATCATGAGCTTCGACGTCATCGTGCCGTTCCTTCGACCGATCGCCCGGCTGCTCGAAGACCCGGACATCACGGAGATCATGGTGAACGGCTCCCAGCGGGTCTTCATTGAGCGCCAGGGGATCGTGCGGGAAGTCCACGGCGCCCAGATGGACGAACGCAATTTGCGCGTCGCGGTGAAGAACATCGCCCGGGCGCTCGGGGACGACATCTCCGAGGAGAAGCCCATCCTCGACTCGCGCCTGCCCGACGGCTCGCGCGTGGCTGCGGTCTTTCCGCCGTGCAGTGTCGGCGGCACGACGCTGACCATTCGGAAGTTCCAGGCGCGGTTCTTCACCGCCGACGAACTGGCGCGAACTGGGACGCTGCCGCCCGAGGTGTTCCGCGTGCTCCGTGAGGCGATCGACCGGCGCGAGAACATCTTGATCAGCGGCGGGACGAGTACGGGCAAGACGACGCTCTTGAACGCGCTCACGGCGTGTCTCCCCGAAGACGACCGCGTCGTGCTCATCGAGGACACCGCCGAACTCCAGATCGACCGCCCCAATTTGGTCCGCTTCGAGGCGCGGCGCGAGCAACCGCACCTGCCGGCGGTGACGATTCGCGAGTTGCTGCGGGCCACGCTCCGGCACCGCCCCGACCGGATCATCCTTGGGGAGGTGCGCGGCGGGGAAGCGTTTGACCTGCTGCAGGCGTTGAACACCGGGCACGCGGGGTCGCTCTCGACGATCCACGCGAACTCCGCCGAGCAGGCGTTGGCGCGCTTCGCCTCGTGCGTCGTCCAGAGTGGCGTGGACTTGCCGTATCAGGCGGTGCGCTACCAGATGGCCGACGCCATTGATCTGGTCCTCCATCTGGGGCGGCATGATGGCGCGCGCGTGACCGAGGAAGTGATTCGGGTCGCGCGCTACGACGTGCAGTCGGACCGGTACCACGTGGACGTAGTGTTCGCCCGGGGAGCTTCGCGCGGTGTCGCCTGAACGTGTGGCGACGTGGAACGGAGCGGCCATCGCCACGGAATCGTCGGGCTCTCCTCGGCCGGGTCAAGACGCGTCGCGGCGCGCGACGCCCCGCACGGCGGGCTGGCGGTCCTGACCCGGCCTCCGGGGAGCCGCGGCGGGCATCTGTCGATGGCCGACGACGTCCATGCCCGGGCGGAAGGCCACGATCAGACGAGCGCAGGGAACGTTAGGGGGCGGTATGCCGAATGCAGTCCTCGCAGAGGCCGAGCGGGAGTACGCGGTGCGGCTCGCGCGCGAGATGCCCGCGGTCATCGAAATCGATGAGTTGCCGAAGTGGATCGGGATGTCGCGCGCGACCATCTATCGCCTGCGCCAACGCAACCGTTTTCCGATTCGGCCGCTGTCACCGACCACACGCCGCGTCCAGTTCGCGGGGATCGACGTGTTGCGGTATCTTCTGCGGAGCAGGGAGTAACCAGCAGTGCCGCCCCGATCCGATCGGTTGCCGACCGGCATCACGCGCGTCCATCCGCACACGCGCCGGGCCCTTCGCACGCCTGCGGCGCTCGCGGGCTGTCCGCATTGGGTGTGGCGCGTCCGCGTGCGGCGGCGCGGCCAAGGCGACTTCGACCGCCTGTATCCGCAAGACGTCCGGGACACGCTGCAGGCCACCCTCGATTTCCTGCAGCATGAGCGCTCGACCGCGGTGCATGATCTGCGGCGGGATGCCGGCCGCGCACCGGCGGGGACCTTTGAGGAGGACGTCACCACGTACTTGGCCCGACGGGCGAGCGTCTCGGACCTCCAGGGGCGGGCCCACAATCTGGCCGTGTGGGCGGCGTGGCTGACGACGCGACTCGGGACCGCGTTCAAGACGCCCCAGATCACGTCGGCCTTGGTGGAACTCGCGCTCGAGGCGTGGAAACAGGAGACGGTCGTCCGCAAGCGCACCGGGGATCGGCGGCAGCGCCGGTGGTCCTCGGCCACGCTCCGGATCCGCGCGTTGCACCTCTCGAACCTGTTCACCGTCCTGTACCCCGACGGGCCCAACCCGGTCCTGGCGCTCAAAGATCGGTTGCCGCCGAAGTCCCCGGAGGTGGAGAAGGCGCAGCCGATGCCGGTCGTCATGGCGTTGCTGGACGCCATGCGCACGCCGACCGTGGTGGCCCAACGGAAGCATCCGTCCTTTTCCTCCGTGCGCGCCGCCGTGTTGGGTTACTGCGGCATCACCCTCCAGGAACTCTGGTCCCTCCGTGACGCGCGCGCGTTTGATCTGCGCGCCGGCGCCCTCCGGATCCCCGCGCGGCGCGTGGTCGAGCGCTTTACGACCGTCAACGGACGAGCCGTCGTCCGCGTCGAGACGGAAGCGCGCGAAGCGCGCATCGTGGCGCTGGCTCGAGACGCCCTAGAGGCGTGTCGGGCGTTCCTCAACTATCCGATCCAGTACAACGGCGGTGGCCGGCGGATCAAGTTCGGCTATTTTGCCGTCGGCTCGTTTCGCCACGCGTTGCGCACGGCCTCCAATATCGCCGGCCTGGCCTATCCGGTGTCGCCGTACGACTTCGGGACGGACCGCGCGCCGTCGGTCGACGAGGTCCACGCGCTCGTCCGGGCCATGCGACACGACGTCGTCCCGTATCGACCGACCGCGGACCGCCGGCGCATCACGACGGCGTTCATTCGCGCGTCAGTGCTCGCGCACACCGGCGCGCGGGTGGGGGAGGTCGCGCTGCTCGCGCCCGAGGACCTCCGCTTGCAAGAGCGGGCCGTCCTGATGCCGACCGAGAAGCATCGACGACACGCGGGACGCATGGAGCGCGTCATCAGTCGCCGTCGCATTCCGTTGAACGACTACGGCATCGCCGCGCTGAAGCTCTTCGTGAAGTACGACCTGTTCGACCGCCTCGCCGATCGCTCCCGGGTGCCCGACGAGACACTGGTGCCCTGGTACCAGCAGTTGTATTACCAGGTCGTGGTGGCCGCCCGGCGCGTGAAGGATCCGTACACCGGCGCGTCGCTGTATTTCACCCCGCATTGCTTTCGGCACTCGTTCGCAACGGCGCTGGCCCCCCTCATTGGGGGTGACGCCAAGACGGGCGCCAAAATCCTGGGGCACTCGCCGCAGACGTTCATGCGCTACGTGCGCGCCAACGATGAGACCGCCCGAGCGGCCGTTGAGCGGATGGCCGACGGACTGCCACCCTTGGGGCAACCGCTGCGCTCGCCGACGGGGGAAGTCGCGTTGCGCGTGATTCGACGTCGCCGAACGTCCTGACCACGACCACTGGAAGCGCTCAGATCGGAGGAACGATCTTTCCCACGTCGCGTCCCGTCCCCGGCCGACGCACCGCACGATCCCTTCGGGCGTCCAGAGCCGCACAGGCGAAGTCCCGTTCGGGACCGCGCCCATGCGGCTTCAGGCTGTTCTGCTAGAACACTAGACGAAGGCCGAACTGCGACACGCGTGGACCACCGACCGTGGTGGTAATCGCACCAAAGTCAACGCTGTCGAAGTTGTTCTCCGGTAAAGCGAAGTTCACGGTGTTGAACAGATTGAAGATTTCCCAGCGCAGTTCGGCCTGCACGCGACCGCCAAGGACAACCTTCTTCGCGATGCTCAGATCGACACGACGTTGAGCGGGGCCGCGAAGGAAGTTGCGCGGCGTGTTGCCCGCAGCGTTTGCGGCGCGCAGCTGTGTCGTATCGAACCAGCCGTCCTCAGGATTGGCGGCGCGTTGGGCGACGCTGTCGGGGTTGGCACCGGGGACGAAGTCCAAGCGCTGGAAGCCAAGCCGCAGTAGTCCTTGTTCCGGTCGGAAGACGCTGAATGGCCGACCCGATTGGAACTGCATGACGCTGGCCAACTTCCAGTCTTTGAGTGCTGGGTGCTGGCCGAGCGGTAGTGTCCATACAGCGCTGAGACTGAATCGATGCGGGCGATCGAAATCCGATCGAGCCCAGTTGGATTCCAGGTCGCGCGAATCATTCTCAACCGAGAAACCGCTGTTTGGGGTGTCCGGACGACCGCCCCCGGCGGTACTGCCCGGGTCGGCGGACATCAGATCCTTCGATATCGAGTACGTGTACGCCGCGTGAAATTGGTACCCTTGCGAGAAGCGCTTCGTGAGACTGCTCTGCAGCGCGTGATATCTCGACCTACCCTTGGATTGGAGATACAGCGCCTCGGCGTCGTTGAAACCGTAGTACAGGGTGCGTACTTCCGTCGGAATCGTGCCCGCTGGCCCGCGGTTGTTGTCCCCCCCATACCCGTAACCGAGGGCGCTCGGGTCTTGGGCGTTGGCTGTGCCGCCGCCAGCGCGGTACGCCGCCGTGATGCGTTCACGGATTGCGACGGGCGTCGCAGGGTCGTTCAGATCCCAAGGCTCATTGAGGGCTGTCGCCAGCAGGAGGTCATGCCCACGGCTTCCGTTGTAGCGGACTTCCAGCGCCATACTGGGCGCCACTTCCCACTGCCAACCCAAATTCCACTGCTGGTAGAAGGGGGTGCGCAAGTTGCGATCAATGGCTCGGAACTCAAGCGCCTCGGCGATATTCCCCAATCCGCCATTCACGCCGGCGCTGCCCGTGCCATCCCGGATGGTGTACGCGCCGCTGCTGGAGCTATAGACCAGCCGAAACGGAAAGAACGCATCGAATGGTGTCGGCTGACCATTCAGCACGTTGGACGAAAAGGCGTTCTGGATCGGCACCTGCCGGCTGGGGACCGTAATTTCGACTTCCCGCAGGATCGGATAGTTGCTGAACACCGTGTTCATGAAGGCCGCAGACGGACGGTCGTAAAACAGCCCATACCCGCCGCGCAGCACGTGCTTGTCCGAAGCGCTATAGGCGAAGCCCAGCCGGGGAGCAAAGTTGTTTAGATCTTGCCCGTTCAGAGTGTGCTTGGTATCGACTCGGGTTACCGCCGCGATGCCCGCGTTCACCGCTGAAAACTCGGTGTTCTGGATATTGGACGGAACGATGATCGCGGTGACGGGATTGTCGGGATCGGTCACGAGCGCAGGATCGAAATTGCCGAAAAAGCCGTTCTTTTCGTAGGGCCACCCGAACCAGTCCCATCGTACACCCATCGATAGACTGAGACGGTTTCCGACGCGCCAATCATCGGTCACAAACCATGAGGCGTCTTGCATCAGGAAGTGTTTGTCCGTGAAGCCGAACTGTGTATCCGCTTCGCTGGTGAAGCCCAACAGGAGCTGCTGGAAGTGTTCAATCTTTTCGAACTCAGTGCCCTGCTCTTCGGGCAGATTGGTCTTCACGTTGTGCAGTTTGAAGTCACCCCCCATTCGGATGCTGTGCGCGCCTCGAGTCATTGTTACCGCATCGGAAAAATGCATCGTTTGTTGCTCGCGTCGATTGAACGCGTCGTTCGGGGCGCCGAATGACCAGGTGATTCCTCGATTCACAAAATGTCCGAGGCGTCTCGTGGCGTCTGAGTTGTCAAAGAGGAGCGCGGGGTTAGCAATATTGAACTGATCGCTGGTGACCCCGTTGATGTCGTCATCGAGGCGACGCGTGTTCCGGAGCCTGAAGAAGCCCACACGCGCCTCGTTCAGCAGGTTGCTGCCGAACACGTGCGTATTGCCTAGGGACGCGACTTGGCCTCGATTGTTCTTCACGAGGGGAAATGGGGAGGCGAGCGTGGATGGATCGGGAAAGGGATCCATACTCGGGAAGTCCGAAGCGAAATACGACCCGTGGAGTCTGTTGGCGTTCGAGAGGCGTGCGTCAACGCGCAAGCTGCCCTGTAGCTGCCTAAATGTCGCCGGGAGCACTTGACGAAGTTCGGCAACGGGATCGCCGCCAGCGGTCGTAAAGGCACCGATGCCCACAACCGGTTCCTTGCCCACAATCGGCCCCGTCGGGGCTGGAATGAGGAAACCGCCTGTTCTCGGATTCTGAGCATTCAGGAGTGCGAGTGCCAGCGGCGAGATGTCACCCGGCGTGAGCGCAAAGCTAGGATTCAGTTCTCGAAAGGCCGCAACGATGTTCTCGGCGGTCCGCGGGCCAGTGATCAGGGCGAGAGCCGCAGGTAGAACCGCTCGGCTTGAAGCCGTCGGCACGTATCCCGTCTCCGCGTCGGTATGCTGGAAGCTGCCGAAGAAGAACACGCGATCACGGCGAAGCGGCCCACCGAACGTGAACCCCGATTCGGTGCGACGCATCTTGGGCTTGCCGATGTCGTGCTTGTCGAAGAAAAAGTCGTTCGAGTTGAAGCGGTCGTGCTGGCCGAAGGTGTAAAGCGACCCATGACGTGTGTTGGACCCGCTCTTCGTCACGACTTGGAAGTTGCCTCCACCACTGCGGCCAGTTGCGGCGTCGTACATGCTCGTCTGCAGCTTCACTTCTTCGATGGTTTCGAGCGCCGGCGCCAAGCCTTCGTCCAGAGTGCCGGTGTTCGACAACATGCTGGTGATGTCCACACCGTTGTACAAGATGCTGTTGCTCGTCTGCTTCGTCCCGTTGACCGATGGAGAGATGGCGCCGGTGTCGTTGCTGCCAACCGGGGGAATGTCGGCGCTGACGCCGGCCGTGGCGGTCAGCAAATGCGTAAAGTTCCGGGTCGACGAGGGCACGGATTCGATTTCCTCCGCACCGAGTCGTCGCGTGATCGTTGGCGTCGACCGCTGCAACACGGGCGACTCAATCTGCACCGTCACCTGCTCCGACAAACCGCCGACTTGCAACACGGCGTCGATTGTTCGAGGTACGGCCGCCTCTACAAGGACGCCCAACCGCTTGATGGTCTTAAAGCCACTTAACTGAAACGTGACTTCGTAGGTTCCAGTAGCGAGCGCTGACAGGCGGTAAAACCCTTCGGAATTCGTGACGGCATCCCTGGACTCGTTCGTTGCGACGTTTACCGCCGACACCGTCACACCGGGAATCGCCCCGTCACTCTGGTCCACGACGCTGCCCGTCAAGGCACCCGTCGTCCCACTTTGGGCCATCGCTGGTGAGGCCTCCGCCATTGCCGCCGCAAGAACACAAGCGGCGATCGTTCTTGCCGCCGAGCCTCTGAAACACATCACCATCACCTCCGCTGCACATCATCGAGCCCAGTCGACCAGTGGCCGCGGGCCCACCGCATCCGCTCGAGCGAATGCCCCTACGCGGCGGAGGTTATCGAATGCCTGTAACAGCGAAGTGACGCACCGGTTGCGGGCCGGTTAAGGTTTGGCGAAGTGCCTCAGGCAACAGCGATCGGGGAGGCCTCGCATGCGGCGGACCGTCCTGGCGATATGGCGGTACGACTGAGTGCCGATCGGCAGCACAACTGCGCCGACTCTCTCGCAGTCGTACTTCAGCCGAGAGCTGAAGCGCGGCGAGGCCAGGATCACTAGTGAGGTACGCATCGGTTTCGACTCGGAAGCGAATGCGACCTTTCGCACCAGCAGGCGAGCGACGGTCTGAGCGCGGTCACGCGGTAGGCAGTGGCTATCGACCACAACGGCATCCATCGCTACTTCGTCAAAGACGCGACATGCCGCTCGAATGCTCTGCAGTTCGACGACGGCGAGCTCGCATCGCTCCAAAACGCCTCGGCCGGTGGCTGAGATGGGGCCGAAACCGACCAGTGCGGTGAAGACGGCGCGTGGCCCGGGAGCGATGACGTCAGTCGTGAGCGGTGGCCTCATAAAGTGAACCGGCCGGATTCATGTAAAGCAGCGACGGCGCCGGCAGCCGTCGCCGCTCTCTTCCTTACGCTCCTTACGGCTTTCATCTCGCTGTCGCGCTCGTGGAGTAACTCCAACTGCGAGTTCTCCATCCCGTCTACCACAAAGGTTCGGCCAACAGCGACGAAGGCAGGCGAGCCTCGGTACGGTCAGGACTGTGCGTGATGTCTAATGTCCCGCGCTGACACGAGGAAGATCACGTCTTCTGCGATATTGGTCGCGTGATCCCCAACCCGCTCCAAATGTCGTGAGACCAGGACCAAGTCAAGGGATGGCTCGACCGTCGACTGGTCTCGAAGCATGTAGCCGAGTAACTCCCGGAAGACCCGCCCTTTCAGGTCGTCGAGTTCGTCGTCCCGGCCAATCACTTGCTGTGCCAGGGCGACGTCCCCACCCACATACGCATCGAGCGCATCACGCAGCATTTCTTGTGCGATTGTGCTCATGCGAAGGATATCGATCAATTCATTGACCGGGGCGTGCGTCAGATAGCCAACGCCGGCTTCAGCAATATTCACGGCCAAATCGGCGACCCGTTCGAGGTCGGTGTTGATCTTGAGCGCCGCCACGATGGCCCGAAGGTCGGTCGCCATTGGTTGGTGGAGTGCCAACAGCTTGAAACAGCGATCATCGACGTCAAGGTGAAGTGCGTTAATCGCGTGATCGCCGACGATAACCTCATCAAGAGACCCTCGCGTGCCGGTGACGATCCCTGTAGTCGCGACCATCAGCCGCTGTTCTGCGAGCCCACCCATTTCAAGCAGACGCCGCTTAACTTCATGGAGGTCGTCTTGAAAATGTCGAACAGGTCGCTCCGTCGGCATCGTGACTCACCCTAGTCTATGATCAGCCAAATCGTCCTGTAACGTAATCTTCTGTCAGCTTCTCTTGCGGATTTGTGAAGAGCCGATCGGTGGGGCCGTACTCGATCAACCTGCCCAGCCAGAAGAACGCAGTTCGATCCGACACTCTGGCGGCCTGCTGCATATTATGAGTGACGATGACAATCGTGTACGTCTTCTTCAACTCGAATATCAGTTCCTCAATCCGCTGAGTTGCCATCGGGTCAAGCGCCGATGCTGGTTCGTCCATCAGCACGACCTCCGGTTGGATCGCCAGCGTTCGCGCGATGCACAAGCGCTGCTGTTGACCACCTGACAGGGAGAGCGCCGACTGGTGTAAGCGATCCTTCACTTCGTCCCATATCGCCGCCGCGCGTAAACTCTCCTCGACCCGCTCGTTCAGTTCCGACCGATTGCCCTGCAGGCCGTTAACGCGCAGCCCGTAAGCCACGTTCTCAAAAATCGATTTTGGAAACGGATTCGACTTCTGGAAAACCATCCCCACTTTTCTACGAAGCGCGACGACATCGGTCCCAGGGGCGTAGATATCCTGCCCATCTATACGTACCTCTCCAGTGACCCGCGTGCGAGGGATGATGTCGTTCATGCGGTTAAGTGTCCGCAAAAACGTGCTCTTTCCGCACCCAGAGGGGCCGATGAAGGCGGTGACCAGATTGGGTGGGATCCCCAACGACAGGTCCGTTAGCGCCTGGGCCTGGCCGTAGTAGAAATCGAGGTGTGTGGCCGCGATCTTTGAAGGACCTTCGGAAGCGAGGGTGGTTGACGCGGTGACGAAGGGAAGCAACGATTGCGCCTCGTAGACTCTCGACATCAGCCGCGGAATCGCCGATATCGGTCCCGCAACGTGATGGCCACAGCGTTCATGCCCAAAAGGACCAAGAGCAGCACGATGATGCCTGCGGAGGCATTCTGCGCAAACGCGGCTTGGGGGCGGGAGAGCCAATTGAAGATTTGGATGGGCAACACCGTGAAGGGGGACCATACGCCGTCCGGTGCGAAGGGAACGTAGGTGAGCGCACCAATCGTGATGAGCGGGGCCGTTTCGCCTATCGCACGCGAGAGCGCAAATATCAAGCCGGTCAAGATGCCCGGCATCGCAACCGGCAGCACTTGGTGCCACACGGTCTGCCATTTCGTGGCTCCAAGGGCGTACGACGCTTCACGAATCGTGAACGGCACGGTGCGCAACGCCTCCCGCGTAGAGAGAATGACGACCGGGAGCACGAGCAGTGCCAGCGTGCCGGACCCGGCCATGACGCTCCTCCCGAAGCCCAGTGTGCGGACGAATAGCCCGAGACCAAGGAGCCCATAAATAATGGATGGGACGCCAGCGAGGTTGGCGATGTTGATCTCGATGAGTCGGGACCATCGACCGCCTGTGCCGTATTCCTCCAGATAGATGGCGGACGCAATGCCGACCGGAACCGCCACCAGTGCCGTGAGGCCGATGACGAAGATCGTGCCGATCAGGGCCGGGTAAATGCCAGCGTCACTCGCGCGTCTCGAAGGAAAACTCGTCAGGAAGGCCCAACTGAGGCGGCCAAAGCCGTCTGAGAACACATCAACGAGTAGCGCGCCCAAGGCCATAAGGGCCAACAGGATGATGAGGATGGCCATCGTCTGAAGTAACAGATCGCCAAACATCCGGCTGAACTGGACCTGTAATCGCCTCACGAGTACATCCCCTTGAACCGTTGCCGCAACCAGTTACTCACAACATTCAGAGTGAACGTCATGATGAAAAGGAGCATGCCAACTGCAAAGATCGTTCGATACTCAAGGGTTCCCGCCGGCGTATCACCCAGACTGACCTGGACGATGTACGCCGTCATCGTTTCGACAGGGACAAGCGGATTGGCTGTCAGGCGCGGCTGCTGGCCCGCGGCGACGGCCACAATCATTGTTTCCCCAATCGCGCGAGAAATGCCGAGGATAAACGAGGCGGCAATGCCGGAAACGGCGGCGGGGACGACGACGCGCAATGTCGTCTGCATTCGCGTCGAGCCAAGCGCGAACGCCGCTTCGCGTAGACCGTCGGGGACCGCGTGAAGTGCATCTTCGGAAAGCGACGAGACCAAAGGAAGGATCATGAGCCCCATCACAAGGCCCGGCGCCAGTGCGTTGAAACCGGACAATGATGGTATCCATTGTTGCAACAGAGGAGTCACAAACAGGAGCGCGAAGTAGCCGTAGACGACTGTGGGGACTCCCGCGAGAAGTTCCAGCGTTGGTTTCAGGACCCGTCGAACACGAGAGGGTGCGTACTCGCTGAGATAGATCGCCGACAGTAAACCCGCGGGAAGGGCGATGGCCATCGCAATGGCCGAGACGAGCGCGGTGCCGGCCACCAAGGGCAACACGCCGAAGTGTTTGTCCGAGAACAAGGGCGTCCAGTTGGTCCCCGTCAGAAACTCTACAATCGAAACGTCGCGGAGGAACGCGGCCGTCTCCATCACGAGCACCGCGATGATTCCCGCGGTAATCAGCACCGATCCCGCGGCGCACAGAAAAAGCACGCATTCGATGACGGTTTCTGCCCGTCTTCGAATGCGGTTACTGAGTCTCATGGCCATCGCACCACGTCCGCGAACGCATTATCGCGGCGCACGAAGCCGCTGCTCCAGCGTCTGTTCGGTTTGCATGCCCATTGCTGGATCGAACATGGTCCCAAGAGTCTTGGCTGCGAATCGTTGCCTGACGAGTTCCTGCTCCACGTCCGCCAGCGGAACATATCCGACTTCCCGGATCAGGTCAGAAGCGGACTCGACGTAATAAGACACGAACTCGTTCACCTCTGGTCGTTCAAGCGCGGCGGCGTTTACGTAGATGAATACTGGTCTTGACAGAGGACGGTAAGTGCCCCCCCGCACCGTCTCGATGGATGGCAGAATCGGTCCTTGTCCGTTGTTGGGATTCCCGTCGTCCACTGCCACAAGCTTCATCCGCGTCTTGTTCTCTTCGTAGTACGCAAGCCCCATGTACCCGAGCGCAAATTGATCCCCGCCGACGCCCTGGACCAGGATATTGTCATCCTCACTTGAGGTGTAGTCGCCGCGGCTGGATTTCGCCTTGCCGTTAATGACCTCGGTGAAATAGTCGAAAGTTCCAGAATCGACGCCGGCCCCAAACAAATGAATCTCCTGCGCGGGCCACGTCGCTCGTACCTGATTCCAACGGAGAACCTTGCCTTGTGCTGCTGGCTCCCAAAGACGTTTCAATTCCACGACCGTCATCGATGTCGCCCACGTGTTACTGGGATGAACGACCACCGCCATTCCGTCGTAGGCAACTGGCAACTCGATGAAGGACACGCTGGCGGCCTTGCACGCTTCGATTTCGGCTGCCAAAATCTGGCGTGACGCATTGGAGATGACGGTTTCGCCGCGGCAAAACTTCTGAAAGCCGCCTCCGGTTCCCGAAACGCCAACCGTCACCCGCATACCGTGGTTCTGCTTCTGAAATTCCTCGGCCACCGCCTCTGTAATCGGGAACACCGTGCTCGAACCATCTACTGCGATCACCGACGGCGCGGCTCCTTCGCCAGGGGTCTGCTGATCACCGCTGCTGCAGCCACTCGCGACTACCAAAGCTAAGAACGCCCAACCGCCGATCGAAACCTTCATGACGTCTCCCTTAGGCCGCCCAGCCGTTCGCCAAGCCTGGTAGCCGATACGTGAGTCAATAGCGAACAAGGTACGCATCGTGAGATTCGCAGTCCGGCCTTCTGTCATTCGCGCTACGCCCGCTATTCGGCCCGGCACCATCACACGCCCATGCTGAGCCTAACAGCGCGCACGGCCGCCAAAATTTCCGTCGTGTTAAATCTGAATCGCCGCAATGGAGAACGCGATGGTCGCCGTGGCGCAAACGTTTTCGTTGCCGGACTTGTCGCCGTCAACCTCGGCCGCGCAATTCGCTTGTTGTCCTAGCGCTGGTAATCGTACCTCCGGTGCTGGCGGCCGGGGTCGCATGACACGCTGGCGTAGAATGACGCCGATGAAGTCCCTCCCGCGTTTGGTTGCAGAGCTTGTCGGCACCGCCTTCCTGCTCGCCGCGGTCGTCGGGTCCGGCATCATGGCCGAACGTTTGAGTGACGGCAACGTCGGCCTGGCATTGCTGGCCAACGCGATCGCCACCGGAGCCACGCTGACCGCGCTCATCCTCACCTTTGGCCCCGTGTCCGGCGCACACTTCAACCCAGCGGTCACGCTGGCCGACGCGTCCCAAGGTGGGCTCGTCTGGAGCGACGTGCCCGGGTATCTCGTCGCGCAGGTTATTGGGGCGTTCGCCGGAGTGGCCCTCGCGCACCTGATGTTCGATCTTCGCCTGTTCAGCGCATCGCTGCACGTACGCACGGGTGGCAGTCAGTGGCTGAGTGAGGGCGTCGCGACGTTCGGACTCCTTGCGGTCATCTGGGGATGCTCGCGCCGACGTTCGGAGGCCGTCCCCTTTGCCGTCGGCGCCTATATCGTGGGGGCTTATTGGTTCACTGCATCGACGTCGTTCGCGAATCCCGCCGTGACTCTTGCTAGAGGCTGGACGGATACGTTCGCAGGCATTCGTCCAGGTGATGTCGGCGGCTTCGTCGTCGCGCAACTGCTGGGCGCGGCGGCGGCCACCGCCCTATTCCGATGGCTCGTGCCTTCCTTGCCCGCGACCGCCGTTGACGTGGTGGTTCCGAGGAACGATGTGGACGTGAAGGCTGAACGCGAGTCGCTACGGAGTCGCCAGATGTCCCGTTCCTCTCGAGAAGACCAGTAGTCGGTCCCGTCCAACGGGCGCTTCCGGAAACCAGGGTACCCACGCGACGCGGGGCGCCAGCCCGTTCTGCACCTCCGCCAGGAACTGGTTCTCGCGCGCGCCGCGTTCGTGGAGCACCGGGTCGATGATGGCTTCCCCCGCAAAGCTCTGGTTGATGACCCACGCGAAGGGGATGACGCCGGCCCGTTGCAGATCGTCCTGCAGCTGTGCGGCTTCGTGCACCGGCGTGGCTTCGGGAAGCGTTACGATCAGGACCTTCGTGAAGATGGCATCACGCAGGCGAGGCAGCAATTGCCGGACGGCGTCCGGTACGGCGCCTTGTGTGCGCGAGACCTCGCGATGGTAGGCCTCGGCCGCATCAAGCAGTAGGAGGGTGTGGCCCGTGGGTGCCGTATCCAGCACGACGAACCCGTGCGAACCTTCATCGACCGTGCGGGCGAAGGCCCGGAAGACCGCGATCTCTTCCGTGCACGGGGAACGGAGATCTTCTTCGAGCAATTCGCGGCCTCGCGCATCGAGATCGGAGGATGCACTCGCAATTACTTCCGCCGCGTACGCCGCCGTTTCGGCGGCGGGGTCGATGCGGGACACTCTGAGTCCCGGCACCGCCGCGTTGATGGCGCTGGCGATATGTGCGGCTGGGTCGGTCGTGCTCAGCAGCACATCGTGACCTCGGGAGGCGAGGTCTATGGCAATCGCGGCGGCGGTCGTCGTCTTCCCGACGCCACCTTTGCCCATCGTCATGACGACGCCGTGCCCATCGCGTTCGATGTCATCGACCAGGGCCGACAACGGCGCTGGAAGCTCCATCGCCCGTCGTGAGGTGGCTGGTTCCAGCGTGGGGCGGTCTGGAGTCCGCGCGAAGACTCCCCGCAACCCAACCACCCCTAGCGGCGCCCATGGCAATAGCGGGACGTTCGTTCGTTGGAGGACGCCCAACGACTCGGGGAGAGCGGCCAGCGCTTCCACGCCGCAGGCTTCGAGCGCGCGCGCGACAGGGTCGTCGCGGTCAACGGCCTCAAACACGCCGTTGACGATCAGCCGCTGATGTGTGATGCCGAGGTCGGCCAGTTCCGTGCTGGTGCGGGCGGCCTCGGCCAGCGCCGAGGTGTCAGGCCGCGTCACCAGAACGATGGTCGTGACGTCGGCGTTGGCGAGCGCCGCGAGACTCGCGCGGTAGACCTCGATGCGTCCCTGCAGACCGGCCAGCGGGCCGAGGCACGACGTGCCCGTGGTGTTCGTATCGATGAAGCCGGTCCAGGCGGCCGGCAGCTTCAGCAGGCGCAGCGTGTGGCCCGTGGGGGCGGTGTCGAAGATGACATGGTCGAACGCGGCCGTTCTGTCGGCGTCGGCCAGGAGCGTCGTGAACTCGTCAAAGGCTGCAATCTCGACCGTACACGCGCCCGAGAGCTGCTCCTCGATGCTCGCCACGGCCGACGCGGGCAGCATCGCCCGGTACGGTCCGACCACACGTTCGCGGTATTCGTGCGCGGCCACATCGGGATTGATGTTCAGCGCGGAGAGTCCGGGGACGCCGGTGACCTCGGTCGGGCGTGTCGACAGGCGCGTCTCGAGCACTTCGTCCAGGTTCGAGGCCGGATCGGTCGAGACGAGCAGCACACGCTGGCCGCTGTCGGCCAGCGCCACGGCCGTGGCGCACGCCAGCGAGGTCTTACCGACGCCACCTTTGCCGGTGAAGAACATCACCCGTGTGGGGAGAAAGGGAAGGGCCATGTCAGCAGCACCCCGAGCCGGGTGTGCATCCATCGCCGGCCATCGAGAGCCGAATCCTGGGTTTCGTGCGCGACGCCGACAAATCGAGCCCGGCCGCCTGCGCCAACGCGTCGCGGAGCGGATACGTGGCCGTGGCCAGCACGTCGCCGTCGACGAGCACGATGGGCAGGCACTTCGTCCCCTCGCGCTGCATCAGGTCGAGGACCCGCGTGTGACTGATGAACGGCTGCGGGTCCTGGGCTAGGTTGTGCCGGACGACGGTGACGCCACGCGAAGCGAGCCAGTCCACATCGGCGGCAAAGGCGGCGAGGGCGGGATCGACCTCTGGTCCGCATACACCGGACGAGCAGCACATCGGGGGATCGAAGACGTCAATACGAGGCATGTCACAGGTCCTTTCGTCGCGTTCTACAGGGCGTCGAGCAGTGCTTTGAGCCGCGCCAGCTTCGTGGGCACGATGCAGTAGCTCGTGCGCGCGCCTGACTCGTTGGCCTGCACGAGGCCCGTGGTCCGAAGAATTCGCAGGTGTTCGGACACCGTCGACTGCGCCAGGGGCAGCTCGTCGACGATGTGGCTGCACATGCGGGCTTCCTTGCGCGCGAGCATCCGGATGATCTGCACCCTTACCGGATGGGCCAGGGCCTTCGCGAAGGTGGCCAGTTCGGCATCCGCCGCCGGGCTGACGAGATCGCGCGGGATCCGGGCGGGCCGGCGCGTCGACGAGGAAGAGCAGCAGGTGGTGATGTCGGTCGAAGTCATATCGTTAATCGTCGATTAACGATAACACTAGAGTGCTGTTCGTGCAACGGCCGGGGAGGTGCGACTACGCGCCGCTCTGGGCCGCCCGACGCAGGACACCGGTGAGTGTCGTACCGGGCGCGACGGTGTTGAAGACGGTGCCGTACTTCTTCACGTTCTCGTGCAGGAGCGCGAGACGCCCGTCCGGTTCGTCGGTGTCGACAACAATGTCATGCGTGATCTGCGAGAGCCGGGGCGGCACGTCCTGACGAATGCCATGGACGTGGACTGCAACGCCGCGGAGCGAGAACGTCAGGATCGGCGTGACTCGTTCAATGCCCTTGATCATGCACGCGGATAGGGCAGCCAGGAGAAGTTCCGCGGGATTGAAGGCGTCGCGCCGGCCCGCCAGGTCCGTGTCGAGCACAATCGATGCGTTTTTGCAGGCGGCGACGCTTCCGTGTGCGTCCTGCCGCCGGGTGGTGACCTTGAACTCCATCACGGCTCCACTTCTGTATGGGTCGGAGCCGGGGCACCGCCGCGTTCAATGTCGTCCGCGAATTCGTGCGGCAGGTCTGTGCTGCGTATCGCGGCGGCCGCCCGGCCGACGTCGTAGGGCACGCGGATGAACTCGACGGGGTCTGCGGCGCCAGGCGTCAGCAGGATGTAACACGCACGCCAGTCACCATCCTTCGGTTTGCCGATGGAGCCCGCATTCACGAATAGGACGTCGCCAACCAGCTTCGTGTAAGGCCGGTGCGTGTGGCCGAACACGATGACGTCCGCGTCCGACGCTGCGGCCAGCCGTTCGAAGCTCGACAGCGGACGATCCTCAAACAGGTACTCGTTCATCCGGCGCGGGCTGCCGTGAACTAGCAGCACGCGTCGGCCGTTCGCCTCGAGCCGGATCTGCGGCACCAGGGATCTCAGATAGGCCTTGTGGTCCGCCGTGGTCTGCTGTCGCGTCCACATCAAGGATCGTTGCCCTCGTGCTCTTTCGCCGTCTTCGCGATAGGCACACCCGCAGTCGTCCCGATCGAAACCGACTCCATCGTCATAGTTGCCGATGATGGTCGGAATACCTTCGGCCCGAATCCGCGAGACCACCTCGTTCGGTGAGGCGCCGTAGCCGACGAGGTCGCCGAGGCAGTAGACGGCATCGAACGACCGACCGCGAAGGTCGTCGAGCACGGCCTCGAGGGCGGGCAGATTGCCGTGGATGTCACTCAGGATCGCAATGGTCATGGCTGGTTTCTCGTCTGGTGTGTTGGCGAGCTTCAGATCCGGGCGCGGCCCCGCGCCGCCGATGCAGGCCGGCGCGCGGGAGGTGGCTCACTCAGTGTGCACGCACCGTGACGGATGGCTCGCCGAAGGCTCTTGAGGTCGGAGAGGAACACGCTGTCGCTCTCAAAGGCGAGGCGCAGGTATTCGAACAGCCGCTTCCGATCCAAATCGCGCGGGTCGGCGAGCGTGTAGAACACGCGATAGCCCTCGCGCCGGTCAGCGACCAGTCCCACTCGTCTCAGGTAGTTCAGGTGTCGTGACACATTCGATTGCGACAGGCCCAGGACGTGTTGGATGTCGCAGCCGCAGAGTTCGCCCTGAAGCAGCAAGTTGATGAGTCTGAGTCGGGTCTGGTCGGACAAACCCTTGAAGTACTCCGCGACAGTCACAATCCCTCCAGGCGCGCCGTTCGGCGCTACGGATGATTCTACATGCCTAGCGTCTATGCGGATAGGCGTATAGACTGATGGCCAAGCGGTGACAGCCTTGCAGAGTCGTCAGCCGGTCTCGGCGCGTGGGTGGTTGAGGTTCGTCCTCGGCATGGGCCAGATGTTTCTGGCCACAGTGGCCGGTGTGCTGTTGATCGAGACGGGCATCAGCATCCGGACGGTGATCGCCGCGAGCCTGGCCACCGGCGTCACGGTGGGAAGTCGATGGCTGTTTCGTCGGCGGAAGTCATGAGAGGGCGGCTCTTGACTTGGGTCCTGGCCGGGCTGGCGGTGACTGCAGCCTGCGCCTGGTCAGATCCCGTCCGGACCGAGGTGCGGAACCTGCAACGCCAGACATGCGAGGGGGGCGGGCCGTACGGAGAGTCTGCCATCACCCGGTCTACGTGGCAGGTGCGCGCATCCTGGTCGTGCGCAATAGCCGGAACCTGGGACGCGTACGTCCTCGCCCTGGAGCGGAGTCTCGTGCCCTACCGCAGGAGGGAAGTGTCTTCCGCCCCCGGCAGCGTCGTCTTCGTCAAGCACGAGCCGGGTGACTACTACGTGTTGACGGTCACTAGAACCTCGGAGGGGACGCCCCGCGCCGATGTCCAGTTCATGGCCGGTCCGGACTGACCAGCCCGATGCGTCTTCGTGGATCGCGAGCCTCCATACACGATTGTCACAAGAGCGGACTAGACTCGGCCGCATGATACGCCTCCCGATTCTCGCCCTCCTCTGGATCGCGGCCGTGGGTCTGACCGCGGCTCCCCAAACGCGGGCTACAAACGTCATCCTCTTTCTCGCCGACGCAGCGGGAATCCCCACGCTCAACGCGGCGAGCATTCATGGTCATGGCGAGAATCGACGCCTGTTCGTGCAACGCATGCCCCACATCGGGCTGTCGGATACGGCCACGGCCTCGCAGATCGTCAGTGATTCGGCCGCCGGCATGACGGCGATCGTCACCGGCCAGCGCACGCACAACGGCGTCGTCGGCATGGGCCCGGACGCGGTCCGCGGCAGTAAGGATGGCATGCCGCTCACCACGATCCTCGAGATGGCCGAGGCTCGGGGTCTATCGACGGGCGTCATCTCTAACGACGCCTTGACCGGCGCGACGCCCGCGTCGCTGTATGCCAAGGTCAACGACCGGAACAAGACTGCCGAGATTTTCCGGCAAGTATTCCTGACCCGGTCCGGCGATGGTCCTGATGTGATGATCGGTTCCGGGCGCGTCGCCGTCGTCGATGCCTTAAACGCGGAGAACTCGACCATTGAGGCAATTGCTGCTCAGCACGGTCGACCCGTTCACGAGTCGCTCGAAGCCATCCCTGACCATGCGACACGAGCCATCGTGCTACTCGAGGATCGCAACTTCGATCTCGCCGCGGCGGTACGCATGACCCGGCGGATGTTGTCCACCAACCCTCGCGGCTATTTCCTGATGGTGGAGGCCGACGCCCACACTGATGCGCTGCGACCCGGGCTGGACCGTTTGCTGGCGCTCGACCGTGTCATCGAGGCGACCACCGACGAAGCGGGACCGGACACATTAGTCCTTTTCACGGGCGATCACTCGTTCGATCTGCGAGTGCACGGCGGGATGTGGGGTAAGCCACTGCTGACCGGGGTAGCCGCGGAGACCAGCGGGGGCATGACGAGCGTGCAGTTGGCGAATGTCCGTATGAACAACGTGCACACCGCGGAAGAGGTCCTCGTGGCGGGGCAGGGGCCCGGTGCCGACCGCGTGCGTGGGTACATGGCCAACACAGACCTCTTTCACGTCATGCTGAACGCGTTGGGCTGGTCGGGACCAGCCAACTGAACTCGCCGAGATGCTCGTTTCTTTCGGATATCTGCCATGCCCCGCGATGGTCGGCCATGGTGGTCTGCTCTTATGCGAGTCACGAATTGCGTGAATTCAGGCGTTATTTCGGGAAATAGTATCAGTTCGGGACCGCGTAGTCGGAGGTTCGAATCCTCTCGCCCCAACCAAGAATTTGGCGTAGTGGGCTCCTTTGCATAAGCGACCTAGTAGTGGGCTACTTTGAAATCGGACTGCATAACGATTCGACTTATCGCACTGTCACTGCGGAGCTAATCGCGACATTGCCATGGAGCGCCGCAGAGATGGTGCAACGCTGTTCCACGGCCGAGTTGATCTCCTGGAGTTGTTCGCCGGAGATACCCGACAGTCCAACCACTACACTATCCAGATGAGCGGCCGTGATCCGGATGCCGTCTCGCCCCTTGTCGGCTGTGATAGTGGCGGTGACCGCGATCCGGTCGGCCGCGCCGCAGCGCCTAGCGATGAGGCCACGCATCCCGATCCCGAAGCAGACCGCGTGTGCGGCGGCAAGTAGCTCCTCAGGGGTGGTCAGCATGGGCGCCTCGCCTGAGGTGCTCCGGAACGTCGCACCAGCCGTGAACGCCTCAGAACCGGCCGTCACCTGTCCGCTGCCCGTGGTGACATCGCCGGTCCAGTCCAGTACGGCATGACGGGAAAACGTCGCCATCGCTACGGGGTGCGTGCCGCGAAGGCGATGATCGTCACCGCACCGACGATCGCAATCGCCGCGCCAATCGTGTCCGGCGTCGTCGGACGCTGCCCTTCGACTACCCACAGCCACGCGAGCGACGCCGCGATGTAAATGCCGCCGTAGGCCGCGTAGGCCCGTCCGGCGAACGGCGTTTCGATTCGGGTGAGGGCCAACGCGAATCCGACAAGAGCCAGGACGCCGATCAGTGCGATAGCGCCAGACCCGCCTCTCCGCAGCCAGATCCAAAAGGCGAAGCATCCGGCGATTTCCAGTATGGCAGCGGCGGCAAAGAACGCGAGATTGCGAATCATGAACCGGCCGATTCTAGCAGTTACGCCGCTTTTTCTGACTCCGATTCGATCAGCATCGCGACGAGGTCGGACATGTCCATGACGCGGTCGCGGCCAGCGACCGTGACGTGCGGCGCAACGCCTTCGAGCGCGGCCTCGGTCTCGTGGCCCATCGTGGCGAGCAGGACGAGAACGTCGGGCGTCGCGGTCGCCGTGGCCGCGGTTGGAACCCGGATGTTCCTTGCCGTCTTCGGAAAGCGGAGGTCGACACCCCGCTCGACGACAGCGCGGCCATGTTCGCTGTCGCGTACGACGAACACGCCGTCCACCCCAACCTCGAAGAGGAGCGCGCCGACCGATGCGCCGATCGCGCCGGCGCCGAGGACAAAGACACGCCGCGGTTGCACTTCGTCATTCTCCATCACCCCGGGTTGGATTCCGATCGGGCAGCCTCAGTTCAGCGCCTGCGGTGGGCGCAGTTGGTGGGCGCACTTCGCGTTCACCCGCATGGACACTGGTCGGATCATGCTCAGAAATCAGATCGAAGAGCTGATTGAAATTCTGGAATCAGTGCGATCTTCTGGCCTGCTCCGGCCTGATCGCAAATCGGCCTCCGCGCCGGTCCGTCTCCGGAGCTCGCTGGAATGTTCAGCAAATCTCGCCGCGTGGGTGGGCGCAGTGGTGGGCGCACCTGCGGCCGACGGGACGGTCAGCCGGCTCGCAGCGGGGAAGTCCTGAGAGACCAGACGTCGACGTGGTTCATCGAAGGTGTCCACCAAGGCGGATCAAGCCCAGTTCGAGTCAGCATGTTAGATCTCCTTCACAAAGTTGACTACGGGCGCAGCACGTTCGCCGGGTTCGCGCGAGCCGCGCGGCGTGCCGGGATTAGGCAGGCCCCGAGCGCCGCGCCCGCCAGCGCGAACATCGCGAGAGCGAAGCTCGTTGCGTCAATCGCCTCGACCCGGTAGAGGAAACTGCGCAGCAGGCCGGATGTCGCCAGCGCGAGGCCGGCGCCGAGGACGGTACCCGCAATCACCAGACTCAGACCGTTCCGCAATACCATCCAGAGAATCGTCGCCGGTCCGGCGCCAAGTGCCATCCGTACGGCGAATTCCGGCATCCGCTGCACAACCGTCTCGGCGACGACAGCGTAGACGCCAAGCACGGCCAACACGAGACTTACCGTCCCAAGCACGCCTACGAGCATCGAGATCGCTCGTGGCTGCCACAGCGCCAAGGCCAACCGATCCTCGAGCGTCTGCAGGTCATAGAGCGGCAACGACGGATCGACGCGTCGCACGTTCCCCGGCAGCGCGCCAATGACGGTGGCCGCCGAGGACGTCCGCAGCAGGAGCGCCAGCCGCGGTGCATAGCGCTGGGCGACGGGCACGAACACCGTTGGCCGCACCTCCTCAAGAGGCTGCGAGTACTTGCTGTCGGCCACCACGCCGACGATCTCGCGCGGCGCGTTCTCGCGGAAGACGACGATGCGACGGCCGATCGGGTCGCTCCCACCGAAGCACACGCGACGGCACGTCTCGTTGACGACGGCGACCTGTGGCCCTCCCGCGTCGTCGTCGCCAAATTCACGTCCTCGAAGCAGCGGCGTGCCGAGCGTGCGGAAGAAGCCGGGCGAGATGATGTTCATCCGGACGAGCTGCATTCGGCCGTCGTCGGTCCCGCCGCTCGGAATTTCGATGGGCATCCCGAGGGAGGATCCCTGGAGAGGAACGTGCAGCCCGAGCGCCGCGTCCTGGACGCCTGACCAATGTCGCGCGCTCTCGAGGAGGCGCCCGTGCAGGGCGGCCCCGGTGTCGGCTGTGTAGTCGGCGACGTCGAGGTCGTAATAGGCCGTCACGATGCCGTCCGGATCAAACCCGAGGTTGACCTCGTTGGCCTGCTGGAGCGATCGCGCCAACAGGCCAGCGCCGATAAGGAGCGCGAGCGACACGGCAACCTGAAGGATGGCACAGACCGATCGCAGCCGGGTGCGCGGCGGGAGCGACGGTCCGGACGCGAACTGGACGAGCCGCGCGGCCCGCGTCCGCGATGCCGTCAACGCGGGCGGAACGGCGCAGACGATGCCAGCACCGAGCGCCAGGGCTACCGTGAAGGCGAAGACACGCCAGTCGGGTGAGGTGGGCTCCGTGAACCCAGGCCGGATGGTGGCGGGCACCGCGGACAGCAACGCGGCGGATCCCCAGAAGGCGATCAACGCACCGCCAACGCCGCCCACGACCGCGAGCATCACATGCTCGGCAAGAAGCTGACGGACCAGCCGAAGGCGGCCGGCACCAAGCGACAGACGGATGCGCATCTCCTGGGTGCGCGCGGCCGCCCGCGACAGCGTCATATTCACGACGTTGAAGCACACGACGAGAAGGACCAGTGACGCCAGCCCATTCAGCAGGACCCATTGGCGCAGCACCGACTCGCGAGACGAGGGCCCAAGGCCGGCGACTGACTCCACGGCGATGCCGCGGGCCTCGTTGTCGGCCGGAAACTCGCGGGCGAGCGCCCGGCCGAGGTCGCCGAGCGCCACGCGGGCCTCGGCGCGAGAGACGTCGGGCCTCAACCGCCCGACGGCCGAGAGCCAGTTCGCCGAGCGACTGGCGAACGGAGCGTCGGAGGGACCGGCCATCGAAAGGCTGCGAAGAGGCACCCACACGTCGATGGATGAGCCGGCGACTACGCCCTGGAAGCCGAGCGGCGCCACACCCACGATGTCGAAGGACTCGCCGTTGACGCGGATCCTCGATCCGATGACATCAGGGCGCGAGCCGAGGGCGCGCGTCCAGAACCCTTCGCTCACCACGGCCTCACGGACGCCAGCGCGATCGGCGCCGTCGGAGAACCCACGACCCCGGGTCATGCCCGCAATGAGCACGTCGAAGAAATTGGCGCTCGCGAGCTGCCCGCGTGCGCGCGTCGTCGCCTCTCCGCTATCGAGCGCGACCGTCACATCGGAATACGTCGCGAGTCCGGTCAACACCGAGTTGCGCTCGCGGAGGTCCGCGGCGTCTGGATAGGACAGGAGTTCGAAGCCCGCGCCGTTTTCCGTCCGGCCGATCGCGACCAGGCGATCGGCGTCCGAGAGACCCGGCACCGGTCGGTACAACAGGGCGCTCATCGCTCCGAAGATCGCGACATTCAGGCCGATACCGAGCGCGAGGATGACGATGGCCAGACTCGAGAAGAGGGGCTGCCGGACGGAGAGGCGGGCACCGTGGTGGACATCCGCCGCGAACTCGGCAAGCCAGACGAAACGGCGCGCCTCGCGGGCTTCGTCGCGAAAGCGGCTGATGTTCCCGAACCGAAGGACGGCACGGCGGCGCGCCTCGTGCGCCCCGATTCCGTCAGCCATCTCGCACTCGGCACGCATCGCGAGGTGGTGTTCCAGCTCGTCGCCGAGATCCCGATCGAGCGTGGTGCGTCGCAACATCGCCACCAGGCGAAAGCGCACACCCGCCCCCGCCGATCGGAGCGTGTCCCACCAGCGAGGCATCACGCGGTCTCCATGACGCGCGATACGGCGGCGCTCAGACGGCTCCACGTCTCGGCTTCAGCCTGAAGATGCCGCCGACCGAGCGGAGTGAGCCGGTAGTACTTCGCGCGGCGGTTGTTGGCCGAGTAACCCCAGTGGCTCGCGAGCCAGGTGCGCACTTCGAGTCGGTGGAGCGCCGGGTAGAGCGCACCCTCCTCCACTCGGAGGACCTCGTCCGAAATCTGGTGAATCCGCTCGGCAATCGCAAAGCCGTGCAGGACACCGCCCGCAAGGACCTTCAGAACCAGCATGTCGAGGGTGCCTTGCAGGAGGTCCTCGCTCTTCTTCTTCTCGCCCATGATTCCCTTTGACGGTTCAGGGGGCTGTGGGGTTGTCGTCTTTCATGACCATATTTTCGTGAATTGTCTCACCCCTAAATAATCATGGGGTCTCGGCAACCCTTCACGCCGGCCTCCCGTCGAAGCGTGTGAAAGGACGGACCTATGAACGCAATGAGGAACGCGACGTGGATGATCATGGTCATGTGGCTGGCGGGGGCAGCAACCGGAGCGGTCGCCGATATCTCAGGACGATGGCGCGCGGAATTTCGGGGACCGGGCGGGACCGACGGCGAGGAAACACTGGAACTTGTGGTCACGGGTAGCGTGGTCACGGGCACGCTGAGGAACGCGGTCGGCGGCGTGGGGCCCATCCGCGATGGGAAATGGGATGGCGCATCACTCCAGTTTTGGGTCGAGTGGGATTCGGATGACCGGTTGGTGGCGTCTGGCACGCTCGTCGGCCCGAACCTGGAACTGGACCTCTCGACTCGTCAGTGGAAGTCGCGCAGGGTCTTCAAGCCTCTGCCTCGCCCGCAGTGAGCTATCGAATGTATGTCCCTGGCTGCGAGACCCGCGCTGCTGTGGCGCAGCGTCTGATCGCGCACGCGGGGCCGAGCCGCCATTGAGTGCAACCCGTTATGGATACCCAGAGAGACCCTGCGATTCTGAAGCGTAAGCGCCGCCGCCGCGCGATGTTCGGCCTGGCCGTGGCCGCGGTCGTCGTCGCGACGACGGCGGTGGTGTCACGGCTCGAGCCGGCACTGCCGACCGTCGACGGCAGCGCGTTGTGGGTCCGCGGTGTGCAGCGCGGCCCGATGGTGCGCGAGGTCCGCGGCACCGGCACCCTCGTGCCCGAAGAAATCAGCTGGATCACGTCGATGTCGTCGGGCCGGGTGGAACGGATCGCCTTGCGACCGGGCGCCGAGGTGATGCCCGGAACCGTCATTCTTGAACTCAGCAACCCCGACCTGCGCGAGAGTGTGCGTAGCGCCGAACGCGACTGGCAGACGGCGGTGGCACAGCTGGCTAATCAGAAGGCCACGTTAACCAACACACGGTTCGCGCTGCGGCTGGCCGTGCTCGATGCCGAGTCGGCGCATGCGCTGGCGGTGACCGACCTCGACCTCAACAAGAGCCTCGCCAAGACGGGGCTCGTGGCCAGCTTCACGCTCAAGCAGAAACAGGCGCTGGTCGATCAATCACGCAACCGCGCGGAACTCGCCCGCCAGCA
This sequence comes from Acidobacteria bacterium SCN 69-37, assembly GCA_001724025.1. Lineage (GTDB taxonomy): Bacteria > Acidobacteriota > Vicinamibacteria > Vicinamibacterales > SCN-69-37 > SCN-69-37. The sequence continues at coordinate 15,038 of MEDJ01000009.1, read as the reverse complement.
ACTTGAGAGCACAATCGCCAACGAGTCGTTGCAACTCGCCCCGTCGGAAGCCGCTGTCAGTCAGCGCCGCGCCGACTACGACCGCCTGGTCCGTCAGCTCGACGATCTGCAGGTCAAGTCAACCATGAAGGGCCTTGTGCAGGTGGTCAGTGTCGAGGTCGGACAGCAGGTGGGCGCAGGCACAAACCTTGTGCGTGTTTCGAATCCTGAGCGGCTCAAGGCCGAGGTGCGCGTGGCGGAAACGCAAACGCGGGATCTGGCCATCGGTCAACAGGTCAGCGTGGATACACGCAACGGCCTGGTGCCCGGTCGGGTATCGCGCATTGATCCCGCGTCGCAGGGTGGCACCGTCGGGGTCGACGTCTCACTCGAAGGCGCGCTTCCAGCCGGCGCGCGGCCGGATCTGAACGTCGACGCGACGATAGAACTCGAACGGCTGGCCAATGTGCTGTTTGTCGAGAGCCCGGCTCTGGGCCAGGAGAACAGCACCATCAGTCTGTTCAAGGTCGCCGCGGGCGGCGACGCCGAGCGCACACCCGTTCGGATCGGCCGACGTTCGGTGCAATTCGTCGAAGTGGTCGAGGGTCTCGCCGAAGGTGACCGCGTCATCCTATCCGACATGTCCCAGTACGACGCGTTCACCCGCATCCGGGTGCAGTAGCGCAACGCCCAGGATCCAATCATGAGTGAATTTCCACCCGTCATCGAACTCGACAGCCTCTCGAAGGTCTTCCAGACCGACGAAGTCGAAACCCACGCGTTGGCCAATGTCACCCTTTCGATCGAACGAGGGCAATACGTGTCGATCTCCGGGCCCTCCGGCTGCGGCAAGTCCACGCTGCTGTCGATTCTCGGACTGCTCGACACCCCCTCGACCGGCAAGTACCGCCTCAACAACCGCGCGGTCGAAGACCTGCCGATGGCCGAACGCGCCCGCGTCCGCAACCGCGAGATCGGGTTCATCTTTCAGAGCTTCAACCTGATTGGGGATCTGTCGGTGTACGAGAACGTCGAACTGCCGCTCACCTATCGCGGCATGCCGGCCAGCGAGCGCAAGGAACGTGTGCTGGCCGCGCTGAACCGCGTCGAGATGGTGCATCGCGCCAAACACCTGCCGAGTCAGCTCTCGGGCGGCCAGCAGCAGCGGGTCGCGGTGGCGCGCGCCGTCGCGGGCTCGCCGTCAATCCTGCTCGCTGACGAACCGACGGGCAACCTCGACTCGAAGAACGGTGAGTCCGTCATGAACCTGCTGCGTGAACTGCACCAGGAGGGCGCGACGATTTGTATGGTCACGCACGACCAACGTTACGCTCAAAACGCCGAACGGACGATTCACTTGTTCGACGGCCAGGTCGTCGACGACAGCCGCCCGTCCGAGTGGGTCGGTGCGCTGTCTGGGGCTGCGGAGCGTCCATGACGCCCCGCAGCAGCGGCCGGGCACGCCTGCCGCCGCCTGGTCCTGGGGCTGAGAGAGGACGGCCCGACGCTACTGTGTGTCTCAAGCGGGACGCGCCTGAGGGGGGGGCCATGGCTGTTGACGTTCTGACCGAGATTGTTGTCCACGGCCTCTTGATGAGGTGGCCGCGTACGCCTCGAACCCCGACCATGCGCCGGTCTGGTACGCCAACATCAAGGGCGTCGAGTGGAAGACGGCGCGTCCTGACCTGCTCGGTGCTCTGAGGACCAGCTGAAACCTGAAAGAATGGCGCTCCCGCCGGACAAGGGGGAGCGATGCGACAGTCACGGTTCAGCGAAGAGCAGATGGTCAAGATTCTCCGAGAGGCGGATGCGAAGCCGATCGGCGAGGTGGCGAAGAAGCACGGCGTGAGCGACCAGACGATTTACGCCTGGCGCAAACGGTTCGGGACACTCGACGCCGCGGACGTGAAGCGGCTGCGTCAGCTCGAGCAGGAGAACGGCCGGTTGAAGAAGCTCTTGGCCGAGCGTGACCTGGACATCGAGCTGCTGAAAGAGGTGTCCCGAAAAAAATGGTGAGCGCACGGGTGCGCCGCGAGCAGGTCGCGTTTCTGGAAGCGCGGGGCCAGTCTCGTCGACGTGCGTGTGCGCTGTTGTCGGTGGCGCGGTCGAGCGTGGGCTACACGTCGCGCCTCGTGGCCCGGGACGCGGCGGCGCTGACGGACATGCGCACGCTCGCGGGGCAGTACCCGCGCTTCGGCTACCGGCGCATCCGGATCTACCTCGAGCGCCGCGGCCACGTGATGAGCGTCGAGCGCGCCCATCGGCTCTGGCGGGCCGCGGGTCTGCAAGTGCCGCGGCGGCGCCCGCGCAAGCGGATCGCGACGGGTCGCCCGCGTCCGGTGCCCGCCACGGGACCGAATCACGTGTGGGCGTATGACTTCGTGTTCGATGCCTGCGCCAACGGCCAGACGTTGAAGTGTCTGACCGTGATCGATGAATTCACCCGCGAGAGCCTAGCCATCGATGTGGCGGGCAGCATTCGATCGGGCCGCGTGATCGAGGTGCTCTCACGCCTCGTCAGCGCGCATGGGGCGCCGCGCTATTTGCGCTCCGACAACGTGACGTCCCCCCCAGTTCAGTAGCGGGGCCGTCTAGAGCCTGCGCGGCGCTGACGGGCGGACCGCATCCCCCACCCTAGGCCGGGTCGTTCTACGCCCGCCGGTGGGCGCAGGTGGTGGGCGCACCTTGCCTTTAACCGCATGAACATTGGCTCAATCATCCTCAGAAATCAGATCGAGGAGGGGATGGAGTTGCGGCAGTGGCGAAGTTACCACTACGGCGTCAGTCACGGACCAGACGGTCGCTGGACCTTCGCCAGGCGTGTGTCGTCAACGTCGGCCTCCACCCGCACGCTCGCGCGACCTCCGCTGACAGAACCGTCGGCCGCGCTGCGGCAAAGTCGGCCGGCCGTTGACGACACACGCCTGGCGGAGGTTGTTGTGGGCTGTCGGTGGCCTGGCGGCACCCGTTCGGCGTGTCGCTCGCCACATCGGCGTTGAACATTACCTATCGACCCTTCAACGAACCGCAGCGGCATCTGTCACCGTGTCGATCCGTCTCCGGAGGTCGCTGGAACTCAGGATCTCTCACCGCGTGCCACGGGTTGGTGGGCGCAGCGGTAGGCGCATCTCTTTCCGACCGCGCGCTCCTGCGCCAGAAGCGGGGGCCACGCTCCGAGATTCGCACTTCCGTGAATGCCGCGCCCAGACCCTCCCTCGGCGGCTTCCATGGCACCTGCAGTCCGAGCTGGACCGGAACCCGCACGGCCGCACGCGCGCGATGCACTACTGCTTCGCCCATTCGACCTGGACGAGTTCAAGGCGACACTGAAGGTGCCGGCAAAGGGCTCCGCGCGCCGACGGCCCGAGGAGACCCATCACGAGATCAATCAGTAGTTCGTGCTCCGGCCACCCGCCGGATCTTGCCGTCGATCAGGCCCTGAATATCCCGTAGCGCCGTGTCGTGGGAGCACTTGGCAACGCGAGGGCGTGGACCGATGATCAAGACTGGATATGCAGTCCTCCGATGGGCGTCCTGGGATTCAATAGTGCTCCGTGCATCGTCCAGGGCTGCTAGACTCACGACCGATGCTATGAGAACAACCGGTGTAACTGGACGTCATGGCTCACCATCGCCTTCAGCAGTTCGTGCACGAGGTGCAATCGTGCCGCGGTCGTGTGCACTCTTAATGCGGACATTCGTCCGGAGGGCTGTGGCTCATGCGAACGCCAGCAATAGAGAACGGAAACAAGTGGCGCTTGTTCGGACGAAGCTGGCACATTTGTGCCGCGGTTCTACTGGTGGCGTCCTGTCATCCCAGCCGCGGTTGCGCCGTCTCGGAGTTTCGACTCGCGTCCGACTCACGACTGCCTGTCTGGTTCACTGCTCCTGCCGGTGTTGACCGGAGTGAGCTCGAGGTGACGATGACGTCGTACAGTCCGCTGTTCTCAGAGGCCCGGACTGCGACGCTTGAGCTGAGAACAAAGCAGGGTCAGCTAGTCAAACGAGTGGTTGCGGAGAAGCGCGGTACAGAGTCGTTGATACTCCAGCCGGATCCTGGCAGCGGGCCTCGACCGTATCCCCGATTTGAGATCCTGACGGCTGAGGGCATGCTGGATGTAGTGGTGCACCAGCGCCTTGAGCCGCTCTTCCGAATGACCGACGATGCGGACGTCAGAAGGCGCTTGGGTGTCGACTGAGAGGTGACCTGCGCGGCGTTCTCAGGATCAACGGAAGCCTGAAGCGCCAGCGCTTCGAACGCCCGCCAGAGCGAGCGCTCGCTCGGCGCGTCCACCGGTGGGCGCAGGTGGTGGGCGCACCTCGACTTCGCCCGCGCAAACATTGGCTCGATCATCATCAGAAATCAGATCGAGGAGGGGTTGAAGGTCCCGGGGCAGCAGCGTAGTCTGCGAGTCGCTGCACACTGCCGTACACTACCGACTGCCGATTCGTCCCAACCATCTGTCAGTGGAGCCGGGGAACATGAGACTCTTCGCGGTCGTGCGTCAGTTGGCTACCGAGGGTGTTCGTCCCGTCCTGCGGCACCCCATCTCGAGTCTGGCCATCGCTGCCATTCTCGCGACTGGTATTGCGGCTTCGACCGCGGCGTTCGCGATCGTCGATACGTTCCTGCTCCGCCCAGTGGCCGGAGTCACCGATGAGGCCTCGCTGGTCACAATCAGGTTCATGCCTCCAGGGCAGGCGGCTTCTGCGTTCGGTTCCGCTACTGCGCTTCCCGATCTGCGAGAAGCGGGCCGCCGAGCGGGACTCGTGCACCTCGGGTGGGCCTGCTGCAACAACCAGGTCGCGTACTCCTCCGGTGAAGGCGGGCCCACCTCGGTCGAGGGAGCCGACTTCGTTTCCAGCCAGTACATGGCCACTCTCGGGCTCACGCCATCGGTCGGGCGGCTCATCGCGGACGCCGAGGCTGACCACGGGGCCGACGTGGTGGTCATCAGCGAGCGGCTCTGGCGCCGAGACTTTGACGGCCACCCAAGCGCGGTCGGCCGGCGCCTCTGGATCAATCAACGCTCGTTCACCATCGTGGGCGTCCTCCGTGACTTCCGCGGCTGGGGTGCGAGCCGTATCGGCGACAAAGACCTCTGGGCACCGCTGTCTTCCTTTGAGAGCGTCAGATCGAGTGGCATGCCGTCGATGTCGGTGCTGGTCGGACGCCTCGCGCCCCGAGCCGACGCTCGGGTTGTTGAACAGGCCCTGCAGCAGGCCTACCAGGATTCCGGCATCGCCGCTCGCTATCTCGCATTTCGCCCGTTTGTGGAGCCGGGACTGTGGCCGGCCAACACGGTGTCCCATCAGTCGACGACGCTGGCCTGGGCGCTGGCTCTTTCCGCCGCCCTTGTGCTGGTCCTCGCGTGCGCCAACGGCGCGAATCTCATGTTGATTCGCGTCGGAGCGCGTCAACGAGCCGACGCCATTCGCTCCGCGTTGGGCGCATCGGTGTACCGCGTGGTGGGCCCCTTCGTTGCCGAGGCGCTCGTAATTGGAGCTACCGCCGCGATCGTCGGAGTCGTTGGTGCGCGAGTGGCTCTTTCGTCACTCGGCGAGTTCCGGTTGTTCGCATACTTCCCGGATTTGTCCCACGCCGCGGTCGACATCCGCGTGGTCAGCGCAGCAATCGTAATCTCGGGCCTCGCTATCGGGTGGGCCGCCCTGCTGCCACTGTTCTCGCTCTTACAGACGGACTTGACTCTCCTGATTGGACGGCACGCCAACGGGAAGTTCTCGCGCTTGTGGACCCACAAGGGACTGCTGATCCTTCAGATTGCGATGACGGTACCTATCGCGGGGACCACCCTCGTCCTCTATAGAGAGGTAGATCGCGCACTTGGCTCCGGCCCGACAATCGACATCAAGAACGTGATGGCGATTTCCGTTCGACCGGAAGACGCGGGGTGGAGTCCGGAGCGAAGCCGTTCTTACCTCCAGTCCGCTCAATCCTCCCTCGTGGGACACGGCTTCGGAGACGTCGCGGTATCCTTCCCGGCCCTCGCGTCAGACTGGACGTCGCGAATGCAGATTCAGACGGCCGACGACGTCGGCGAGGACCTGCGCCTGGTTCGTGCGTTCGCCGTCTCCCCCAGTTTCTTCCGCGTCGTCGACGCCAGACCGCTCGTCGGCCGGTTGCCCGACGGCAACTCTCGAGACGCGGGACCGTTTCCCGTCGTCGTGAGCAAGACGCTGGCGGAGCAGCTCTTCGGCACTCCGGAAAGGGCGGTAGGCCGTCCCATCCGCTTTGGGCTCGCCCAAACCGAATCGGCTCCGAACGCGGTCATCGTGGCCGTCATCGCCGAGCTGGGGCTGTGGCCGGGGTCAAGCGTGTCGGTCGGCCAGGTCTTCCACACACAAGCGCCGCGCGTGCGGTCGGGCCAGATCCTCGTGCGCTTCGGCGGCGCTGAGTCGCAGGCCGCCGACTCGATTCGAGCGGCGCTGTCCGACGTGTCCACCGACGTACCGGTCTCCTCGGTGCGACCGCTGGAGGCCGAACTCAGGGACGGCCTCAGCACACCCCTTCTTCTCGCGAGAACCGGCGTAATTCTCTCCGCGGTCGCCCTGGCCCTGGCCGTGGCTGGCAGTGTCGCGGTCGTGACTCAGCTCGTGCGAGCCCGACGCGACGAGTTCGCCGTGCGACTAGCGCTTGGCGCTGGCCCCGCATCCGTCACGCTGAGTGTGCTGCGAGCGGCTTGGATATCAGTTGCGGTCGGTGGCACGGCAGGCGCCTTGCTCTACTTACCCGTTCCTCGGTTGCTGGCCCGCTACCTCGGCGGGGCGGGCGACTTCGACGCGCTTTCCATCGTTGGTTCGCTGTTGCTGATCACAGTGGCCGTTACTTCGGCGGCAGTGGGCCCTGCGCTTCGCGCCGCACGCGTCCCACCGGCAGAGGTGCTCCGCCGCAGCTGACGTGTCGTGGCCGAAGGTCGGAGCGGCCGACGGGCGTCAGGACTCAAGCGGAGCTGCCCCGAGTTGTGCGCCTCGCGACGCGCCTCCTCGCGGTGGGCGCATGTGGTGGGCGCATCGGACGTTCACCCGCATAGACATTGGCTCGATCATCATCAGAAATCAGATCGAGGAAGTTCTGGATTTTTCGCGTTCTTCTGGCGGATTCGGAGAGGCTGGACAGCGACCGCCAGGTAGATCCGTCGCCGGAGGTCTCTGAAAGGGCCAGGACGGCTCAGGGCATCTCTGAGCGCCTCGCCGCCGTTACCCCGGCCGGCCGGCGTGCGGCTGGCAGCGGGAAGGTCAGACCGTCAGCTGCGGGACTTTGCTATTGGCGACACGGGTGGCGTCGCCACTGGCGCGAATTCGGTGTCACACCTGGACAGACCATCACCCTGCAACCTACGGTGTCTGACTGTGTCTGACAAGGCATTCGATGCGCCCTATCAATTCGACTGACGTGCCCGGGCAGATCGCCCTGGCCTTTCGCCGCCTGCGCCGCGCGCCGGACGGTTCTGGAGTGACTACGATCAGCGGCATACGTTCTCCGCCGACGTCAGCGCGCGGGTCTCCAATCGCACCAGTGTCGGCGCCAAGCTTCGTTACGGAAGCAACTACCCGATCACCGGCTACATCGGCGCGGACCCGAACCTGGGCACGACGCAGCCACTGTTCGGCGGCATGCAGCCGATCTTTCTCGCCCTGGCTGAACAGCGTAACGCCCTGCGGCTCCCGCCCTACTTGCGTCTCGATCTGCGCGCCGATCGCCCGGGGACAGTTGCCGGTCGACGGGTGACGTTCTTCGCCGAAGTCGTCAACGCGCTGAACCGGCGCAATGAGCGCAATGTGCCGTACGAAATCCGGCCCGACGGTCGCGTCAGCGGAGTCACCGACTCGCTGCTGCCAATCGTGCCGTCGGCCGGCTTCGTGGTTGAGTTTTGAGAATGCGACATGAGGGCGCTTCATGTTCGATGCGCCGTCGGCGCATCACGACGCCCGGCGACCGCGGCGACAACGAAAGGCTACCTGCCTCTCGACGGGCGAGCGCTGCTATCGAATCAGTCGACGACGAACCCGGAAGAAGCAGCCCGCTAGTCCAGACTGGGCCGTGGGGAACCGCCCAGCAGCGACGTGTTCATCATGCCGATAAGGTGGTGGCCCTCGGCGCCGCGAGAGATCGACAGCGTCACCATCGGGAAGCCGCCGGCCCGCAGTGTCACTCCAACCGTGGCGCTGGTGAGCAGGCGGCCCGAGCGGAGGGCACGGGCGCTATCGCCAACCCTGCCTTGTTCCGCCGCGACGAAGATGCCGATCGGTCCCCACACTGAATGCTCGAGGCTCTCCTGCAGCGCCAGGACGGCCGGACCGCGGAACCGGTAGTCGTCGAAGCCCGCGAGCAGGCGTTCGCCGTTGATGTCCGACCCGCCCAGAGTGGGCTGGAAGTAGAACGGCACCTGATTGCCGCCACCGGCGCTCGACGAGCTCATCAGGACACGAATGCCGATGGTGCCGGAACGATCCCGCGAACGTGAGAGCGGGGGACAGTCCAGCGAGTCCAGCGTAGAGGCGCACTCGTTGGGGCCGTTGAAGTCCTGCGGCGGCCCGAAGGAAGACGCGCCGCGATAGATCGGAATCTGGTGCCGCAGGTCGAGCGTCCATCGGTTGAACGACGACTTCGAGGCCTCGCTGGTGCGGAACTGCTGCGCCTGCGCGAGATAGTTCAAGTGCAGGCGGCCGTTGCCGACCGATGGTCGCAGCCGAACACCTTCGCGCAGTTCCAAGAAGGCGTCCTGGCGAGCCAGGCCCGGCGCCGCGCCATACACCTGCTCGATCGAAGGGCCCTCCTCGAGCCGCCCCGGTCGGATGTCCACCGATCGTACACTGATGCCACCAAGCAGTGCCGGTCGCAGCGCACCGATCCACGACTGCCCGGACATGGGCAGCACGATCGATGTGCCGACGACGGTCTGCCGCTCGCCGTAGCTGGTGCGTCCGTCCTCGGTGGTGTCGGGACCGATACCGTAGTAGTCGAGCGTATGCAGCGACGTCCGCTGTGCAAAGGCGTCGACCATCCACGTGTCGAGCTTCAGCCCGCGTGCCGACGGTGGCCGCTCGCCGGGGGCCGTCACGACAATGCTCAAGTCCGGCGTGTGGATGAACTTGAGGTAGCCACCGATGCGGGACGCGCCGGAGAACGTCGCGACAGCATCGCCGCTCCAGGTGATGCGCCATGTTTCGTTGGGCGTGTGGCGCTCCGATAGCGCGAGGCCGAAGGCGAAGCCGTTGCCCGGCGCAAGACTGCCAAAGCCGATGTGAATCGGTTGAGCCGTCACGAGCGTGAAGACGCAGGCCCCGATGGCCTTGATGTCGAGGCTGTCGCAGTTCTCGGCGATCGCGTGGCCTTCGCGCCGGAGGTCCGACATGAACTTCGATTCCTGCGCCGAGGCCGACGGCACCAGTACGCCGCCGACCAATCCAACGACAAGGCCGATGATAACCGCGCGGGTCACCGCTGCCTCCGCACGGGCTTCTTGCCGGTCCTCTTCGCCTTCGAGGCTTTCTTGACCTTCTTCCTGAGCGCCTTCTTCGCAGCCGTGCGCGTGCTCGCGGACCTCTTGGCTCCGCCAGTGCGCGTCGTCTTCTTCTTTCTCTTTCTTCCCTTGCTCGCGCCCGCGTCTGGCAGCGGCGGCAGCACAACCTTAGGCCGCGTGTCCGATCCGGCCGGTCGCGCGGTGACGATGTCGTGTTCTTCAAGCACTATCGTCGTCAGCTGGGCGATGCGCTCGGCGGCCTGCTGCTCCGTGCGGACGCGCTTCTTCTGGTACTTGCGCAGCAACTGCGGCTTGCGCTGCCAGGCCGGCAGTGCCGCCCACTCGAGGTGCTCGATTTGATCCAGCAGCAGCTTCGACGGTCGACGGTCCTTATTGAACGACGACTTCGGGGTCTTGGGGACTCTGATTGGTTTCATGGGCACCCCCGGGGCTAGAGCAGCGTGAACGTCGGCGTGTCCGTGCGCATCTGATCTAGTGTCAGTAGGTCGGTGAACGCTTCAGCGGCTCGCTCGCGTGGCGACCGGCTGGCGGGAGGGAATCCGGGTAGGAAGAAGTCCGTCACTGTTCTGGGGATGGACGCGTGCTCGAAGATGCGTGCATCGGCTTCGCCGACGCCGGGCACCACGGTGCCCGGCGCGATCCACGGTGAAACGAGAACCGCCGGTACACGGACGCCCAGGCGGTCGAATAGGAACGGCTTGCCGGTGCCCGTATCGGCTGGTTGCGCGACGAACCCGTCGGGATCGCATGCCGGTGGCGGCACGTGATCGTAGATGCCGCCGTGTTCGTCGTACGTGATGAGCAGCGCCGTAGACTCCCAGACCTGCGGGTTGCTTCTGATGGCGTTGTAGACGTGAGCGAGCAGCCTCTCGCCCTCGCGAACGTCGTGATCCGGATGCTGATCCGAGGCCATCAACGGAATGCCGTTCTCCTCGTGGTCGCTGTAGTTGGGCTCGACGAACGAGAAGGCGGGCAACGTGTTGGCGGCGCAATCAGCCACGAACTGGTCGAACAGACCGAAGAACTTCGGCTGATGCTGCAGAAGGTTCACCACTTCGAGCGTCGAGCTCTTCTGATCGAAGTAGTAGATCTTCGCCGTCTTCCCCGCATCGTCCAGGCGCTGATAGACGCTGCGGTAGATCGTGTTGAGGTAGAAGACGTTCATGCCCACGTGGCCGAACGACGTGCCGTAGTGCGCGAAGGCTCGATTGCACAGCGTGGGGCCCGGGATCGACGAGAACCAACCATTGAAGACGGCGTACTGCTGGGCCAGCGTGGTCAGCACCGGCAGCTTCGACGGCTTGTAGTAGCTCATGACCAGGCGCGAGTGTGCCAGGTCACGGCGCTGCGCGTGGTAGCTCTTCACGAATCCGTCCATGGTGGCTGGACGGTCGTTGGCCATGTTGCCGCCGAAGATCTGCAGATCCACGCCGGCGAAGTGGTGGTCGGGATCCGGATCCAGTTGCCCCTGATAGGCGGCGTTGGATTTGACCTTGACCTTCTTGCCGTCGGTGCCGAGATTGAACTCGTCCCCGGTCAGTCCCGCGATGCGCGGGTCGGTCGCCTTCAACCCACCCAGCATGTGGTCGAAGGAGCGGTTCTCCATCATGACGACGACGATGTGCTTGAGCTTGTTCAGTCCGAGGGGCATAGGGTGGTGGGACCTCCTGGCGCAACGCTGGCGGCGATCGAACAGTGTGCACACGGGCGTTGAACGTCGAACGCAAGCGTAGCACTCAATTGCGCACGGCAGTCGTGGCGTGCGCGTGACAGATCTGTGGTTGTGGTGCTGTAGATGGCATCTCTGATTGCTGGCCCACAGCCAGGTGGACACCTAAGCACGCGCCGTGGGCACTGGCACTCACGCGCGCGGCCAGCACTCGGACCGGTAGCCCGCTCCGATGAGCCGCAACGCCCCATATGGGGGCGACGAATCGGCGATGTATCCAGAACGGTTCAACAGCCAGGCGAACACTCCCACGCCCAGCATGCGGTGCAGGGCCCGCTCGCCTGCGGGGACCCGGAACCGTCGGGCAGGCACGCGAAGTGTAACGGGAATGGCCACGCCCGGCCCGAGGACGAAGTTCCACGTCGCCAGTACGAGCCCATAAAGTGGCCGGCCCGAACGGTCCGACCAGCCGGCCATCAGGACCCAGGCCATGAACAGCATCGCGCTCCAGTACACAACCGCGGTCGCGTTGAAGTGATTCAGCACGCTGAAGTCCGCGGGCCATGCCGCCGGTGAAGAGGTCGTCCTTGCGCGACTCATGGGCGAGGGGGTGTCTGCTTGACGGTCAGTTTGTCTAGAAACAAGAAGGGACACAACCGGCTGGTGTGGGGATGACGGCCACGATACGCCGCGCTGCAAGCCCTCGCTGGTGGGCGCACCTGGTGGGCGCACCTCACGCTCACCCGCATGAACACTGGTCCGACTATCCTCACAAATCAGATCGAAGAGCTGATGGAAATTCTGGAATCAGTGCGATCTTCTGGCCTGTTCTGGGCTGATCGCAAATCCGGCACCGCGTCGGTCCGTCTCCGGAGCTCGCTGGAATGTTCAGGAAATCTCACCGCGTGCCACGGGTGGTGGGCGCAGCGGTGGGCGCCCCCACCGACGGGACGGCCTGCCGGTTAGAAGCAGGGAAGTCCTGAGAGACCGAACGTCGACCTGACTCATCGAAGGTGTCCCAAAAGGCGGATCAAGCCTACCCACCGCATAGGGCCAGAGGGCGGCCGCCGAAGCGGCCGCCCTCAAACTCGCAACCGTCTAAGGATGTGGCATCATCAACGCGCGCCGGACTGCAGACGGCCGCGCTATTGGAGGCAGAGGGACGTCACCATCCCCATGCCGTCCACAGCCTGAGCCGTGTCGTCGCCTCCCCGGCATGGTATGGGGAGGTCACTCCGGCGGTGTCGCGTTGAGCAAGGCGAAGTGTGGTGGGCTAGAATCCAGCCCATCGCGTCAGATGGGCATCCACATCAGGCCAGCCGTCACGAGGGATGCTCGGCATCTGTTCGACATTCGTCGTGCCTCAATTTTGGAACTGGCGCCACCAGTGATGCCGATTGAATCGGCCCAAAAGTGGGCTGATGCGCACCAGCCGGATTGGATGTACGACGTCTTACGCGAGCGCGCAGTATGGGTGTTGCTGTCTGAAAACCAGATCTTGGGCTGGATCAGCGCGAGAGCCAACAATATCGACGGGCTGTATACGAGGCCGTCGCACGTCCGTTCTGGGGTTGGTTCTCAATTGCTTCGATTCGTCGAGGCTGAGCTTTCCCGACGTGGCTTCTTCGAGGCCACGCTGCACGGAAGCCACAATGCCATCGGGTTCTATACGAGGGCAGGCTACGAAGCCGCCGGGCCGCATTCCGAGTCGGACGGCCCACAGTATGGCGGGCTCCCTATGAGGAAGCCCCTACGAGCAGATGCCGTCTAGTCCGGTTCGCCGCATGTCAGGAATCAAGGTAACCCACTTCCGAACGTCGGATTGTTCGGACCGCATGCACGTCTGGCAAACAATGGTTCGCCAGCGTGCAGGGCGTGTGCAGCCGCAAGACGGAGGCGGCCGCTTAGGCCGCCTACCGTGTGAAGCCGCTTCTCATTTGAAGTTGTAGCTAAATCCCATGAAGAGGGCGTGCCGCGAACCCCGTCTGAGGGGATCTCTGCGCAGCTCGTCGCTGTAGCGGAAGCCACCGCCTTCCTCCTGGGGAAGCTTCTCCGCGAGATTTGTGCCCAACTCCAGGCCGGCGGCCGGCTGCGTGATGAGCAGGTGGGCGTAGCCGATATTGGCGCCAAAGTTCGAGAGCACCATGAACGAAGCACCCACGCTCAACCCGATGTCGGGGCTGAACGCGACACCGGCAAACGGACGAAAGAACGCCGCCTTGTTCCACCGCCGTGTGGACTTCGACTGGTAACCCCAGGGGCTCCAGTTGAGAACGACCATCTGCAGCGCCCGCGGCGCCGGGTCTGCGGCGAGCTTGTTGTCAGACACCTTCGCTCTGACGTCCGTGCCCCGGCTCCAGACGGAAAACGACGACACAATTCCGAAGGTCAGCTGTGTCAGGGGCGAATTGTCGAGTTTGAACGCACCCGTTGTGATGGTCGGCTTCAGCCCGTCGACGAAGGCTCGCAACTGCCGATCCAGAGCATTGCGAGCCTCGATTTCTTCCAGCGTGCCTGCCGGTAGTGCAGCCAACTGCCCGCTTACGAGGGGCATAGTCGCAGCCCTCGATATGGCATCGGCATCCTTGAGGTGCTTGAAGGCGTTTTCGACGAGCACTTCAAGTACAAAGCCAAATACCCGGTCAAAGTCGCCCTTCCAGTCATTCCGACCAACCTCGACCTGTACTGGTCAGCCTTCTTCGGTGAACTCGATCCTGACCTAGTGCCGATCGTGGAAGCGCATTACACGAAGCCGGTCGACGTTGAGAGGGTTGACGACATCCCTGGCGATTTGGGCAGGCTCCTCTCGCCGGACGTCCTCTTCCCGAGACGGCTGGTGCAGCACGGTCTTCGCCGCCAGCGGCACGGCTTCGCGGCACGCGGCGACGCTAGCGTCTTCTTCATGGATGCGTCGAACGTCGATGACATTGTCGATTTCTGGAACTTCAGGGCCATGGGCCGACCCCTCATCGGCTTACCGAAGCAACTCGCCGACAACGAGTCGTTGCGAGGCGTCCTCATCAAGTTCCTCCGGTCCAATCGGCGTCACTGGCGAAACAATCCCAAAGTCTGCGATGTGGCGTCGTTCATTCGCTCACGCCACTCGACGATGGACGAGATGCAGGAGTTCGCGAAGTCCCTTGATCTCATGCCACCGGAAGGCGATTCATCGAAAGATGGCTATTACGTTCTACAACGTTGGTACCCGAGGATCTGGGATTCCTGGGCTCGCGACAAGGATGCCGCAACCCCTGACGATTTCTATACCGGAGACGACGGAACAGTCGAACTCGGCCAGACCCCAGATCGATCGGTTCGCCTGACGGCTGTCGTGCCCGACTTCGCGGAGTCTCGGGGAATCTACAGTCACGCGAAATGCGCGAACGAAATCAACTTCAGCATCTTCGGTTCATCAGAACATCTCGCAGAGGCCTTTCCGGCTTCCTACGGTCCGGCAGTACGCCGAGCGATCGGAGGCGTCGCTCTTCGTGACGAGTGGCGAATCGGCCGGAATGGGTTGGTCAAGCTCGTCGCCGGCGTCGGCAGTATGCACGTCAAGATTCCCGCTGCTCAGGAGATTCTGTTCGCGTGGCTGGCTGATCAGGGTTGGAAGCCTGAACTCTCAACGGCGGGCATTCTTGCGAAGCAGATCTATCGACAGTGCGACGGACAGGTGGGCTTTCTTGCCAATCCGAAGGTTCTCAACATCCTTGAGCACATGAACGGTGGCAACGTCACGCCCGACGGAAAGCCGACCGAGAGAGACAAACTCAGCGAAGAGCGAAGCCTCGCGGTTCAACACGTGAAGTGCGCTTGATCCGATTTCGTGGACACGTTCCGAAAGGTGGATACGATGTCCCGCATGTCTCGAAGCAGTGGCCGGC
>MEDJ01000008.1 GCA_001724025.1 Acidobacteria bacterium SCN 69-37 | reverse complement strand
CGTGGTGCAGACATGGCGTGCCGGGCTCGATATCGCAGCACCCGCGCAGTCCGTCGTGCTGGAGCCACGCTACTGGTTCAACCCCGAGTTGGAGAGCCGCCGCGCGCTGATTCCCGGGGCCATTGCCATCGTCATGACCATCATCGGCCCCATGCTGACCGCGCTGGTGGTGGCGCGCGAATGGGAGCGCGGCACCATGGAAGCGGTGCTGTCCACGCCCGCCTCGGTGGCCGAAATCCTGATCGGCAAGCTGCTGCCGTACTTCGTGCTCGGCATGCTGTCCACACTGGGTGCGGCGGCGCTGGCGGTGTTCGTCTTTGGCGTGCCGATGCGCGGCTCGCTGGCGGCGCTGCTGCTCTTGTCGGCGGTGTTCATGGTGCCGGCGCTGGGCCAGGGCCTCTTGATTTCGTCGCTGGCGCGCAACCAGTTCCTGGCGGCGCAGATTGCGTTGTTCACGGGCTTTCTGCCGGCCTTCATGCTCTCGGGCTTTCTGTACGAGATCGACGCGATGCCAGCGCCGATCCGCGCCATCACTCGGGTGGTTCCGGCGCGCTACTTCGTTGACTCGCTCAAGACCGTGTTCCTGGCCGGCGACATCTGGGCCGTGTTCCTGCCCAACCTGGCGGCCATGGCGGCGATCGGGGCGTTGTTCTTCGCCATCGCCAAGCGCGCCACGCGCAAGAACCTGGAGTGACGCGATGTTGACCTCCGCCTTCTCGTTCACCCGTCTGCGCGCCCAGTTCATCAAGGAAGTCTTGAGCGTGCTGCGCGACCCGCGCAGCCGCATGGTAGTGTTCGTGCCGCCCATCCTGCAACTACTCGTATTCGCCTTTGCCGCCACGCTGGAAGTGCGCAACGTCGACATCGCCGTCTACAACCAGGACGCCGGACGCTGGTCGCATGAACTGGTGCAGCGCCTGGACAGCGCCCGCTTCATCACCCACGTCCGGCACGTGGACAGCCAGCGACAGTTGCACGAGATGATCGACCGTGGCGAGGTGATCGCCGCGCTCGCCATTCCCGTGGACTTCTCGCGCACCATCGCTGCCGGCGACAGCGGCCGCGCTCAAGTTCTCGTTGATGGCCGGCGCAGCAACTCGGGCCAGATCACCGTCGCCTATCTGTCCACCATCGCCGCCGATGTCGGCGCCGAGGTCGCGCCCGACGCCCAGGCACCAACGCCCGTGGTCGTGCGCCACTGGTTCAACCCGAACCTGGTCTACCGCTGGTTCATCGTGCCCGGGCTCACCGGCATCCTGGCCCTGTTCAGCGCGCTGCTCATCACCTCGCTGTCGATCGCGCGCGAACGCGAGCTGGGCACTTTCGACCAGTTACTCGTGTCGCCCACCTCGACGCCGGAGATCATTGTCTCCAAGTCGCTGCCGGCGCTGGCGATCGGCACACTGCTGGGCCTGTTCATGATCAGCGCGGGCGTGTTCCTGTTCAGCATCCCGTTCACCGGCTCGTTCGCGCTGCTGCTTGCCAGCCTGGTGCTGTTCATCCTGTCGGTGGTCGGCATCGGCCTGATGATTTCCGCCGTCAGCATGACGCAGCAGCAGGCTATCCTTGGTGCGTTCGCCATTGGCGTGCCGGCAGTGCTGATGTCCGGTTTCGCCACACCGGTTGAAAACATGCCTGTCGTCCTGCAATGGCTGGCCCAGGCCATTCCGCTGACCCACTTCCTCATCATCGTCGAAGGCAGTTTTCTCAAGGCCATGCCACCCAGCGACATTCTCGCCAGCCTGTGGCCACTGGCGCTCATCGCCCTCGCCACGCTGACCATGGCCACCGCATTCGTCCGAGGACGCCTGCAATGAAACCCAAGCCCTGCACTCCCCTTTTTCGCGCAACCATCGCCGGCCTGCGTCCGCCCGCGCTGGCCCTGTCCTGCGTGCTGCTGACTGCCTGCGCAAGCGTGGGCCCCGACTACCGCGAGCCGCCAGCGGTCGACGTCGGCAGCGGCTGGAGCTTGCCGTTGGCAAGCGAATCCCAGTCCGCAGACTTGAGCCAATGGTGGTCTGCACTGGACGATCCCATCCTCAATCGCCTGATGACCACGGCGCTGGCACAGAACCTGGATCTGCGCCAGGCGGCGGCACGCATCGATGAGGCACGCGCCCTGCGCGATCGTGTGGCCGGCGAGGCATTGCCCACCGCCGCCGCTGGCGCGAGCGTCAATCGGCGCGGTCAAAGCGAGAACGGCCCCCTGCCCGTAGGATCGATCCCCGGCCTTGACGCCACGCAGACCATCTACGACGCGGGCTTCGACGCGGCCTGGGAGGTCGACTTGTTCGGGGCCAAGCGGCGCGCTCTGGAAGGCGCCAGTGCCCGCCTGCAGGCGACTGAAGCCGAGGCACAAGGCGTACGCATACGCATCGTGGCCGAGGTCGCGCGCACCTGGTTCGTCGCCGTTGGCGCCCGCTATGAGTTGCACGCACAACAGGCCACGCTGGATACGCTGCAGCAGACCTTGGAATTGGTGCGCCTACGGCATGCGCTGGGCGACGCGTCGGCCGCCGACGTGGAGGCGGCGTACGCCCAATGGACAGCAGTCAACGCACTCATCCCGGATATCCAGGCGCGTCAGCGCGCCGCAGTGCTCAGCCTGGGCGTGCTGCTGGGCGCACCGCCGGAGCGGGAGCTGGCACTGCTTGACGGCCCTTTGGCTCCGAGCACGCTGCGGGCGCTGCCGGTGGGCGAGCGCGCCGACATGCTGCGCCGACGCCCTGACGTGCTGGCGGCGGAGCGTCGCCTGGCAGCGAGTTCTGCCGATATTGGCGTGGCCACGGCCGAGTTGTTCCCGAAGCTCTCCATCGGTGTTGGCGGCGGGTTCCAAGCGCTCAGCACGGGCGATTGGTTCGATGCCTCCAGCTTGCGTTTCTCCATCCTGCCGCTGATTTCCTGGCGCCTGTTCGACGGTGGCCGTGTGCGCGCCGAAATTCGGGCGCGCGAGGCCGCCGAGCGGCAGGCCGCGCTGGCCTATGAACAGGCCGTGCTGACGGCGCTGGGCGACGCCGAGCGCGCCCTAGGCGACTACCACGGCGGACTGGACACGCTTGAGCGCCGTGGCATGTCACTGGATGCCGCACGCACCAGCTACGGCCACGCCAAGGCTCGCTACGCCGCGGGCGACATCGCCCTGGTCGAGTTGCTGGCCGCCCAGCGCAGCCTGCACGAGGCCGAAACCGTAGCCGCGCGGGCCCATACCAACGCGGCCGTGCAATTGGTGGCGCTCTACAAGGCCCTTGGCGGTGGCTGGGACGTCTCCACCGCGCCATCAACCGCAATCCATCCGCCGCGAGGTACGTCGGCAATTCGCTGATGAAGGCCCCCGCGCATCGCTCGCCCCCAGCCCGCGCACGGGTCTCCGGACAATCCGTCGAACGTGTCGGCCGGCGCGTGCCGGTCGCCGGCAGCCCGCGCATCACTCCGCGGTCCTCGCGTCGCACGCGTCGTGGACCCGCGCATCACTCGTGCAGTCGATCGACTCAACTCTCGTTTTTGCCTGTGATGTCTCAGGCGGTCAACACGTTACAGCGACGCCTCTGGACGATCGCCCGGCACCGAATGGGTGATCGTCGATCGCAGGATGAGTGATCGTGCGGCACCAAACGGGTGTTTCTCGATCCGCTGTTGGGTGATGGTCGGACAGCGAATGGCTGTCAGTTCGAGAGCAAATGGCTGAAGGCGCGTCAGCGAACGGATACACGGCCGACAGCAATCGGGTGGATGCGCGTCCGGTGTTGCCTCGCCTCCGTACCGCGGTCGCCTCGCGGCCGATCGGCGAATGCGTACCACCGCGGCAGCGGTCGCGTGTGTCCTCGACCGTGGATGGGCATCCGCGCGAATCCCCCCGCACCTCGTCTGCTAGACTGGCCGCTCTCAGAGGTATCTCCATGCGATCGAAGCTGTTCGTCCCCGCCCTCCTGTCTTCCCTGCTGGCCGTCGCGGTCGTCGCGGCCCAAGCCCCACCCGGCGGTGCACCGGCGCCAGCCCTGACGCTCTCGACCACCGCCTATGACGACGGCGGCATCATCCCGGTGAAGTTCAGCCAGGCCGCGCCGGACGCGGCGCCGGGCGGCGGCACGTCACCGGCCCTGACCTGGGCGAACGTGCCGACGGGCACGCGCAGCCTGTTCCTCCACATGCACGATCTCGACTTCGTGCGCAATCGCTCGATCGACGATCAGGTCCACTGGCTGGTCTGGAACATCCCGCCGACCGCCACCGGCCTGCCGGAAGGCATCCCGGCCGGTTCGCGGCTCGCCGACGGCAGTTACCAGATCAGCGTGTCTGGTCCCATGTATCGCGGTCCGGGCGCCTCGGCCGCGGGCCCGCTGCACCACTACGTCCTCGAACTCTACGCGCTCGACATCGTCCTCGACGTGACACCGCGCGCGGATGCCTTCGAGACGCGCAAGGTCATCATGCAGGCAATCGACGGTCACGTGCTCGGCCGCGCCGCGTACACGGGCCGGTTCCGCCGGCCGCAGCCCTGAACGCCGGGAGCCCCTGGGGGCTTCCGCCAGGGAGCCTCCCCCGAGGCTGAAGCCTCGGGGCTCCGGAAGCTGAAGCCTCGGGGTTTCGGACGATGCGACGTCGTTCTCTCGACTGACGCTGAGCAGCAGCGGGACGATGGCGCGGGTACTACGTGCCTGTGTGCCAACCGGAGCCCTGGGGCTTCAGCCTCCGCCAAGGCTTCGGCGGCCCACCGGAGCCTCGCGCGAAGGTGGTCAGCCCCAGGGACTCTCCCCCGAGGCTGAAGCCTCGGGTCTCCGTATAACGCGAGATCGCTCGCTCAGCTGACGCCGAACGCTGAAGAGGTCGCGGCGTCGACGCCATGAGGACGTCTGTCCGCCGGATCTGCCGGCGCCACAGCGTGGCCGGCTCGCGGTCGAACACGAGATCCGCGTCCGCGTCGACGATGTGCCAGCCGCCCCGGGCCATCTCGCGCTCCAACTGCCCCGGCCCCCAGCCGGAGTAGCCGAGGTAGATCCGGAAGCGATCCCTGTCGATGCCGGTGTCCATCCGTCGCCTGAGCGCTTCGGCCGATCCGACGACGTGGACATCGTCGAGCACACGCCGGCCATGCGTCACCACGCCCGCCGATCGCACGAGCGCCTGCACGGCTGATGGCGCCACGGGTCCGCCGAGGAATACGCGCCCGGATCGGTCGTCGGCCCCTGCGCCCGATTCGAAGATCCGGCCGACCGGCACGTCGGTCTCGCGATTGAGCACCAGCCCCATCGCGCCGTCGTCGCCGTACAGGACGAGCAGGATGACGGTCTCGATGAAGTTCGGATCGCGCAAATCGCGCGAGGCCACGAGCAGGACGCCGGGCCTCAGGTCGTCGATGCGACCGTCGCGCGGCGGGAGCGGCCCGCGCGCATCAGTGCCGCTTACCCCGGCCGTGGCGGCAGGTGTCGCGGGCGTCGCCCGCATGCATCCCGTCAGCAGGATGACAGCAGCGACCACCGCGGCGCACGGAAAGACGCGAGGCATGGCGTCATTGTAGACGCGCGCCACTACGCAAGGCCCCCGGCCCGCGCCGATCGCACCGCACCCGCGTCAGGGTCTGTAGACGACGCCGGTCTCGGTGCCTTCGACGCTCTGCACGTAGACCTGTGCGGCAGCGGCAGCGTCGAGTCCGCCCTCGAGCGGCATGCCGAGCGCACGCAGCGTCTCGGTGATCCACGGCGGGCTGACCACATTGACACGGATCCCCCGCGGCGCCTCAAGTGCCGCGGCACGGGCGAACCCTTCGAGTCCGGCGTTCACGAGGCTGATCGCCCCGCTCCCCGGTGACGGCTGCTGCCCCAGCACGCCGCTCGTCACCGTGATCGATCCGCCGTCGGCGACGTGCGCGATCGCCTCGCGCACGACGTTCACCTGTCCCATCAATTTGTTCGCGAGGCTGAACGCGAAGTCCTCGTCGGTCAGCTCCGCGATCGGACGGAAGCGCGCGGCGCCGGCCGCACTCACCACCGCGTCGACCCGCCCCGTGGCCGCGAACAGCGCGCGGATGGATGCCGGATCCGCAATGTCGACGCGCGCGTCACCGTGGCGGCTGGCCGCAATCACCGTGTGCGTCGCCGACAGCGCGTCGGCCACCGCCCGTCCAATGGTCCCCGTTGCTCCGATGACGATGATCCGCATGTGGTCTCCTCGAAAATGCACGTCCGGCCGGCACCGCGGCCGGATCTACTCCGTGTCGATCCGGCCCGAGCGGCCCGCCTTCACGCGCGCCCGTCGCACCTTGCCCTCGATCCGGCGCGCCTTCGACGCGGCTGTCGGACGCGTCTTCGTCCGCCGCTTCGGCCGCACGAGTGCCGCACGGATCAGCGATGCGAGCCGCGCCCGCGCGGCCTCGCGATTCTTCGACTGCAGCCGATGTTCGCGCGCGTCGATGACGATCACGTCGCCGTCGACCAGCCGGCTGCCGGCCAGCACGCGCAGCCGCACCTTGGCCGCGTCGTCGATCGGCGCGGCGCCGAGATCGAAACGCAGTTCCACGGCGGTGGCCACCTTGTTGACGTTCTGACCGCCTGGCCCGGACGCGCGCACGAACCGCTCGGTCACCAGCGCGTCGTCGAGCGAAAACGTAGGGGTGATGACGAGCGGCACCGGGGCATTATCTCAGGTACGACAGGGCAATCTCAGGTACGACGGGCGACAGGTGGGCCCGGCGATCTCTGGGGCCCTTCATTCAGGTACGACCGGTCGCGCGTAGCCTCGTCGCCGTCTCCCCGAGGCCGAAGCCTCGGGGCTCCGAAGAGCTACGCCGAAGCCGAGCCTCTGCCGTGAGTCGCCTTGTCGCTTCGTCACCGGTCCCTGGGGCTGAAGCCCCAGGGCTCCGAAGGCCTTCCGGCCTCCTCCCCGCCTGCCGCCTCCCCGCCTACCGAGCGTGATACTCCTGCAGCGACTTGACGGTGAGGCCTTCGTGGCGGATGGCTTCGATGGCACTGACAGCGGCCGCGGCGCCCGTCAGCGTGGTGATGGCCGGCACGCCCTGCAGCATCGCCACGCTGCGCACGGTCTTGTCGTCGAAGAACGAATCGCGACCGAGCGGCGTGTTGATGACGAGCACGATCTTCCTGTTGAGCAGTTCGTCGCCCACGTGCGGCCGGCCTTCGTTGATCTTGAACACGATGTCGGCCTGGATGCCGTGCGCGCGCAGGTATGCGGCCGTCCCGCGCGTGGCCATCAGCGAGAACCCGAGCCGCGCCAGGTCGCGCGCGATCGGCACGGCCGCCGCCTTGTCGCGGTTATTGACGCTGATGAACGCCGTGCCGCTCTGCGGCAGGTGCTGGCCGGCCCCCATCATCGCCTTGGCGAACGCCGACCCGAAACTCTCGGCCGCGCCCATCACTTCGCCCGTCGACTTCATCTCGGGCCCGAGCAGCGTGTCCACGCCCGGGAACCGCACGAACGGGAACACCGGCGACTTCACGAACGATCCACGCACCTCGAGGTCGCTCGTCAGCCCGAGATCGGCCAGCGTCCGGCCGACCATCAGCTGCGCGGCAATCTTCGCGAGCGGCACGCCCGTCGCCTTCGACAGGTACGGCACGGTGCGCGACGCCCGCGGGTTCACCTCGAGCACGTACACCACGTCATCCTTGATGGCGAACTGCGCGTTCATCAGGCCGACGACGTTCAGGGCGCGCGCGATGCGGCGGCCGTAGTCGCGGATGGTCGCGATGTGCGCGGCCGAGAGCTGGAACGGCGGCACCACGCACGAGCTGTCGCCCGAGTGGATGCCGGCCTGCTCGATGTGCTCCATGATGCCGCCGATGATCACGCCGCCGCTGGCATCGGCCAGCGCGTCGACGTCGATCTCCGTCGCATCCTCGAGGAACTTGTCGATCAGGATCGGGTGCTCCGGCGAGGCCTGCACCGCGAAGCGCATGTAGCGATCGAGCGCCGCCGTGTCGTACACGATGGCCATCGCCCGGCCGCCGAGCACGTACGACGGGCGCACGACCACGGGGAACCCGATCGTGCCCGCCACCTCGACCGCCTCTTCCGGCGACGTGGCCGTCCCGCTGGCCGCCTGCGGGATGCCCAGTTCCCAGAGCAGCTTCGAGAACCGATCGCGATCCTCGGCCAGGTCGATCGAGTCGGGCGACGTGCCCAGGATGCGCACGCCGGCGTTCTGGAGCGGCAGCGCGAGCTTCAGCGGTGTCTGGCCGCCGTACTGGACGACGCACGAGACCTCGCCGCCGGCGCTGCGCTCGCGATCGATGATCGCCATCACGTCCTCGAACGTCAGCGGCTCGAAGTAGAGGCGATCCACGGTGTCGTAGTCGGTCGACACCGTCTCGGGGTTGCAGTTGACCATGATGGTCTCGTACCCCTCGTCGCGCAGGGCGAACGCCGCGTGACAGCAGCAGTAGTCGAACTCGATGCCCTGCCCGATGCGGTTCGGGCCGCTGCCGAGGATCAGGACCTTCGGCCGCGACGTCGGGTCGGCTTCGCACTGCTGCTCGAACGTGCCGTACATGTACGGCGTGAACGACTCGAACTCCGCCGCGCACGTGTCGATGCGCTTGTAGACCGTCGTCAGGCCGATCTCGCGGCGTCGTTCACGCAGCGACGCCTCGTCCATACCCGCCAGCCGCGCCACGTCGGCGTCGGCGAAGCCGGCGCGCTTGAGATCCCGCAGCAGGTCGTCCGACAGATCGCGCGCGCCGACCGCCTCGGCCGATCGCGCCAGCTCGACGATCTGCTGGAACTGCGTCAGGAACCAGGGGTCGATCTTCGTCAGCCGGTGAATCTCCTCGAGGCTCCAGCCACGCTCGAGCGCGCGGAACACGGCCCACATGCGCCGTTCGGTCGGAATCCCGAGGGCCTGCTGCAAGGAGACGTCGTCCTCTTCCGACACGCGCTGGCCGAGCAGCCGTCCCGACGCCCCGAGTTCGAGCGAGCGGAACGCCTTCAGGAACGCTTCCTTGAACGTCCGGCCGATGGCCATCGCCTCGCCCACCGACTTCATCTGCGTCGTCAGCGTGCGATCGGCCTGCGGGAACTTCTCGAACGCCCAGCGCGGCACCTTCACGACGACGTAGTCGATCGTCGGCTCGAAGGACGCGGGCGTCAGCCGCGTGATGTCGTTCGGGATCTCGTCGAGCGTATAGCCGAGCGCGAGCTTGGCCGCGATCTTCGCGATCGGGAATCCTGTGGCCTTCGACGCGAGCGCCGACGAACGCGACACGCGCGGGTTCATCTCGATCGCCACCATGCGGCCGTCGGCCGGGTTGATCGCGAACTGGATGTTCGAGCCGCCGGTCTCCACGCCGATGCGGCGGATGATGCGCCGGCCCGCATCGCGCATCCGCTGGTATTCCTTGTCGGTCAGCGTGAGCGCCGGGGCCACGGTGATGCTGTCGCCCGTGTGCACGCCCATCGGATCGATGTTCTCGATCGAACAGATCACGACGAAGTTGTCGGCGTGATCGCGCATCACCTCGAGCTCGAATTCCTTCCAGCCGATGACCGACTCTTCGACGAGCACCTCGTGCACCGGGCTGAGCTTCAGCCCGCGCTCGCAGATCGTGCGGAACTCCTCGACGTTGTACGCGATGCCGCCGCCCACGCCGCCCATCGTGAAGCTGGGACGGATGATGAGCGGATAGCCGATGCGGTCGGCCACGACCATGGCCTCGTCCATCGACTTGACGACCGAGCTCTCGGGCACGGCCAGGCCGATCGAGCGCATCGCATCCTTGAAGAGCAGCCGGTCCTCGGCCAGCTTTATGGCCTGGATCGAGGCACCGATCAGCGCCACGCCGTACTTCTCGAGCACGCCGGCTTCGGCGAGATCGACGGCGAGGTTGAGCGCGGTCTGGCCGCCGACGGTCGGCAGCAGGGCGTCGGGCCGCTCGCGCGCGATGATCTGCTCGACGGCCGAGACGGTCAGCGGCTCGATGTACGTCCGATCGGCTGTCTCGGGGTCGGTCATGATCGTGGCCGGATTGCTGTTGACCAGGATCACTTCCAGCCCTTCGGAGCGCAGGGCCTTGCAGGCCTGCGTGCCGGAGTAGTCGAATTCACAGGCCTGGCCGATGACAATCGGGCCGGAGCCGATCACGAGGATACGTTTCAGTTCGGTTCGCTTGGGCATGAACGGAGACAGACGATGACGGGCGGGCGCGTCAGCGCCGTTCCATCGCGTCGAGGAACTGCGCGAACAGGTAATCCGCGTCGTGCGGACCCGGTGCGGCTT
Organism: Acidobacteria bacterium SCN 69-37; assembly: GCA_001724025.1. Taxonomy (GTDB): domain Bacteria; phylum Acidobacteriota; class Vicinamibacteria; order Vicinamibacterales; family SCN-69-37; genus SCN-69-37. Next base: position 75,459 of record MEDJ01000008.1, on the reverse strand, counting down.
CAGGGTGGTACTGGACGCAGAACACCGGGCGGTTGGTGTGCCGGAGCCCCTCGACCGTGCCGTCGTACAGGTTCAGGTGCGTGACCTCGATCTCGGGCGGCAGCGTGGCCGGATCGACGGCGAACCCGTGGTTCTGCGACGTAATCTCGATCTTGCCCGTCCGCAGTTCCTTCACCGGGTGATTGCCGCCGCGGTGCCCGAATTTCAGCTTGTACGTCCGCGCGCCGAGTGCCAGGCCGAAGACCTGGTGCCCGAGACAGATGCCGAACGTCGGCACGCCGCTCTCGATGACGGTGCGGGCATTGGCGATGACGTAGTCGAGCACCGCCGGGTCGCCGGGGCCGTTGCTGAAGAACACGCCGTCGGGCTTCGTCTCGAGGAGCGTCGCCGCCGGGGTTCCGGCCGGATACACGGTGACGTCACAGCCGTGCGCGGCGAACCGGCGCAGGATGTTGTATTTCATCCCGAGGTCGTAGGCCGCCACGCGCAGGCGTCGCTTGCCGGCCCGCGACGGCACGACGCCGAAGTCGTCGTCGGCCGGCGGCGTGTAGACGAACGGTTCCTGGCAGGTGACGGTGCGGACGAGATCCGCGCCCTCCATGTTCGGCAGCGCCCGGGCCTTCTCGACGAGCTCCTCGGGGACGACGCGCCCGGTGGCGATGATGCCGCGCATCACGCCGCTCGACCGGAGCAGCCGGGTCAGCGCCCGGGTATCGACGTCCGAGATCGCCACCACGTTCTGCGCCACGAGGTACTCGCGCAGCGTGCCGTCGGCGCGCCAGTTCGACGCAATCGCCGACTGTTCGCGGATGATGAACCCGGCCACCTGGACCCCGCGCGACTCGACGTCGGCGGCCGTGACCCCGTAGTTCCCGATTTCTGGCGCGGTCATCGTGACGATCTGTCCCGCGTAGGACGGATCGGTCAACACTTCCTGATATCCGGTCATGCTGGTGTTGAACACGACCTCGCCACCAGTCTCCCCGGCGGCCCCCGCGGCCTTGCCGCGAAACACCGTCCCGTTCTCCAGCGCTAGCACTGCGTCCAAGAATGATCTCCGCTCGTCAACCCTGTATTGTGCCTGATCGGGTGAGCCGAAGGCTATGACCGGCTCCGGTCCGGAGCCGAGGGTGGGCGTTGTGAGTCTACATCTTTCGGCGCAGCCGGGTACCGCCGGCCGCTGCCAGGGGCGACGCGCGCGTCACAGGCGCTGTAGTACAGTGCTGCCGTGTCGAGCCATTCCGATACCCTGACGTCCGGCCTCGTCCGCGACGTCATCCCGTATGACCGCCTGCCCTGGATCCGGCCGCTCGTCGCGGCCACGACCCACGACTTCTCCGCTGTGGCCTCGCTCTTCGCCGGCGATCCGGCCGACCCGGCCGCCTGGCAGGCAACGATCGATCGCGTGACTCGCCAGTCGCGCCCGCACGCGGCCATCGCCGAGGTCGTGCAGGCCCAACTGGCCCGTCGGCACGCGCCCGCGCGCGCCCGCGCCGCCGCTGCCGAACTGGCGACGCCCGGCGCCGTCGCCGTGGTCACGGGTCAGCAGGCCGGCGTGTTCGGCGGGCCGCTCTACACGCTGCTGAAGGCCGTCACGACCATCCAGTACGCCCGCGCGGCCCAGGCGCGTCACGGTGTGCCTGTCGTTCCCGTCTTCTGGGTGGACGCCGACGATCACGACTGGGACGAGATTCGCGCCGCGCACCTGCTCGATCGCGACTACGCCCCGGTCACGGTGACGGCCGGCGATCTGCCCGGCGCCGGCTCGCAGCCCGTGGGCGCGCTGGCCTTCGACGCGGGCATCGATCAGGTCCTCGACGACCTTGCCGCCCGACTGACGCCCACCGAATTCACACCGGCCGTGCTCGACACCCTGCGCGCGCACTACCGTGCCGGCCAGTCGCCGGCCGCTGCGTGCGCCGGCTGGATCGAGGCGCTGCTCGGGTCCGAGGGGCTCGTCGTGTTCGAGGCGTCGGATCCGGCGGCCAAGCGTTTCACGGCCGACGTGTTCGCGCGCGAACTGGCCACGCCCGGCGAGACGGCCCGGCTGGCGCGCGAGGCCGGCACCCGCATGGCGGACGGCGGACACACAGCGCAGGTCGTGCCCGGCGACGACGTGGTGTGCCTGTTCCGGGTGGACGAGACGGGACGCCGGCCACTGCGCTGTCGTGACGGCCACGTGACTGTCGACGGTCACGAGTGGTCGGTCGACGACCTCCGTGCCGAGATGACCGCCCACCCCGATCGATTCAGCCCCAACGTCCTGCTGCGTCCCCTGGTCCAGGACACCATCTTCCCCACCGTCTGCTACATCGCTGGTCCCTCTGAACTCGCCTATCACGCGCAACTCGGGCCGGTGTACGCCGCGTTCGGCATCGAGCGGCCCCTCGTGGCCTCGCGGGCCAGCGCCACGCTCGTCGATGCGGCCGCGCTGCGGTTCTTCGATCGTCATCCCGTCGCCCTCGAGGCGCTGCAGCCGCAGGACGAGTCCGTGCTCAATCACCTGCTCGCGCTCCAGATGCCGGCCGAAGTCGAGGCTGCGTTCACCGCGTTCGAGACGGCGATTGCCGGCCAGGCTTCGCGGATTGGCGAGGCCGCCGCACTGGTCGACGCGACGCTGGCCGGGGCGGCCGAGACGACCGTGACGCGCATGCGCGAGACGTTGGCGAGCCTGCACGGCAAGGTGCTGCAGGCGTCGAAGAAGAAGGACGAGACGCTGCGACGCCAGTTCATCCGGACGCGTAACCTGACGTTCCCGGAGGGCCATCCGCAGGAACGCTTCCTCAGCCTCACCTATTTCGTCAACCGCTACGGCCTCGACCTCGGCACCCGCCTGATCGACGGCCTGCCCCTCCCGGCCGACGCGCACTATGTGGTAGTGCCGTAGGAGGCGGGGAGGCGACGGGCTGGGAGGAGGCTGGAAGAAGGCTTCTCGGAGCCCTGGGGCTTCAGCCCCAGGGGGCGGCTACAAGGCGACGGGGCGGCGGGGCTACGAGGCCCCGAGGCCACGACCTCGGGGGACGCCGCGTGGCCGTTTGACATCCGACCGGAAACCGCCATACTTCATTGGCATGGCCAATAAAGAGACCAAGGCCGACGTCCTCCAGGGCACGCTCGACCTGATGGTGATGCGTACGCTCGAGACGCTGGGGCCGTCACACGGCTATACCATCGCGTCGCGGCTCGAGCAGGTGTCGAACGGCGCGCTCCAACTGAACATGGGCACGCTCTATCCGGCGCTGATGCGGCTCGAACAACGCGGTCTGCTGCGCGGCGCGTGGGGCACGACCGACACGAACCGCCGCGCGCGCTTCTATTCGCTCACGCCCGCCGGCAAACGCCAGCTCGGCAAGGAGAAAGACGCCTGGGAACGCATGGCGTCCATCATCCAGACCGTGCTGCGCAGCGACGCGTGATCCGGTCGGGGAGATGCGCGTGCGCCCGTCCCCGTCTGTGTCTACCCCGCGCCATCCTGCATCGAGGCAGGAATGTTGCGGTGCTGGTGCAGCACACGCCAGACATCGATGTGGTCGGCGCGATCGACGTAGAACACGAGATAGGGGGACTTCGTCAGCGCCCAGTGTCGAAGCTCAGGCAGATTCAGTTCGACGGCATAACGCGGCGAGCCGATGGAAGGATGGCGTCCAATCTCGCTGTACGCCCCTTCGAGCGCATCGACGAACCCTGAGGCGGCGTCAATCGAACCTTCACCGAGGTAATAGTCAATCGCACGTTCGACGTCATCGATCGCCGATCGACGGGGCCGGACGGCCTTGACGCTCACTTCCGCCGAGCCTGATTGGCGGCTTTGCGCACCCGCGCCCTCAGCGTCGAGAACCACGCGGCATCGGCCGGAGCGCCCTGCGGCGAGCGAGCGCCCTCGAGCAGCAGGTCACGCAATTGCTGACGATCCTGGTCGCGCCTGATCAACTCGCGGACGTACTCGCTGCTGGTGCCGTAGGCACCTCGATTCACCTGCTCGTCTACGAATGCCTTCAGGTGTTCCGGCAACGAGATGTTCATCGTGCTCATGGGATGCAGATTAAGCGCGTTTGCCAATTTTTGGCAACCTGTCACGGCGACTCCCGGGACCTGAAGGTCCGGGGCTCCATTGTTTCAACCTTGGAGGTCGCGCCGCCTATCGCGCCGGCGCGACGCATTCGCGGCGGTCGCGCAGAGAGAGCCCCGAGCGCGAGGCGACTCGTCTTCTCCTGCCGCCGTTCACCTCGGCCGGCCGGCATCCGTCACTGACGTCTATCACTTCCCGCGCGTCCGCCATCGTCTCAACCTCGGACCTCGGGCGCATGACGCGCCGCCATTGAATGTAGACACATTTACTTACAATAGATCGGTGCCGCCTACCACGCTGACGAGCCGGGAGTTCAATCAGGACACGAGCAGGGCCACGAAGGCCGCCAGGCGCGGTCCTGTCTTCATTACCGACCGCGGCAGGCTGGCGCATGTCCTGCTGTCCATCGAGGACTATCAACGTCTGACCGGCGATACGACGTCCGTCGCTGAAGCACTGGCTCAGCGAACGACCGCTGATTTCGAGTTCGAACCGCCCCGCCTGCGCGGTGGCGTGTTCAAGCCGGCCGACCTCGATTGATGTTCCAGCTCGACACCACGGTCATCTCCGAGCTCAGACGCCCCGACAAGGCCAACCCGCTCGTGGCGGCATGGGCCGGCTCGACGCCGGCAGCCAGGACGTTCCTGTCTGCGATTTCGATTCTGGAAATAGAAATGGGAGCGCTGCTCATCGCACGACGAGACACCGCGCAGGGAGCAGTCCTTCGCACGTGGATCGACGATCAGATCCTGCCGCGATTCGAGGGCCAGGTGCTGCCCGTCGATCCGGCGGTCGCGCGATGCTGCGCGGGCTTCATGTGCCGACGCCGCGCGCAGAGCGGGATGCCCTGATCGCCGCAACAGCACTGGTTCACGGCATGACCGTCGTCACGCGCAACGTTTCGGATCTCGCGCCGACCGGCGTCGACGTCCTCAACCCGTGGGAACCGCCACGGACTGCCAAGAGGCTGCTGAAAGAGCCAGCACCCTCGAGTTCGAAGCCAGAAGCCTCCTGAGCAGGCGCCCACGGAAGCCCGGTCGTCAGCGAGGCTTCTCGCGGCGGCCCGCCGCCGTGCCGCCGCGCGGCCAGCCCACTACAACCCCGCCATCATCTGGCGTGCCAGCAGGTACCGCATCACGGCGGCCCCGTCCGGGCCGGGTAGATCTACGACCGCCGCGTAGACGGCGGCCGTGACGTCGCAGGCGGCCGTGCGATCGAGGTCGCGTGCCCGCGCGTCGCGCAGCACCATCGTGCGCTCCCCGAGCCAGGCCGGCAGCGCCGGCACGATCCGGTTGTCGAGCACGTGCCACACCGCCTCCTCGTCCACGGACACGGGTACGGGTTCCGCCGACGTCATCAGATTCGCAATCGCCCGGAAGGCCGCCGTCCGCGTCGCGGGCGACAACGTCGCCTCGAGTCGAATCAACTCGGCCTCATCAGTGCGACTGCCGAACAGGAAGGCAAAACAGCGGGCGTAGCTGGCGTCGCGCAGTTCGCGGATCTCGGTCATCGTGACGCGGACGTACGCACGGATGGCCTCGTCGGAGGCCAGCGGCACGTAGGTCGGAACCACGCCGGTTCGCAGGTACGCGTGAAACCGGATCGCCTGCTGCGTCGGATCCGATACATCGCCGGCGGCCATCCGCGCGATCAACGCGTCGAAGGCCGCGCGATCCGTGGTCCGCAGCACGCGTGCCACCGTGCGCGCCTCCGGTTCCAGATCCCGCAGGACGGCCGGAGGTGACGCACACGCCGCGAGCACCAGCCCTGCGGCCATGGCGGCCGCCAGGCGACAGCGCCCGACGCCCGCCGCACGGATGGATCGACCCGGGTCAGGCATGTGGGTCATCTTGTACACTGCTGCACACCCGTGGCGCCACGCTCCCGTTCATCCAAGGGTCGCTCGACACCGGCGCGCCGACCGCGCGGGGTCAGGATTCGCGTGGCCCGCGGCTCGCGGCTCTCGCGGTTCCTCGCCCTGACGGCCACCGGCATCTTCGTCATCGCCGTCGTCACCATCGCCGGCCTCTGGATCACGTACGGCCGCCTCATCGACCGCAAGCTCGCCGGCGATCAGGAGGTCGCGCCGCGCGTGTTCGGGCGCCCGTTCCAGGTCCAACGCGGCCAGGCCCTGACGCCCGCGCAATTCGTCCAGCGGCTCAACGACGTCGGCTACGCGCAGCGCGTGAAGGCCGGATCGCCCGGCGAGTTCACGGTCGCGGACCGCGAAATCACGGTCGTGACCCGCGAGGCGACGGACGCGCCCTCACGCGCGCTCACCGTCGAATTCTCGGCCGGGAATTCACCGACCGTTTCGCGCATCAGCACGACGGGCACCACGCGCGTGGATCGGTTCGCGCTCGAGGCGCCGCTGATCGCCTCGCTCGCACAGGGGGAACGACGACGGCACGTGCCGCTGGTGAACATGCCGAAGGACGTGATCGACGCCGTGCTCGCGATCGAGGACCGGCGTTTTTTCGATCACCCCGGGGTCGATCCGATCCGCGCCATCGGCGCCATCGTCACCAACCTGCGCGGCGACCGTCCGTATCTCGAGGGCGCCTCGACACTCACCCAGCAGATCGTCAAGAACACGTTCCTCACGCCCGAGAAGACGATGCGCCGGAAGCTGCAGGAGCAGTTCATGGCGCTGGTGCTCGAGTCGCGCTTCACAAAAGCACAGATCCTCGAGCTGTACCTGAACGACATCGTGCTGGGCCAGCGCGGGCCGTTCGCCATCCACGGCGTGCCGGAAGCGGCGCGGATCTTCTTCGGCAAGGACGTCCGCAACCTCACGCTCGCCGAGTCGGCCACGCTCGCGGGCCTGATCCAGTCGCCGTCCCGGCTCGCGCCGTTCCGCAATCCCGAACGCGCCCGGGAGCGCCGGAACGTCGTCCTGCGCGCGATGGTCGACACCGGCGCGATTACCAGCGCTCAGGCCGACGAGGCCGCGGCCCTGCCGCTCACCGTCGCCGCGCGCGCGCTCGAGAACGAGGCGCCCTACTTCATCGACTACGTCGGACAACTGGCCGCCGAGCAGTTCCCGGGGTTGCTCACGCGCGGGTCACGCGTGGACATCCACACCACGCTCGACCTGCACCTGCAGCGGTTCGCGCAGGAAGCCGTGGCCGAGGGCATCGCCGCGGTCGACAAGCGGCTCGCCGGCCGCAAGCGCAAGGGCCAGCCGCAGGTGGCGCTCGTTGCCCTGGATCCGCGCACGGGCGAGATTCTCGCGATGGTCGGCGGCCGAGCCTACAGCCAGTCGCAGTACAACCGCGTGGTGCTGGCACGCCGGCAGCCAGGATCCGTCTTCAAACCCTTCGTCTATCTGACGGCGTTCGAAGAAACGGCCGCCGGGCGCGCCGACTTCACCCCGGCCACGCTCGTCGTCGACGAGCCGACGGTGTTCCAGGACGGCGAGAACCTGTACGAGCCGGCCAACTTCGAGGGCGAATACGAAGGCGCCGTGACGCTGCGCCGTGCACTCGCCTCGTCGCGCAACGTGGTCGCCATCAAGGTGGCCGAGCAGGTCGGCTACGACCGCGTGGTCGCGCTGTGGTCGCGCCTGCGCGTGGGCACGCCGGCGCGTGCCTATCCCTCGATCGCCCTCGGCGTCTTCGAAGCGTCCCCGATCGAGATGGCGCAGGCCTACACGATTTTCGCCAACGACGGGGTCGTCCGGCCGCTGAAGGCACTGACGCGCGTCACCGAGAACGACAGCGAGCGCCAGGTCCGCGGCGACGAGGCCCGGCGCGTGGCCCGCGCCGACACGACGTTCCTCGTCACGCAGATGATGCGCAGCGTGCTCGACGAGGGGTCGGGCGCCAGCGCGCGTGCGGCCGGCTTCCGCCTGGAGGCCGCGGGCAAGACCGGCACGACCAACGATCTGCGCGACGCGTGGTTCATCGGCCTGACGCCGGAACTGCTCACGGCCGTCTGGGTCGGCTTCGACGACAATCAGCCACTCGGCCTGACGGGCGGCCAGGCGGCCGTGCCGATCTGGGCCACGTTCATGCGACGCGCCCTGGCCGGCCGGCCCAACCAGGCGTTCGAGGCCCCCGGCGGCATCACCTGGGCCGAGATCGACAAGGACACCGGCCAACTGGCCACGGCCAACTGCCCGCGCGTTTCGACCGAGGCGTTCCTCGCCGACCACGTCCCCACGGAGACGTGTCACGTGCACGGCAACGACTCGTTCTTCTCGCGGTTCCGCGGCTTCTTCGGGCTGGGGCGATAGCGGCCCCCCGCGCGCTGTGCCCCGGGGCGGAAGCCCCAGGGCTCCGACTGCCCGTTTCCGTTCGGACCGGGGACGCCGGGGCGTCCGCCGATATTTGTTATACTGCTCGTTAGCAGTCACCAATCATGACTGCTAACTCGACCATGACCGACCGCCACCACCGGATTCTGGCCAGCCTCGTCGCCGAGTACATCGAACAGGGAGAACCTGTGTCGTCGGCGTGGCTGGCCGAGAACAGCGCGCTGGGGCTGTCGTCGGCCACGGTTCGCAACATCCTGGCCCGGCTCGAAGATCAGGGACTCGTGCGCCAGCCGCACACCTCGTCGGGCCGCATCCCGACCGATCACGGCTACCGGCAGTACGTCGATGAACTGCTCGAATCGCGCCGGCCGCCCCGGCCGGTGCGCGACCTCGAGGCCCGGCTGCGGCGCTCGGCCACCGTTGGCGACCTGCTCGCGCACGCCTCGCAGGAACTGTCGCGTGCGTCGCACCAGGTCGGCTTCGCCCTGGCGCCGGCGAGTTCATCGCTGCGCCTCAAGCACATCGACTTCGTCGGGCTCGACGGCTGCCGCGTGCTGGTCATCATCGTGGCCACGGGCGGCCAGGTGACGCACAGGGCCATCGAAACCGCCGAGCGGTACGACGCCACGACGCTCCAGCAGGCCGCCAACTACGTCAATGCCGAACTGGCCGGTCTGACCCTGGACGAAGCGCGGACGGCCATCGTGACGCGGCTGCGCGAGGAGCGGCAACTCTACGACGCGCTCATGCGCCGCGCGCTCGTGCTCGCGCAGAGCGGCCTGCACGAGGTGGCGCCGGAAGAGACGCTGCACGTCCAGGGCACGTCGTTCCTCGTGGAGGAACTGCGCAGCGAGACCGACGGGCGGCAGGAAGCGCTCGAAACGCTGCGCGTGCTGCTCCGGATGATCGAGGAGAAGCACCGGCTCGTCGAACTGCTGACGCGGTCGCTCGAGACCCCGGGGCTGACGGTGCTCATCGGCGAAGAAAGCGGGTCTCCCGAACTGCGGCCGTTCAGTGTCGTCCTGTCGACGTTCCAGGACGGCGATCGACTGAGCACCATCGGCATCATCGGCCCGACGCGCATGCGCTACCAGCGGGCCATTTCCGTCGTCGACGGCGTCTCGCACACCGTCGCACGACTCTTCGAAGGTCAATAGCCCCATCATGTCCAGCGAGACCATCCCGAATCCCGATTCGGGCGCGGGCACCCCCGCGCCGTCACCCGACGCCCTGCGCCAGGAGCGCGACGACCTGCGCGACCGCCTGCTGCGGACCAGCGCCGACTTCGACAACTACCGCAAGCGCACCGAGCGCGAACGGCGGGACCAGGCGGAATACGCCGCCGCGGACCTGGTGAAGGATCTGCTGCCCGTTGTCGACAATCTCGATCGCGCGCTCGAAGCCTCGGCGGGCGGTGTCGACGACGACCCGCGGCTGACGGCGCTGCGCGATGGCGTCGACATGGTGCGCCGGCAGTTCCTCGACACGCTCCAGCGCCGCGGCGTGGAAGCCATTCCGGCCGTGGGCGAGACGTTCGATCCGGTCTGGCACGAGGCTCTCGCAACCGAGCCGGTGACCGACGGCCTGACCGAGGGACAGATCACGAGCGAGATCCGCCGCGGATACCGCATGGGCCAGCGGCTGCTGCGTGCCGCGATGGTGAAAGTGGCGCAATCGTGACCCAGCTCGACTACTACGAAGTCCTCAGCGTCTCGCGCGACGCAGGCGAGACCGAGATCAAGAGCGCGTACCGCAAGCTGGCACTCAAGTACCACCCCGACCGCAACCCGGGCGACACCGAGGCCGAGACGCGGTTCAAGGAGGCGGCCGAGGCCTATGCCGTGCTCGGCGATGCGGAAAAGCGCGCGCGCTACGATCGGTTCGGTCACGCGGGCGTCTCGAACCAGGGCGGTCCGGGCGGCGGTTTCAACGCGGACATCTTCGCGGACTTTTCCGACATCCTCGGCGACTTCTTCGGTTTCGGCGGCGGGTCGCGCCGCCAGGGACCGATGCGCGGCTCGGACCTGCGATACGACCTCGAGATCTCGTTCGACGAGTCGTACAGCGGCAGCGAGAAAACAATCCAGATCCCGCGCGAGGAAACCTGCACGGCGTGCAACGGCACGCGCTCGGCCAACGGCGAACTGCCCGACATCTGCCCGCAGTGCCGCGGCGCCGGCCAGCTCCGCTTCCAGCAGGGCTTCCTGATCGTCTCGCGCCCCTGCAGCCAGTGCTCGGGCACCGGCCGGATCGTGCGCCACCCCTGCCAGACCTGCCGCGGTGCCGGACGCACCACGCAGGACCGCCGCGTCACCGTGAAGATTCCCGCCGGCATTGCCGACGGCCAGCGCCTGCGCCTGCACGGCGAGGGCGAACATGGCGCGCTCGGCGGCCCCAGCGGCGATCTCTACGTCGTCATCCACGTGCCGCCGCACCAGGCGTTCCATCGCGAGGAAGACGACCTGCACATCGAGGTGCCGGTCCCCTTCCACGTAATGGCGCTCGGCGGCCAGTTCGAGGTCGACGGCCCCGGCGGTCCGCTGTCGGTCGACGTTTCGGGCGGCACGCCCAGCGGTACGGTCAAGACGTTCAAGGGCAAGGGCATGCCGAACGTGAGCGGCCGCGGCCGCGGCGCCTTCCACGTGCGGCTGGTGATCGACGTCCCGAAGCGCCTGACGAAGGATCAGAAGAAGGCCATCGAGCAGTTCGGTCGCACCATCACGGTCGACAAGCTGGAACCGTCGTCAGTCGACGACACGAGCGACAAGCCGTTCTTCGAGAAGGTCAAGGATCTGTTCGGCTGACCGTCGGTGCGCACCTACCCCGCTCTCGACATCACCTTCACCGACGCGGCTGACGACGACCGGAGCGCGTTCGTCCTGGCCGCGGTCGACGACTGCGGCCCGATCGCGGCTGAAGAGCACGCGATGGGCATGCGCGTGTTCTTCGAGTCGGACGAGGCGCGCGACGCGGCACGTCCGATCGTGCAGGCGGCCTTCCCTGCCGCCACCATCACGGCCGAAGCCGTTCCCGACGAGGACTGGGCCGAGCGCAGCCAGGCGTCGCTGCGCCCCGTGCGCGTCGGCCGCTTCGTCGTCTCGCCCCCGTGGGCCGTGGACGAGGCGCGCACGATGGCCGACGACGGCGCGGACGATCCGGATCCCGCGTGGCTGCTCGTGATTCAGCCGTCGATGGGCTTCGGCACCGGGCATCACCAGTCCACCCGTCTATGCCTCCGGCTGCTGCAGCAGCGCGGGTGTACGGATGCCGACGTGCTCGATATCGGCACGGGATCGGCCGTGCTCGCGATTGCCGCGCGTCGACTGGGCGCACGGCGTGTGGTAGCGGTGGATGTGGACCGCGACGCGCTGACGTCAGCGGCCGAGAACGTCGAGCTCAACCAGGTGGACGAGGTCGTGCTCGACGTCGCCGACATCACGCAGGGCGCGGCCCCGCTGCTGGCGCGCCACGATTCCCCAGCGGGGTTCGATCGGGTTTTCGCGAACATCACGGGCGCGATGCTGCAACGGCACGCCGCGGCCGTGGCGGCCACCGTGGCCTCGGGCGGTCTGCTCATCACCAGCGGCTTCCAGACGCACGAGCGTGACGACGTCGCGGCCGCGTTCGGTGCTGTCGGTTTCACACCGATCGAGCAGGGCGAAGAGGACACGTGGATGGCCATCGCGTTCGGACGGTAGCGCGTTCTGCAGCGGCTACCGGCTGGTTCCCCTGGGGCTGGTTCCCCTGGGGCTGAAGCCCCAGGGCTCCGACAATCGGCGACCGACCATTGTTCTTCGGAGCCCCGGGATCCAACGGCGAGGGCCACGACATCGGCGCAGCCGACGCGTGATCTCCCTGGGGCTGAAGCCCCAGGGCTCCGACTGTCGGCGACCGACCATCGTTCTTCGGAGCCCCGGGGCTTCAGCCCCGGGGGACATCACCGAGTCTTGCCAGCGCCACCGTCGGCGCCAGTTCCGCGCGGAGCGTGCGGGGACCGAGCGAGAGCGCGAATGCTCCCGCCGCGCGGAATCGCGCGAGCTCGTCTGTTGACCAGCCGCCTTCCGGCCCGACGAACAGCGTCACGCGATCGCCTCCGCCCGGCCACGGCACCAGCCCCTCGGCCGCGCCGGCGAGTGCGGGCTCGACACAGACCACCCGCGTTCCCGGCCAGCGCGCATCGTCGAGCAGCGCGTCGAGCGGCGTCACCCCGTCGATCTCCGGCACGACAGCGCGGCCGCACTGGGCGGACGACGACGCGGCGATGCGCGTGAGCCTGTCGACCACGCTTCCCTGTCGTGCGGCGGCGGGTACGGCCACGTGACTCGTGGCCAGCAGGACGATGCGCGCCACGCCGAGCGCCGTGGCATCGCGCACGACGGTGCTCATCTGATCGCCCTTCAGGTACCCGATCGCGAGCGTGACGGCGAGCGATGGCTCGGCCACCGGCGTGACGGCGTCCAGCAGGTCCACTTCGACCACGTGCCGATCCAGGCGATGGATCCGCGCATGCCACTCGCGGCCGGCACCGTCGAAGACGCCGATCGCGTCGCCTGCTGCCATCCGCAGCACGTGACGGACATGATGGGCTTCGACGGCCGGCAGGACGACGCGTGGGCCCGAGGCACCGGGCACGTGGCAGCGATGTGTCTTCACGGCTACCGTTATACTCTCCACCGGGATGGTCTTTCGCGGACAGGCGCTCGGCAAGTACCGGATTCTCGAGCCGCTCGGCAGCGGCGGGTTCGGTACCGTGTATCTGGCCGAGGATACGTGGATCGACAAGCGCGTCGCCATCAAGGTTCCGCACCGTCAGACGCTCGACTTCGGCGAACTGCTCCGCGAACCGCGCCTGCTCGCTGCGCTCAATCACCCGAACATCGTCACGGTCATCACCGCCGAGAAACAGGACGGCGTGTTCTTCATCGTGATGGAGTACGTCCCCGGCGAGACGCTCGAGACGATCATTCTCGAGCGCGGACCGCTCGACCTGACGCAGGCGCTCGACTACACGTGTCAGATCGTCAACGCCGTCGATCACGCGCACAAGCAGAACGTCATCCACAGGGATCTGCGCCCGGCCAACATCTTCGTGACCGAGCGCGGCCTGCTTAAGGTCGGCGACTTCGGCACGTCGCGCTTCCTCGAACTGGCCGCGCACGGCACCACCGTCATCGGCAGCCCGCCGTATATGGCGCCCGAGCAGTTCGACGGCCGCGCGGTGTTCGGATCGGATCTCTACTCGGTGGGTGTGACGATATACCAGATGCTCACCGGGCAGCTGCCGTACGACATGCCGGCGCCGAGCGATCTCGACAAGCTGCGCACCGGTGAACTTGTGCACTCGGCGCGCCTGATCAACCCGGCGATCCCGGCGTCGATCGACCACGTGATCCTGAAGGCGCTGCACCACGACGTGGACCAGCGCTACCAGCACGCCGAGGCGATCCTCGACGACATCCTGGCTGCCCGGCACGATCTCGTCCGCCGCCCGACGACGCCGGCGACTGTCCCGACGCCTGCCGCATCGGTCCGTCGTCACACGCCCGTGCGCGGCACGCCGCGGGCGATCGAGACGCCGCGCCCCACGCCGGTGCGCGCCCCGGCCGGCAGCGCCGTGGCGAATCGCTTCTGCTGGCACTGCCGGAAGCCGCTGCCGTCGCGCGCAGGACGCTGCCCGTTCTGTGGTGAAAGCCAGTAGGGCGTAGTAAAATCGAAGACCCCCGCCCGACGCGCTGTCGCGCGGTTCACCTCGTTTCAGGAGTATTCATGGCCTTCAGTGGCACCGGCAAGGTGTGGATGAACGGACGGATCGTGGAATGGTCGCAGGCCAATGTCCACGTGGCGTCGCACGTCCTCCACTACGGATCGGCGGTCTTCGAGGGCGCGCGCTGTTACAAGACCCCGAAGGGATCGGTCTTCTTCCGGCTCGACGCGCACATGCGCCGGCTGTACGACTCGGCAAAGATCTACCGGATGCAGTATCCGCTCAGCCTCGAGCAGATCACCCAGGCGGTGGTCGACACCGTCAAGGCGAACAACCTCGAGGCCTGCTACATCCGTCCCATCGTCTATCGCGGCTACAACGAACTGGGCGTCAACCCGCTGAACTGCCCCGTCGACTGCGCCATCCTCGTCTGGGAGTGGGGCGCGTACCTCGGTCCCGAGGCGCTCGAGCGCGGCGCCGACGTGTGCGTCAGCTCGTGGTCGCGTGCCGCCCCCAACACGTTCCCGGCCATGGCGAAGTCGGCCGCCAACTACGCCAACTCGCAGCTGATCAAGATGGAAGCGCTGCTGAACGGCTACAGCGAAGCCATCGCGCTCGACTCGTTCGGCAAGGTGAGCGAGGGCAGCGGGCAGAACCTGTTCCTGGTCCGCAACGGCGTGCTCATCACGCCGCCGCTGGCCACCGCCGGCCTGTCGGGCATCACGCGCGACAGCGTCATCACGCTGGCCCGTGACCTCGGCATCGAGGTCCGCGAGGAGGACATCCCGCGCGAGGCGCTCTACATCGCCGACGAGCTGTTCTTCACGGGCACGGCCGCCGAGGTCACGCCAATCCGGTCGGTGGACAAGAGCGAGATCGGCACCGGTCGCCGCGGGCCCCTCACCACGCGGCTGCAGCAGGCCTTCTTCGACTACGTCAATGGGGTCGTGCCCGACGCGCACGGCTGGCTGCTGCCGCTCGTGCCCTCGGCCGACGCCGCACCGGCCGGCCGCTGACCATCGAGTTTGTCGGTCGACCGTCAGGATAGTGATCCCGGAACTCCGGTGAACACGGGAATGAAGGTCTGACAGGCAGGCAAGAAACTTGCAGTCGAACGGGTCTCGCCGCGCGTGTGCGGCCCGGGACCCGTTCGACATGACATTCGACCAGCTCATCAGCGCTGCTGCGAACAGCAAAGCCTCAGACATCCACCTGCGAGCCGGGCACCCGCCGCTCGTCCGCGTCAACGGCGATCTCCAGCGCTGGGGATCGGTGGCGGCCCTGACCCCGGCCCATCTCGAAGCCATCGCCCAGCGGCTGCTGCCGCCCGGGATCTATCTCGGCCAGGGCCGCGGCGTGAGTGCCGGGAGCAACGAGCCGGCGACCGAGGGCCGGCTCGAGGTCGACGTGGCGTGGCAGGCCTCCGAGGCGGTCCGCATCCGCGCCAGCGTGTTCCGGCAGCGCGGCACCGTCGGCGTGTCGATGCGCCTGATTCCGGATCGGATCCCGCCGATCGAAGAACTCGGCCTGCCGGCCTCCGTCATCAAGCTCGCCGAACTGCGACGCGGTCTCGTGGTGGTCACCGGCATCACGGGCAGCGGCAAGAGCACCACCCTCGCCGCGCTGATCGACGTCATCAACCGCACGCGCCCGGCGCACGTGCTGACCATCGAGGATCCGATCGAGTTCGTCCACCGCAACAAGATGGCCACGGTCACGCAGCGCGAGATCCGCACCGACACGCTGTCGTACGCCACGGGCCTGCGGTCCGCCCTCCGCCAGGACCCCGACGTCATCATGATTGGCGAGATGCGCGACGCCGAGACGATCGAGACCGCGCTCGTCGCGGCCGAAACGGGCCACCTCGTCTTCTCCACGCTGCACACGCTCAATGCGCCCGAGACGATCAACCGCATCGTCACGGTGTTCCCGCCGCACCAGCAGGATCAGATCCGCCATCAGCTCGCGGGCGTGCTGCGGGCGTCGGTTTCGCAGCGTCTGCTGCAGGCCGCCGACGGCAAGCGTCGTGTGCTGGCCGCCGAGGTACTGGTCTCGACGCCCTACATCAAGGACTGCATCCAGGATCGCGACAAGACCTCGCTCATCCCGGACGCCATCGTGGCCGGCGCGTCCGAATACGGGATGCAGAGCTTCGACCAGGCGATTCTCAAGCTGTGCCATGACGGTGTCGTCAGCGTGGCCGAGGCCGAAGGGTCGGTCACGAACGTGGAGGAGTTCCGCATGCGGCTGCGCGGCATCACCACGGGCGCCGGCACCAACATGGTGACCAACGGCATGGGCGCCGACGAGCCCCGGTTCGTGAGATAACCAGATGCATGACACGCCGCCGATCGGACGACGCCCAGGCCCCGCCGCAGGGGTCGCCGCGGCTGGCCGCGCTGCGCCTGCTCGGGCGGCGCGACTACTCCGCCGCTGAGATCACGACGCGCCTGACCGAGCGCGGCTACGCGGCCGACGACGTAGAAGCGATAGTGACGGCGCTGGTCGCCGATGGTGCCGTCGACGACCGTCGCACGGCGTTCGCGCACGTCAGAACCGCTGCGCGGATCAAGGGACGCGGCACGCACCGCATCCGCCGCGAACTCGAACGCCGCGGTATCGCCGCCAGCGTCATCCGCGACGCGCTCGCGCAACTCTCCCCCGACGACGACCTGGCCGCCATCCAGCGGCAGCTCACGCGCCGACGCCGGCCCGGCCCCCTGGCGCCCGCCGACCGCCGGCGGCTGTTCCAGCAGCTCCTGCGGCGAGGCTTCCCCGCGGACCTCATTGCCCGCGCCCTCGACGTGGATCCGGAGGAAATCTGACACTGGTTCCCCTGGGGCTGAAGCCCCAGGGCTCCGGCCGGATGAGATCTCTCGACGTGGAACCGGCGGGGATCTGACGCCCGTTCCCCTGGGGCTGAAGCCCCAAGGCTCCGGCTGGATGAGATCTCTCGACGTGGATCCGGAGGAAATCTGACACTGGTTCCCCTGGGGCTGAAGCCCCAGGGCTCCGGCTGGATGAGGTCTTCGGAGCCCCGAGGCTTCGGCCTCGGGGGAACGCCTCTCGCCGGCAGACACTCCGGATACAATCACGAGTTGCATGAAGGCCCACGAGATCCGCCAGAGCTTCCTCGACTACTTCGCCGGTCACGGTCATCGGATCGTGGCCTCGTCCTCGCTCGTCCCCACCGACGATCCGACGCTGCTGTTCACCAATGCCGGCATGAACCAGTTCAAGGATCTCTTCCTCGGCAAGGAGCGGCGCGACTACCGGCGCGCGACGACGTCGCAGAAGGTCATGCGGGTCAGCGGCAAGCACAACGACCTCGACAACGTCGGCCCGTCGCACCGGCACCACACGTTCTTCGAGATGCTCGGCAACTTCTCGTTCGGCGACTACTTCAAGGCCGATGCGATCCCGTTCGCCTGGCGGCTGCTGACCGAAGTCTGGGGCATGGACCCGTCGCGCATGTACCCGACAATCTTCAAGGGCGAAGCCGGCGTGCCGCGCGACGACGAGGCGTTCGCGATCTGGACGCAGTTCGTGCCGGCCGATCGCATCACGGAGCTCGGCTCGGCCGACAACTTCTGGCAGATGGGTGATACCGGTCCCTGCGGCCGGTGCTCCGAGATCATGTACTACCGCCCGGACGCGCCCTGCGACCAGCCCGTATGCCGCGGACTCGAGTGCAGCTGCGATCGCTACTTCGAGATCTGGAACAACGTCTTCATGGAGTTCAACAGGACCGACGACGGCACGCTGCACCCGCTGCCGGCGTTGTCCGTCGACACGGGCATGGGCCTCGAGCGCGTGACGTCGGTTCTCCAGGGCAAGTTCTCGAACTACGACACGGACATCTTCCTGCCGCTGCTCGACGCCATTGGCGCGGCGGCCGGCCGGCCCTACACGCACTTCCACGGCGGCGGCGATCACCCGGACGTGTCGATGCGCGTGATTGCCGATCACCTGCGCGCGATGACGTTCCTCATCGCCGACGGCGTGGTGCCCTCGAACGAGTGGCGTGGGTACGTGCTGCGGAAAATCATGCGGCGCGCGATGCGTCACGGCAAGCGGCTCGGCTTCACCGACCCGTTCCTCTACCGGCTCGTGGACGTCGTCGTCGCGGAGATGGGCGCGGCGTATCCGGAACTCGTGAGCGGTCACGACGCCATCGTGCGCACGGTCCACGCCGAGGAAGATCGCTTCGATCTGGTGCTGACCTCGGGCCTGCCCCGGCTCGAGGACCTGATCGAGCGCACGCAGGCCGCCGGCGCGTCGACCATTCCGGGCGACGAGGTCTTCCGTCTGTACGACTCGCTCGGCGTGCCGTACGACTTCGCTGACGACCTGGCGGGCCAGCGCGGACTGACGATCGATCGCGCGGGCTACGAGCAGGCCCTCGACGCGCAGCGCGAACGAGCGCGGGCCAGCAGCGCGTTCGAGACGAAGAAGACGATCGGATTCGAGTACCCGGACGACGCGACGCGCACACAGATCGAGTCGCTGCCAGACGTGTTCGATGGCTACGCGTTCACGGAGGTCCTGGCCACGGAAGTGCTCGCGCTCTTCGACAGCCAGCGCCGCCTCGTACCGTCGCTGCCCGCGTCGGCCGACGGCTACGTCGTGCTGGACCGCACGCCGTTCTACGTGGAATCGGGCGGGCAGGTCTCCGACACCGGCATCCTGCGGATCGACGGCGATGTGGCCGCCACGGTCACCGGGATGAGCCGCGTGGCCCCGGGCGCGGCGCGCGTCCATCGCGTCACGACCGCCGCGCCCCTTGCCGCCGGCCAGCGTGTCGATGCGGTGGTCGACGCCGAGGTCCGCGACGCCACCCGTCGCAATCACACGGCCACGCACCTCCTGCACGCCGCGCTGCGCGCGCGGCTGGGCACGCACGTCAGGCAGAAGGGATCGCTCGTCGCCCCCGGACGCCTGCGGTTCGACTTCGATCATTTCCAGCCGATGACGGCCGAGGATCGGCTCGAGGTGGAACGTGCCGTCAATGCCCAGGTCTATCGCGATACCCCTGTGGTCACCGAGGAGAAGAGCACCGACGAGGCCGTCAAGGCCGGTGCGATGGCGCTCTTCGGCGAGAAATACGGCGACCGCGTGCGCGTCGTCCAGATTGCCGGGTACAGCACGGAACTCTGTGGCGGCACGCACGTGCGGGCCACGGGCGAGATTGGTCCGTTCGTGCTGACCGAGGAGACGGGCGTTGCGGCCGGGATCCGCCGGATCGAGGCGCTCACGGGCGCCGAGGCCGTGACCTACCTCCAGCGGCGCGGCCAGACGCTCGAGCAGGCCAGCGCCGCACTTGGCGTGCCTGTCGCCGACACCATCGCATCGATCGAGAAGCTCCAGGCCGAGACGCGCCGGCTCGCGCGCGAGAACGCGCAGCTCAAGGTGAAGGTGGCGCTCGGCGGCGGCAGCGGACGCACGGACGACGACGCGGTCATCGTCGGTGACGCGCGACTCGTCACCAGGCGCGTGACGGGGCTGGACAAGGACGCGCTGCGCGGCCTCTCGGATTCGCTGCGCGATCGGATCGGGCGCGGCGTGGTGGTGCTCGCCGCGGAGAACGACGACAAAGTGCAGCTGCTCGTGTCGGTCAGCAAGGACCTGACGTCGACGATCAAGGCCGGGCAGCTCGTCAAGGATCTCGCACCGATCGTTGGCGGCAAGGGCGGCGGCCGGCCGGATTTTGCCGAAGCGGGCGGCCGCGACGTCTCGCAGATCGACGCGCTGCTCACGACCGCGCGCGACATGGTCACGCAGGCGCTGGGATGACATCGCCTGTCCGCCTCGACGTCTGGCTGGACGTCGCGTGCCTGTTCAAGACGCGCTCCGAGGCGCAGCGCGCGTGCAAGGGCGGCAAGGTCGACGTCAACGGCCACGCCGCGCGGCAGAACCGGGAGGTCAAACCCGGCGATGTCCTCGACATCACCAGATCCGCGGGCCGGCGGCAGCGGGTGGTCATCCTCGCCACGGCAGAGGCGCACGTGCCCAGGGCCGAGGCGCGCGCGCTCTACGAGGACACCACGCCGCCCCCGTCCCCGGAGGAACAGGCGATTCGCGACCTGATCCGCCTGGCGAACCCGCGGGGGCGGACCTCGCCCGACGCGCCGGACCGCGACGAACGCCGCCGGCTGCGCCGGGTCAAGGAAGACTGGTAACGGCGGCTGCCTGTCGGCAGGTGCGCCTGGGGCCGTGGTATACTTTCGTGTTCTCGGGCCGCCGCACGGACCGCGTCTGCGGCTCGGGGCCCGTTTCAGGATTCAGGGGACCAGAGAGTGGCGACTCGACATGCATCCGCGGTGAAGGCTCACCGCCAGACCATCAAGCGTACCGAGCGCAATCGCGCGCTTCGTTCGAAGCTCCGCACGGCGTTGAAGTCGATCCGCGCGTCCATCGCGTCGGGCGACACGGCGAGCGCCAGCGCAGCCCTCAGCCAGACGGTGTCGGTCATCGACAAGATGTCGGGCAAGGGCATCATCCACGACAACGCGGCCGCCCGCTACAAGTCGCGGATTGCCAAGCGTCTCGCGGCCGCCTCGGCGAAAGCCTAGGCGCCGCGCTACCGGCCCCACCTCTGCTGGGGCGGGATCGCCCGCCCCGTCAATTCCACCACCAGCCGTTCCACCAGCACGCGCTCGTCGCCGCCTGAACTCTTCAGGGCGAGGTCGGTGCGCAGGAGCGCCTCGAGTGCCGGGCGCACCCGCGATGGATCGTTGCCGGCCAGCCGGTTCGAGACCCACCAGCGCAACTGCCCCACCAGGGCGTGCACGGAATCGCCGCGATCGAGCCGCCTGCCGGTCTCGATGAGCGCCGCCGCCGCGTCGCCCGCCCCGATGGCGTTGGTCACGGCCCACTCGTCCTCGACTGCCTCGTGCTCGGCCGAGACAGCCATCACGTCATCTTCCGTCAGCTTCGTTCGCTCACCGGCGAACAGGACGAGCTTCTCGAGATCGTCGCGCAGCTTCGAAACGTCGCCAGCCGCGCGCCTGACGAGCAACTGTTCCGCATCCTTCTCGATGGTGCGGCCCTCGCGCGCGAGCGTACCGCGCAGCACGTGCAGCAGCGACGTCCGCTGATCGACCTTCAGATCGTCCCGCTCGTTGCCGTCGAACACGGTGACGAGCGCCTTCTCGATGACCCGCTTCGTCAGCCGGCGTCCCCTGTCGATCTCGGAGGCCACGAACACCAGCGTGGCAAACGGCGACGGGTCGTTCACATACGCCTCGAGCGCCGACGCGTCGACGGCCTGCCCCTCGTCGGCGGCCGGCTCCTCGTCGTCGCCCTCCTCTGCCGCCTTTCCCGTCCGTTTCGGCTTCAGCAGTCGCTCGGCGCGCAGCACGATGACGATGCGCCTGTCGCCCAGCATCGGCAGGTTCCTGGCAGCGCTGCTGATCTCGATCGGGCTGCCGCCCGGTTCACCGGCCCGCACCCTGTCGACGGCGAAGGGACGATCGGCTTCGTCGACGGTGGCTTCCACCGCCTCGACCATCCGCGTGATGAGCTGCACGTCGTCACCGACGAACAGGTGGAGGGCTCCGGGTTTCCGGTCCGCCAGCCGCTGGCGCAGGGCGTCGAGGGTGAGCGTCGGCACGGACGGTCAGAACGCCTCGAAAATCGACGTCACGACGCTGCGCGCGAAGTTGCGCGCCAGCCGATCGAGCGCGTTGGCGTCCTGCGTGAAGAGCGCGGCAGGGTCGTTGGCCGATTCGCCCGTGGTGATGTCGAACTCATCGCGCACCTGGAACGACGGGTTCGCCCAGATCACGCGTGCCGCGGCCACCTCGGTGAACTCGATGGACGCCGTGGTGACGATCAACTGGCGGGACGCCTGCTTGTCCGCCGTGAACGCGCTGGGCTGGAGAACCACGCTCAGCACGCGGCCGATGCACAGCCCGTCCACGCCCGTGCTCTCAGGCAGGATGCGGTAGCGTCCCTTGGTCTGGAACTCCGCCCGCACGGCGTCGGTCAGCACGCGGTCGACGTCGGGGACGGGCGACTGGTTCACGAACGGCGGGACGCCGATCGACACGATGCTCGCGGGCAGCGTGTTCCCCCGCCCGGCCAGCGCATACCCGCAGCCCGACGTGACCGCCGCCCCCGCCAGCCACAACACATCGCGTCGTGTCCATTCGCGCATCCGTCACCCCTTTGATGCCTTGACGACGATGTTGACCAGACGGCCGCCAGCCACGATGGTCTTGACGACCTCGGCCCCCGCCAGGTGCGTCTGGATGGCCGGCAGCGCCAGGGCCGCCTCGCGCGTGGCCTCGTCGGACGCGCCGGCGGCGATCGTGAGCCGCGCGCGCAGCTTGCCGTTGATCTGCACGGGGATCTCGATCTCGTCCTCGGCCGCCGCGGCGGCGTCGAACACCGGCCACCCGGCAGCCACCACGCCGTCGTCGTGCCCGAGCCGTTCCCAGAGCTCTTCCGACAGGTGCGGCGTGAACGGCGACAGCAGCCGGACCAGCGCCTCGATCGCCTCGCGCAGCGCGGCGGCGGCCTCGGGACGCGCGATCGCGGGCGGCGGCGCATCGTCGCGCGCACCGGGCTTGATGCCGCGGATGTCGCAGAACGCGTACAGGTCGTTGACCAGTTCCATCACGGCCGAGATCGCCGTGTTCAGGTGCATGCGCGGATCGATGTCACGCGTCACGCGATCGATCGTGCGATGCGTGGCGCGCCGCAGCCGCTTCTCGTCCGCGTCGAACGCGAGCCCGTCAGGCGCCGGGGCGTCGGCGACGGCCGGAATCAGGTGATCGGCCGCGCGCCACACGCGGCCGAGGAACCTGTAGGCGCCCTCGAGCCCGGTGTCGGTCCACTCGACTTCCTTCTCGGGTGGCGCGACGAACATCACGTACAGCCGCAGCGCGTCGGCGCCGAACCGCGTGATCATGTCGTCCGGATCGACGACGTTCCCCTTGGACTTGGACATGACCGCGCCGTGGCGCAGTACCATGCCCTGCGTGAGGAGCCGCGTGAACGGCTCGTCAATCGTCACCAGGCCGACGTCACGGAACACGCGACTGAAGAAGCGCGAGTAGATCAGGTGCAGGATGGCGTGCTCGACGCCGCCGCTGTAGAAATCGACAGGGCCCCAGTACGCAACGGTGGCCGGATCGAACGGCAGCGACTCGTTCGTCGGATCGCAGTAGCGGTAGTAGTACCAGGACGAATCGACGAACGTGTCCATCGTGTCCGTCTCGCGCCGCGCCGGCCGCTGGCAGCGCGGACACGGCACGTTGACGAACTCGGCCACGTGCGCGAGCGGCGAGTCGCCCCGGCCCGTGAACTCGGAAATGGTCGGCAGCCGGACCGGCAGATCCGCGTCGGGGACCGGCACGAGCCCGCAGACCTCGCACTGAATGATCGGGATTGGCGTGCCCCAGTAGCGCTGACGCGAGACGCCCCAGTCCTTGAGCCGATACTGGACGGTCGCCTCGCCAATGCCGTGCGCCGCGGCTTCGGCCGTCAGGCGCGTGCGCGCCTCGTCGGTCGACAGGCCGCTGAACGATCCGGATCCCACGAGCACGCCGTCACCCGTGTAGGCGTCGGTCAACTCGTCTCCCTCGGACGTCCCGCCCTCGGGCTGGATGACCACGGTGACGGGCAGGTCGTACTTGCGGGCAAACTCGAAGTCGCGCTGATCGTGCGCCGGCACCGCCATCACCGCACCGGTGCCGTACTCGCCCAGCACGAAGTTGGCAATCCACACCGGCACGGGCGTGTGCGTGAACGGGTTGATCACGTAACGCCCGGTGGCGAATCCTTCCTTCTCGATCTCGCCTGTCAGCCGCGCCGTCCGATCCAGCGCCCGGAACGCGGCCACCTTCGCACGAAACGCCGCCGGATCCGGCGACTCGGCTGCGAACCGCTCGACGATCGGGTGCTCGGGTGCGAGCAGCACGAAGTTGGCGCCATAGATCGTGTCGATGCGCGTCGTGAAGACCTCGATCGCCTCCGTCGTCGGCGTCACGCCCTCGGCAATCGGGAACCGCACGCGGGCGCCCACCGAGCGCCCGATCCAGTTCCGCTGCATCGTCAGGACCTTCTCGGGCCAGTCGGTCAGCGTCGGCAGCGCGTCGAGCAGTTCGTCGGCGTACGCGGTGATGCGCAGGAACCACTGCTCGAGATCGCGCGTGACCACGGGCGTGCCGCAGCGCCAGCAGCCGCCATCGACCACCTGCTCGTTGGCCAATACCGTGGCACAGCTCTCACACCAGTTGACGTTCGACCGCCGGCGGTACGCCAGCCCCTTCTCGAACATCCGCGTGAACAGCCACTGGTTCCACCTGTAGTACTCGGGCTGGCAGGTCGCGATTTCCCGTTCCCAGGCATAGCTGATGCCGAGCCGCTGCAACTGCCCCTTCATGTGGGCGATGTTGTCGAACGTCCAGGTCTCGGGATGCGTGTGGTTCTTGATCGCGGCGTTCTCGGCCGGCAGGCCGAACGCGTCCCACCCGAACGGGTGCAGCACGTTGAAGCCCCGCATGCGCTTCATGCGGGCCATGATGTCGCCGATCATGTAATTGCGCACGTGGCCCACGTGCGCATGCCCTGACGGGTAGGCGAACATCTCGAGGCAGTAGAACTTCGGGCGCGACGGGTCAACCTTGACCTCGAAGGCGCGCGTCTCGCGCCAGCGGTCCTGCCACTTCTTCTCGATTTCCTGCGGACGATAATCAGACACGGTGGACGCCTATACAGGGACAGGGCTACACGGCTACGAGGGGCGACGAGGCGGACAGGGACGGCACAGACGCTCCTAAGCCCTGCCTCCTGAAACACTTAGCTTAGCACGTCGATCGTGACGTCAAGACAGTCGCGCAGCGCCTCGAGGTAGTAGCCGCCCTCGGTCACCCAGGCGGTCCGACGTCCGCACAGCCGCCGTGCCGCATCGTCGATCAGGCCAGCCACGACACGGATGCCGTCGGTCGTGACCCGCAGGCCGCCGAGCGGATCGAGATGGTGCGCGTCGAAGCCCGCCGACACCAGCAGCACCTCCGGCTCGAACCGATCGAGTGCCGGCACGATGACCCGCTCGTACGCGTCGATGAACGCCTGATCGCGGGCCCCGGCCTCGAGCGGCACGTTCACCGTGGCCCCCACCCCATCGCCGACGCCGCGCTCGTCGGCCGCCCCGGTGCCCGGGTAGTACGGGAACTGGTGCGTCGACGCGTAGAACACCGAGGGATCGGCGTAGAAGGCCGCCTGCGTGCCGTTGCCGTGGTGCACGTCGATGTCGACGATGGCCACGCGCGCCACGCCCGATGCCCGCAGCGCCGCCGCGGCCACGGCCACGTTGTTGAACAGACAGAACCCCATCGCGCGATCGGGCTCGGCATGGTGCCCGGGCGGGCGCACGAGCGCCAGTGCAGGTTCGGCCTGCGTCGCCGCGTGCGTGGCCGCATCGATCGCCGCCCCGGCCGCGAGCCACGCCAGGTCGCTCGACTCGGGACTGGTATACGTGTCGGCGTCGATCATCGTCGCCTGCCCCGCCCGCGACGCGATGTCGTCGATCAGCGACGCCGCATGGACGCGCGCGACCGCCTCGCGCGTTGCCGCCCGCGGCTCACGCATCTCGCCGCCGGCTGCCCGGAACGCCTCCGCCACCGCCTGGAACACACCGGCGCGTTCGGGCCGCTCGGGATGCCCGGGCGGCGGTGTGTGATCGATGAACCGCGGGCTCGTCACGATGATCACGCCGGCACCTTGCCTGGCTGTGCGACAACGAGCCCGTGTGCGCGCGCCGCCGCGGCAAGCCGATCGTCGTACGTGACGATCTGCAGCCCGTCGGTGCCGATCGCCATCGCCGTCGCCAGGTGCAACGCGTCGAGC
Source organism: Acidobacteria bacterium SCN 69-37 (assembly GCA_001724025.1). GTDB lineage: Bacteria > Acidobacteriota > Vicinamibacteria > Vicinamibacterales > SCN-69-37 > SCN-69-37. The sequence continues at coordinate 49,572 of MEDJ01000008.1, read as the reverse complement.
GAGCGCATGGCCGGTGGTTCGAGCGCGCTCGCGCGAGCCCGAATGTCGGCGTCAATCGACACCACGACGAATCCTCTCAACGCCTCGGCCACGTCCCCGGCCTCGATGCCGTATCGCCGCAGCGCACGCGGCACCTCGACCTCCGAGAGTCCCGACGTCACGGCCTCCATCGGATCCTCGAGGAACTCGACGAGCGCCAGAGACTCGGGCTCCTCACGAATCAGCTTCGCGATGGCCGAGGCATCGAAATAGGCGCGCTTCACAGGCGCTCGTCCCGCTGGTCGGCCAGCACCTCGTCCGTCGTCCGCTCATCCGGCCCGCCAAATCGCCGCGGCCGCAGATCCCGGAGCGGACGGGTGGCCGGCGTTGCGCGGCCCTCGGCAATCAGCCGCTCGAGCGGCGAAAGCGGACGCGTCAGCGGCGAAAGGAGCGCCACGACCTGGCCACGCTCGGTCACGGCGAGCGATTCCCCCTGCTTCACGCGATCGAGATACACCGACAGGTTCTGCCGCAGTTCGCGCACGCCGACGCGACCGCCGGACGACTGGTCGCGATCTGAGACGAGCGCCGCGGAGAGATGTTGAGCATGCGGAGTCACGGCCTGCATGTAGCACAGAGTAGCACAACATGAATCTTCGGAGCCCCCGAGAAGGAAGATCCGAGACCAGACGTGCCCCCTGGGGCTGAAGCCCCAGGGCTCCGAAGATCGAGCTATCTCGGCGATGGCAGAAGCGCGATGGCGCGAGCTTTCAGGTCCGCCAGGGTGTGCTCCAGCTGCTGCCGTGCTCTCTCGAGCACCGCCTCATCCGCCCCGGCCGGGACGTCGATGGGCGGTCCCATGGCCACGGCCACGTGGCTGAACGGTTTGGGGACCTGGTGCCGGTCCCAGCTGCTGGCCGTCCAGGACGCGGACGACTCGATGTGGAAGGGCAGCAGCGGATTGCCTGTGGCCCCGGCAAGCCACACGGCGCCCGGCTGGGCCACCTCCCGCGGACCGCGAGGGCCATCGAGGGTGAATGCCACGGGACGCCCGGCTCGCATGTCGCGTCGCAACTGTACCAGTGCCCTTGCCCCGCCGCGCGACGACGACCCGCGCGCCGTGTCGAAGCCGAGACGGCCGACCACGCGCGCGATCCACTCCCCGTCGAAGTTCTCGCTGATGATGACGACGATGCCGCGATCGCGGAGGTACGGGATGCCGGGCATGATCCGGCCGTGCCAGAGCGCGTAGATGGGCTGGCGCCCGTCGCGGACAATCTGGTCGAGGTATTCGGTCCCTGTCTCGTGCCAGTGATACGTGCGGCCGAGGCTGGTGATGACGGGAGTGGCGACGGCGGCGATGGCCGCCGCCTCGAGACGCCGGCCGCGGCTCAAGCTGGAAGACACGGCCTCTCAGCCTCCTCCCAGCCCGCCGCCTCCCGGCCTTCGCTCACTCGCCGTGATACCGCTTCAGCAGCAGCGTGCCGTTGGTGCCGCCGAACCCGAACGAGTTCGACAGCGCGTACTCGATCCGCATCGGCCGCTTCACGTTCGGCGCGTAATCGAGATCGCACGCCGGATCGGGGTGCTCGAGGTTGATGGTGGGCGGCGCCACCTGGTCGCGCACCGCCAGCGCGGTGATCCCGGCCTCGAGACCGCCGGCCGCCCCGAGCAGGTGTCCTGTCATCGACTTCGTCGACGACATCACCAGCTTCGACGCGTGCTCGCCGAACGTCGTCTTCACGGCAAGCGTCTCGGTGGGATCGTTGATGGGCGTCGACGTGCCGTGGGCGTTGATGTAATCGATCTGATCGGGCCGGACGCCGGCCTTGCGCAGCGCCATGCGCATCGATCGAATGGCGCCGTTGGCATCTTCGGGCTGCGACGTCAGGTGGTACGCGTCGCCCGAGAGGCCGTAGCCGGCGATCTCCGCATAGATCGTGGCGCCCCGGCGCCTGGCCATCTCGAGTTCTTCGAGGATGACGATGCCCGCGCCCTCGCCGATGACGAACCCGTCGCGATCCTTGTCGAACGGCCGGCTCGCCCGCTCGGGCTCGTCGTTGCGCGTCGACAGGGCGCGCAGCGCCGCGAACCCGCCGACGCCGAGCGGCGTGATCGACGCCTCCGATCCGCCGGCGATCATCGCGTCGGCGTCGCCGCGCTTGATGATCTCGGCGGCCTCGCCAATCGCGTGCGCCGACGCCGTGCAGGCGGTACACGTGGCGAGGTTGGGCCCGCGCGCCCCGAACCGGATCGACACCTGGCCGGCGGCCAGGTTGATGATCGAGGCCGGGATGAAGAATGGCGAGATCCGGCGAGGCCCCCCGTTGATCAGGGCCAGGTGCTCGTCCTCGATCGTCTGGAACCCGCCAATCCCCGAGGCGATGAAGACGCCGATGTCGTCGGCATTGGCGTCGGTCACCTCGAGCCGCGCATCGCGGACGGCAAAGTCGGCTGCCGCAATGGCGTACTGGATGAAGACGTCCATCTTCTTGACGTCCTTCTTCTCCACGAACTGCAGGGGATCGAACCCCTTCACCTCACCGGCGATCTGCGCCGCGTGTCTCGACGCGTCGAAGTGGGTGATGGGGGCAATCCCGCTGCGGCCGGCGCAGAGGGCGTCCCAGGTGGATTCGGTGCCGATGCCGACCGATGACAGCAGGCCGACACCGGTCACGACAACTCGCCTCGTCAAGTGGCCTCCGCGGTGACTTACTTCTTCTTCGCGTGGCCCTCGATGTACTCGATGGCTTCCTTCACGCGGGTAATCTTCTCGGCGTCCTCGTCGGGGATCTCGATCCCGAACTCTTCCTCGAACGCCATGACCAGCTCGACGGTGTCGAGCGAATCGGCACCGAGGTCGTCGACGAACGAGGCGTCCGGCGTAACTTCCTCTTCATCGACGCCGAGCTGTTCGACGATGATTTTCTTGACCTGATCCGCAACTGCCATTCAGTCCTCCTCGCGGGCGGCCTCGCCGCCACCACTCCGCTGCGCCCCGCCTCGTGCGGCGGCCCAGCGGCTCTCCGTTACATGTACATTCCGCCGTTGACGGCCAGCACGTGCCCCGTAATATACGCTGCTTCGTCCGAGGCCAGGAACGCCACGGCCCCGGCCACGTCCTCGGGGGTGCCGAGCCGCTGCAGCGGGATTTTCGCCGCCCACGCCTCGTGCGCCCCGGCAGCAATCGCGCGCGTCATGTCGGTGTCGATCAGCCCGGGCGTGACGGCGTTCACCGTAATCTGCCGCGACGCCAGTTCCAGCGCCAGCGCCTTCGTCACGCCAATCATGCCGGCCTTCGACGCCGCGTAGTTCACCTGCCCGGCGTTGCCGGCCTGCCCCACCACCGAGGAGATGTTGATGATGCGGCCCGACCGCTGCTTCACCATCGGCTTCAGGACAGCCTGGATGCACGTGAACGCGCCCGTGAGATTCGTGGCGATGACCGCATCCCAGTCGTCGCGCTTCATGCGCAGCATCAACTGATCGCGCGTGACTCCGGCGTTGTTGACCAGGATGTCGATCCGGCCGTGCCGCGAGAGGATGCCCGCGACCGCTGCGCTGACGGCGTCGCTGTCGGTGATCTCGAGCGGCAGGGTCTCGGCCCGTCCGCCGGCCGCGGTGATCGCCGCCACGGTGTCGGCCGCATTCGTCCCGCGTGCCGCGGCCACGACCGTGGCCCCGCCGGCAGCCAGGCGCATCGCAATCGCCCGTCCAATTCCGCGTGACGCGCCGGTGATCAGGGCCACACGGCCCTCGAAGGTGGTCATCTCAGCCTGCCTACTTCAGCACAGCCCGCATTTCGACGCAACACGCAGGATCGTCCTCAACCAGCCGACGCGAAGGCCGCGCGAACCCTGTCGGCCATCCGCGACCGGGCCAGCCGTACGGCCATCGCGATCCCGCTGCCCACCGCACGCGACGACGACCGTCCGTGCCCGACCAGCGCCAGCCCATCGACGCCGAGCAGCGGCGCGGCGCCGAACTCCGCGTAGTCGACCCGCTGCCGGAACCGCGCGAACGCCCGGCGCGTCAGCAGGCCGCCAATCTGCGAGACGAGTTCGGCGTCGAACGCCTGGCGCAGCATCGCCTCGAGCGACTCGACGAGTCCCTCCCCCACCTTCAACGCGATGTTCCCCGTGAAGCCGTCGCACACGACGACGTCGGCGCGGCCGGTGAACAACTCGCGCGCATCGACGTTCCCGATGAACACGAGCGGTTCCCGCTGCAGCCGGCTGTGGGTCTCGCGCACGAGGTCGGTCCCCTTGCGCGCCTCCTCGCCAATCGACAGGAGCCCCACGCGTGGCGTCGGCAGATCCATGGCCACCGACGCGTAGGCGACGCCGAGGTGCGCGAACTGGACGAGATGATCGGGACGACACTCGACGTTGGCCCCGGCGTCGAGCAGGACGGCCGCGCCCGACTGCGTGGGGACCGTCACGGCCAGCGCGGGACGATGCACGCCCGGGAGCAGGCCCAGGGCCGCGTGCGCGGCCAGCACCGTGGCGCCCGAGTGTCCGGCGCTGAAGAACGCTGCGGCCTCACCAGCCGCGACCAGGTCCGCCGCCACGCGCACCGAGGCGCGCGGCCGACGCCGCAAGGCGGCCAGCGGGGCCTCGTCCATGGGGACGACGTCGGGCGCGTCGATCACGGACAGGCGGAGATCGCCCGTGTCGCGACGCGCCAGTTCCTCGTGCAGACGCGCCGCCGGCCCGACGAGGGCCAGCGCCACGTCGAGCGTGCGCGCGGCCTGCACCGCGCCGTCGATGACCGCGGCGGGGGCGTGATCGCCCCCCATCGCGTCGACAGCGACGGTCAGGACGGCGGCGTCACCCACGGCGTTCCACGGCCTTCACGTCCGGCCGGCGTGACGCGGTCAGTCTTCCTGGACGGGACGGACCTGACGGCCCCGGTAGTGACCGCAGTGGCGGCAGACCACGTGCGGCAGCTTGAGCTCGTGGCACTGCGGGCACTCGCTCGTGCCGATCGGCTTGAGGGCGTCGTGCGTGCGGCGCTTGGCGGTACGGGTCTTCGAGTGGCGGCGTTTCGGATTCGGCATGGCTCTCGGTCGCTTGCGAGGCGGGCGCTCGGGCGACCCGCGGGTTGTGCTGCCGGGACCGCTAGTGTCCCGTCTTCGTCTCCCGAAGGCGGCGCAGCGCCTCCATCCTCGGGTCGACCCACGTCGCGTCGCACGCGCAGGTCTCGACATTCCGGTTCGTGCCACAGACCGGGCACAACCCCTGGCAGTCCGGCCGGCAGAGCGGCTTCATCGGCAGCGCCAGGTAGAACTGCTCGCGCACCAGGTGCGCGAGGTCGATCGTCTCGTCCTCGTAGAACGACACATTCGCGTCTTCGTCCTCGAGCTGATGGTCCTCGTCGGGCGCGGCCGCCGCGTCTGTCGAGGCCGGCAGATACAGCAGATCGAACGCGCTGTCGACCGGAATCCGGAACGGCTCGAGGCACCGGCTGCACGACAGTTCCAGTTCCCCCGTGAGGCGCCCGACAATCCGGACGTTCCCGCGATCCTTCCGGACATCGGCGCCGAGCACCACAGGCGCCACGACGCGGAAGTCCTCGTTCGTCGCGTCGAAGGCCTCGGGCGGGTCCCGACGGTCGATCCGTCCGCCCCCGCCCCGCAACCGGCTGAGGTCGAGGAGCATACTCATGGCACACCAGGCCACCACGCGGCCAAACGGAGATGTTAACAGAAAACGGGCCCTTACGCCCCCCACTCCCTGGGGACGAACAGCTCCTGGAACAGGGCCACGGCGTAGCGGTCGGTCATCCCGGCCATGAAATCCCTGATGGCCACGTCGAGCCCCTCTGCCTCGATCGTCCCAGCGTCCAGGTGCGGATCGGGCCGCTGGTGGAGCTTCTCCCAGATGCCGCCGAGGACCCCCGACGCCTTCTCGAACTCCGCAGTGGCCTGCGGATTCTCGTAGACCGCCTCGAACAGGAACCCGCGCAGTTCGAGCGTGGCCTCGAGGATCGCGTCGCTCATCCGCACCTCGGTCAGCCCGCCCTCGATCGTCCGCAGGACCACGTCGGTCACCATCGTGTTGATCCGCTGCGACGACGTCCGGCCCAGCAGCCGGGACGGCTCGGCCGGCAGATCGTGCTCATCCAGCACGCCGGCGCGCACCGCATCGTCGATGTCGTGATTGACGTACGCGATGATGTCGGCCACCCGGGCAATCTGCCCCTCGATCGTGCTCGCGCGCGCGTCGGGCGGCGCGCCGACGGGCAGGCCGTGCTTGCCCTTGGAATGGCGCGCAATGCCGTCGCGCACCTCCCACGTCAGGTTCAGCCCCTGCCCGCCGTGCTCGATGACGTCGACCACGCGCAGGCTCTGCTCGTAGTGACTGAACCCCCCGGTCAGCCGATCGAGCACCCGCTCGCCGGCGTGACCGAACGGTGGATGGCCGAGATCGTGGCCGAGCGCAATCGCCTCGGTCAGCTCCTCGTGCAGGCGCAGCACCTTCGCGATGCTCCGCGCAATCTGCGAGACCTCGAGCGTGTGCGTGAGCCGCGTGCGGTAGTGATCGCCGGTCGGCGCCAGGAACACCTGCGTCTTGTGCTTCAGACGCCTGAACGCCTTGGCGTGAATCACCCGATCGCGATCGCGCTGGAAGACCGGGCGGATCGGATCCTCGGGCTCGGGTCGCATCCGGCCGCGGCTGGCGGCGCTGTGTGCGGCTTGTGGGGCGAGATACTGGGCTTCGAGGGCTTCGAGTTGCTGGCGGATCGTGGACATGTGGGACGCCGGCCAGTTTAGCGCAGGACGTCCGACAGGAAGCTGGTGCCGTGCGCGAGCGGCGGCACGCCGAACAGGTCGGCCAGCGTCTGGCCGAGGTCCGCGAACGTCGCCCGGGTGCCGAGATCGATCCCCGATCGCACGGCGTCGCCGAACAGCAGGACCGGCACGTACTCGCGCGAATGATCGGTCGACGCGGTCGTCGGATCGTTGCCGTGATCGGCCGTGACGACGAGCAGATCCTCGGGCGTCAGGCTGTCGATGAGCGCTCCCAGGCGACGATCGAAACGCTCGAGGTTCGCCGCGTAGCCGGCCACGTCGTTGCGATGCCCGTACTGCGTGTCGAAGTCGACGAGGTTCACGAACAGCAGCCCTGCCGGCTCGTCCGCCATCGCCCCTTCCAGCACGTCCATCCCGTCCTCGTCCGACACCGTGTGCACGGCACGCGCAATCCCGCGCGTGGCGAACAGGTCCTCGATCTTGCCGATGGCGATGACCGGGTGCCCGGCGACTGTCAGGGCATCGAGCAGCGTACGGCCCCGCGGCTCGAGCGCGAAGTCCCGCCGATTGGCGGTGCGCACGAATTGCCCGGGCTCGCCCACGAACGGCCGCGCGATGACGCGCCCCATCCCCATGCCGCGCACGACCAGGTCGGCGGCCACCTCGCAGATGCGGTACTGCTCCTCGAGCGGGATCACCGCCTCGTGCGCGGCAATCTGGAACACGCTGTCGGCCGACGTATAGACGATGGGCGATCCCGTCCGCACGTGCTCGGCACCGAGCTGTTCGATGATGGCCGTGCCCGACGCCGCCGTGTTCCCGATCGTCGCGCGGCCGATCCGTTGTTCGAACGCGCGCATGAGCGGCGCGGGAAAGCCGTTCGGGAACGTGGGAAACGCGCGCTCGAGAACGAGGCCCGCCAGCTCCCAGTGGCCGGTCACCGAATCCTTGCCCGCCGACCGCTCCGCCATCCGGCCGTACGCCCCGAGCGGTTCGGGCGACGGCTCGCCGATGGCGGCCACGCGCGCCAGGCCGAGCCGCCGCAGCCACGGCACGGCCAGCGGTACCTGCCTGTGGATGTTGCCGACCGTGTCGCTGCCACGGTCGCCGTAACGGTCGGCGTCGGGCAGTTCCCCGATGCCGACCGAGTCCATGACGAGGAGGATGACGCGTGTGGGACGGGTGCTCATGCGGGTATCTCCTACTGGTCTCCCCGGGTCTGAAGACCCGGGGCTCCGACAGACGCCGCACCGGAGCGCGGGGGCTTCGGCCCCTGCGGGGTCGACAGCCACGCCTCGACAACGCCCGCGGCGATGGCGACGGCCTCCGGCGTTTCTCCCGCCAGGTCGAGCCAGTGCACGCCGGCTTCGCGGCGGAACCACATCGCCTGCCGCCGCGCGTACCGCAGGTTCTCGCGGATGATGAGATCGCGCGTGGCCGCGAGATCGCGGACGCCGGCGCGCAGTTCCATCACCTGACGATAGACCAGGCCGCTGAACGCGTGCGCCCCGGGCGGCACGCCGGCGGCCACCAGCTGCTCGACCTCGCCGAGCAGGCCGGCGTGGAACTGCTGATCGACGCGGCGCGTGACGCGCTCGCGCAACAGGTCGGCCGGCAATCGCAGGCCAATCGGCAGGATCGCAAATTCCGCAATCGGCGACACCGTGTGCGCGAAGTGCTCGGTGAGCGGCCGGCGCGTCAACCGGTACACCTCAAGCGCGCGGACGAGCCGCATGCGATCGCGCGGCTGGATGCGCTGGGCCGACGCCGGATCGACACGCTGGAGCCACCGGTGCAGCGATTCCGTTCCGCGGCGCTCGGCCACGCGCTCGAGCCGCGCCCGCAACGCCTCGTCACGAGCCGGGCCGGGAAACATGCCCCGCACGAGCGCGCGATAGTAGAACCCGGTCCCGCCGGCCAGAATCGGCAGGTGCCCGCGCGCCACGACCGCGCGCGCGACAGCGGCCGCGTCTGCGGCATACCGCGCCGCCGAGTAGACCGCCGTCGGCTCGACGAGATCGATGAGATGGTGCGGCACGCCGCCCTGCTCGGCCGCCGGCACCTTGTCCGTGCCGATGTCGATGCCGCGATACACGGCCGTCGAGTCGCAGCCGAGCACTTCCCCGCCGAACCGCTGCGCCAGCGCGATGGCCAGCGCGCTCTTGCCCGTGGCCGTGGGGCCGACGACGGCCACGAGACGTGCGGCGGTCACGGCCGATCCGGACGACTGTCGTAGTTGTAGTGGAACGTGGCGACAATCGGCATCTGATCTTCCGGGTACTCCGGCGGCAGCACGGCCGTCGGATTCGACAGCCGCAACGAGTTCACCACGGCCGTCGTCAGGGCCGGGATGGATGCGGTCCGCAGGACCTCGACGTTCGAAATGAATCCGTTGCGATGGACGATGAAGCGCACGACGACCTGCTCGTAGCGCCTGTGCGTGGCCAGAATCTGCGGCACCAGCCAGTTGCGTTCGACCTGGCGTTTGAAGCGCAGCAGCCACGGCCCGAATTCCACGCCCTTCGAATCGAACTGGATGTCGGCCGACACATCGGTCTGGCCGCCGCGCGCATTGTCGAGATTCTCCTGTCGCAGGTACTGCTGCAGGTTGCTCAACGACTCGCGCAGGTTCGTGGTCTGCGCCGGACGTTCCCGCGCGGCCTCCTGCGGGACCGGGATGAACCCCTGCTCGGCGGGCTTCGCGGGTGGCGCCTCGACCTGCGCGGCCGGCGGCGCTGGCGGTGCGGGTGGCGGACTCGGGGGCGCGGGCGGCGTGGGTGGCCCGCCCTGCATCAGCTCCGGCGTGGAGCCCTGCAGGAACGGTTGGGAATTCGTCGCGTCAGGCGGCCGCTCACGTGTCGCACTGCGACGGTCCATGTCCGACGCATCGGCCGGACGCTCCGGCGGCGCCGACCGATCGACGAACGGGACCACCTCGACGAACCGCATCGGTTGTCGCTCGTCAGGGGTCTGCGGGATCACCTCGGCCAGCTGCGTCTCGGGACGATCGAACCACTGCCGGGGCATGACCAGGTACGCGACGAGCCCCAGCAGGTGCAGGATGACCGACACCAGCACGGCTTCGCGAATCGAAATGGCCTGGGGAATTCGCGGCGCCTCTGGCCGGTAATCCTCGAAATCGAAGTACATCAGCGACTTGTTGGCAGTATACGGCTGGCTGGCGGCGGCCGGAAACCGGCCCGGGGCCTCACGGCAGGTTCAGACGCCGGCATCCGTCCGGCGGCCGGTGTCGTCCCGATCGTCGGGCAGTCTGGTCGCCAGATACAGGTAGACGATGCCGAACGTGAGCGTCCGCCAGGTGACCTGGCCGAACCCCGCGCGGGTGAGCACGGCGGCAAACGCGTCGCCACACGGAAACTCCGCCACCGACGCGGGCAGGTACGCGTACGCATCGCCATGGCGCGAAACCAGGCCGCCGATGCGCGGCAGGATCACGCGGAAGTACCACAGGTATGCGGCGCGCAATCCGGGCAGACGCGGCGTGCCGAACTCGAGCACGGCGAGACGGCCGCCGGGGACGAGCACGCGATGGAACTCGCGACACGCCGCCTCGGGATCGATTACGTTGCGGATGCCGAACGCCACGCTCGCCGCCTCGACGGCCCCGTCCGGCAGCGGCACGGCCGTCGCGTCACCGCGGGCGAGGTGCACGCGCGTCTGCAGGCCGGCGCTGCGCACTTTCGCGAGTCCGCGCACGAGCATGTTCGCGGAAAAATCGATCCCGATGACGTCGCGCGCCTGGCCGCGTGCCGCGGTCACCGCGGCCATCGCCAGGTCCGCCGTGCCGGTGCACATGTCGAGCAGCCGCTCGCGTCCCGACAACCGCAGCGCCGCGACGGCCTGCGCGCGCCAGCGCCTGTCGAATCCCGCGCTGAGCAGGCGATTGAGCAGGTCGTAGTGCCGTGCGATCGCGTCGAACATGCCCGCGATCCGGGCCGGCTCCTTCGAGGTGGTCACGGGCGCCGCGTCCATCACGCCCCCGTCCAGGCGGGAAAGAGATCCTGCTCGAACCCGAGCGCGTCGAGAATCTTGCCCGCGATGAACGCCGCCAGATCGTCGATCGTCTGCGGCTTCTGGTAGAAGGCCGGCATCGCCGGCAGGACCATCGCACCGGCCTCGGCGCACGCGACCATGTTGCGCAGATCGGGCAGGCTCATCGGCGTTTCACGCGGCACGACGATCAGCCGGCGCCGCTCCTTCAACATCACGTCGGCCGCGCGTTCGATCAGATTCTGCGACAGCCCGTGCGCCACGCCCGCCAGCGTCTTCATCGAACACGGCACGATGACCATCGCGGCGCAGCGATGACCGCCACTGGCCAGCGCCGATCCGAGATCGCGATGCGCGTGCAGCGTGATCGTCCCGGCCATCACCCCGGGGCCGTAGCGCTCGGCGAGGGTGACCTGCAGCCGCTCGGCCCGAACCTCGGCGCCGATCTCTTCGACCAGCAGCCGGCGCCCGTAGTCGCTGACCACGAGATCGAGATGGCAGCCGCGTTCGAGCAGCGCGGCCATCGTGCGCACGGCGTAGATGGCTCCGCTCGCCCCGGTCACGCCGATGGCGATCCGTCCTGCTCGCCGACCGTCCACGGGCGTCGTCATGCGACGTACACGTCCACGGCCATCGCGGCCAGATACAGCAGGCCGACCCAACCGTTGAGATCGAAGGCCCGCTTGACCTGCGACAGATCCGCGGCGCTCACGAGTGACTGCTCGTAGACCAGCAGGACCGCCACCAGTCCGACGCCGACCGCGTAGACGGTGCCGAGCCCGGCGAGCTGGCCGACCAGCGCGAGCGCGATGACCGTGACCAGGTGCAGTCCGCGCGAGATCGCGATCGCGCGTGCGACACCGAAGCGCACGGGCATCGATCGCAGCCCCTCGCGCCGATCGAACTCGAGATCCTGGCACGCATACAGGATGTCGAAGCCGGCCACCCACGCGCCGATGGCGAGCCCGAGCAGCCACGGCTCGATCTGCGCCGGCCCGCCGGCCGCAATCCAGCCGCCGGCCGGGGCCACGGCCATGGCGAGGCCCAGGAACAACTGCGTGTAGCTCGTGTAGCGCTTGGCGAGCGAATACCAGAAAACGATGGCCAGCGCCACCGGCGCCAGCGCCAGGCAGACCCAGCCGAGCTGCGCCGCACACCAGACGAACGCCACCGACATGACGACGATGAAGAGGATGGCCTCGCGACGCGACAGGGCCCCGCGCGGCAGTTCACGCGAGGCGGTCCGGGGATTGCGCGCGTCCCAGGTGGCGTCGGCGAGCCGATTGAACCCCATCGCGGCGCTGCGCGCCGTGACCATGCAGGCCACGATCCAGCCGACGCGCGACCAGGTGAGCGGTACGATCCGCGACGCCAGCAGCGCCCCGGCCAGCGCGAACGGCAGCGCAAAGACCGAGTGGCTGACGCGGACGAACGACGCGTACGTCTGCAGGCGGCCGGGCATCACGACAGGTGGCGAACGGCAGACGACGGTACGCCGCTCACCAGGTATTCTTCCACATCGCGCACGCCGGCCGGGATGTCGACGGCAAGCAGGGCCGCGGTCTTGCCCGCGGCAATCGTGCCGTGCGTCTGGCCGAACCCCAGCGCCTCGGCGCCGACGCGCGTTGCGCTGGCCAGCAGCGCCGCCGCCGTCACGTCCGGGGCAATCCGCCGCAGTTCGGCGAGTTCATCGAACAGGCTCAGCGAATCGACGGACGCCAGGCTGTCGGTGCCGATGGCCACCGGAAGACCCGCGGCATAGAAATGCGGGATGCGCGGCATGCCGGCCCCCACCCAGAGATTGCTGCGCGGACACGTGACCAGCGTGGCGCCGGCTTCGCGCAGCCGCCACAGGTCGTCGTCAGCCAGGTGCACGCCGTGCACGGCCAGCAGGCCGCGCCGCAGATACCCCTGCTGCGCGAGGTACTCGACCGGACCACCACCGGGCGCCGACCAGGCGGGCGTCCACGAGCCGAGATCGTCGAGCAGGTCGCGCATCGGTCCGCGGCCCGTCCGGAGGAAGGCCAGCTCATCGGCCGATTCGGCCAGGTGCACGGATAGCGGGCCGTCCGGGACGCGGGCCGCGATCTCGCGAAAGAGCGAAGGCGCCACCGAATAGGGCGCGTGCGCCGCCAGAGACAGACGCACGAGCGGCACCGCTCTGTCGATCTGGCCGTGCACGATGCCGAGGCGTCCGATCGCATCGCTGACCACGCTGACCGGATCGATGACGTCGAAGCCAATCAGCTCGTGAAACACGACGCCGCCCATTCCGGCGCGTGCCATGAGGGCTGGCGTCATCAGGCTGTTGGAGATGTCGCCCACAAGGACCGTGCCCGACGCGTGCATCGAGGCCAGCGCTTCGCCGACCGCCTGCGCTTCGCGCGCCTGTCCGCCCGGCGCCCCCGATCGGCGCAGCGTCAGCATCGCGCGGATCCAGGCGACGAGCGACGCGGCCGGCGCGACCTGCCCCGCCATCCAGCTCAATTCGAGGTGCGTATGCGCGTTGACCAGGCCGGGCATCACGACCACGTCGCCGAGATTCTCGGCGGGCGCCGGGGGTGGGCCCTCGCCGAGACGGCGGATCACGCCATGGGCTGTTTCAAGCCAGGCGTGTTCGATGGGCGGGCGATCGATCGGCAGCAGCCAGCGGCACGCGTAGAACATGGCGCGTCACGACGTCGCCGACCGGCGTCGGCGCCCTCCCGTGCTGCGGGCCTCGTATCCGCGGAGATCGTCGGACTCGCCGGCCTGGCCGTCGGCGCGGGCCACGGCAAGTTCGAGCATGCGCGGCACCGCGCGTTCGCGAAAGATCGGCCCGCCGAGGATGTCGTAGTGCATGTTCCGGCGCCTGGCCACGAACCCCGCGTTCTCGATGTTGCGGACGACCTCGAACTCGTCCATGCAGTACTCGGCCCCGGCCGCGCGCACGACGTTTTCCTCGATCATCACGCTGCCCATGTCGTTCGCCCCGTACGCGAGGCTGAGCTGGCCGACCTTCCCGCCCTGCGTGACCCACGACGCCTGGAGGTTCTCGAAGTTGTCGAGGACCAGGCGCGCCATGGCGAGCGTGCGGAGGTACTCGACGCCCGTCGCCTCGATGCCGCCGAGTTCGGTGTGGTGCGGCTGGAAACTCCACGCGATGAACGCCGTGAACCCGCCGGTCTCGTCCTGGAGATCGCGCAGCCGGTACAGATGCTCGAGCCGCTCCTCCATCGTCTCGACCGTGCCGTACATCATCGTGGCCGTCGTGCGCAGCCCGGCCCGGTGCGCGTGCCGCATGACGTCGAGCCACTCGTCGGCCGACGCCTTGTTGTAGCAGTGCAGAATCTTCCTGACGCGATCGACGAGAATCTCGGCACCGCCGCCCGGAATGCTGTCGAGGCCTGCCGCGACGAGCCGCTCGATGACGACCGGGACCGGCAGCTGCGACAGCCGCGAGATGTGCAGCACCTCCGGCGGCGAGAGCGCGTGCAGGCGGAAGGCCGGATACCGCACCTTGACCTGGCGGAACAGATCCTCGTACCACGCCAGCGGCACGTCCGGGTTGTGCCCGCCCTGCAGCAGCAGCTGTTCGCCGCCGAGCGCGATCGTCTCTTCGATCTTCCGGAAAATCTCGGCGAAGCCGAGCGTGTAGCCTTCAGCCGATCCGACGGGACGATAGAACGCGCAGAACCGGCACCGCGCCACGCACACGTTCGTGTAGTTGACGTTGCGGTCGATGATGTAGGTGACGATGCCATCCGGGTGCCGCGCACGGCGACGGGCATCGGCGAGACGCCCCAGCAGGCTCGTCGGCGCCTCGCGGTAGAGGACGACAGCCTCGTCGAACGACAGACGCGCGCCTGCGCGGATCCGGTCGGCCATCGCGTCCACACTCATGTCCGACAATTCTATGCGAAGCCTTCAGCCGGCCGGCGGCGTGTCGGGTCCGGCAAAGAACTCGGGATCGCGCGCACCATGGGTCGCCAGACCCAGCGCCGCGACCTCGCTGTAGTACCGGCGCAGCCCCTCGATCTCGCGCGGTCCGAACCCGTAGCGCATGTGCTCGCGCAGGTACTGACGCGCCACGGGGACGTGCGACGGCTCGTCCTCGCAGTAGGCCGCGGCAATGCGATCGAGATCGGCGGCGCCGTCCGCCGCAGCCGCCTGCAGACGGGCCACCGTTGCCGGCGAGGCCGCATCGGCCCGACCGGACCAGAACGCCCACACGAACGGCAGTCCTGTCATCCCGGTCCACAGCGCCCCGAGATCGATCTTGTCGAGCCCGAGGGCCCGGTGATCGAGGAACAGCGCCGGATCGCCGATGAGCAGTGCGGCATCGGCCCGGCCGAGCATCGCGTCCACGTCGGGCGGCTGCGTCAGGAATACCGGATCGATGGCGAAGTAGCGGCGGCAGAGAATGCGGACCAGCGCCGCCGACGTCCGCGACGACGCATCGAGCGCCACGGTGCGGACATCGGTCATCGCCCGGCGCGTGAAGAGCGCGACCGACGCGACAGGTCCGTCAGACCCGATGCACATGCCCGGCACGATGCGATGCCCGGGCCGATCGAGCCAGGTGATCGACGGCACCATGCCCAGGTCGATGATCCCCTCGCCGAGCAGCCGCGCGCAGACAGACGGGACGTCGAAGCGCAGCGACACGTCGGGGTCGTGCGCCAGGCCGGCGACGAGCGGCCTGACGTTGAGGTAGCTGACAGCGCCGAGCCGCACCATGTCAGCCTCTCGGACGATACGTGGCGTCGCGCTCGACAGGCTCACCGCCCGCCGCCCGGATCTGCCTGTGGATGTCCTCGACCGGCGCGCGCCGCGGGCCGAGATCGCTCGTGTCGTACGGGGAGATGCCGTCGAGATCGCCGGCGCCGAACGTCAGCGCCACCTGCGCGAGCTTGGGTCCGTAGAGCGGCCAGTCGATCTGGATCACCTCGATGTCTGGACACCGCACCCGCGCCGCGGCCACTGTCTTCACATCGTCGTAGCCTGTCGACGGCGTGCCACGCGGATCGCGCCGCGGCAGCGGCGCAAAGGCCCTCACCGCTCCAGTCGCCTCCTGCACGGCCCGGGCCCGTTCGATCAGCGCCATCCGGACGTCGAGCCCCTCGGCGTCGTCGATGGTGAGGCGCCAGGTCTCGAGCCCGCCGGCCCGCACGGCCTGCACCTGCGCGATCGCCGCGGCATCCGAAATCGCCCTGTCGATTGCGACCTCGGCTACGGCCACGAGCCCGTCCTGCGCCAGGTCGGCCGCCACGCCGCGGAGACGATCGCGATCGTCACCGGCCAGAGAGACGAGGTCGGCCAGCGAGAACCCGGTCACCACGCGGCCACCAGCCCTGGCCACCGCCGCGCGCACGCGGCGACGCGCGTCGTCGATCGACGCGGGCGTGCCGACGAGCCGGACCTCTCCGGCCTGCCCGATCGCGTCCGGCACGTCGCCCTCGCACGACAGCACGCGCCCGTAGGTCACGCGCGTGCCCGTGCACGCCTGCCGGACCAGATCGCCGATGACGCCGATGCTCACCAGGTCCTGGCCCCGGCACAGACTCGCGACGTCTTCGCGCGTGGCCGTCTCTCCCCGCGCCAGCCGAGCCTCGAGCGATCCCAGTGCGTGCGCCGTCATCCTGCCTGTCCTCCTGTGGCCACCGGCCCGGCCTCGATCGCGCGGGTCACGCGCGCGGCCAGCGCCAGCGCGTCGCGGCCAGCCTCGCCCGTCACCCGCGGCGGCCGCCCCGTGCGCACGGCGTCGACGAAGTCGGCCAGTTCCCGCCGCAGCGGTTCATCCTGCTCTACCTCGACGGGCCCGCCCTCGATCGCGGGACGTACTCCGTCAGAGCGGCGCAGGCGCCAGACCTCGAGTTCCCGCGCGCCGGCGTCGACCGAGACGTACATGTCCGGCTGGAAGCAGCGGACCTTCCGGACCTGATCGCGACTGATGCGGCTGGCCGTCACGTTCGCGATGCAGCCCGACGCGAACCGCACGCGCGCGTTCGCGATGTCGACGCGCGACGTCAGCACCGGCACGCCGACCGCCTCGACGCTGGCCACACCGCTGCGATCGATGGCCAGGACCAGATCGAGATCATGGATCATCACGTCGAAGATGACATCGATGTCGAGGCTGCGCTCGGGGAAACCGCTGAGCCGATCGATTTCGATGAAGCGCGGCTGCTGCAGCACGGCCAGCGCCGCTTCGATGGCCGGGTTGAACCGCTCGACGTGCCCGACGGCCAGCGTGACGCCGCGACGCGCCGCCGCGGCGAGCAGCGCATCGGCCTCGGCCACAGAGGTCGCCATCGGCTTCTCGACCAGCACGTGGATGCCCTGGTCGAGGAACGCGCGCGCCACGTCGAGGTGCGCAGCGGTCGGCACGGCCACGGTTACCGCGTCGACGCGGCCGAACAGGTCACGGTGATCGACGAGCGCCTCGGCCGCCGTGCCGGCGACCGCTGCCTCGGCCCGCGCGCGATCGAGGTCGACGGCGGCCACGAACTGCGTGCCGGGCATCGTCGCGAGCAGGCGCGCGTGATGCCGGCCCAGGTGTCCGACGCCGACCACGGCGGTGCGCAGGAGCGGCGCGTCCGTCACGACGCGGCCTCCCGACCGACCACCACGATGCCGGCCTCGTCGGCCGCCCTGATGAAGTCGTCGCCATCGAGCACCAGCGTGCGGCCCGCGTCGATCGACAGGCCGTCGATACCCGCCGTCCGCAGCGTCTCGATCGTCGTCAGCCCCACGACAGGGACGTCGAAGCGCATGTCCTGCCGCGGCTTGGCCACTTTCACGACGCGGGCGCCCGGACCGGCGAGCTGGCCGGCACGCAGGATCGCCTCGTCGGTGCCTTCCATCGCCTCGACGGCCACCACCGCACGGTCCTTCACGACGATGGTCTGGCCGATGTCGAGCCCGCCGATCGCGTCGGCAATCGGATAGCCGAAGGCGAAATCGGCCGACATCGCGGCCGACGGCGCGGTCCGCGTCAGTACGCCGGGGCGCGCCAGCAGGTCGGCCAGCAGATCGGTGGAATCCATGAGGGTGATGCCCTGGCGGGCCAACGCGTCGGCGATCCCGGAGATCAGCGCGTCGGTGTTCTTCGTGACCAGGCGGCCGAGCACGCCGAGCATCGTGAAGTCGGGCATCACGTCGGTGAACAGCTTGACGTGCTTGACCTGTCCGGCCATGACGGCTCGCCGCACGTCGTGCCGCCGCAGCGTGGCAATGCAGCGCCCGAGCTGGCCGAGCGAAATCCACTCGAACGTCGTGCCCCCGAGTTCGCGGGCCAGGGCCTCGAGGTCGGAAAACGCCTCGCCGCGCACCGCGACCACGACGACCTCGTGGCCGAGCCGTCGCGCCGCCCGCAGCACGAGGAACGGAAACGTCCCGTTACCCGCGATCAGCCCGATCGCCACGACTCATTCCGTCTCGATCTGATCGTCGACGCGCCGCGAGGGCCGCCGGAGGATGACGCCGCGCTTGGCCGACAGGATGAAGTTGACGAGATAGCTCACCTCGTCGGCCACCAGCGTCGGATCGCGCTCGATCAGCTCGAGCGCCCTGCTCGTATTGTGCTGCAACAGGTGCCGGTACGCCCGGCCGAGCTTGCCGATCAACTCCGGGCTGAAGCCGCTCCGGACGAGGCCGATCGTGTTGACCCCGTAGATCCGCGCGCGGTTGCCCACCGTCTTCGCGTACGGCAGCGCGTCGCGCGTAACGACCGTGTAGCCGCCGATGAAGGCGTGGCGTCCGACCCGGCAGAACTGGTGCACGCCGGAGTACGCGCTGATCGTCGCGAAATCCTCCACCGTGACGTGGCCGCCGATCGTGGCGCCGTTGCCGAAAATCGTGGAGTCGCCCACGTGGCAGTCGTGCGCCACGTGCGCGTAGGCCATGAACAGGTTGCTGTCGCCGATCGTCGTGACGCCGCCGCCCCCGGCCGTGCCCCTGTGGATCGTGACGAACTCGCGGAAGATGTTGTGCTGGCCGATGACGAGCCTCGTCACCTCGCCCTGGAACTTCCGATCCTGCGGCACGAGCCCGATCGAGGCGAACGGGTAGATCTCGGTACGATCGCCAATCGTCGTGTAGCCCTCGACGATGGCCGACGCCCCGACGTGGCAGTGCCGGCCGAGCACCACCTGCGGCCCGACGATCGCGTGAGGCCCGACCACGGTCCCCTCGCCAATCACGGCGCCCTCGTGGACGATGGCCGTCTCGTGGACGTCGGCGCCCGGGAACGCGGCCTCGCGAGGCCGCGGCACGCGCTCGAACGCGAGCACCAGTTCGGCCTCGGCCACCACGTGGCCGTCGACCGACGCCACGGCCCGTGCGCGGACGACCGCGCCGCGCCGCCGGCCCATCGCCACCTCGAGTTCGACGCGGTCACCCGGCACGACCTGGCGCCGGAACTTGGCCTTGTCCACGCCCCGCAGCCGCGCCCGTCGTCCCTCCGCGTCGGTGCCGGCCACCAGCAGCGTGGCCGCCTGCGTCAGCGCCTCGATCATCAGCACGGCGGGCAGGACCGGCGTTCCCGGGAAGTGCCCCTGGAAGTACTCCTCGTTCACCGTGACGTTCTTGACGGCGACGATGCGGCGGCCGGGATCGTGACTGGTGACGGCGTCGACCAGCACGGACGGATAACGGTGTGCGAGGCGTTCGAGAACGGGGGGTATGGTGATCATCGGCAAAAAAAGAACTCCGGCAGCCGTCACCGGGCCGAAGCCGCGGCGTCGACCGCCGGAGTCATCGATTCGGCCGTCCGGCCGGCCCTACTTGGCCGCATCGAGGCGACGCACGACCTCGGCCGAGATCTCGAGGGCCCCGTTGATCGCTGCGAGCCCGCTGCCGTCACCGGTCGTGAACACCGCCCACAGGTTCCGCTCGGCGCGAATCTGCTCGACGATCGGCAGCACCTTCTCGCCGAAGTCCTCGAGCAACTCGTTCTGCAGTGCGCTCAGATCGACCTGCGCCTGTTCCTGCAGGAACTGCAGTTCGCGGCCCCGGCGATCGGCGTCTGCGGTCTTCTGCGCGAGCACCGCGGCCGCCAGCACGCTGCTGCCGCTCTGAATCTCCTGCTGGAGCGTCTGGAGTTCCTTGTTCTTCGCGCCAATCTCGGTGTTCTGCTTGTCGCTCAACGCCTTGATGCGCTCCTGGCCGGCGCGGCCGAGCTGCGAGTTCTGGACCACGGCCTGCAGGTTGACGAACGCGATCCGTGCGTCGGCCGGGAACGGTCCGGGATTGGGAACCGCGGCCGGAGCCTGCGCGGCGGGCGCCGGTGTCGAGGGGGCGGGAGCGGCCGGCGTCTGGGCCGCGGCCGTGCTCACGACGAGAAACGTACTCAGTACGGTGGCGGTGATTACACGCGTCATCTTTGGCTGAACCTCTGCTGCCCTTCCCGTGGCCGCGGCCACGACGAGAACCGGGTAGCCACGCCACGCCGGCTCGTGGGAACACTGCATCCTACCAGACATCGGCGCCGTCGTGTGCACGGATCCCAGCGCCAACCTGCCGGCTTCAGACGCCGGACGGCCGTGTCCGGTCGTCCTCATCGGACAGCCCGTTGTCACCCGAACCGGCCAGTTGGCGTTCCCGCACGTCTGCTGAGATTGCGTCAGGCCCGAGTAGACTATTTCGGTTGTCCCGTCGGCCGAGGCACGAACGTTGCTCGATCAGCCGGACACACTCAAGGAGCAGGCATGCGCCGACCGTCGATACTGCGAGCTGTCATCATCTTCTGCGCCACCGCGACCCTCGCGTGCGGCGACAATCCGACGACCCCGACCCCAACCCCCGATCTCACGCCGGTGACCGAGTCCTTCGAGGGCACGCTCACGGTCAATGGCGCCGTCACGTTCGCGCCGATCGCCATCCAGACGGCCGGCTCGGTCAACGCCTCACTCCGCGGGCTCCGGCCCCGTCTGACGATGCGCGTGGCCTCGGGCGGCAGCGGGACCTTCGTCGTCGGCGAGACGGTTTACATCGGCGAGAACCCGGATGAACCGACGGGCTCGGCCACGGTCCACGCGTGGAACCCGGCCACGAACGGCCTGTTCCTCAATGACCTCAGCGGCACGCTGCCGACCGGGGAAACCATCATCGGCGTCACCAGCGGCGCCCGGTGGACCAACGAGTCGCTCGGGAACACGATCGTGGGGCTGGCGCTCGGCACCTGGAGCGGCACGACCTGCACGATCGTGCTGGCCAACGACATCACCGCACAGGGCGGCCTGGTCAGCGGCGTGGTGCAGGGCGCGGGCTCACTCTGCGCGCGCGTCTACGACGTCGGCCGGCTCGAGGGTCCGGCCACGTTCACGATTGATGTGACGCACTTCTAGAAAAAGAAGGCTGGGAGGCGACAGGCGGGGAGGCGGCCAGGAAGCCTTCCCGCCTCCTTCCAGCCTGCAGCCTCCCCGCCTTCTTAAAACGTCGTGCCGACGGCGAAGCGGAACGTGAGGCCCTTCGTCAGTTCGGACTGGTGGTTGTAGACCTGGCCGCGGCTCGGGTTGTAGGCCCCGATGAGCCGGAACGGCACGTTCAGCACCGGCATCATGAATCGCACTTCGAGGCCGAGTGAGGTCTTGAACGCGGCTGTCTGCCCTACCACCTCGGTCCTGATGCCCTGGCCTTCCGGATACAGCAGGTTCGTCGTCCCGAGCAGGTCGCTCAGGAAGGGCGGATCCGGCACGACACGGCGCAGCACGTCTTCCTGCCACGCGAACCGGTCGCCCACGTCGCGCACCTGCCCTGCGTCGGCGAACATCACCAGTCGCAACTGACTCATGATGTCGACGTAGTACTCGGCGTTGAACGTCAGCATCTTGTTGCCGCCGATCAACACACCGGTCGCCGGGTCGCGCGGACCGACCGTCCGCAGATCGAATCCACGCATCGAGTACTCGCCGCCCGAGAACAGCTTCTCGAAAATCGGCAGCGTCGTCGTCCGGCCGTAGGGCCTGACGTACTGCCCCTCGGCGCGAAGACCGAATGACGTCCGCGCGGTGATCGGCAGGTACCAGATCCCCTCGAGCCGGGTCTGCACGTAGTCCGTGTTGCCGCCCAGTCCGGAGCCGGCGAAGTCGAACGTCGCCGAATACCGCGTGCCGGCCGTCGGGAAGATCGGCCTGTTGACCGTGTTGAACACGAGGCTCGGCGAAATCTTGCTCACGCGGCGCTTGCCGCCCTGGTTGGACAGCAGCGCGTCGGCCAGATACGGGCTCGCGCTCAGGACCTCGGGCGAGTACACCGGGTTGACGTCACGCACCTCGATCTGTTCGTACGAGTACGTCAGGAACATCCGCGTGTAGTCGGCCAGCGGGAACCCGAAGACGTAGTTCGTGCCGGTCGATCGCTGCGTGTACTGCAGCGGGAAGATGTACTCGCGGCTGTAGACGTCGGCGCCCACCGTGATGGGCCGCTCGAAGAGGTACGGCTCGCTGAACGAGAGCTGGTAGTTGCGCGCCCGCGCGCCCTTCTGGAGCGAGACGCCGACCGTTTCCCCGCGTCCCAGGAAGTTCGACGTCTGGAACGACAGCTGGCCGAAGAAGCCGTCGAACTGCGACACGCCCGCCCCGAACGTCAGCTGGTTCCGGTTCTGCTCCTCGAACTTCAGCGTGACGTCCACCTTGTTCTCGGTGCCGGGCGTCTGCGCCACGTCCATCTCGCCGTCGGTCCCCTCGAACGCCCGGAAGTACCCGAGTTGGTTCAGGCGACGCACGCTCTCCTTGAGCGCCTCAGCGTTGAACACGCCGCCTTCGGCCACGCGCATCTCGCGCCTGATGACCGAGTCGTGTGTCGTGGTGTTCCCCGTGAAGGTGATCCGGTTGACGAAGAACTGCTCGCCCGGCTCCATCCGGAGACGGATGTCCATCACCGGCGGCGCATCGGGAATGGTCTCTCCCGTCGAGGGATCGATGTCGCGCGGCTGCAGTTCGGGGTCCGGCTGCCATTGCCAGTAGCCGTACGCGCCATACGCCTTGCGCGCCTCGTCGATGCCCTTGCGGATCTTCTCGCTGCTGTAGGTATCGCCGGGATGAATCTTGAACAGGCTCTTGACGGCCTCGAGATTCAGCTTCTCCTCGCCGGTGATCTCGAACGTGCCAATCGTGTAGAGCGGCCCTTCGTCGACCGGCACGCGCAGCCGGATCCAGCGCCGGCTGCCGTCGGGTGCGAGCCGCACCGTCTCGATGGCCGGCTGACCGATCTGGGCCGTGGCGTAGCCGTTCCGCCGGTAGAAGTCCGTGACGCGCTCGGCGTCCTCGGGGAACAGCGACTCGTTGTAGATGGCGTCGCCGAGCAGGCCGAGGAACCCGTTCGGCTTGTTGTGCGCCATCTGCCGGCGCAGCTTGCCATCGCTGAACGCCTCGTTCCCCTCGAACAGGACCTCGGCAATCTCCACCTTGGGCC
Source organism: Acidobacteria bacterium SCN 69-37 (assembly GCA_001724025.1). Classification (GTDB taxonomy): domain Bacteria; phylum Acidobacteriota; class Vicinamibacteria; order Vicinamibacterales; family SCN-69-37; genus SCN-69-37. Next base: position 26,432 of record MEDJ01000008.1, on the reverse strand, counting down.
CCGGATCGATCCGGAACGTGAGGTGAATCAGCTTCGAGCCGCCAACGACCGGTGCGCGCTCGGTGGCCACCGACGCGTCGTTATACCCCTTCTCGGCGTACAGCGTCCGCAGCACGCCGATGACCTTGCGCAGGCTGGCCTCGTCGACGAACGAGTCGAGCCGCACCGCGATGTTGTCCTCGCGCAGCTTCTTCTCGATGTCCGAGACGTTGACCTTCAGCTTCTCGTCCTCGTTGGCCGGCACGTAGTCGACCACCTTGACACGCGCGCGTTCCTCGTAATGGAAGATGACGTGCTTGCCGATCACGCCATTCTCGAACGGCTCGTCGATGACCTCGATCCAGAGATCTTCGAGGAATTCCGTCCGCCAGAGCTTCCAGAAGTCGGCCTGCAGGATGCTCTCGTCGTACGGCATCCAGAGGCTGCGGCTGCGCTGCGTCCAGGCCGGCGTCAGGGCCGCGGCGTACGTGCGCGGATCGACCATCGGCTCGACCTCGGTGACACGGTCGCCACCGGCGTGGGCCACGATCTGCACGCACCGGTAGAGCGGGCCCGAATCGGCCGGTGGCAGGTTGGCGGAGGTTTCCGAGGCCGAGCAGGGTGCGACCTGCGCGGCGGCCGGCGCAGCCCAGACGAACAGCGCCGCCGCAACGAACATCGAGCGAACGAACATGGATACCACGCTGCTTAGACGGTCACGGCCAGGCGCCGGCCGGCCTCATCCTGACCCGAGGAGCGCCAGGCCAGCGCCCCGTGATCGAGGTAGATCTCGACGTCGCCCTCCCGCAGTTCCCCCCGGATGAGCGCCTCGGACAGCGGATCCTCGATGTACCGCTGAATCGCCCGCCGGAGCGGCCGCGCGCCGTAGGACCGGTCGCGGCACGTGGCCTCGATGATCCAGTCGATGGCCTCGGGCTGCACGTGCAGCGTCAGGTGGCGATCGACGAGGTGCGCATTGAGAGTCTCGATCAGCAGGCCCGCGATCTGCCGCAGGTCGTCGTCCGACAGCGGCTCGAAGACGATGAGTTCGTCGATGCGGTTGATGAATTCCGGGTTGAAGGTCCGCTTCACTTCGCCCAGCACCATGTCGGTCACCGACTTCTGGGCATCGCCCCGATCGGGTGACTGGAAGCCCAGCGCCGCCTTCTTCTGGATGAAGCGCGCGCCGATGTTCGACGTCATGATGACGATCGTGTTCTTGAAGTTGACGCGATTGCCGAGCCCGTCGGTCAGGTGCCCGTCCTCGAAGACCTGCAGCAGGATGTTGAACAGATCCGGGTGAGCCTTCTCGATCTCGTCGAGCAGGACCACCGAGTAGGGATTGCGCTTGATCTTCTCGGTGAGCTGACCGCCCTCCTCGTGCCCCACGTAGCCGGGCGGCGAGCCGATGAGCTTCGACACCGAGTGCTTCTCCATGTATTCCGACATGTCGAAGCGGATGAGCGCATGGTCACTGCCGAACAGGAAGCTCGCCAGCGCCCGCGCCAGCTCGGTCTTGCCCACCCCCGTCGGCCCCAGGAACACGAAGCTCCCGACCGGCCGCGAGGGGTTCTTCAGCCCGGCACGCGACCGCCGGATCGCCCGCGACAGCGCCGAGATGGCCTTTTCCTGGCTGATGACGCGCCGGTGCAGTTCCTCTTCCATCCGCAGCAGCTTGTCGCCTTCGTCCTCGGTGACCGACGTCAGCGGCACGCCGGTCCACTTCGAGACGACCTCGTCGATGTCGGCCTTCCCGATGCGGACGCGCGTGGCCGCGGACTTCACGTCGAGCCGCTCGCGCACCACCGACGCCTGCTCGCGCGCCACCGTCTCCGCGTCGGCCGGCGTCCAGGCGCGATCGGCCGCGAGCGCGGTCCCGTCCCCGTCGACCTCGACGGACGTGCGGACCACGCGGCTGATTTCGCCCAGTTCGGCGTTCATTTCGGCGTCGCGAATCTTGGCGCGCGATCCGGCCTCGTCGATCAGGTCGATCGCCTTGTCGGGCAGGAACCGATCCGTGATGTAGCGGCTCGACTGATAGACGGCCGCCTCGATCGCCTCGCGCGTGTACTCGACGTGATGGAACGACTCGTATCGATCCTTGATGCCCATCAGCACCTGGATCGTCTCGGTCTCGCTCGGCGGATCCACCTTGACCGCCTGGAACCGGCGCTCGAGCGACCGATCCTTCTCGATGTACCGCCGGTACTCGGCCGGCGTCGTCGCCCCGATGCAGCGGATTTCGCCGCGCGAGAGCGCCGGCTTCAGGATGTTCGCGGCGTCGAGCGATCCTTCGGCCGATCCCGCGCCCACCAGCGTGTGCAGCTCGTCGATGAACACGATGATGTTCGGGTTCTCGGTGAGCTCCTTCATGATCGCCTTCAGGCGCTCTTCGAACTGCCCGCGATACTTCGTGCCGGCGACGATCAGCGAAATGTCGAGTGCCAGGAGGCGCTTGTCGGCCAGGAAGTGCGGCACATCGCCGCAGACGATCCGCTGCGCCAGACCCTCGACGATGGCGGTCTTGCCGACACCCGGCTCGCCGATCAGCACCACGTTGTTCTTCGTGCGACGGCAGAGGACCTGCTGCACGCGCTCCACCTCGGGAGCGCGCCCCACCAGCGGATCGAGCCCGTTCTTGACCGCAGCCTCCGTCAGGTCGCGGCTGAACTCGGCCAGCAGCGGTGTCTCCTTCGGCCGGGCCGGCGCCGTCTTCTCGTTGAGCAGCTGGACGATGTCCTCGCGCACGCTCGCCAGGCGCATCCCCTTCTCGTAGAGGATCGAGGCTGCCACCGATCGCTCCTCGCGCAGGATGCCGAGCAGCAGGTGTTCGGTGCCGATGTAGGTGTGCAGCAGCCTGTCGGCCTCTTCAGCCGCATACTGCAACACCCGCTTCGTCTCGGCGCTGAAGGGGATCTCGACAGACGTGGCCACCTTCTCGCGGAAGACCGTGCGCCCCTCGATTTCCTTGCGGATGCTGTCGAGTGACAGGTGGGATCGCGCGAAAATGCGGCTGGTCAGCCCCTTGCCCTCGCGGATCAGCCCGAGCAGCAGGTGCTCGGTCTCGATCGACGTGCTGCCGAGCTGGGTGGCCTCGTAGCGGGCGAAGAACAGAACGCGCCGCGCTCGTTCGGTATAGCGTTCAAACATCGAGTCGTCCGCCTGAAAGTGGAGCTCTCAGCGCGTTTCCTTCTCGGCATTATACGGCATCGGTGCCGGCCGATCCGGCACGATCCGCCCGTTTCGGTCAAGAGACCGAGAGCACGTGGCGAACCCGGGCCAGCAGATCCGTCGACGAAAACGGCTTCTGCAGCAGCAGGCCCGTCGGCCCCGTGCCCTCGCCCGCCCCACCGCCGAGGTCCGCCCCGCCCGAAATATAGAGCGCGGGGAGGCCGGGGCGCAGGTGCTCGAGTTCGGCCACGATCTCCGGTCCGGACATCCCGGGCACGACCACGTCGCTGATGACCAGATCCACGGCGCGGATCTCCTCCTCGGTCACCGTCAACGCGGCCTCGGCGCCCTCGGCCGCAATCACGTGGTACCCGTGGCCCTCGAGCACGTGCACGAGATACGCCCGCAGCGCGTCGTCATCCTCGATCAGCAACAGCGTCTCGCAGCCGGTGGTCACGGCCTGCGGCAACGGGGGATGCGGCGGACAGGCCGGCTCGGCCGCATGCGGCAGGCCGATCCGGAACGTGCTCCCGCATCCGATCTCGCTGTCGATCTCGATCACGCCCCCCATCTGCTGGACGATGCCGTAGACGGTGGCGAGCCCGAGCCCCGTGCCGCTGCCGACCGCCTTCGTCGTGAAAAACGGTTCGAAGGCGCGGCGACGGGTCTCGGCGTCCATGCCGCAACCGGTGTCGGCGACCGTCAGCAGCACGTGCGAATCGTGGCCCGCCGACCGGCCCTGCCCTCCCTGCCACGGCACATCTGCGGTCAGGATCGTGATCCGGCCACCGTCCGGCATCGCGTCACGCGCGTTCAAGACCAGATTGACGACGACCTGCTCCACCTGGCTGCGATCGCCGAACACGGGCGGCAGACGCGGTGCCGTGCTGTCGACGATCTCGATGCGGCTGCCGATGAGCCGGCGCAGCATCGGCAACAGGTCGCGGACCAGACGCGTGAGATCGAGGCTCGTGGTCTGGACCACCTGCCGGCGGCTGAACGCGAGCAGTTGCCGGGTGAGATCCGCGGCGCGCCCGGCCGCGTGCTGGATCTCGCGAACCTGTCCGGCGCGGGGATCGCCCGCCATGTCGCGCTCGAGCCAGTCGGTATAGCCGATGATGGCCGTCAGCAGGTTGTTGAAGTCGTGGGCGATGCCGCCCGCGAGCTGCCCGATCGCCTGCATTTTCTGCCCGTGGTGCAGGCGCTCCTCGAGCGTGCGCCGCTCGGTCACGTCGCACGTGACCACGACGAACCCCGGCAGCGATCCGTCCGCGGCCGCCAGCGGCCGGATGGTCGTCACCCCACGGAACGTCCGGCCGTCCGGACGACGGCAGGTGCCCTCGCGCTCGGCCTTGCCGTGAACCGCTGCGTCGGCCAGCCACGCGGCGAACGCCTCGGGCGCAAGGTCGAACAGCGGCGCCGCCGACTCGCGCGTGATCTGTTCGCGCGTGTACCCGAAGACGTCCTCGGCCCCGACGTGCCACGCCGCCACGGTCCCGGCCTCGTCGAGCACGAGCATGGCGTAGTCCCTGATGCTGTCGAGCATGAGGCCCACGCGCGACTCGAGATCCCGCAGGCGCGCGTCGGCTTCCTGCCGGGCGCGCTCCCGCCGTTCGACGATCAGTTGCGCATGATCGAACGCAATCGCCGCACTCCGGCCCAACTGTTCGAGCATGTGCAGGTCGTCGGCCGGAAACAGCGGCACGCGGCGGTGAACCGTCCCCACGATTCCCCACGACTCGGCGTCGGCGACGATCGGCGCGACGAGGAGCGCCCGGCCGTACGGCGCCAGCAGGCGCGCCAGATCTTCCGGGCAGTCGCCAACCGTGCCGAGAACCGTCCATCGCTCGCTGTGGACGATGCCCGGCATCCCCTCGGAGACCGACAGCGTCGCGCCGATCAGCGCCCGATCGGTGGCGGCCCTGACGACCAGCCGATCCGAGCCGGGAGCCTGCGGCCGCGCCACGAACGCCGCCGACGGGCCGACGCAGCGACGCACGCCTTCGATCAAATCCTCGGCCGCCATCCGGCCCCGCTCCTCCGGCTCCCGCTCGTGCGTACCGGCCAGGAACGCCGCGCGCTCGTTGTTGCGCCAGCGGGCGATCAGGCGACGCGGCGGGGCGAAGGCCAGGAAATAGCAGACGAACGCGGCACTGTTGATCAGAGAGCCGAGCGGCAGCAGCATCCGTCGCGAGCCGACAGACAGAAAGGCCGCCAGCAGAGCGACGAGCAGGCTCGCTGCGAGTGCCGTCGTTCCCATCGTGACCAGCCCGACGCGGCGCCTGTGGACGCCTGTCGATCGACGCGTTTCCTGGCCGAGCACGAGCACGCCAACGGCCAGCCCGACGACCAGATATGCCGGAGTCGCCCATCGTGTGACTTGCAGCACATCGAGGCCCCAGACGAGGCCGGATACGCCGATCACGACGGGAATGCTCCAGCCGAACAGCGGCACCGATGACGGAACGGATCGGAAGTGCCTGATGATCAGGAGCGCCGCAAGCGGCAGCGCGGCCCTGACGGCATGCCCGAACGCGCCGGGCAGCCACGACGACGGGAGCCCGACGCACACGAAGAGCAGCGCCAGATACGGAACGATGTCAATCGTCGCCGCATCCCTGCGGCGCACGGCGCGTGCCGCCACTGCGGCCACGGTATAGAGCAGGAGCGCGTTCGCCAGAATCGCAACGAGACCGAGCGCGGACACGCAGTACCTCCTGGTCGACCGTACGGAGGCTCACGAACTCGGCAGAAACGCGTCAATCGCGATCTGTCCGTCCGCACCGGCCAGCGCCAGCGCCTCGCGCGTGACGGTTCCTGCCGCGTCAACCGTCACGACGGCCGGCACGACACGCAGCTTCATCTGCTGGAACTCGGCCGTTCGAACGGCCGCGCGATCGAACCCGGCCTCGACAGCAAAGTCGATCTCCTGTGTCGAGGTTCCGGGCACGACCGCAAGGACGCGCGCACCTGAGGCGATCCGCGGCCGCCCCTCGGCGAGCCGCTCGGCCAGCGCCTGACTGGCCGAACAATCGCTCCGCATGAATACGACGGTCGTCGAAGCCGCGCCGGCAAACCATTCGGCCGGCAGATCGATTCGATCGCCCACGCGGTACCCGCTGGCACCGCTCGTGTCGCTGGCCGTACGACGCAGCGCGACCGCCGTTCCTGCCACGGCAAGCACGCAGATCACGCAGAGCGCGAGGCTCAGGCGACGAATCCACCGATGGGCATCCATCTTCGGATCTCCTGGTTGCGCGCGATCTACCAGCCGGCCAGACAGCCGCCGTAGCAGGGCTCGTTCCAGAAGTAGCCGCAGCCAGGCCATCCGAAGAACGGCGTACAACCGCTGCTATACGAGCAACTCGCCGAAATCGTAAAGCAGCCATTGTCGAACGAGCAGTCGCAATCGAACGTCTGCCCAACCACGACGAACATGCCGCGCACCTTGTTGGTCAGGTACACGGCCAGCGGTTCATAACTGGCGAACGTGCCGTCGTCGGGACCGAGCGTGAACATCAGGAACCGCGCATCGTCGGGCCCGATGATGTCCGCCACCTGGTGTGCCAGCGTGTTCGTGGCCGCCTTCTCGGCGTCTGTCGGCGTGTCGAAGAGTTCCGGCGTCAACGTCGCACGCAGCGCGTCGATGATTGCCACCGTATTCACGTCGAGGCCGGGACGTTCGGCGAGGTACCGATCGACGTGCGCCCGCCAGACGCTGGCTCGCAGGTCCGGCGAAGCCGCGCGCAGAATCTCGCGCCGATAGACGACCGGATACGACTGGATGCGGCGGGCCTCCGACTGCAGTTGCGCGCTCGACAGCGACGCGGCCCACCCCCGAATGGCCTGGTGCTGATCGGGCTCGGCCAGGGCCCGCAGCAGCACGAGTTCTGTGGGGATCGTCAACAGAACGATCAGACAGGTGAGAAACACCACACGACGGGTGGACTGGGTCACGATAGACGCTCCTCGCTGGGAAGGCGGCGGACCGATCGACGACACGCCGCGCAGGAACTGGACGAACGGGAATCCCAGCGGCAAAATACCGACTCTCCGACCGGCATGTCAAAGAAAAACCACGATAAAACGAGGGGTGAACGCCCTCGCCGTCACGGCGTGTCCAAAGAGTCCGTTCGAATTGGCGCGCGACCGCCAGGACCGTCGGGCACGAGGCGTCCCCCTTCGAGCCGAAGGCTGCGATCGCAGGCCGCGGCCAGGGTGGGATTGTGGGTGACGATGACCGAGGTGAGGCGATCCTCGGCGTGGATCTGGCGCAGCAGCCGATGCAGGTCAGCAGCGGTCGCCTCGTCCAGGTTCCCCGTCGGTTCGTCGGCCAGCAGCAGGGCCGGTCGCGCCACGAGCGCACGCGCCACGGCCACGCGCTGCTGTTCTCCCCCGGACAACGTCCCGGGCCGGTGACCGAGACGCGCCGACAGCCCCACGCGCTCGAGCAACTGCCGCGCCCTGGCTTCCCGCTCGGCTACGGGCACGCCAGCAAGGAACAGCGGCATCTCGACGTTTTCGATCGCCGTGAACTCCGGGAGCAGGTGATGGAACTGGAACACGAACCCGACGTGCGTGTTCCTGAACGCCACGCGCGCATCGTCATCCATGCGATCGATCTGCGCCTCGCCGATCCGGACCGTGCCACGCTCGAACCGATCGAGTCCGCCCAGCACGTGCAGCAGCGTGCTCTTCCCCACGCCCGACGCGCCGACGATGGCCACCATTTCACCCTCGGTGATGGCCAGATCGAGATCGCGCAGGACGACGAGCGCGCCGCTCGCCGTGGCGTACGACTTGTCGAGGCCGGTGACCTGGACGAACGACATGTTCACTGGTTCCTGAGCGCCTCGGCCGGATCGATCCGCCCGGCCTGACGCGAGGGGTAGATCGTGGCGACGAAGCAGATGACGATGGCCGCCACCACGACAATCGCGACGTCGAGCGGCTGCACGCGGAACGGCAGATACGCAATCTGGTACACGTCGGCCGGCATCTTGATGATCCGGAAACGATCGGCCAGGACCGACACGGTCACGCCGAGCACAGCGCCGCCCATCGTGCCGATGAGGCCGATCGTGAGCCCCTGGTACATGAAGATGCGCCTGATGGTGGCCACGCGCGCGCCCATCGTGCGGAGGATCGCGATGTCGCGCGTCTTCTCCATCACGAGCAGCACGAGCGACGCCACGATGTTGAGCGCCGCCACCATGACGATCAACCCGATGGCCAGCGAGATGGCGACCTTCTCGAGCCACAGCGCCGAGTACAGGTTCTCGTTGAGCTGGATCCAGTCCTCGACGCGGTAGTTGAACCCCAGCGCTTCCTGCAGGCGATCGCGAATGCCGCGTGCCGCGTCGACGTCGGCGAGCCGGAGTTGCAGCATGTTCGGCCCGTCGGGACTGACGAGGGCCGTGGCCGTCTCGAGCGAGACGAACCCGAAGCGCGAATCGACCTCGTAGAACCCGAAGCGCACGATGCCGACCACCTCGAGCGTCTGACTCCGATTGCGCAGCCCCGTCGGCGTCGAGGTCATGGCCGTGCTGTACGCGACAACCCTGTCGCCCAGCCGCAGTCCGAGGGTGTCGGCGAGATCGGCTCCGAGCACAATCCCCGGCCTGGCTTCGGGATCGCGCCCGACCAGCGCCTCGATCGATCCGGACTGTACCGCCGACGCGATGTCGGTCACCGACGACTCGAGGGCGGGATCGATCCCTTTCAGTACCGCGCCGCTGCCGCCGTTGGCCTGCAGCAGCGCCTCGCCGAGGATCGCGGGCGCCGAGGCCACGACGCCCGGCACCTGCACGCGCGCACGTGCCGCGTCGAGATCCGTGAACGGCCCGTCCAGCTTGTAGACGTAGATGTGCGCTGTCGATCCGACGATGCGATCGCGCAGTTCACCCTGCGCGCCGGTCATCAGCGCCAGCGCCACGATCACGGCCATCACGCCCACGCCCACGCCGAGGATCGAGACGGCCGAGATCAGCGAGATGAACGCCTGGCGCCGCCGCGCGGTGAGATACCGCCGCGCCACGAACCAGGCGAACGCGCCGGCCCCGGACGGCATCGTTCTAGGCGTCCCCGCCGTCGTCGTCGGCCGTGGCGGCCTCGAGGGTTCGCGGCCGCATCAGGGGGAACAGGATGACGTCGCGGATCGAGGGGCTGTTGGTCAGCAACATGACGAGCCGATCGATGCCGATGCCCTCGCCGCCTGTCGGCGGCAGGCCGTACTCGAGGGCGCGGATGTAGTCCTCGTCCATCTGGTGCGCCTCGGCATCGCCGGCCGCACGGTCGCGCAACTGCGCCTCGAACCGGGCGCGCTGCTCGACCGGATCGTTGAGCTCGCTGAAGCCGTTGGCCACCTCGAAGCCGCCGGCATAGAGCTCGAACCGCTCGACCGTGTCCGGATCGTCGGCCTTCTGCTTCGACAGCGGCGAGACCTCCGTCGGGAAATCGTAGACGAAGGTCGGCTGCACGAGGTCGGCCTCCCACAATGCCTCGAAGATCGTCGTGGCGATGCGGCCTGCCCCGTGGCCCGGCTCCACCTCGAGCCCGAGCGCGCGCGCCACGGCCTCGGCGCGCGACCTGTCGCGCAGGTCCGTGGCGGTCACGGTGCCCTCGCGCCACGACGGGACACTGGCCAGTCGTTGACTGGCAGCCTCGGCAGCCGCGTCGCGCAACGACAGCCGGCGGTACGGCGGCGCGAACGACACGATGTGATCGCCCCAGGGCGTGTCGCTCCCGCCCGTTACCTGCGCAGCGACGTGCGACAGCATCTCCTCGGTCATCTGCATCAGGTGCTCGTAGTCCACGTACGCCTCGTAGAACTCGAGCATCGTGAACTCGGGATTGTGCTGCGTCGATATCCCCTCGTTGCGGAAGTTCCTGTTGATCTCGTAGACCTTCTCGAAGCCGCCGACGGTGAGGCGCTTGAGATAGAGCTCGGGGGCGATGCGCAGGTAGAGGTCGATGTCGAGGGCGTTGTGGTGCGTGATGAACGGCCGGGCCAGCGCGCCGCCGGCCATCGGCTGCATCATCGGCGTCTCGACCTCGAGGAACCCACGGCCGTTGAGGAACTGCCGGATGGCCGCGACCGTCCGGGCCCGCGCCTCGAACACGCGCCTCGAGGCCGGGTTGACGATCAGGTCGAGATACCGCTGCCGGTACCGCACCTCGACGTCGGTCAGGCCGTGCCACTTCTCGGGCAGCGGTAGGCGGCACTTCGCCAGGAACTCGAGGCGTGACGCCCAGATGCTCAGCTCGTTGGTCCGCGTCCGGAACACGCGCCCCTCGACGCCAACGTGATCGCCGAAGTCGAGACGCCTGAAAATCTCGAGGCTCGCGGCATCGACGCTGTCCGCGCGCACGTACACCTGCACACGCTCGCGTCCATCGGAGAGCACCAGGAAACTGGCCTTGCCGAAGCTGCGGATTCCCAGGATACGGCCGGCAACCGTCACGCTGGGCCGCTCGGCTTCCAGTTCCTCCCCCGTCTGCGCGCCGTACCGTTCGATGAGCGCCGTGATGTCGATGGTGCGGCCGAACCGGCTGGGATAGGGCGCCACGCCGAGCGCGAGCAATTCGTCGAGTTTCGCCTGCCGCTGTGCGGCTTGTTCCTTCTCGCTGGACATAAGAATTCCGTCAATCCACTGGGTCGGCGCCAGGCGCCGCCGCAGCCGGCCTGTCGCGATAGACCGCGTCGAGCACGCCGTTGACGAACCGCACCGCATCGTCCGAACTGAACCGCCGCGCCAGTTCCAGCGCCTCGTTGATCACGACAGGGCCCGGTGTCTCCGTTTCGTGCCGCAGTTCCCACGTCGCCAGCCGCAGGATCATCCGATCGACCACGGCCAGCCGCTCCACGCGCCAGCGGCGGGCATGTCGCTCGATCACCCGATCGAGTTCCGCCACGTCCGCGATGGTGCCGAGGACCAGCCGGGAGACGAAGTCGACGGTCGCCTCGTCGGCCTCCGGCTGATGTTCCGCGAAAAACGCCTCGATGGCGCTCAACGGCTGCGCACGCCCGACTTCCCAGAAATACAGGATCTGCAGCGCGGCTTCGCGCGCGTGCGTGCGGCGTCCGGTCACGCGCCGGCTCCGAGCCCGCGATAGAGCTGCGCCATCTCGATCACGGCCGACGCAGCCTCGCGCCCCTTGTTCGCCTCACCCGGGGCCGAGCGGGCCATGGCTTCTTCGGCCGTGTTGGTCGTCAGCAGGCCGAACCCGGCCGGGATCCCGTGCGCCTGTGCCGCCCGCAGGATGCCGTGCGCGGCGGCCTGCGCGATGTAGTCGAAGTGCGGCGTCTCGCCCCGGATCAGGCAGCCGAGGCAGACCATCCCGTCGAACCGTCCCGTACCGGCCACGCGCGACGCGGCCTGCGCCAGTTCGTACGCGCCCGGCACGGCAAAGGTCTCGATGGCCGTGGGCTCGACGCCGGCCTCGACGAGCGCGTCGCGGGCCCCCTGCGCCAGGCCATCGGTGATGAATGCGTGATATCGGGAGACGATGAGGGCAATCCGCATGATCGGAGCGCGTGATTATACCGTGCGGCCGGTACGGCGCCGCGCACGCGCCAGCGCCCAGACCACGGCCGCGCCAGCGGCTGCGCCCGACGTATCGGCCAGCCAGTCGACCACGTCCGCCTCGCGGCCGGGCACGTAGAACTGGTGCCACTCGTCGCTCGCACCGAACGCCGCGCAGATGATCCAGGCCAGCACCGCCGCGCCGATGGTGACGCCGCGCCAAGTCGCCCTCGACGTACCGCGCAGCACCAGCACGCCCAGGACGAAGTAGCTCCAGAAGTGAGCGGTCTTGTCGGACACCCCACCCGGGAGTTCGTCAAGGTTCTGGATACTCGAGGCGGCCACGATGGCCGCCATCATGGCGATTGCGGGGCCCCACGCCCAGATCAGGCGTCCCCACGAGGACGACGGACGAGATGCGGCAGGTGTGTGCGGTGCGGAGTCGGTCATCACGTCGGCTATGGGGCGAGGAAGTACATCACCCAGCCGACCACGAGCGCGCCCCCGACCAGTCCCCCGAAGATACGGCCGGCCAGGCGCCACTGCTCGGCCGCGTCCTCGCGCATCAGGATCGCGAAGACAATCGCGACCACGGCCGCGAAAATCATCAGGATGCCGAGGTGCGAGGTCATGCGCGTCCCGGCCCTTTCAGCCCGCGCGCGCGATCGTAGGCATCGAGGGCAGCCAGCGCGTTGAGCAGACCGCTGGCCATCAGGAACGTATTGCCGTATTCATAGGTGACGGCCACCACGTCGCCGGCACCCGCGCCCACGAGTCCCGCGAGGAACCGCGGCAGGGCCAGGCCCCACTGCGCAACGGCGGCCAGGAACACCAGCCACTCGGACGACTCGACCTGCAGTGGAAACAGCCGGCCGCCGAATGCCAGCCCCAGCGCGAACGTAGCCATCAGTGTGACGAAGAGGATGACGCCGCGTCGGACGTCGCCGTGCCACACGTGCCCGCCCCCTGGAATCAGCCAGGCCACGACCAGCACCGCCACGGCGCTGCGGCCCTCCGGCACGGTCCTGGCGCGTGGCGGCGCACCGGTCACTGGGGGTCGCGAAGACACGTCGTCAGTCTATCCGATTCGATCGGCGGGCCTGGCGAGGCCGGCCAACGCACACGCGATGGCCGCGCCGAGCGGCAGCGCGGCCACGCAGCGAACGACCGGCGGTACGGCCACGAGACCCGCCGCCTCGATCGCCCACGTGATGGCCGTCGGCAGCGCACTCGCCGCCACGACCGCCGCCATCACCGATCGCCGGCCCGGACGCCGTCCGGCAGCCGCGAGCAGGCCCAGCGGTCCCGCCAGATACAGGCCCGCGCACCGGGCGCACACGGGCCACTGCACACCGTGTGTGTGGAACGACCGCGCCGGCTGCTGGTGACAGACCCCGGAGGCGGCGACGTACACGAGCGCCGACGCCGTCGACGGTCCCTCGTCGATCCGATCGACCAGGGCCAGGCCGAGCGCGACAGGCCAGGCCACGATCAGCACCCCGAGCGTCGTCGCCAGCGACATCACCGGATCCCGCGCGTCGTCAGCTCAGGATGAGCGGGCCGAAGCTCGCCTCGTACCGTGCCTGGAACGCCTGCCACGTATAGGCGTGGCTCGAGCCACCGAGGTGCTCGAGCGCATACGCCGCCGCCACGCTGCCCAGGCGCGCGCACACGTCGGGCGACGCCCCACTCGCGAGGCCCTTCATGAACCCGCCGCGGTAGGCATCGCCAACACCCGTCGGGTCCTCGATGCGGCTCACCGGCACGGCCGGCACGTCGAACTGTTCGGTGGCCGTGCGCACGCGGCAACCGTGCTCCCCGCGCGTCACCACCAGCATGGCAGCCCGCGCGAGCACGCCCGTTTCGTCGAGCCCCGTCTTCTGCCGGATCAGTTCGAACTCGTAGTCGTTGCAGATCACCATCGACGCGCCATCGAGACCCGTCGCCAGTTCCTCGCCCGACATCCGCGCGCACTGCTGGCCCGGGTCGAAGATGAACGGAATGCCGAGCACGCGGCACTCTTCCACGTACTGCCGCATGGCATCCGGATCGTTCGGCGAGATGATCGCGAGATCCACCTTCCCGGCCGTCCGGAACGACAGTTCGCTGGCGTGTTCCATCGCACCGGTATAGAACGACGCAATCTGATTGTTGGCCGTGTCCGTGTTGCAGAAGAACGAAGCGGTGAACTTGCCCGGCACCTCGCGAACGAGCGACGTGTCGATCCCCGCGGCGTCGAGCCACTGCCGGTAATCGCCGAAGTCCTGGCCGGCCGTGCCCATCAGCAGCGGTCGCTCGCCGAGCAGCGCCAGCGTATAGGCGATGTTGGGCGCGCAGCCACCGCGACGCTTGTCCATCGAGTCGACGAGAAAGCTCAGGCTGACGCGCGAGAAGTGCTCCGGCAGCAGGTGCTCGGTGAACTTCCCGGGAAAGGACATCAGATAGTCGTAGGCGATCGAACCCGTCACGATGATTCTCATGCTCTGCACTGCGCTCCCTGCCGGCGACCGACGACCAGTCGTCCGCCCGCGGTCTGCCGACTTCTACTCACGACTCACTCACTTCTTACCTTCCGACTTCTTACTTCTCACTTCCCGCCAGGTACTTGCCGACGAGCAGATCCAGGCGTTCACGCGCGGCTGGTGTGATGGCGTCTGGCCGCGTCATGATCGCCGTGGCGAGCGCGCGCGCACACTCGCACGTCCGCGCCATCGGCAACTGCTCGACCGCGCCGGCCAGCACCTGCTGCGCGGTCCGTGCATTCTGGCCCAGCGTGGCGACGACCATGTCGACGGTCACCGAGTCGTGATCCGGATGCCAGCAGTCGTAGTCCGTGACCAGCGCCAGCGTGGTGTAGCAGATCTCCGCCTCGCGCGCGAGCTTGGCTTCCTGCAGGTTCGTCATGCCGATGATGTCGAACCCGCACGCGCGGTAATGGTTCGACTCCGCCATGGTCGAGAACTGCGGGCCCTCCATGCAGACGTACGTCCCGCCCTCGTGGACCGTGGCCCCGGCACGACGGGCCGACTCGACCATGACGGCCGACAACGGCCGGCAGAACGGGTGCGCGAAGCCGACGTGCGCCACGATGCCGTCACCGAAGAACGTGCTCACGCGGTTGCGCGTGCGATCGAAGAACTGGCTCGGCACCACGAGGTCGGTCGGCTTGATGTCCTCGCGCAGGCTGCCGACCGCACTCGCCGAGAGGATCCACTCCACGCCCAGTTGCTTGAACCCGTGGATGTTCGCGCGGAAATTCAGCTCCGATGGCTGATAGCGGTGGCCGATCCCGTGCCGCGGGAGGAACGCCACGCGCCGGCCACGCAGCGTGGCCAGGACGTACGGGCCCGACGGGTCGCCGAACGGCGTCGTGAGCGTGACTTCCTGGCGATCCGACAACTCGGCCATGTCGTACAGGCCACTGCCCCCGATGATCCCGATCTGTGCGGTTGCGGACATATCTCGTGTGTGTCGACTCGGTAGGGTCGTGGAACCAGCCCGTCAGTCCGGCAACGGTTCGACGCGGCGCGTGCCGTCCACGACGATGATGCGGCCGGCCTGGATGGCCGGATCGTGCTCGAAGAAGATAACGTACTCACCGTCGACGGCCATCCGCAGCCAATGCTTCTTTGCCACCATCGTCTCGAGCGGCGCCAGGTCGTATCCCATGCCCCACGCGTCGGGCAGGTGCGCGGCCGTCGGCACCAGGTCGGCCAGGAACAGACCGGTGCGTCCCTCCGAGTCGAAGCGCACCACCTGATGGTGCGGCGTGTGCCCGCCGGTCCGCCAGACGCTGATGCCCGGCAGGACCTCCCCGTCGGCGTCGATGAAATCCACGAGCGACGCCTCGGCCAGCGGTGCGTAGTTGTCCGGCTGATAACTGGCACGCGTCCGCTCGTTGGGCGCCATGGCGTCGTCCCACTCGCCGCGACGGATCAGGTGACGCGCCCGGCGGAACCGCGGCACGGGCCGGCCGTCGATCATGCGAGTGAACCCGCCCGCGTGATCGAAGTGCAGGTGCGTGGCGAGCACCACGTCGATGTCATCTGCCCCGAGGCCGATGGCGGCCAGCGACCGATCGAGCGACATCTTCTGATCGACGCAGTAGATCGTGCGCGCCTTCGGCGACAGCTTGTCGCCGATGCCGGCGTCGATGAGGACGTTTTTCCCGCCCGTCCGCACGAGCAGCGGCGTCAGGCCGAGCGGGATGCGGTTGTCGGCATCCACGGCCACGCGCGGTGCCCACAGCGTCTTCGGCACCACGCCGAACATCGCGCCGCCGTCGAGCCGGAACGTGCCGTCCGACAACGGCCAGATCTCCATCGCCCCAACCTGCACGCTACGCATCGGTTCCCTCCACCAGTTCGATGAGCACGCCCCCGGTACTCGACGGGTGCACGAACGCCACGCGTGTCCCGTGCGCGCCCGGCCGCGCGACCCGATCGATGAGCCGCACCCCCTTCGCCGCCAGCGCGGCCATCACCGCGTCGAGATCCGCGACACGGAGCGCGACATGGTGCAGGCCCGGGCCGCGCTTGCGCAGCGATGCGGCAAACGGATCGTCGGCGTCCGGATCGCGCGGCTCGATCAACTCGAGGCGCGCATCTCCCGTGTCGACGAAACAGACGCGCACGGCCTGCGCAGCCACGTCCTCGACCGCACCGGCAGACACGTCGAAGAGATCGGCATACAGGCGCGTGCCCGCGTCGATCGACGCCGTCGCGATCCCCACGTGATCGAGCCGCCCGCGCACGACGCGCCGCGCGAGCCAGCGCGCGGCCGCCGCGCCGGGCGTCTCGGTGCGCGCGTCCAGCGCCGCCACGGCCGACGCCCAGCGGGCGTCGTCCGCGGCGGCGCTGTCGGCGCGCGCCAGCGCGGCCCGCCCGACGGCCACCGTCAGTCGCCACTCGGCGCGCTGCCGGCGACGCGCGCGCCGCAGGTCGTCATCGCGTTCGCACGTCGCCAACGCCGCCATCAGGTCGTCGATGCCGCTGCCGATCGTCGCCACCACGCGCACGATCGGCGGACGTCGCCCAGTGCGCTCGTCGAGCGCGAGCATCTGCGCAATGGCCGCCACGGCCCGATCGGCGCCCTCGCGGTCCGCCTTGTTGACCACGTGCACGTCGGCGATTTCCATGATGCCGGCTTTCATCGCCTGCACGTCGTCGCCTGCACCGGGAACGGAGACCACCACGCAGGCGTCGGCCACGCGTGCCACCTCGACCTCGGCCTGGCCAACCCCGACCGTCTCGATCAGGATCACGTCGAAGCCCGCGGCGTCGAGTACGTCGATGGACGATGCGGTCGCGGCCGAGATGCCGCCCAGGTGGCCCCGCGTCGCCATGCTCCGGATGAACACGCCGTCGTCGAGCGCGTGCTCCTGCATCCGCACGCGATCGCCCAGCAGGGCGCCGCCCGTGAACGGACTCGTCGGATCGATGGCGAGGACAGCCACCCGTCGTCCCGCCTGCCGGCAGGACGCGACGATCCGCCCCACGAGCGTGCTCTTCCCCGCCCCCGGCGCGCCCGTCACGCCGATGACGACCGCCCGCCCCGTGTGACGGTAGATCGCCCGATCGAGATCGTCCGCCTCGATACCCGCTCGTTCGACGACCGACAGCGCCCGCGCCACGGCACGCGCATCACCAGCACGCACCCGCGCCGACAACGCCTCGGCCGGACTCGGACTCTCACGATCCATCGGCGGAAAATATCACGCCGCGCGCCCCGCCATCTGGACGTCGAGCCGGGATGGACCGATACTGCGGACATGGGTCGTCGACTCGCTCTCGTTCTCGTGGCGCTCGGTGCGCTGGCCGCCACCCCGGTCCCGGCACAGGCCGACATCACGGCATTCTGGGGAACCTCGCCCACGCCCAGCACGCGCTCGGCCCGCGGGATCTCGGGCGGCGTCAACCTGGTCATCGTCGGCTTCGAAGTCGAGTTCGCCCGGACCGCGGAGAACCTGGCCAAGGGTGCGCCGAGCCTGACGACAGGGATGTTCAACGGGGTGGTGCAGACACCCACGCGCACGCAGCTCTACCTGACGCTGGGCGGTGGATTCTTTCGCGAGCGCCTCGAGGGCGAAGGCGAAACCATGTTCGGCACGAACATCGGTGGCGGCGTGAAGGTGCCGCTCGCCGGTCCGCTGAGGCTGCGCCTGGACTATCGAGTCTTCAACCTTCGCGGCAGTCCGCGCTACTCGACGCCCCAACGCTTCTACGCCGGTGTGAATCTCGCCTTCTGATGGCGGCGCACCGTAGGGGCGACGCATGCGTCGCTCCTACGGCAATCGTTCCAGATCGAGGCGCTCGACGCGGACGACGGCCCCCTTGAGGCGCTCATAGAGGTCCGGGGCCTCGGCGGGCATGAACTCGGTGAACATTTTCACGGGGTCGTAGTCGGCCCCTCGAACGACGGGCTCCAGGACGAGCACGTAGACGATCGCGTCCATCTCCTCGCGTCCCCGGAAGAAGCGCCAGCCCGCGGCCTGCTCGCGACGCCCCGGCGCGGCACTGGCCTGGAGCGCCTGACCAAGGCGTGTCATCACGGCCTCGAAGTCCGCCGCCCGCTCGCGATGGACGTGAAAAACGAGCAGGCCCATATCGGCGCCGAACTGGTAGTCGGACGCGTCACGGGTCTGACCTGGTGGCGCCTCGGCGACGGCCCCGACGGCAACGACCACGCTCACACTCACCGCCAGGGCGACAACGGCAGTACGCATGCGGTTTCCTCCTGCCGACATAAAACACGAGGGGACGCTTCCGGCCGGAAGCGTCCCCTCGTCATCACCTGTGCGAACGCGGCGATGCGGGCGTCTGGCGCCCGTCTTACTGCGCGGCCGGAGCAGCCGGAGCCGCGGGGGCTTCCGGTGCCATGGGTGGCGGGGCCACCGGCGCGGCAGCGTTGTCGACGCCCACGGGCACGATCCCGTTCAGCGCCGCCTGCAGGTCGGCCAGGTACTGACGCGCCGTCGCGTCATCGAAGAATCCCGTCTCGAACAGGAAGAACGGGCTCGGGCTGTAGCTCTGCGTCTTGTTCACCGGATCGACGATGACGAAGTAGGCGACGCCATTCTCCGTCGGCGCCCCCGAGGCCTTGAAGACCTTGAGCGTGCTGCTGATGGCCTTGAGCTCCGGCTTGTCGCTGGCCTCGAGCCCACCGCGGATCTGTCCCCAGATCTTCTCGAACGTCGCCACCTGATCGGGCTTGACGTAGTAGGTCATCACCGCCGCGTCGGTCGAAAACGTGAACGCATCAGCCTGCGCCGGGGCCTGAGCCTCCTGCGCCGGAGCGGGAGCATCCTGCGCCTGCACACTGACCGCGGTGAACGCGAATCCCGCGAAGAGAACTGCCACCATTGTGCGCCGGCTCGATGCCGACCCTACTCCCAACCAACCCATGAAACGCCTCCCCTGCCCTCCGGGCACTCTCGCAATAAGGTTGCCTTACTCTAACGTACACTTTCGACACCGCAACCCCTTGCAGGGTTCCTGCGGGACGCGCGTCGATCACACGAACACGGACAGGATCTCGTTGGCCAGCAGCATGCCGCGCCTGGTCAACCCGAACCGGTCCGCCCGCCGCCAGACCAGTCCGGCGTCGACCGCGCGCTCCAGTTTGCCACCATACTCGGCCCACGGGTCAAGTCCATAATCCCGTGCAAACGCCCGCTCGTCGATGCCGGCCGACAGCCGCAGGCCGGTGAACAGCGCTTCCTCGATGCGCGCGCGCGGCTCGATGAGGTGCGGCTGGACCTCGACGGAGGCCCCCCGCGTGATACGCGCGACATAGTCGGCGGTGGCGGCCACGTTGTGCCAGCGACGACTGTCGACCGTCGAGTGTGCGCCACACCCGACGCCCCGCCACGCGCCGGCGGTCCAGTATTTGAGGTTGTGCCGGCTCTCGAAGCCGGGCCGCGCCACGTTCGAGATTTCATATTGCCCGTATCCGGCCGCGTCGAGCCTGTCGAGCGCATCCAGGTACATGTCCGCCGCCTCGTCGTCGGACGCCTGGATCCAGTCGTCGGACGCGGTGCCGGCCGTCGTCGACGGCACCGCTCGCGCCATCGCCTCCTTGAGCGGAGCGTTCGGATACAACTCGAGCAGATAGAGCGACAGGTGATCGGGAGCCAGGGCGATGGCACGATCGACGGACGCGAGCCACGACGCGTGCGTCTGGCCCGGCAGCCAGAACATCAGGTCCAGGCTCAGATTGCCGATGCCCGCCATCCGCGCGGCCTCGACCGCGGTCTCGATGCGCCGGGCATCGTGAATCCGCCCCAGACGCGCCAGTTGCGCGTCATCGAACGACTGTGCGCCGAAGCTCACGCGCGTGATGCCGGCGTCACGGAACGCGGCGAGCCTGTCGACCGTGACCGTTTCGGGATTGGTTTCCAGCGTGATCTCGGCGTCCGGGCTCAGCGCGAACGCCCCGGCGCAGGCGTCGATGATCTGCGCGACCTCCGCCGGTTCCAGCAGCGAAGGCGTGCCGCCGCCAAAGAAGATGGTGTCGGCCGGACGACCGTCGCCCGCCTCGCGGAGTTCACGGACGAGCGCCGGGACGTACCGCGCCTTCAAGTCGGCATCGAACAGGCCGCGATTGAAGTTGCAGTAGCTGCACAGGGCCTGGCAGAACGGGATGTGGACGTAGAGACCGAGCACGTCGTGCGGCTTACGCCCGGCCCGCCTTGCCGCCCGGCCAGCGCAGTTCGCTCGGCGGCCGTGGCTCCACGCGTGGACGTGCGGGCGAGAATTCGGCCTTGGCCGGTCCCTGCGTGCGAGACGGCAGCGCACGCCGTGACGCACGGCTGCGCTTCCACAGCGTCTCGAGATCGTCGGCGCCGCCATTGGCCGGCAGCATGCGGTAGTCGCCGCCCTCGTACTCGAGGAACTCGCACATTTCGTGGAGCCGCGAGTGCATGCGGAAGCCGACGCGGACCTTCAGCGAATCAGCCTGGGTCTCGTCCGGCAGGTCCTCGAAGTTGGTCGTGAAGATGGTCGGGCGCCGCTCGTTGTACCGCGTATTGACGATGAGGTTCATCGTCTCCTCGACCCACTCGGTCGGCTTCTCCGCGCCGAGATCGTCGAGCACCAGCAACTCGGCCTCCATCACCGGGCGCAGGACGTCCATCTCGGCCGTCCGCACGATCGGGTTGTAGGTCGAGCGGATCATCTTCAGCAGTTCACGGACATCGTAGAAGAGCCCGCGCGCGCCCTTCTCGATCACGACCATGCGGAGCACGGACACGGCAATGTGCGTCTTGCCGATCCCGGGCGGGCCGATCAGGCACAGCCCCTTCGTCACCGCGGGGAACGCGTCGACGAACCGGCGCGCCGACGCCACGGCCGCCTGCAGTTTCTCGTTGGGATAGAGGACGAACGACTTCAGATCGCAGCGGGCGTACCGGGGCGGAATCCGCGCGGCGGCGATCAGCCGCGACGAGGCGGACGTCCGCCAGCAGGCGCAGCGCTCGACCCCGCGCGCCCCGGCACCCTCCACGGGGCGCCAGCCGGTTCCTCCACAGATCTCGCAGTCCATCGCGAAGAGGATAACATCGCGCGCGTGCGTCGACCGGGCCGCGCGTCAGGACGAGGACGTCGTCGATCCGGACGCCGCGGGAGGATCGGCGGGCGCAGGCGCGTCCCGGTCCGGCGCGAACGGTGAAGCCGGGACGAGCGCCGTGTTGAGCCGCTGTTCCCAGTCCTCGAGACCGCGCGCGAGTTCACCTTTCACGTACGTCATGAACTCGTTGACCTCGTGCTGCATGCGATCCATCTTCCGACGCATGTTGAGGATGATCTCCACGCCGGCGAGGTTCACGCCGAGGTCGCGCGTGAGCGCGAGGATCGTCTCGAGTTCCTGGAGATCCTCGTCCGAGTACAGTCGCGTGTTGCCCTCGGTGCGCGACGGCTTCAACAGCCCCTCGCGCTCGTAGAGCCTCAGGGTCTGCGGGTGGATGTTGTACTTCAGGGCCACGGCACTGATCATGTAGTACCCCTTGCCGGTCCCCGTCCGCTTCGCTGACATGCCGCTGCCCCCTCGTCTCCGCCGCCCGTCCTGGTGTCCTGACTCAGACACTCGCTGTTGAAATTCCGGGCACCGCGCTCCGGAATGCATCGGCGAATCGCTGAGCCGGCGCACTAGGACGAGCCGAACAATGCTGCGCGGACGTCCTCCGTGTTGAGCGCCGCGAACTCGCGTACCAGATCCCGCGACCGCGCGTCGAGCGTGACCGGCAACACGATCTGCGTGGTCACGACGAGATCTCCGCGCTCGGCACGCCCCGGCTTGAGTCCCCCACGGCCGCGCACCACGAGGGTCGCGCCCGACGACGTCCCCGGCGGAATGCGCACGCGCACCGCGCCGTCGAGACCCGGTACCGTCACGACACCGCCGAACGCGGCCTCGTGCAGTGCGACCGGCAGTGCCAGGTGGAGATCGGCGCCCTGCCGCGTGAAATACCTGTGCGGTTCGACCTCCACCGTGACGTAGAGATCGCCGGCCGGTCCGCCGAGCGCGCCTGCATCGCCGCGTCCCGGGACCGCGATCCGGCTGCCCGACTCGAGGCCCGGCGGCACGTGCAGCGTCACGACCTCGGTGCGTGGCGCCACGCCGACCCCATGGCAGCGGACGCACCCCTCGCGCACCGATCGCCCCCGGCCGCCGCACGCCTCGCACGTCTTCGTGAACACCATGTGCCCACGCGCCCAGCGCCGTACGCCCTCGCCCGCGCACGCCGGGCACGCGGCAACGGGCCGCTCACGGAACCCCTGTCCGCGACACGCCGCGCACCGATCCCGGCGCGAGATCGAGAGCGGCAGATCGCCGCCCTGCACGGCGTCCGCGAACGACAGCGGCAGGGTGACGGTCAGATCCGCCCCGCGCGTCGGCGTCACCGCTTCGCGCGCGGCCTGCTGGAAGACGTCGGCAAACAGTTCGGAGAACGTCGCCGCGAGCGGCCCGTCGGCGGGCGCCGAGAAGTCGAACCCCTCGAACGCCACCGGCGGCGCATCGCTCGATCCCGACGTCGCGCCCCTGTCGTACTCGCGTCGGCGGTCGGCGTCGCCGAGCACGAGATACGCCTCGTGCACCTGGCGGTACATCTGCGCCGCCACCCGGTCCCCGGGGTTGATGCCGGGATGATACCGGCGGGCGAGCCGCCGATAGGCGCGCTCGACCTCGGAGGCCGAGGCCGAGCGCGTCACCCCGAGCAGGGCGTACAGATCCACGGCGTCGTCTTACTTCTGGTCGTCGACGATCTCGGCATCGATCACGTCGTCGGCCTGTCCGCCGGGCGCCCCGGATCCACCCGCCGAGGGCCCGGCCCCGTCAGGTCCACCGGCCGTCTTGTAGAGCGACTCGGCCGCCTTCTGCTGCGCCTGCATCAGTGCGTCGAGCGTGCGCTCGATGCTCTTGGCGTCGTTCGACTCGAGCGCCTTCTTGACGTCGTTGACCGCCGACTCGATGGCCATCCGATCCGCCGCCTCGAGCTTCTCGCCCGACTCCTTGACGAACTTCTCGGCACCGTAGACCGCCTGGTCCGCCTTGTTGCGCGTCTCCACCTCCTCGCGCCGCTGCTGGTCTTCGGCCGCGTGCGCCTCGGCGTCGTGCATCATCCGATCGACCTCGTCCTTGCTCAGACCGCTCGAGGCCGTGATCGTGATCTTCTGCTCCTTGCCCGTGCCGCGGTCCTTCGCCTGCACGTTCACGATGCCGTTCGCGTCGATGTCGAACGTCACCTCGATCTGCGGCACGCCACGCGCCGCCGCCGGGATGCCGTCGAGATGGAACTTGCCCAGCGTGCGGTTGTCGCGCGCCATCTGACGCTCGCCCTGCAGCACGTGCACTTCCACGCTCGTCTGCCCGTCGGCCGCGGTCGAGAAGGTCTCGCTCTTGCGCGTCGGGATCGTGGTGTTGCGATCGATGAGCTTCGTCATCACGCCGCCGAGCGTCTCGATGCCGAGCGACAGCGGGGTCACGTCGAGCAGCAGGAGATCCTTGACCTCGCCCGAGAGCACGCCGGCCTGGATGCCGGCGCCCACGGCCACGACCTCGTCCGGGTTCACGCCACGGTGCGGCTCACGTCCGAACAGTTCCTTGACGATCGCCTGCACGCGCGGAATGCGCGTCGAGCCGCCGACGAGCACGACCTCGTCGATCTTCGACGCGGGAATGCCGGCATCGGCCAGCGCCTGCTTGCAGGGCCCGACGCTCTTCTGGAGCAGATCCTCGACGAGCGACTCGAACTTCGCCCGCGTGAGCTTCATCGCGAGGTGCTTCGGTCCCGTCTGGTCGGCCGAGATGAACGGCAGGTTGATCTCCGTCTCCATTACGCTCGACAGTTCCATCTTGGCCTTCTCCGCTGCTTCCTTGAGCCGCTGGAGCGCCATGCGATCCTTCGAGAGATCGATGCCTTCCTGCTTGCGGAACTCGGCCACGATCCACTCGATCACGCGCTGGTCGAGGTTGTCACCGCCCAGGTGCGTATCCCCGTTGGTCGCCTTCACCTCGACGACGCCCTCGCCCACCTCGAGGATCGAGATGTCGAACGTGCCGCCGCCGAAGTCGTACACGGCAATCGTCTCGTCCTTCTTCTTGTCGAGGCCGTAGGCGAGCGCCGCGGCCGTCGGCTCGTTCACGATGCGCTTGACGTCGAGCCCGGCAATCCGTCCGGCATCCTTCGTCGCCTGCCGCTGCGCATCATTGAAGTACGCCGGCACGGTGATGACCGCCTCGGTGACCTTCTGCCCCAGGTACGCCTCGGCCGACTCCTTCAGCTTCTGGAGCACCATCGCCGAGATCTCCGGCGGCGTGAGCGGCTTGCTCTGCCCGTCGACCTGCACGGCCACACGATCGCCGTCCGAGACGATGCGGTACGGCACCATCTTCATTTCTTCCGAGACTTCGTCGACGCGGCGTCCCATGAACCGCTTGATCGAGAAGACCGTGTTTTCCGGATTGGTGACCGCCTGGCGCTTGGCCACCTGGCCAACGAGGCGCTCACCGGACTTCGAAAACCCGACGACCGACGGCGTAGTCCGGCCGCCTTCCGAGTTCGTGATGACGACCGGCTCGCCGCCTTCCATGACAGCGACCACGGAGTTCGTGGTGCCCAGGTCGATACCAATAATCTTGCTCATGACGCGATCCCCCTGCCTAGGTAATAAATCTTAGCAGTCTGCATTATAGAAACCTTAGCGCATCAACGTCAACAAGCGACCATTGGACTCAACTTTTCGAGCCTGCTATCCTAGCGGAGCCAAGCCTGTCTGACTTGTGAGGGTGACCCATGACCCGACCGCCTCGAGTCAGGCCGTTCGTGTCCGTGTCGTCAGTCGTCGCGCTGCTGCTGGGCAGCGCCGTGTTCGTCGTGCCCTCCGGCGCGTCGGCCCAGTCGCCGCCTGCGTGGGGCGCGTCGGCGCCCGAGGAGGCCGACGATCAGATCCGCGACTGGAGCGACGACGTCCCCGCGCACGTGTCGCTGGCCGATGGCGAGACGTGGCTCGATCGCGAGGGCACCATCGAGGACCGTCCCACGGGCGTGCCCCTGCTGACCGGCGACCGCCTGCGCACGCGCCAGGGCCGTCTGGCCGTCCTCTTTGCCGATGGCAGCGTGTTCTCCCTGGATGAAGACACGGACGTCGAGCTGCTCGCCGACGATCTGCTCCGCGTCAGTGCCGGGCGCCTGCGCCTCGATCTCACGCGCGCGGCCGGTGCGGCGGGCTTCCGCATCGATGCCGCCGGCACCAGCACGTCGTTCCGTACGGCCGGCGAATACCGGCTCGAGATCGACACGCGTCGAACCACGCCCGACGTGCGCCTGCTGGTGATCCGCGGCGAAGCCGAACTCAGCGCCAATGGCCGCAGCACGCTCGTGCGCGCCGGCGCCGAGGCGTTCGCGTCGGCCGACACCACGCCGTCCCGTCCGTTTGCCGTGACCGTCTCCGCCTGGGACGGGTTCGATCGCTGGTGGGATGCGCAGCGTACTACCAGCCTCGGCGATCCGGACAACCGCTATCTGCCGACCGAACTCGCCTATTACGACGATGTGCTGAACCGGGAGGGCGACTGGCAGTACGAAGCGACGTACGGCTATGTCTGGTATCCGCGGGTCGCCGTCGACTGGCAGCCGTATGCCGCGGGCCACTGGTCGTTCGTCGCCAGTTACGGCTGGGTCTGGATCGGCGTCGATCGCTGGTCCTGGCCGACGCACCACTACGGTCGCTGGGGCTACACCGGGCAACGGTATTTCTGGATCCCCGGTCGCGCGTGGGCGCCGGCGTGGGTGGCGTGGGCGTCGAGTCCTGGCTACGTGGGCTGGGCCCCGCTCGGGTACGACAACCGTGCGCTGTTCTCCATCCGCATCGCCGGATCGAGCGGCTGGCGCGGCTGGACGCTCGCGCCCGTGGCCAGTTTCAACACGCGCGTGGTCAGGGCCAGCCGGGGGCGGTACCTGCCGCCACGCGGCCAGGCGTTTTCCGACGCCTCCCGCGGTCCCGGCCGGCCGACGAACATCGCATCGCGTCAGACGCCGGCATTCCGTGGTCCCGCGCGCGTCGCGCGTCAGGGATCGGTCGCCGTCCCCCGCGCGGCGACGCCGACGCGCGACACGTCTCCGACGCGCGCGATAGCACCGACGCGCGATACGTCCGCGACGCGCGCGGCCACCCCGGCGCGCACCACCACGCCGTGGCGCGGCCCGCAGCGTGACGCGGCGCCCGAAACCCGCATGCCGGCCCGCCCGCGGGCCGGCAT
>MEDJ01000007.1 GCA_001724025.1 Acidobacteria bacterium SCN 69-37 | reverse complement strand
GACAATCTGTGCTTCCGTGAACCGCTTCTTCATCGTCCAACCCTTTCGGCTAGGCCGGACTCTAAACCGAAACGCTACTCAGAATGGGGAGGACGTCAGGAAGGCAACGGGTTAGGGACTCCTGCCGATTCCACTCACGTCCCCTCGAATCGTCCGATTTCGGCCGTGTTCCTGGAGAAATAGAGGAGGCGGCGGGAACGGTTGTTCTGCGTTCCCGCCGCTGATCGCCGATCTCGGTCGCGAAAGGTTGCTCCCGCGGCCTCCATGTTTCCATTCAAGCGACCTCTTCCTCATCGGCCTCGTCGTCGTACACGATCCGAAGCTCGGTCCCGCTAGAATCGCTGAGTTCTCCCGGACTGCGAGGTGGGATGGCGCTCCAGAGCTTTCAGAAGGCCCTCGGCCAAGTGAAGGGTGGGAAACCCCCGCATCTACTGCTCGGCAACGGATTCAGCCGTGCCTGCCGCGACGACATCTTCTCCTACGCGTCCCTGTTTACCCGCGCTGACTTCGGAGAGATTCCGCGCGCCGCCGAGGCGTTCGGCGTCCTCGATACACAGGACTTCGAAGTCGTGATGGACGCGCTTCACAAGGCCGCCCAACTCGTGAGCGTCTATGCGAAGACGGACACGGGGTTGGCGGAGGCGCTCGCCCATGACGCCGAGAAGCTCAAGGACGTGCTCGTGTCTGCCATCGCCGAGAACCATCCCGACCACCCGTTCGAGATTCCTACGGAGCAGTACGCGAACGCCAAGGCGTTCCTGGCGCATTTCGATCGCAAGTTCACCGTGAACTACGACCTGCTGCTGTATTGGGCCGTGATGCAGTCGGACGTGATGCCGGACGTGCCATGCGACGACGGTTTCCGGAAATCGGAGCTCGGCACCGGGGAGTACGTGAGCTGGGAACCCGAGAACACGAACTATCAGAACATCTACTACCTGCACGGGGCGCTGCACATCTTCGATTCGCAGGTGGAAGTGCAGAAGTACACCTGGGCTGGAACGGGTGTTCGTCTGATCGACCAAGTCCGTGAGGCGCTCGACAAGGGGCTGTACCCGCTGTTCGTTGCGGAAGGCGAAAGCGCGAAAAAATGGGCCCGCATCCGCCACAGCGACTTCCTCGACAAGACGTACCGCAGCCTAATGCGCCTGGGTGGCACGATGTTCCTTTATGGTCACTCTCTTGCGGAGAACGACGACCACATTCTCCGAGGGATTACGAAGTCCAAGATCAGTCAGATCTTCGTCAGCATCTACGGCGATCCTGACTCACCAGACAACAAGCGGATCATGAAGCGCGCAGAGCGGATGGCGACTGACCGGAAGAAAGGCCCCAAGCTCGAGGTCGCGTTCTACGACAGCTCCACGGCTAGGGTGTGGAAGTGAGCCCCGAACCTGGCGCGGTGTCCGTCCGTCCCAGCGTCGTCCGAGCGTTCATCTCGTATGCACACGTCGATCGAGCGTTCGCCGGCCAAGCGCAGCGAGTGCTCGCCGCCGTGGGGATCGAAGCCTTCTTGGCCCATGAGGACCTGGAGGTCTCGGAGGACTGGCGAGGTCGGCTGCTCCAGGAACTCGCGCGGTGTCACCTCTTCGTGCAGCTTCTCTCTCGGGATTACCTCGCATCGACGTGGGCGCAACATGAGGCAGGCTATATCGTCTCACGCCTCAGCGATGGCGTCGTCGTAGCACCGCTCTCGCTCGACAGCACGCGGTCCGGTGGATTCCTGGGGCACATTCAGAGTCCCGGCGTTGGCGGCAACGGCATCACTCAGGTCCTTCTCGTTGAACCGTTGGTGCCTCGATACCCGAGGACCATCCTGCCACGCTTGATCGATGCCGCCAGCCGCGCGGGCTCGTTCAGACACGCTGAGACGTTGATCGCGCCCCTCGTGCGGTTCTTTTCGATCTTCTCGCCCGACGAAGCACAGACCTTTGCTGACGCCTCGGTTCGCAATGGTCAGATCTGGTCGGCTGCGCTGTGCGCCTCCGATTACCTTCCGAAGTTCATCCGGGCCCAGGGGAGCAACCTGAAGCCCGAAACGCTTCGCGCGCTTGAGTACCAGATCATCAAGCAGGAATGGTATCGACCAGAGATGGCGTAGAGGTTGGCTGGAGTATCCGAGGTCGGCGCGGAGACTATGTTCCTGATCGGTAAAGCCATGAGCATTCCTGGCTGAAGCGATCCGGGCATTCCCGATCGGGAAAATCTATGGACATCCGCCGCCAGATGCGCGACGATATTCCCGATCGGGAATGACGTGACTATCGAAGAGATCGGTAATGTCGTGCGGCAAGCCCGCCTCGCACAGGGCCTCCGTCAGGACCAGCTGGCTGCGGCCGCAGGTGTAGGTCTGCGCTTCCTGGTCGAGCTGGAGCGTGGGAAGCCCACCGTGCGCCTCGACAAGGTGCTCGCCGTCCTGAGCGCGCTTGGCTGCCGTTTGGACGTGACGCCTCCGCCGGCCCCGTCAGGACGTGGCGCGTGACGCGCACGCTTTCGGTCTGGTGGGACGGCGTAGTCGTCGGCACTCTGCAGGTGAATCAGCACGGGCAGATGCGATTCACCTACGCAGCCGACTGGCTGGCCGACGCGTCGCGGCCTGCGATCTCATTCTCGCTGCCTAAGCGCGAGCAGCCCTTCACGCAGCGCCAGTGCCGGCCGTTCTTCGCTGGCCTTCTGCCCGAGGAGGCGCAGCGGGACGTGATCGCCGGAGCCCTCGGCATCTCCAAGGGCAACGACTTCGCGTTCCTCGAAGCGCTCGGAGGCGATGTCGCGGGTGCCCTGTCGCTCTGGCCGGAAGGCGAGGTGCCGCCAGCACCAGATCCGACGGGTACGCCGCGCCCACTCACCGACGACGAACTGGTCGACGTGCTGGACACGTTGCCGAAGCGCCCGCTGCTCGCCGGGCGCGAGGGGCTGCGACTCTCCCTCGCCGGTGCGCAGAGCAAATTGCCCGTCGTGCTGGTCGACGACCGTGTGGCCCTGCCGGCTTCGGGACAGCCGACGACGCACATTCTGAAGCCGGCCATCGAGCGCTTCCCGCACACCACGGAGAACGAGGCGTTGGTGATGACACTGGCCGCAGCGGTAGGGCTGCCGGTCGCACCAGTGACCGCTCGGAGCGTGCAGGGCCGGCTGTACCTGGTCGTCACCCGCTACGACCGGCGCTTCGACGCGAACGGACAGGCGCACCGCCTGCATCAGGAAGACTTCTGCCAGGCCCTCGGCATTGTGCCCGAGCGGAAATACGCGGCCGAAGGCGGCCCGACCTTCAAGGCTGGCTTCGATTTGCTTCGCCGCGCCACGACCGTTCCGGCCGTTGCCGTGCTGGCCTTCCTCGACGCGGCCATCTTCAACCTGATCGTCGGCAACGCCGACGCGCACGGCAAAAACTTCAGCCTGCTGTACCGAACTTCCGGCGTGAGCCTTGCCCCGTTCTACGACCTGCTTTCGACAGTCGCGTATCCCGACCTGTCGCCGAACCTCGCGATGAAGATCGCCAAGCGGGCGACGATTGACGAGATCGGGCCGACCACGTGGACGGCCTTCGCGGAGGACATCGGATTGCCGGCATCGTTCGTTCGCCGGCGTGTGCGGGAACTCTCTGATGCCGTGAGCAGCCAGGTGCCGCCGCTCCCGGACAGCGCTGCACTAGCCGGACTCGAGGCTTCCGCACTGAAGGACTACGCCGCTCTCATCGCGTCCCGGGCCGAACGGCTGGCCAAGACGATTACGACGTAGATGACCGACATCAACCTCTCTTCGTTCATCTGGTCCGTCGCCGACCTGCTCCGTGGCGATTACAAGCAGTCCGAGTACGGGCGCGTCATCCTGCCGTTTACGGTGCTCAGGCGAATGGACTGCGTGCTGGCGCCGACGAAGAAGGCCGTCCTGGCGGAACTCGCGCTTCGTAAGAAGGCCGGCGTCAATCCCGAGCCCTTCCTGCTGAAGAAAGCAGGACTGAAGTTCGTCAACACGTCGGCGCTCGATCTGCGGACGCTCATGGGCGATCAGGACCACATCGCCGAGAACCTGCGCGCCTACATCCAGGGCTTCTCGGCCTCGGTCCGCGACATCTTCGAACGCTTCGAGTTTCACACGCAGATCGACCGACTCGCCAAGGCGAAGCTGCTCTACCTCGTCACCGAGAAGTTCGCCCACATCGACCTGCATCCGACCACCGTCAGCAACGCCGCTATGGGCGTTGTGTTCGAGGAGTTGATTCGCCGCTTCGCTGAACTGTCGAACGAAACCGCCGGTGAGCACTTCACGCCACGCGAAGTCATTCGGCTGATGGTGAACCTGCTGTTCATCGAGGACAGCGAGGCACTGACGAAGCCGGGCGTGGTTCGCACGCTGTACGACCCGACGGCCGGGACCGGCGGCATGTTGAGCGTGGCTGAGGAGCATCTGCACGAGCAGAATCCCGGCGCTCGTCTCGTGATGTACGGCCAGGAGTTGAACCCCGAGTCGTACGCCATCTGCAAGGCGGACATGCTCATTAAGGGCCAGGACATCGGCCACATCGTCTTCGGCAACACACTCTCGAACGACGGCCTGCCAGGGCAGCACTTCGACTACATGTTGTCGAACCCGCCGTTCGGCGTGGAGTGGAAGAAGAGCGAGCGCGAGATCCGGCGCGAGGCCGAGGAGCAGGGCTTCAACGGCCGCTTCGGACCTGGTCTGCCACGAGTGAGCGATGGTTCGCTGCTGTTCCTGCTTCACCTCGTCTCGAAGATGCGGCCCGCAAAGGACGGTGGCAGCCGCTTCGCCATCGTCCTCAACGGCTCACCGCTCTTCACGGGCGGCGCAGGATCGGGCGAGAGCGAGATTCGCCGGTACCTTATAGAGAACGATCTGGTCGAGGCCATCATCGGCCTGCCGACCGACATGTTCTACAACACCGGTATCGCGACCTACGTGTGGGTGGTGAGCAACCGCAAGCCGACCGCACGCCGGGGCCGCCTGCAGCTCATCGACGCCAGCAGCTTCTGGCAGAGGATGCGCAAGAGCCTGGGCAGCAAGCGGAAGGAGCTGAGTCCGGAACACATCGAGGACATCACCAGACTCTTCGGTGCGTGTGAGGACGTCACCCGCGATGGAACGCCCATCAGTCGAGTGTTCCGCAACGGGGACTTCGGCTATCGGACCATCACCGTCGAGCGCCCGCTCCGAGACGAGGACGGCAACGTCGTCCTGGCGACCAAGGGAAGAACGAAGGGGCAACCCGTGCCAGACACGGGCCTGCGCGACACGGAGAATGTGCCCTTGGGCGAGGATGTTCAGGCGTACTTCGACCGTGAAGTGAGGCCACACGTACCCGACGCATGGGTCGATCACGACAGGACGAAGATCGGCTACGAGATTCCGTTTAATCGTCACTTCTACGTGTTCACGCCGCCACGGCCGCTCGCCGACATTGACTCAGATCTCAAGGTCGTCACCGGCCGCATCGTCGCGATGATCGGAGTGCTGTCGAAGTGAGCAGCCTCTTCTCATCCATGGTTGGCGGTGCCGCGTGAGCTTTCCTCGGTATCCGGAATACCGCGGTGCTGGGACTCACTTCCCGAACGAGCTCCCAGCGCACTGGACGACCATGCCGCTCAAGCGAGATCTCGACTTCGTTACCAGCGGCTCCCGAGCGTGGGCGGAGAACTACTCAGAGACCGGAAGTCTGTTCCTGCGCATCGCGAACCTCACCAGAGACAGTGTCGATCTCGACCTGAGCGACCTCCAGCGCGTCACGGTCCCTGAAAGCTCAGAAGCCGCCAGAACGATTGTCAGACCGGGAGATGTTCTCTTTTCGATCACAGCCTACCTCGGCTCCGTTGCTGTCGTTCCGCAGGATCTCGAGGCCGCTTACGTCAGCCAACACGTTGCGCTCGGCCGGATCGCGGGACAGAGGTTGACGCCGAGATGGGTTGCCTATGCTGCGCTGTCTTCCGTGGGACGCACTTGGTTCGATCGGCAGAGCTATGGGGGCACGAAGGTCCAACTGAGCCTAGACGACATTCGAGCTCTGCCCCTGCCGATACCCCCGCTCGACGAGCAGCGATCTATCTGCGCCTTCCTGGATCGCGAGACCGCGAAGATCGGCACCCTCGTGGTCGAGCAGGAGCGGCTCATCGAGTTGCTGAAGGAGAAGCGCCAGGCCGTCATCTCGAACGCCGTCACCAAGGGGTTCGACCCGGACGTTCCGATGAAGCCATCAGGCTTGCCTTGGTTGGGCGACGTGCCTGCCGAATGGAGTGTTGGACCAATCAAGCATCTGATCGTCTCGATCGAGCAGGGTTGGAGTCCGCAGTGTGAGTCCATCCCCGCAGAGAGCGACGACGAGTGGGGCGTGTTGAAGGTTGGCTGCGTCAACGGCGGCAGTTTCGATCCCGACGACAACAAGCTGCTCCCTGACGACTTGGAACCTGTTCCAGAACTCGGCCTTGCGCGGGGCGATCTGCTCGTGTCACGCGCCAATACGCGTGAGCTCGTTGGTCGCGCTGCGGTCGTCGAGCGCGACTACCCGCGACGACTGCTGTGCGACAAGCTGTATCGACTCCGCTTCGATCCCAGTATGGTCGATTCACAATTCGTCGCGTTCTATTTGGGGACTCGCGCGGCAAGAGACCAGATCGAGCTCCAGGCGACGGGTGCGAGTGCGTCGATGGTGAACATCAGTCAGCCCGCCATCCTCGAACTGCCGATTGCGCTCCCACCGGTCAACGAGCAGCGGTCGATTCTGGATGCCCTTCGTGGTCAGCTTGAGGCAATCGATGCATTGATGAGCGAGTCAACGACCGCGATTGCGCTCCTTCGAGAGCGCCGCACCGCAGTCATTTCCGCGGCCACTACCGGTCAGATCGATGTACGTCCGAGCGCCGTCGAGGCGAAGCCGGCCAGGAAGGCCTACTCGTCGGGGTTCGCCCGCCAGATCCTGGCAGCGGAGATCCTTATCCGCTTTCACTCGCACCCAACGATGGGCCGCGTGAAGCTGCAGAAGCTCATTCATCTGTGCGAGTACGTCGGCCAGATCGAGGAGGTGCACGGCGACTACCGCCGCCAAGCGGCTGGCCCTTTCGACCAAGGGCTGATGTTCGGAGTCGTCAAAGCGCTTTCAGGTCAGCAGTGGTTCAGCGAACGGCGTGAGGCCAGCCGGTCGCACTACGTGCCCCTGGCCAAAGCCGGCGGTCATTCGAAGTACCTCGCACGCTGGCAGGATCGAATGCCTGCGATCGAGAAGGTGCTGCAACTCCTCGGAACGCAGACAACCGAGCGATGCGAAATCGTCTCTACCCTATACGCCGCGTGGAACGACCTGCTGATTGAGGGGCGGACTCCGTCAGACTCCGAGATCATCCGGGAGGCTACCGAGTTGTGGCACGTATCGAAGGCCAGCATCGCTTCCGAGAGATGGCCAATGGCGCTCGACTGGATGAGGAAGCACGACCTCATCCCGACGGGCTTCGGCGCGCACACCCGGCGGGCGACGACCGCCGCCAAGGACGACGCATGAGTCTGCACAAGGAATCGCGTCTGGAGAGCGACATCTGCGCCCATCTGATGACGCGGGGATGGCTCCACGCCGATGGCGACGCCGCGCGGTACGACGGTGCACGCGCGCTGTTCCCTCACGACGTGTTGGCGTGGATTCAGGAGACGCAGCCTCAGGCGTGGGAGGTCCTCACGCAGCAGCACGGCACCGGCGCCGGCAATGCAGTGCTCGGGCGCCTGCGCGACCAGCTCGACCAGCGCGGGACTCTGGACGTCCTCCGACACGGCATCGAACTGCTCGGCGTGAAGCAGCCGCTTCTGATTGCCCAGTTCAAGCCCGCCCTCGCCCTGAACGCAGACATCCTGGCCCGGTACGCCGCCAATCGCCTGCGCGTAGTTCGGCAGGTTCGCTACTCGCTTGCCAATGAGAACAGCATCGACCTCGTCCTGTTCCTGAACGGGATCCCGGTTGCGACCGCCGAATTGAAGACCGACTTCACGCAGCGCGTGGAGGACGCCATTGACCAATACAGGATGGACCGTCACCCACGCCCCAAGGGGCAGCCAGCCGAGCCGCTGCTGACCTTCCCGAGTGGCGCGCTGGTGCACTTCGCCGTGAGCAACCGCGAGGTGCACATGACCACGCGCCTCAACGGCTTGGACACCGCGTTCCTCCCGTTCAACCTTGGCGACCACGGCGGCAAGGGCAATCCCATCGACGTGCGCCACGGCCACCGCACGGCATACCTCTGGGAGCAGGTGTGGGAGCGCGAGAGCTGGCTCGAACTGTTGGGCCGGTACCTCATCGCGCAGCGCAACGCGAAGAAGCAGATCGAGAAGGTACTCTTTCCTCGTTATCACCAGTTGCGTGTGACGCGCCGGCTGCAGGCCGCCGTGCTGCAGGACGGCCCCGGACACCGATACCTCGTTCAGCACTCGGCAGGTTCTGGCAAGACCAATTCCATCGCGTGGACTGCGCACTTCCTGGCCGAGCTCCATGACGCTGACCACCGGAAGGTGTTCGATACGGTGCTGGTCGTCTCCGATCGAAACGTGATCGACGCCCAGCTTCAGCAGGCGCTCTTCGACTTCACGCGGACCACTGGTGTCGTCGAGAGCATCACGAACGAAGCTGGGAGCAAGAGCGCGGCACTCGTCGAGGCGCTGTCCGGGCAGAAGAAGATCGTCGTCTGCACGATTCAGACGTTCCCCTTCGCCCTAGAGGTCGTCCGGGAACAGGCCACGACGATGGGACGTCGGTTCGCGGT
Organism: Acidobacteria bacterium SCN 69-37; assembly: GCA_001724025.1. Taxonomy (GTDB): domain Bacteria; phylum Acidobacteriota; class Vicinamibacteria; order Vicinamibacterales; family SCN-69-37; genus SCN-69-37. The sequence goes on along the minus strand of MEDJ01000007.1, from coordinate 95,745 downwards.
GATCGCAGACGAGGCGCACAGTTCGCAGTCGGGCGAGGCCGCTGCGAAGCTGAAGGTGCTGCTGACCCCGGACGAACAGAAGGAGTTGGAGGACGGCGGAGAGGTCAGCGGCGAAGACGTGCTGGCCGCTCAGATGGCGGCCCGCGCCGACGACCGCAGCATCACGTTCGTCGCGTTCACGGCTACCCCGAAGAGCCGAACGCTGGAACTCTTTGGCACACGGCCGGACCCGACACGCAAGCCGGCGCCGGACAACGTGCCTGCCCCGTTCGACGTGTACTCGATGCGCCAGGCGATTGAGGAGGGGTTCATCCTCGACGTTCTTCAGAACTACACGCCGTATAAGGTCGCGTTCCGGCTGGCACATGAAGGAACGGAAATCGACGACCGCGAGGTGGAGCAAAGCGCGGCCCTGAAGCGGTTGATGGGCTGGGTGAAGCTCCATCCGTACAACATTGCCCAGAAGGTCGAAGTCGTTGTCGAGCACTTCCGGACGCAGGTGGCGCCCCTCCTCGAGGGTCGCGCCAAAGCGATGGTCGTCGTATCGAGCCGAGTCGAGGCCGTTCGCTGGAAACTGGCCATCGAGACGTGCATCCGGGAGCGCGGCTATACCATCGGCACCCTGGTCGCCTTCTCCGGCGAGGTCCTTGACCGGGAGTCTGGCCCAGACCCATTCACCGAGAACAGCGCGACGCTGAACCCTGCGCTACGAGGCCGCGACATCCGAGAGGCGTTCAAGGGCGACGAGTACCAGATCCTTCTCGTGGCGAACAAGTTCCAGACGGGCTTCGATCAGCCCCTGCTCTGCGGCATGTATGTGGACAAGCGCCTGGCCGGCATCCATGCCGTGCAGACCTTGTCGCGCCTGAACCGTGCCTACCCGGGCAAGGACACGACCTTCGTCCTCGATTTCGTAAACGACCCGGACGAGATCCTCGAAGCCTTCAAGACCTACTACGCGACGGCGGAGCTCACGACCACCACGGACCCGAATCTCGTCTTCAACCTCAAAGCCAAGCTGGACTCGGCCGGCCACTACGACGAGTACGAGGTCGAGCGAGTCACTCGTGTCGAACTGGACCCACGTTCACGGCAGGCCGATCTGGCTGCGGCTCTGGAGCCGGTAGCCGACCGCCTCTTGAAGAAGTACGCCAGCGCGCGGAGCGCCTACGCGGCCGCTGCCGAGCGGAACGACGATGCGGCCATGGAAGCAGCGAAGGAGGAGATGGAGGCGCTCGTGCTGTTCAAAGCGGACATGGGCGCCTTCGTTCGGCTCTACACGTTCCTGTCACAGATCTTCGACTACGGAACCACCGCCGTCGAAAAGCGAGCCATCTTCTTTCGCCGGCTTCTCCCACTGATCGAGTTCGGCCGTGAGCGCGAAGGCGTGGACCTCTCGAAGGTACGCCTGACACACCACGCTCTCAAGAACCGTGGGGTTCGGACGTTGGTGCTCGACGACGAGGAAGCACCGAAGCTCACGCCCATCGACGAGACCGGCAGCGGGGCTGTGCAGGCGAAGGAGAAGGCCCTCCTGCGCCAGATTATCGAGAAGGTCAACGACCTCTTTGAGGGGGAGCTGACGGACCAGGACAAGCTCGTCTACGTGAACGACGTTCTCAAGGGCAAGCTGCTCGAATCCGAGACGCTGCGCCAGCAGGCGGCCAACAACACCAAGGAGCAGTTCGCGAACTCTCCGGACCTCAACGCCGAACTGCTCAACGCCATCATGAGCGCCCTCGACGCCCATACCACGATGAGCACACAGGCCCTGAACTCGGAACACGTGCAGCGAGGGCTGAAGGACATCCTGTTGAACCATGCCGGGCTGTGGGAGGCCCTGCGGGGTACCAACGCAGAGGCCGCGTCGCAGGCGAATACGGCGGAATAGGGCGGCTGCCTCCGGCCCTATTACACGCACGGCCGGCGCGCTTTGAGACTCTCTCGCTCTACTCTTGGTTGGCGTTCGTACCCGCGGGATCGATCTAGACAACAGGGTAGACAATGGCCCGGGAGCCGCTTGTCTGCCGCCGAGTGCGCTCCGTTGACCCGCACGAACGTGTCAACGGCTGAGGGGCTAATGGGGGGGCTAATGGCCTGGGAGGCTCTTGGCCCCCAGGGTGGCGATGCGCGAAGCTATTGATGCTGAACACGATGGAGACGCCAAACGCGTCGCATGTCGTTCAGCAGGCGAACCTTGCACGCTGCGGGCGCGGACGTCCCGGCGGCGTTCTGAGCCGCCGGTCTGCATCGGCAACACGAGGAATCGGGGCGTGAGCGACCCCCCGATTTTGGCCGCCCGCCTCTTCAAGGGGCGGCCCCGGAGGGTCGCTCACGCCCCGCGCGGCGTTGCCTCTGTCGGGCGCGAAGAGCGGCGGCCCGTTGCAGGAAGCGCCGGCCAACTCGCCGAGCAGGTGCTCGGGCTCAGCCGCCGGGAAGCGACGCACGCATCGCCGGCCACGAATCGCCTGTAAGGATTCGACCGATGAGTGCGTTCATCCTCACAGAGGGCCACGACTGCAAGCTGGCCAGGCGCACGCTCCGAGACGCGATACTCCGGGCGTGCTCGGCGCCGTCAAGGCTTCGCTCGCTCCGCTCGCCGCGTGCGTGTCCCGCGCACATCCGCCGGACCACGCGGCCTTGACCGCGCCTCCGCGCGCCCCGCGTTGGCCATCTATCGGAGCGTGCGGAAGAGCGTTCGCGTGGAACAACGCGACGGTCGGGACGGACCCAGTGTTCGCCCGTGATGCACGTCTACAGCGTGCCCACACGATGCCGGCCCAGCGCCCGCGTCGGCGCTGACGTCACCCGCGACGCGATCGCGTCCGCCACACCGCAGCGCCAATCGACATCCAACTTCACCAGGCTTGCCCTCGTTGCGCGATGTGGCGAGGCCGGAGGTTCGTCATGAACGTTCCGTCGATCGTGCGATCGCACGCGGCCACGGAGAAGCACGACTGGCCCGTGCTGCTCACCGTCCCCGAAGCGGCGCACCTGTTGCGGACGACGACGCGCGGTGTGTATGCGATGGTCGAACGTCGCCAGTTGCCCGGCGTCGTGCGCATCCGGCGACGCGTGCTCTTCCGCACGGAGGCGCTGCTAGACTGGGTGCTCCAGAAGTCGGCGCCATCGCTGGAGGAATGAGCGATGAGCGTCACAGTCAGACCGTACGTCGCGGGCGGATGGGAGGTCGACATCCGGGTCGTGCGTCCCGACGGCACCGTGATCCGCGAGCGCAGGAAGGCACAGCAAGCGAGCGAGTCGAGTGCTCGACGCTGGGCCGAAGCGCGCGAGCGGCATCTGTTGCTGCACGGGAAGCCGAAACCCGTCAGGGAGGAGGGACGGAAGACACCGACACTGCGTGAGTTCGCGCCGAGGTTCCTGGACGGCTACGCCACCGCGAACCGTCTGAAGCCGAGCGGCGTGTCGTCGAAGGAGGTTGCGATTCGCGTCCACCTGTTCCCGCAGTTCGGGGACAAGCGGCTCGACGACATCACGACCGAAGACGTGCAGCAGTTGAAGTCGGCGATGGTGGCCCGGTCACCGAAGACCGTCAACAACGTGTTGACGGTGCTGAGCGTGATGCTGCGGACTGCCGTCGAATGGGACGTGATCGAACGCGTCCCCTGCACGATCAAGCTGCTGAAGACGCCGAAGACGACGGCCGCGTTCCACGACTTCGAGGCGTACGAGCGGCTGATCGAAGCCGCGAGGAAGGACGATCTGGCGTACGTGATCATCCTGCTCGGCGGCGAAGCGGGCCTCCGGTGCGGCGAGATCATGGCGCTCGAGTGGTCCAACGTCGACCTGAAGAAGCGACAGTTGTGCGTCGCCCAATCCGAATGGAAGGGGCACGTGACAGCGCCAAAGGGTGGACGGCTCAGGTACGTGCCGTTGACCCGACGGCTGGCCGAGGCGCTGAACGGCGCGCGGCACCTGCGGAGCCCGCGGGTGTTGTGCGACCGGGACGGCAAGCCGGCCACGCAGAAAGTCGTGCAGGTAGCCGTTCGACGGGCCGCCAGACGGGCGAACGTCAGGCCAGGGGTTCACATCCTCAGGCACACGTTCTGCTCGCACCTGGCCATGCGAGGCGCGCCGGCAAGAGCGATTCAGGAGCTCGCCGGACATCAGGACCTGTCGACCACGCAGCGCTACATGCACCTGAGCCCGGCCGCGATCGACGCGGCCATCAGATTGCTGGAGACAGGAACGGAGGTCGCCACCACCGTGGAGAAATAGAGGAGGCGGCGGGAACGGAGGGCCCGAAGGCCCGTGTTCATCGATGAAAAGTGGTGGAGGCGGCGGGAGTCGAACCCGCGTCCGAAAGGCCTGTCGCTGCAGAACTCTACGTGCGTATCCGTCCTTGATATCTCACTGCCGGCAACAAAGAACGGCGAATGCGCCGGCAGCCAGCCCGAGTGTGTCTCGTCCCAAACCTCGCCGGGCGCGTGTCAGGACCAGCCTACTGAATGGCGTTCGTTCCCAACCCGTAGGCTGGAAGGGACGAACGTCGCGAGCCTAGTTAGGCCGCGAGCGCAAGCTGCGAGTCCGCAGTTACGTTGTGTGTCCACCGGTTTAACGAGGGAGATGAACAACCTCGGCACGCATTCCACAGCCCCTTGCCCCCGTCGAAGCCTTTCGCCCCCATGGGAGTGCACCAGGACCGTGCAGTCCTCCCATTGTGACAGGAAGCCCGCGGCGCCACAAGCGCCGCCGCACTCTCCACGCGTCGCCCCGGCGCGCCGGCCGTGACCATCAGGTTGCCGAACATGACGCACCTCGCGTGCCCCCCCCCGGGGCCGAAGCCCCGGGACGCCATTCGGATCCGGTTCGGGTCCCGGGCTTCCTACGGCAGTTCGTCCGGCGTGTAGGGACGATTCCGATCGGCCGTGGCCTTCCGCTCGGTCGCGACCTGCTCGGCCGTCACCGGGCTGGCCGTGTGGCCCCATTCGCGCCGGACGTAGGTCAGCACGCTCGCGATCTGCTCATCGCTCAGGCCGGTGCCGAGCGGCGGCATCAGGCCGACAGTCCCCTGCTTGCCGTGCAGCAGGACTCGCACCGGCGCGGGTACGTCCCCCGTCGCAATTGCCGATCCGACGAGACTCGGCGCCACCTTGTCCGCACCACGTCCGTCGGCCTGGTGACACGCGATGCAGATCGTCCCGTAGACCTGCCGGCCCGCCTCGAACCGCGCGGTCTCGGCCGGCGACAGCGGCGTGGCCGGCGCGGCCGGCATCTCGGTCGGCAGCAAGGGGCCCGTCACGGCCGCCGTCGCTGTCGCCACGCCCCCGGCCCGCGTGAACGCGACGTGCGCGGCCAGATCGCCGGGGTTGGCATACATCGGCCCGGCATTGGTCTGCCGCTCCACGCGATACCGCCACTCGCCGGCCAGCGGCACGCGCGTGGATCCGACCTGCAGCGACAGGCCCTCGGCTGTCGGCGCGAGGAAGCCGCCCTCGTTCCGCGAGTTCTGGATGCGCACGGCCAGCACGTTCTCCCCGGCGCGCAGCACGCCGGCGGGCACCTCGAACTCGCCTTGCGCGTTGCCGCGTCCCGAGAACCCGGCTCGCCCGCCGGCCGGTCCGGCACCGCGTCCACCCGCGCGTCCTGGCGGCAGCGGCGAATAGAGCTGCTCGCCGTTGAGCCACGCCTCACCCGAGTTGCGCATGGGCCCGAGCGTCAGCTTGGCGGCTCCCGCCTCCGCCGCGGTGAACGTCCGCGTGAACCACACCGCCCCGTCGAAATCCGGCAGCCCGCGCGTCTCCCACTGTCCCGGTACGCTCATCGTCTGCCACGACGCCAGGTCGGCCGCCGACGGCGTCCGCCAGTCGGGTCGGGCGTTGGCGGGCACGCGCAGGGCCAGCGGCAGCGTGACCGGATCAGCGACCTGCGCGCTGCGCGCGGCGGCCACGAACGCGTCCCCGTGTCGCATCGCCGCGACATACAGCGCGCGACCGAGCCACTTGTCCTCGTAGTTGTCGCGCGCCTGCCCGGCCCGCACCAACGCCGCCCCGAGCTCGGGCGACGAGGGCATGTCGACGAGCGCGAGCACGACGGCCAGACGCGTGTGCAGATCGGGATCCGCGAGCAGGCCGGCGTCGAGGATCGCACGCGCCGACTCGGCGGTGTGCGGCAACACCATCGCCGCGGCCTTACGCACACCCGCGGCCGGATGCTTCAACGCGCCCACTGCCGCCCTGTACGCCTCGCCCGTCGTCACCTCCAACTCGCCCAGGCCCTTCAGCGTCCAGAGCGCGTGCAGCGGAATCGGATTCAGCCCCAGGTCGTCCACGCGCCCAGGCGCACTCGCCATGGCCACAAGCTGCGACACGACATCCTTCTGCCCGCGCTCGATAAGCAGCCGCTGCGCGTGCAGCCGCCAGAACATGTTGTCGTCGCCGAGCGCCGCGATCAGCCCGTCCGGGTTGTCGACCGACAGCGATCGATGCGGCGTCTCCTTCGCGCCCTTATATGCGATCCGGTAGATGCGCCCGCGATCCTTGTCGCGCATCGACGTCTCGTACGCGTTGCCGGGCCCGTTGCTGTAACCCTGCGGCGTGGGATTGTGCTGGATGATGAAGTTGTACCAGTCGGAGACCCACACGGCACCATCCGGCCCCACCATCGCGTACACCGGCGCAAACCACTCCTCGGCGCTCGCGATCAGGTTCCACCCATCGCGCGACACGAAGCCGGCGCCCTGGGACTCGACGATGCCGCGCGCCAGCAGGTGCGCGGTGGGCTCGCTGATGAGCGCCATGCGATTCCAGTACTCACGCGGGAACTGCCGGGCGGTGTAGAGCTGGTGCCCGGATCCGGCGGTGAAGCCGCCGAACACGTCCACCTGCCGGATGTAGGGCGTGATCGGGTGCACGGCGTAGTACTGCGCCATGCTGCTGTACCCCGGCCCCACGCCGCGGCCGTTGGCCGTCCCGTTCGGCACGCCGTCCAGCCCCTGGAAGTAGCGGTTCGGGATCGCGACGTGGAAGCTCTGATCGTTGTTGGCGGTCCCGCCGAACACGTCGAACGTCTCGGAGAGGCCCAGGCCCCACGTATTGTTCGTCGACCCGGCGATGTACTCGAAACCCGATCCATCGGGCCGGAACCGGTACATCCCCTGGCCGAACTCCATCGGCGTGCCGTTCATCGTGCCGTTGAAGCCCGAGTAGCCGACCACGCCCCAGATGTAGTTGTCGTGACCGTACATCAGGTTCGACGCGATCGCGTGCGTGTCGCGCGTCCCCCAGCCGGTGCTCAGGATCTCGCGCACGTCGGCGCGATCGTCGCCGTCGGTGTCCTTCAGGAACAGGAAGTGCGGCGCCCCCGAGACGATGATCCCGCCGCGCGCAAAGACGAGGCTCGTCGGCAGGTTGAGGTGATCGGCGAACACGGTGAACGTGTCGGCCTTGCCGTCACCATTGGTGTCCTCGAGGATCCGGATGCGATCGTTTCCCGGCGACCCGTCGAGCACGACGTTCGGATAGTCCCGCGCCTCGATGACCCACAGCCGGCCGCGCTCGTCGAAGTTGAACGCGATCGGCTTGTAGATGTCCGGATCGCCGGCAAACCGCGTGAGCTCGAACTCGGCCGGCAGCGTGATGAACTTCTCGGCCTCGGCCGACGCGAACGGCAACTGGTACTGCGGCGCCGGCGTGCGCTGCTCGTAGTTCGGGACATTGAAGCCGTCGACATACTGCACACCCGGCATCCGCAGCTTCGCGTACTGCTGGCGCGCCTCTTCCGGCACGGCCCACGCGATGCCATTCGCGACCAGCCGCTGGAAGCCGGGATTGCTCCAGGTGCGGTTGTCGTGACCGAACGCGGTGTAGAATACGCGCCCTTTCCCCTGCGTGCGCACCCACGTATACGGCTCGCGTCCTTCCGCATCGACGCGCTCCATCAACACCGTGCGATCCACCGGGTTGTGCCGCGTGTGCACGTAGGTCTCGTCCCAGGTCGTGAACGGCTCGATGCCCTGCATGACCGGGTGATCCGGTCTGACGATCTCCGCGGCGAACTCTCCCGTGCCGTGGCGCAGGAACTGGCCGCCGATCATCGGGATGTACCGCGGCGCGTCGATGAACATGTACGACGCCGAATGGATGGCGATGAGCCCCTTGCCGCCCTCGACGAAGTCGACCAGCGCCTGCTCCTGCTCGGGCGTGATGGCCATGTGATTGCCGTAGATCACCAGGCCGTCGTACCACTGGAGCCGATCGGTCGTCAGCGCCTCGGCCGGTGTGTCGACGTGCGTCATCTGGATGCCGAGGCGTGCCAGCGGCGCCGCGAGCAGCGGGAACAACTGGTGCGAGTCGTGATGCCGCTGATCGTGCCCGAGGAACAGCAGGCGCAGCGGGCGCCCTTCGGTCGAGGCGGCCGTCGACGACGCCTGCGGCGCGGCGGCGCGCCCGACCCACGTCGAACACACGAGCACGCCGGCGAGGGCGGCCAGACAGACGGCGGCCATCGGCCCGATCCGTCGTCGATGGTCGAGGGCAGGACGAAACATCATCACCAGCGCACTCCTTCGTGAGTCGTCCGAGATCGGAGCCGGATCATCCCCCGGCCGGCCGCGTGCTGTCCGCGCCTCTCGAGCGATGGAACCGATTCCAGAGATCGGCCCGACTGTTGAACTGTCGAGATCCGCGAGTGTTATACCGCAGAAGCTGGAAGGCGGCAAGCCAGGACGGGCATCTGATGCGGCGCGCGCGGCGCACGGCCTACGCGTGGGTCGCGCGCGGCCGGACGCGGCCAAAAAGCAAACACCCCCGAGGAGCCATGGGCTCCCCGGGGGTGTCGTCGTCCTGGACCTGAGGTATTTACTTACTTGAACCGCCCCATGGCGACGAGCAGATCGAAGCGGGCGCGACGGGCCGCGTCTTCGGCAAACGCCGCGGTCGTGGCCGCGTCGCGCGCCGCCAGTTGCGCGTCGATCACCTCGAGGTTCGTGGTGGCGCCCACCTCGAACGCGGCCGTGGTGATCTCGAGCACCTGATCGGCCTGCTCGGCGGCGCGCCGGCTCGCCTCGAGCACGCGCTCGGAACTCGTCAGCGCCTGCCGCGCGATCCGCTCCTCGGACCGCGCCCGCAGCGTCACGTCGTCGAGCACGAATCGCGCCTGGGTGACGGCCACCTGGCGCAGCGCGCGATCGGCCGCGGGACGACGATCGAACAGCCGCTGCGAGAGGTTGACGCTCAACTGCCACGAGGCCGACGGCGACAGCGCCGAGGCCGGCGCCACCGCCTGCGGGGCGAACGACACCGACGCGGTCGGCAGCCAGGCCTTCCACGAATCCTGCAGCACGCGCTCAGCGGCCTCGATCGTCCGCGTCTGCGTCTGCACGTCCGGACGATCACCGAGCCAGGCGTCCGACGCCTCGGGCACGTCGAACGTCGGCTCGGTGCCCGCGTCGACGGGCCCGTCCTCGGCCAGCATGAGCCCGAGCGCTTCCTGCGCCTGGTGCAGGGCGAAGCGCGCGTTCTCGAGCTGCGCCTCGTCGCGCGACAGGGCCTGCGCGGCGCGCAACTGGTTCAGGCGGCTGCCAGCGCCGCCCTCGAGCCGCTTCTCGGCAAAGTCCAGGTGCGCGCGCGCCGACTCGATGGCGCGCTCGTTGACCTCGACCTGCCGTCGCGCGGCAATCACCCCGAGGTACGTCCGCGCCGTCCCCGCGGCAATCTGCTGGCGCACCTCGGCCGTGGCCAGCCGCGCCACGTCCACGTTGTCTCGGCCCTGGCCCACGCGCGCGCGCGCCTCGGCCGCGAAAATCGGCATCGACGCCGAGGCCCCGAACAGCACCTGGCTGCGCGGCTGCGTCACGGCATCCTCGAAGCCGCGCGCCGAGTCGTAGGTCACGCTGGTCACCGACGCATTGACCGTCGGCATCAGGGCCGCGCGCGACTGCTGTAGCAGCGCGTCAGCCCGCGCGATCGCCGTGGTCGCGCTGGACATCGTGGGATTGCGTTCGACGGCCAGCCGGACCGCCTCGTCGAACTCGACCGTCCGCACCGGCGTCTGGCCAGCCGCCACGGCCGGCCAGATCGCCACTCCGGCGATCACGAGCATGCGCCACACGGCACTCACTGGGCACCTCCCAAATCGGCCGCGAGTTCGTCCTTGTGGTCACGCGTGCCCTTGCCCGGCACCAGCGTCCTGATGAGGACGTAGAGCACCGGAATGAACGTGAGCGACAGCACCATCGACGCGAACATGCCGCCGGCCACCGCCGTGCCGACCGAGTTGCGCGCCGCCGCACCGGCACCGCTCGCCACCGCGAGCGGCATGACGCCCAGGATGAACGCCAGCGACGTCATGAGGATGGGTCGCAGGCGGATGCGGGCCGCCTCGATCGCGGCGTCCGTGATCGACCGGCCGTGCTCGCGCAGCTGCTCGGCGAACTCGACGATGAGAATCGAGTTCTTGGCCGCCAGCCCGATGAGCATGACGAGTCCGATCTGGCAGAACACGTCGTTGGCCAGGCCGCGAACGAACTGCGCGCTCAGCGCGCCCAGCACGGCCAGCGGCACGCCCAGCAGGATGATGAACGGCAGCACCCAGCTCTCGTACTGCGCGGCCAGCACCAGGTAGACCACCAGCAGACTGAGCGCGAACAGGTACGCCGCCTGCGATCCGCTCGTGATCTCCTCGAGCGCCTGGCCCGACCACGCGAAGCCGAAGCCCGCCGGCAGGTCGGCCGCGGCCTGCTCCATCGCTGCGAGCGCTTCTCCGGAACTGACGCCGGGCGCCGCCGATCCGGAGATCTCCGTCGACCGGAACAGGTTGAAGTGCGAGATCACCGACGGAGCCGTCGACTCGCGTACCGACACGACCGCGTCGAGCGGCACCATCTCCCCGCCCTGCGTACGGGCGTAGTACTGCCGCAGGTTGTCAGGATTCGACCGGAACTGCTGATCGCCCTGGACGTACACGCGATACGCCCGGTTGTTGAAGTCGAAGTCGTTGACGTACTGCGACCCGAGCAGCACCTGCATCGCGTCGGTCACCTGGCTCATCGGCAGACCGAGACTCCGGATCCGGTCGCGATCGATGTCGACGACGAGCTGCGGATCGTTGGCGGTGAAGCTGCTGTTGAGCGCCACCACCTGGCCGGTCTGGCTGACGCGCGCGATCAGGTCGCGCGTGACCGCCGCGAGCGTCGCCGCATCGCCCCCGGACTGATCGAGCAGTTCGAACTGGAAGCCGCCGAGCGGCGACAGGCCCTGAATCGCCGGCGGCGCCATCGGGATGACGAGCGCCCCGGGAATCGCCAGCATCTGTCCCTGCAGCCGGCCGAGCACCGCGGCCAGCGACTGGTCCGCCCGCCGCCGCTCCTCGAGCGGCTTCAGGCGCACGAACATCATGCCCTGGTGCGGCGCGGCGCCCGCAAAGCTGAAGCCGCCGATCGCGAACGCGCTCGCAATCTCCGGCTCGCGCGCCAGCACGGCTTCGGCCTGCGCCAGGATGTTCGAGGTGTATTCGAGCGACGCGCCCGACGGCCCCTGCACGATCGTGATGAAGTACCCCTCGTCTTCGGCGGGCACGAACGACGTCGGCACGATGCGGAAGATGCCCCAGGTCGCCAGCAGCAGGCCCAGGAACAGCACCAGCATGATCATGCTGCGGCCGACGACGATCCGCACGAACCGCACATACCAGTGGGTCATCCCGTCGATCCCGCGGTTGACGGCCGTGAAGAAGCGCCCGCGCGTGTGGCTCTGCCTGTCGAGCAGCAGGGCCGACAGCGCCGGCGTCAGCGTGACCGCGTTGAAGACGGACAACAGGACCGAGAACGCAATCGTCAGCGAGAACTGCTGGTAGAGCCGGCCCGTCATGCCGGGGAAGAACGCCACCGGCACGAACACGGCGGCCAGCACCACGCCGATGACGACGACAGCCGAGAAGACCTCGCGCATGGCGTCGATGGCGGCCCGGTGCGCGTTCTTGCCGAACTCGCGCATGTGCCGCTCCACGTTCTCGATGACCACGATCGCGTCGTCGACCACGATGCCGGTGGCGAGAACGATGCCGAACAGCGTCAAGGTGTTGATCGAGAAGTCGAAGACCTTCACGAACGCGAAGGTGCCGATCAACGCGACGGGAATCGTGATCGCGGGAATGATCGTGCTGCGCCAGTTCTGCAGGAACAGGAACATGACGAGCACCACGAGGACGATGGCCTCGGCCAGCGTGCGCAGCACCTCCGAGATCGAGTCGCGGACGATCTGGACGTTGTCGAACGCGATCTGCGCCTCGAGCCCGGGTGGGAACGACGGTCGCAGCTGGTCGAGTTCCGCCCGGATGGCGTCGAACACCTCGATCGCGTTGGCGCCCGGCAGCGGACGGATCCCGATGCCGGCGGCCTCGAGCCCCGCAAACCGCAGCGTGGACCCGTAGCTCTCGGCGCCGAGTTCCACGCGACCGACGTCGCGCACGCGCACGAGCGCCCCGTCGCGCCCGCCCTTGACGACCACGTTGGCGAACTCCGACGCCTCGACCAACCGACCCTCGGCCCGCACGCTGATCTGGTACAGTTGATCGGGCGCCGACGGCGAGGCCCCGATGCTGCCGGCGGCCACCTGGATGTTCTGCTCGCGCAGCGAGCTCACCACGTCGCCGGCGGTCAGCCCGCGGCTCGCCAGCTGCACCGGGTCGAGCCAGACGCGCATGGCGAACCGCCGCTCACCGAAGATCTGCACGTCGCCGACACCCGGAATGCGCTTCAGCGCGTCGCGCACGTAGACGTCGATGTAGTTGCTGATGAACAGCGAGTCGTACCGGTTGTCGCGCGCGAAGAACCCGATGGCGCCGAGGAACCCGGCCGTCTGCTTGGTGACCGTGATGCCGTTCGTGCGGACGTCGGCCGGCATGCGGCCGAGGGCCTGGTTCACGCGGTTCTGCACGTCGACGGCGGCCAGGTCCGGATCGCGGCCGATCTCGAACTGGACCGTGATCATGCTCATGCCCGACGAGGTACTCGACGAGCTCATGTACGTCATGCCCTCGACGCCGTTGATGACCTGCTCGAGAGGCGTCGTGACGGCCGACTCGACCGCCTGCGCGTTGGCGCCGGTGTAGAAGGCCGACACGCTCACCGAGGGCGGCGCCAGATCGGGATAGCGTTCGATCGGCAGCGTGGGGATGGCAATCAGCCCGGCGAGGACGATCAGCAGCGAGCAGACCGACGACAGGACCGGCCTGCGGATGAAGACGTCGCTGAACACTTACTGCCCCCCTTCGGCCGCCGGCATGATCATGACCGGCGCGCCGTCGCCGATCTTCTGGATGCCGCCGACGATGAGGCGATCGCCCGCCGACAGACCGCTGGTCACGACGTAGCCGTTGCCGACCACCCGGCCGACCTCGATGGCCCGCTGGCGCGCCACCGTGGCGCCATCGGCCGTGTCGGCCACGAAGACGAAGTACCGGCCGTTGATGCGCGTGGCCGCCACGACGGGCACGATCAGGCCCGGCGCCTCGGCGAACACCACCACGGCCCGCACCGTCTGCTCGGTGCGGAACTGACCGGCGCTGCGCACGGGCGTCTTGATCAGGATTGTCTGCGTCGCGTCATCGACAGACGCCGAGACGTAGTTGACCGACTCGGTGGCCACCACTTCGCCCGACGACGAGAGGATGCGCACAGGGAGGCCGAGCCGCAGGAGGCTCGCCTGCTGCACGGGCACGTTGACGTACAGCTCGAGCGTCGAATTGTCGTCGAGCGTCGTGAGCACCGTGGTGCGCGTGACGCGCTCGCCCACGCGCACCGGCACGTCGCCGACGACGCCGGCCGCCGGGGCGACCACGCGGAAATACGCCAGCTGCGCCTGCTGCTGGCGGATCTGCTCGTCCACGGCACGCAGCTGCGCCTCGGCCGTGCGGAGCGCCGTCGACGCCTGCTCGAACTCCTGCTGGCTCATCGCGCCCACCGCCAGCAGCGCCTTGGCGCGGTCGGCCTGTTGACGCGCGAACTCGGCGTCGGCCTCGCGCGCGGCGCGCGTCGACTCGATCGCCGCGAGCGCGGCCCGCTCGGCAGGAGCGTCAATCTCGAACAGCGGCGTCCCGGCCGTCACCCGCGTGCCCGACCTCACGAGAATGCGGACGAGGAAGCCCTCGGCCTGCGGCTGGATGACGGTGGTCCGCCGCGAACGGATGGTGCCGACGAACTCGGCCGTCTGCTCGACCGACGTCGTCTCCAGGGTGATGGCGTCGACCGGCACCCCGGTCATGCCGCCGGCCCCGGCCGGTGGACCGGCCGGCGCGCCACCGCCACAGGCGGCTGCCAGGAGGGCCAGCAGGCCACACGACACAACGGGGAGCAGTCCCCGCCGGCGGGATCGCCGCGAAACAGGAACAGCAGGAGGACGGATACGTGCGATGCGCATAAATCGAATGAGGTCCTTGGTGGCAGGCCGGCCCGGTGTCCGTGAGGGGCGTCGACACGCGGGAGGAGTCGGTCCGCGGTATCCATCCAGTCTAGCCCCGAAACGCTGGATGAATGACGATTCTCAATCCATTTTTCATGCCCGCCCGTCCACAGACGATGAACGGCCGAACAAGCCGTGCGACACTGAGCCCCAGTCATGGACGTACTGACCGATGTCCTCGAGTCCATTCATGCCAGGAACGTGCTGCTCGGCCGTCTGGATTTGACGGCCCCCTGGGGCCTGGTGTTCGATGCCAAGCCCGAATGCTGCCTGAGCTTCTTCGTCGTCAGCCGCGGATCGGTCGTCTTCGAGACCTCCGACGGGGACGTGCGATGGCTGGCCGGCGGCGATTTCGTGCTGATGTGTCACCCGTCGTCGCTGACCGCGACGCTGCGCGATCACCCCGAGTCGCCCACCGTCCCGGCCCTGTCGGTCATCACGCCCGCGGTCCGGTCGCAGGACTGCCGGCCCGGCGGGGTCTTCCGCCACGGGGGCGGCGGGGCGCTGACGAACCTGATCGGCGGCCGTATCGACGTCGACAACCTGGCGCACAACCCGCTGCTGCGGTCGCTGCCGCCCGTCGTCCACGTCCGCGGCGAGCAGGTCTCCCCGGCCTCGTGGCTCGAGACGACGCTGCAGTTCATCGCGTCCGAGATGCAGTCGGATCAACCCGGCGCCGCCACGGTCGTCAGCCGCCTGGTCGACGTGCTGCTCGTACAGGCGATCCGGACGCACCTGGCGCAGTCGCCCGCCACGACGGGCAGCTGGCTGCGCGCGCTCGTCGATCCGCACATCGGCCGGGCCCTCGCGCTGATTCACGAACACCCGGACGCCCCCTGGACCGTGCAGTCGCTGGCCTCCCGCGTCGGCATGTCGCGATCGGCGTTCTCGGCCCGCTTCAGCGAACTGGTCGACGAGCCGCCGCTGACCTACCTCACGCGCTGGCGCATGTCGCGCGCCACCCGCCTGCTCCAGACGACGGACCAGCCGCTGAGCGAGGTGGCGGCGCGCGTGGGCTACGACGCCGACGCCGCGTTCTCGAAGGCCTTCAAGCGCTGGCACGGCATGGCGCCCGGGCGGTTCCGCCGGCGCGGCCAGTCGTTCGCCGACGCGTTGATCCCCACGGGCGCCGGCAGGCGATAATTGCCCCACCGTGTCAGAAGAGGTCCCTGTCGGTCCGTCGCTCGCTGACGTCTACGACGAGCTCCGGCGCCTGGCCGACGCGTACGTGCGGCGCGAGCGGTTCGCCAGCGTGCAGGCCACCGAACTGGTCCACGAGGCCTATCTGCGCCTGGCCTCGTCGTCTCTGCCCGCGGTGCAGGATCGCGGGCACGTCATCGCGCTCGCGGCCATCGCGATGCGCCGCCTCCTCGTCGAGCGCGCCCGTCGGCGCGGCGCGGCCAAACGCGGCGGCAGCCCGATACAGGTCACACTCGACGATGCGCTGCTGGCGGGCGATCACCCGGGTCTGAACATCGATCTGCTGGCGCTCGATCGCGCGCTGACGACACTCGCCACCGTGGCTCCCGACCAGGCGCGCCTCGTCGAGCTGCGCTACTTCGGCGGCCTGTCCGTGGACGAGACCGCCGCCGCGCTCGGCATCTCGCCCGCCACCGTGAAACGCCACTGGACCGTGGCGCGCGCCTTCCTGCTGCGCGAGATGGAAGGATCCGCGCCCGCGTGACGACGCCGCTCGACCCGCACCGCTGGGCGCGCATCGCCGATCTCTTCGAGCGCGCGCTGTCGGTGCGCGAGGCCGATCGCCCGGCCTGGCTCGTGGCGATCTGCGGCGACGACCGCGCGCTGCACGACGAGGTCGCATCGCTGCTGCGCGTCCACGCGCACGCGGACGGCGTCCTGAGCCACCCGCCGGATCCCGGCCGTGGCGGCGCGGATACGGCGGCCCTGCGACCCGCCGTCACGCTCGGCCAGTACCGAATCCTCGAGGTCATCGGCGCCGGCGGCATGGGCGTCGTCTACCTGGCCGAAGATGGTCGCCTGGGCCGGCGCGTGGCGCTCAAGGCCGTGGCCCCGGCGGCCTCGGGCGATCGGGATCGGATCGAGCGCCTGCGGCGCGAGGCGCGCATCGCCGCATCGTTCGTCCACCCCACCATCGCCACGGTCCACGCGCTCGAGGAATTCGACGGGCAGTTGTACATGGTGAGCGAATACGTCGAGGGCGAGACGCTGCGCGAGAGGCTCGCGCGTGGCCCGCTGCCCGTGGCCGAGGCCGTCGATCTCGTGGCCACGCTGGCCCGCGCGCTTGCCGTGGCACACGCACGCGGCATCGTCCATCGCGACCTCAAGCCCGAGAACATCGTCCGCACGCCCGACGGCCGCCTGAAGATCCTCGACTTCGGCCTGGCGCTGACCGTCGACCATGCCGGCGCCCCGCTGACGGGCGACGGGGCGGTGCTCGGCACGCCGGCGTACATGTCGCCCGAGCAGATCCGCGGGCGCGGCGTGGACGCGCGCGCCGATCAGTTCGCGCTCGGCATCCTGCTGCACGAGTTGATCGCGGGCACGCACCCGTTCCTCGCGCGCACGCCGGCGGCCACGCTCGCGCGCATTCTCGAGGCGGCTCCGGCGCCGCTCGCCCGGCCCACGCCGGATCCGGACGACCGCTGGGACCGCGTGACGACGGTCATCGCCCGCTGCCTGCAGAAGCAGCCCGAGCACCGGTACGCCGATGCAGCCGCACTGGCCGCCGCTCTATCGCGCGTCGACCCGACCGCCTCCGAGCCAGCGCCCACGCCCCGCGCCGGAGCGTTCTGGTGGTGGCAGTTCCATCAGGCTGCGGCGACGATCAGCTACGTCCTGCTGCTCGCGCCGCTCTGGGCGTCGAGACCGTCGGCCGGCACCCTCGGCGTGCCGCTGTTCCTCGCCGGGCTGATCGCGGCGGTCGTCGCCGGTGCGTTGCGCCTCCACCTCTGGTTCACCGCGCGACAGTATGCCGATCAGTCGCCGGTGCAGCAGCAGCGCGCCCGTCCGTGGATCCGCAGAGCCGACGTCGTGTTCGCGACCGTGCTGCTCGTGGCCGGCATCGCCGCGGCACGCGCCGACGGCCCTTCCGCACCGCTGCTCGTGGCGGCGGCAGCAGCGGTGGCCGTGGCCGGCCTGGTCATCGAACCGGCCACCACGCGAGCGGCGCACCAGACGCGCTGATTGGCTGCCGCGCCCTTGCTATGATGGGCCGTTGTCGCTCACCGGTCCGCTCCGCCTCGTGATCCGCCCGCTCGCGGTGGTGCTCAGCGTGGCCGCCCTTCTCCTCACGGCCGCGCGGCCGTCATCGCAGGGCAGTGCGTACACGATTTACGCGTCGGACGGTCCGCGCTCGCTGCCGTTCCGCACCACGGGCAACGTGGACTTCGTCTCGCTGCAGCAGGTCGCCACACTGTTCGGGCTGCAGCTGGCCGAGGACGCACTCGTCGGCGGACTCACGGTGCGGGGCCGCGGCCAGACCATCCTGCTGATTCCCGGCCAGTCGTTCGCCTCCATCGGTCCCGGCCGCATCGTGTCGCTGCCGGCCCCGATCGAACGTGACGGCAACAACTGGCAGGTTCCCGTCGATTTCCTGCGCCTGGCCGTGGCACCGGCGCTCGGCACGCGCATCGAGGTGCGACGCCCGAGCCACGTCATCATCGTCGGGGACGTGCGGCTGCCGCAGGTGGCGGTGCACTTCGAGCGACAGGGGCCGGCCGGCCGGCTGATCATCAACATCCAGCCGGGCACGCCGGTCCAGGTGACGCGTCAGGCCAATCGCCTCACCGTGCGCTTCGACGCCGTGGCCCTCGACACGTCACCGCCCGTCGATCTGCCCGCCGAGTTCGTCACGGGCGTCCGTACCGAGGGCGCGGCCCTGCAGATCGATCTCGGTCCCTCGGTTGCCGGCTACCGCGTGGACGAGCGAGGGCCGACGCAGCTGCACATCGATCTGCTGCCGCCGGGACCGCCGCCGCCCGCGCCCCTGCCGGTCACGGTCGAGCCGGGTCCACCGCCGGCCATCGACTTCGCGACCCCCGGCGTGCTGCGCACGGTGGTGATCGATCCCGGGCACGGCGGCGAGGACCGCGGTGCCGTGGGCGGCGCCGGCACGGCCGAGAAGGATCTGGTGCTCGCGGTCGGCCGGCAGTTGAAGGCCGCGATTGAAAGCCGCATCGGGCTGCGCGTCGTGCTGACGCGCGACGGCGACGAGGACGTGCCGCTCGATCGGCGCGCCGCGCTGGCCAACAACAACAAGGCCGACCTCTTCATCAGCCTGCACGCGAGCACGTCGCCGCGCGCCAGCCTGAGCGGCCTGCAGGTGCTCTCGCTGCGCCTCGACGACTACGGCCGCGTCGACGGCGCGATCGACGGGGCCATGCCGGTCACCGTGATTGGCGGCGGCACGCGCCTGATCGACGTGCTGCCCTGGGATCGCGCGCAGATCGGCTTCACGCGCCAGTCGCACGCAGTGGCCGACATCCTGCGACAGCACCTGGCGGCCGCCGGCCTGCCGCTGCTCGCCCTGCCGACCACCGAACTGCCGCTCCGGCCCCTCGTCGGCGCGAACATGCCGGCGGTGATGATCGATCTAGGGATGCTCTCGAATCCCGCCGACGAACGGGCCCTGGGCACCGCCGAACGTCGCGCCCCGATCATCGACGCGATTCTCGCGACCATTGCCGACATCCGGCAGGGCATTCGCGTGCCCGCGGAGGGCCAATGACGATCGGCGGCGACGACTACGACACGTATCAGGATCCGCCGTCGGCGCCCGCCCCTGCCGCGCCGCCCCCGGAGGCGGCGAAGCCTCACGGTGTGCGCTGGGCGGCCGTCGTCCTTGGCGGCGGTGCGTTGCTGGTCGGACTGTGGCTCGTCAGCACGGGCCTGCCCCGCTGGCTGACGCAGCCGGACGTGCCGGGGTCGTCGGTCGAGGAGACCGCGGCCACGACCGAGGAAGCCCGCCGCATCCAGGCCACGCTCTTCTACGTGGCCGAGGACGGGGTCAGCCTCGCGCCCACGAGCCGCAACGTGGCATACGGCAACACCCCCGTCGAGCAGGCACGCCTGCTGATCGAGGCCCAGCTGGCCACGCCCCCCGAGGGGCTCGTCTCGGCCATTCCCGCAGGCACGACCGTGCACGAGGTATTTCTCACCGACGCGCGTGAGGCATACGTGGACCTCGGCGGCGCGATCGTGTCCGGTCACCCGGGCGGATCGCTCGACGAGGCCCTGACCGTCTACACGCTGGTCAACGTGCTGACCGTGAATCTGCCCGAGGTGACGACCGTGCAGATCCTCGTCGACGGGCACGAGGTCGACAGCCTCCGCGGACACATCGACCTGCGCGCGCCGCTCGGCCGCGCGACCGACTGGATTCAGAAAGGACCCACGCCCCCATGATTCGACTCGACGGCCGGACCGCAGATGCGGTACGCCCCACCCGCATCACGCCTGATTTCACGGTCCACGCCGAAGGGTCGGTCCTCATCGAGGTCGGCCGGACGAAGGTCATCTGCACGGCCTCGGTCGAGGAGCGGGTGCCGCCCTTCCTGCGCGGCGCCGGCAAGGGCTGGGTGACGGCCGAATACGGCATGCTGCCGCGCGCCACGCACACGCGCAGCACGCGCGAGGCCGCATCGGGCAAGGTGGGCGGACGGACGCAGGAAATCCAGCGGCTGATCGGCCGGTCCCTGCGCGCGGTCGTGAACATGGTCGACCTGGGCGAGCGGACGATCTGGATCGACTGCGACGTCATCCAGGCCGACGGCGGGACGCGCACGGCGGCGATCACCGGCGGCTTCGTCGCGCTCGCGCTGGCGCTGGGCCGGCTGCGCGATCGCGGCCTGCTGGTGCGCGTGCCGATCACCCACTACGTCGCGGCCACGAGCGTCGGGGTCGTCGGCGGTACACCGCTGCTGGACCTGGCCTACGACGAGGACTCGAAGGCCGACGTCGACATGAACGTCGTGAAGATCTCGGACGGCCGGTTCATCGAACTGCAGGGCACGGCCGAGACGCAGCCGTTCGACCAGGACGAGCTCGCCTCGCTGCTCGGCCTCGCCAACCGCGGCATCGAAACGCTGTTCCGCCTGCAGCGCGAGGTCGTGGGGCACATCGTGTAGAGCGGCGGCGCGGCCGCAACGCGGCGGCGGCACGGCGGCGCGGCCGCGGACTGCCGACCATTGCGGAGCCGCAGATGCTCTTCGGAGCCCCGGGGCTTCAGCCCCGGGGGAACACTCAGCCGCTGCATATCTCCCTGGGGCTGAAGCCCCAGGGCTCCGGCAGAAATCCGACCGATCCCAGGCGCTCCGGCAGAACGCCGATCAGTCGATGCGGAAATCCGGCCAGCAGGCGTCGATCGCCGAGAGGAACGGGTCGGCTGCCTCGTCGTACAGCCCGGTCGACGTCAACATCGTCAGAGCCTGGCCGCCGCGGCCGGCAGGCGCCGCGCCCGCGGGGCCGCGCGGCCGCATGGCGCGCGGGTCGAGGATGGTCGCGATCGTCTCGCGCACGTCCTGCAGGTGGCGCCGCGTCGCCACGTCCGTGACGGCCGGCAGGGCCCGACCGACCTGCTGATCGAGCAGACGGAGTTCCCCGCGCAGCAGGGCGCGCACCTCGGCGTTCGGCGTGCCCGTGTTCAACCGCGCGTCGATCGTGTCGAGATAGACGCGCTGGACGTTGCGCCGATACAGATCGACAGGCGTGACGGGCGTCTCCAGCTCACGCCACAGCCCCGCGCGCAGATCGGTCAGCAACTGCAGCGGCGTGTAGGTCGTCGGATCGATCACCGCCTGCTCGATCATCCGCTCGAGCCGCGCGGGCTGGAGCAGCGCGTTCATCAGCGACGCCTGCGCCACGGCCACGCGCGAGACCACGCCCGACGGCTCGATCAGCCGCAGCAGGTCGGGCGGCACCAGGAACGCCGGCGTGCGGAACCCGTGCTCGAGCAGGAACGCGACGGCCTCGGCCTGCCGAGCGCGCGACACCGGCTGGAACCGCAGACCCGGCTGCCCGACGTGCAACTCGTGCGAATCGGTGCCGCCGACCACCGCGCTGACGTGCCCGAGTTCCAGGCGCCACTGCGCGACCACGCGGCCGTAGAGCTCGCGCAGATCGTCCCACGGCTCAGCCGGACGCGAGGCAATCGTCACGAGCCGTGCCGTGATCCGCTGGAGATTGCGCAGGCCGAGCGTCGTCGCGCGCACGGGATCGCTGTCGCCCACCGCCTCGCGCTGCTGACCCGGGTCGAACGGGAACGGCGCCTGCTCTGGCTCGCCCGACGTCATGAACCGCAGGTGCGGCGTCGTCTCCTGCTCGCGGGCCCAGGCGTCGAGCGTCGAGCGCTCCTCGTCCGGCGTGCGCGCCGCGACGATCGGCGCATAGCCCCACCGCACGGCCCACCGATCGTAGGGCCCGATCTTCGGCACCAGATCCTCGACGGCAATCCCGTCCTCGGGCTGCGCCACGTAGTTGAAGCGGGCGTAGTCCATGAGGCTCGGCGTGTGCCCGTGTTCGCGCACCCACGCGGGGTCGCGGATCTGATCGATCGTGTAGAGCGAACTCGCGCGCATGTTGTGGCGCAGGCCGAGCGTGTGCCCGATCTCGTGCGCCACGATGCCGCGGACCAGTTCCCCGACCAGGTCGTCGGGCAGCGGCAGACGCTGGACACGCGGATCGAGCGCGCCGACCTGCGTGATGTACCACATCGACGCGAGGTGCTGGATGTTGTGATACACCAGCACGTCGGCATCCAGGATCTCGCCGCTGCGTGGATCGATGATGCGCGGGCCCTGCGCGTTCTCGAGCGTCGACGGCAGCCAGCGCACGACCGCATAGCGGACGTCTTCCGGATCCCAGTCCGGATCCTCGGCCGGCGTCGGCGCGTCCCTCGCGACGATCGCCTCGCGGAATCCGGCAGCCTCCAGCGCTCCGCGCCAGTCCTCGATGCCCTGGCGCACGTACGGCACGAACTTCGCCGGCGTGGCGGGATCGACGTAGTAGACGATCGGCCGCACGGGCGCCGACACCGCCGCGTCCGGATCCTGCTTCTCGAGCCGGTGCCGCGTGATGTACTGCCGCCGGACGGCGCGTGGTTCCGCGCGCCCGTAATCCCAGGCCGTCGTCGTGAAGTAGCCGACGCGCGAGTCGAACAGGCGCGGCGACATCGGCGTGTCCGGCAGCGTCACGAGGCTGTGGAACACCGTCACCGTGCCGCTCGCGCCCCGCATGCCGGCCCGGCCCGCGGCTGCCGCGGTCGCCGGCGCCCCGGCCGTGTAGGTCTGCGTGACCTGCACGTTGATGTTCTGCGGATAGGCGACGACCTTCTCGAGATACGACCGGCTCTGATCCATGCCGCGCGCACCGAGCCGGGCACGCGGCGAGAACTCCGCAATCTCGCCGAGCAGCAGCGCCGTGACGTCGATGATCGGCGCGTCGTCCTCGCCGGTCATCAGCACGGGGAACGCACGGACGATGGCCGGCACGTTCGCATCGGCCACCGCCCGCGCGATCGGCTCGGCCGGATCGGCCACCACGCTGTAGTCGACAATCCGCAGGAACACGCGGCTGCCCTGCCGTTCCCACCGCACGACACGGTCGGCCACCGGATCGCCGCCGTAGCCGGCGCCGATCGTGTTCCTTTTCAGCGTGGTGACCCACAGCAGGTCCCGGCCGAGCTGCGATGTCGGGATCTCGAAGTAGACGGCGTCGTCCACGCGATACACGGTGAAGAGCCCGTCGTCGCGACGCGCCTCGGTACGCAGCTGCGCGTAGGTGCGCTGACCGCGTCCGCCGCGCCCGGGTCCGGGCATGGGGGCCGCTGTCGCGGGCGGTGCCGGTGACGCCTCCGGGGTCTCGGGTGCCTCGGGCGCCGGATCCTGCACGGCGAAGATCGGATCCCACGGCGAGACGACGCCTTCGGTCGCAGGACGGACGAGCGACTGTGCCGAGGCCCCGGTCACGAGCGCGCCAACGCCCAGCACGCCAATCAGCCAGGACGGCAGGCGATGCCCGCGCCTCACGCGCGATCCCCGCGACGGCCGCCGACGGTCGCCCGTCGATCCGCGCGCGGCTGGTGCATCATGTCGAACGTGCCCGCGATCACGACGTCTCCTCTGCTCATTGCCACCACCAACGCCGGCAAGATCCGCGAAATCCTCGACGTGCTGGCTGGCCTGCCCCTGTCACTCTCGACGCTGGCCGACCTGCCGACGGTCCCGCCCGAACCGGAAGAAACGGGTCGGACGTTCGCGGACAATGCCCTGATCAAGGCGCGTGCCTATGCTTACGCCACCGGACTGCCGACCGTTGCCGAAGACTCCGGCCTGGCCATCGACGCGCTCGGCGGCCGTCCCGGCGTGCACAGCGCGCGCTATCCCGGCGCCACATATCCCGAGAAATTCCAGCGCCTCTACGCCGAACTCGCCCCGCACGCGCGCCCATGGACCGCGCGCTACGTCTGTGCGCTCGCGTTCGTCGTGCCGACGCCGGACGCGGTCGATCCCGCCGCCATCCCACCGCCATTCACCAGCGACGGCATCGTCGAGGGACTGATTACCGACGAGCCGCGCGGCACGCACGGGTTCGGTTACGACCCGATCTTCTTCTATCCGCCGTTCGACCAGACCCTCGGCGAAGTCGACCTCGCGCGCAAGCGGGAAGTCTCGCACCGCGGCGCCGCGTTCCGCGCGTTCAGGGCGTGGCTCGAGGTGGCCCACCGCCCGTAGCCTCCCAGCCTTCTCCCCGCCTGCCGCCTCCCCGCCTCCTACCGGCTCAATCGCGTCACGACGCCCGACGCGACGTCGATCGTGTAGATCGCCTGCACGTGCTCGGGCCGCACGTCCTCGCCCGGACGCGGCTGGAGATCGGGCACCATCACGAAGACCACCCGCGTGCCATCGGGCGACCAGCGCGGATCGATCACGCTGCCGGCCGCCATCGTCACGAGCAGCTGCGGGTTCGTGCCGTCGGCGTGCATCGTGAAGATCTCCGCGCGGCGGTTGCGCGTCGAGACGAACGCGAGGCGCTGCCCGTCGGGCGACCACGTCGGGTTCATGCCGTTCTGCGGATCGCGGGTGAGTTGCGTCCGCGTCCCGTCGACCAGGTCGAGGATCACGATGTCGCGATCCACCTGGATGGCCACGCGGCGGCCGTCGGGCGCAAACTGCGGCGCCCAGTTCGCCAGGTCGCTGGTGAGCCGCTGCACGCCGGATCCGTCGGCGTTCATCACGTACACGTCGGCGCTCGCGCGGTGCTCGCGATCGGAGGTGAACACGATCCGCTGGCCATCGGGCGACCAGGCCGGCGCCGAGTCGCCCGCCGGGTCCGTCGTCAGGCGGGTCAGCCGGCCCGAGGCGAGGTCCATGACGTAGATCTCGGGATTGCCGTCACGGTCGCTCTCGAAGGCGAGGCGCGTGCCGTCGGGCGAAATCGCCGGGCTGGTGTCGTTCGCCCCGTGTTCGACGAGCACGCGGCGGCCGCTGCCATCGGCGTCCATGCGGTAGATGTCCGCGCGTCCGGATCCGACCTCGGTGGCGAAGACGATGGCCTGCCCGTCGGGAAACCAGTTCGGGGCACCGTCGCGGGCCGGCTCGCGCGACCGGAACACCCACCAGTACACGCCGAGCGCGGCGACGACAGCCACGGCCACCAGGGCGACGACGGCGATCAGGCGGTTGCGCGCCTGTCGATCGGCGCGGTCATGAGTACGTCGGGTCGGACGGGAAGCGGTGGCCATGTCGATCGCCCATTGTTGATCGGCTCGCCGCGCCCTGTGGCTGAGCACGCCGGGACGCGGCTGTCAAGAGGCCCGCACGCTGCCCACAGGAATGTCTGCGCCAGCGGACGCCGGCCGCGATAGCATTTGGTCGCATCGACGCGGACCGCCAGGGAGTTCCGCGCGGTTTCCGCCGGGAGGCGTCTGTTGAGCACCGAGAAGTCCACGCAATCGGGCACGTCGATCGTCGTGTCCGCCGATGAATTGACCGCGATCGTCTCGAGCGGACACGCGTCACCCGCCAGCCTGGCGCGCATCGTCGAGATCGTCCGCGACCAGTTCCGCACCGATGTCTGCTCGATGTACCTGCTCGAGCCCGATCGCGTGAACCTCGTGCTGGCGGCCACGGCCGGCCTGCGGCCCGACAGCGTCGGCCGCGTGCGCATGCTCCTCACCGAGGGGCTGGCGGGACTCGTGGCCGAGGAACTGCGGCCCGAGCGCGTCGAAGACGCCCGGACGCACCCACGTTTCAAGTATTTCCCCGAGGCCGGCGAGGACCCGTATCGGTCGTTCGTGGGCGTGCCGCTCCTGGATCGCGGTCTGCTGCAGGGCGTGCTGGTCCTCCAGACGATGGAGGTGCGGTCGTTCAGCGACGCGGACGTCGACGCGCTGGTCGAGGTGGCCAGCCTGGTCGGCGCGCACGTGGCCGAAGCCCGTGCCCAGGATCAGTTCGTGGCGCCGACGCACCAGAAGCTCTGGGCGCTGGCGCAGAACCTGTGGTGGAGCTGGGACCCGCACGCCCGAGCCGTGTTCGCGGCGATCGATCCGGTCCGCTGGACCGCGGCCGGGCACAACCCGATCGCGCTGCTCGATCAACTGCCGGCCGAGGACCTCGAGGCGCGCTGTTCGCAGCTCGGCCTGCACAGCCGGATCAACTACGCCTATCGCCGCATGCAGGAGTACCTGCACACGCCGAATACGTGGGCGGCACGTCACGCCGGCATCCTGCGGGCCCGGCCCGTCGCGTACTTCTCCGCCGAGTTCGGCCTGCACGAGTCGCTCCCGATCTACTCGGGCGGCCTGGGCGTGCTCGCGGGCGATCACCTCAAGAGCGCCTCGGATCTCGGCGTGCCGCTCGTCGCCGTGGGCCTGTACTACGACCAGGGCTATTTCCGTCAGCGGCTCGACCGCGAGGGCTGGCAGCAGGAGCAGTACATCGAGGCCGATCACCGCCTGCTGCCGCCGCAGCCGGCCACGGCCGACGGCCTGCCGGTACTGATCACGATCGACACCCGGACGGGGCCGATTGCCGCGCGCGTCTGGACGCTGGCCGTGGGGCGCTGCACGCTCCTGCTGCTCGACTCGAACGTCGAGGGCAACACGCCCGAGGATCGCGAACTGACCGCCCGCCTCTACGGTGGCGACGTCCGCGTGCGCATCCGGCAGGAACTGCTGCTCGGCATTGGCGGCGTCCGCGCGCTGCACGCGCTCGGGATCCACCCGGGCGTCGTCCACCTCAACGAGGGCCACAGCGCCTTCGCGACGCTCGAGCTGGTCCGCCACCGCATGGCGGAGGAAGGCATCGACGCCGGCGAGGCCATGCGGCGCATCTCGTCCCAGGTCGTCTTCACCACGCACACGCCGGTGCCGGCCGGGCACGACCGGTTTTCTCCCGAACTGGTCGAAGAACACCTCGGCCCGCTGCGCGACAGCCTCGGCATCGATCCCCATACGCTGCTCTCGCTCGGTCGCGTCAATCCGGACGATCCGAACGAGACGTTCTGCATGACGGTGGTCGCGCTGAAGCTGAGCCGTCGGGCCAACGCGGTCTCGTCCCTGCACGGCGAGGTCTCGCGCGCCATGTGGAAGGGCCTGTACCCGGGGGAACGCGAGCACGAGGTGCCGATCGGGCACATCACCAACGGCGTCCACGTGGCCACCTGGCTGGCCAGCGAGATGCGCCAGGTCTACGACCGCCACCTCGGCCCCGACTGGATGTTGCGCGGCAGCCACCCGCAGACCTGGTTCCCCATCGACGGGATCGACGACGCCGAGATGTGGGAGACGCACGCGGTGCTGCGATCGCGGCTGATCCATTTCGTGCGGCAGCGCGCGGCACGGCACGCGGAGGAACGCGGTGAGTCGCCGGCCTTCGTCGCCTCGCTGCGGCAGGCGCTGAGCCCCGACGCGCTGACGATCGGGTTCGCCCGCCGGTTCGCCACCTACAAGCGCGCCAACCTGATCCTGCGCGACATCGACGCGATGGCCGCCATCGTCAACCACGCCCGCCGGCCGGTGCAGTTCATCTTCGCCGGCAAGGCGCACCCGCACGATCGGCCGGGCAAGGAGGTGCTCCAGCAGATCGCGCAGCTGATGCGCGACCCGCGGTTTGCCGGCCGGATCGTGTTCGTGGAGGACTACGACATCAACGTCGGCCGCCACCTCACGCAGGGCGTCGACCTGTGGGTGAACAATCCGCGCCGGCCGCTCGAGGCGTGCGGCACGAGCGGCGAGAAGGTGGTGCTGAACGGCGGCCTGAACTGCTCGATCCTCGACGGCTGGTGGGCCGAGGCGTACGACGGCCAGAACGGCTTCGCCATCGGCCGCGGCGAGACGCACGCGAACGTGGACATCCACGATCAGCGCGACGCCGACTCGCTGCTGAAGGTGCTGACCGAAGAGATCATCCCGCTCTACTACCGCCGCGACCGCGACGGCCTGCCCCGCGAGTGGATCGCCCGCATCAAGCGCGGCATCCGCACCATGGGCTGGCGCTTCAGCGCCGACCGGATGGTGATGGACTACGTCCGTCACACCTACATCCCGGCCGCCGGCGGGATCAGCTGCGAGGTGAAGTAAGGCGGGGAGGCGACAGGCGGGAAGGAGGCGGGAAGGCCTTCCGGGCTCCTTCCCGCCTTCCGGCCTCCTCCCAGCCTGCAGCCTCCCCGCCTCCTACAGTCCCAGTCCTTCGTCCAGGCCCAGGTGCACGTTCATGCACTGCACGGCCGCGCCCGAGGCGCCCTTGCCGAGGTTGTCGAGACGCGCCATCAGGATGACCTGCGTGGCGCTGGCGAACACGAACAGGTCGACGCGGTTCGTGTCGTTGCACGCCTGCACGTCGAAGAACCCGCTCTCGAGCGTGGCCGCGTCGTTGAGCGGCATCACGCGCACGTACGGCTCGCCCGCATACCGCGCCTCGAGCGCGGCATGAATCGCCGCGGGCGTCGTGCCGGGCGCCAGTTGCGAGAGGTGCAGCGGCACGCTGACCGCCAGCCCCTTGTAGAAGCCCCCCACGATCGGCTGGAACACGGGCGCCGACGCCAGGCCCGTGTGGACCAGCATTTCCGGCAGGTGCTTGTGCGACAGCCCCAGGGCGTACGGCCGCGGCGAGCGGAGCTGCGGGTCATCGCCCCGCTCGTACTGCTCGATCATCCGGCGTCCGCCGCCCGAGTACCCCGTCAGTGACGAGGCCGACATCGGCAGCGTGCGCGGCACGATCCCCGCGTCGACGAGCGGCCGCACGGCCAGGATGAACGCCGAGGAATGGCAGCCGGGATTGGCAATCCGCTTCGACGCGCGGATCCGATCGCGCTGCCCGGCCTCGAGTTCGGGCAGGCCGAACACCCACGTCGGATCGGTCCGGAAGGCCGTGCTCGCATCGATCAGGCAGGTGCGCGGGTTGGTGAGCATCGCGGCTGCCTCCCGCGATGCCGCGTCAGGCAGGCAGAGGAACGCGACGTCGGCGACGTTGAGCAGCCTGGCACGCTCGGCCGGATCCTTGCGCCGTTCCTGATCGATCGTCAATACCTCGACGTCGCTCCGGCCCGCGAGCACCTCCCGGATCCGGAGTCCCGTCGTCCCCTCCTGCCCATCTACGTAGACGACGAACTGCATCCATCAAGCATACGGGATCGGCGCGTCAGTTCGCGCCGCCGCGGCCCCGCCCCGCCGGCGCCGGCGTCGCGCCACCGCTCAGGTCGGCCGATCCGTTCACGCGGGTCTTGAAGCGCCAGCCCTGCGGCGTCTTCACGAGCGTGTCCGTGTACTGGCTGATGCGCGTGATGACGGCCGGCGTCTGCGCGACGTCGACGAACAGATTGAGCACCGTCCCGCGGGCCCCCTCGGCCGTCGCGACGATGAGCGGCGTCAGCGGTGCGTGCCGGACGGTGGAGGGCGTGCGGCCCGTGACGAACGCAATCAGCGCCTCGCGTCCCACGCGATTGCCGAACGAGCCATCGGCCGTGAAGAGATCGGCGTAGCCCTCGGCGTCCCCCGAGTCGAGGGCGATCGGATACTTGAAATAGAGCTGGAGGATCTCGGCGTAGTCGTCGCCCGACAGCCGCGGCGACGTCGACTGCGCGGTCGCGGGAACCGCGGCGAGGGTGGCGAGTATTGCCAGGCAGAACGCGCGGAAGAGGGTCATGCGGCGTCTACGCGCCCGGCGGGGCCGGCGTTTACGACCCCGTCCGAAAGCGGCCCGACGCGTGCATAATGGCGACGTTCCGTCTACGTCCACATCGCCGTCGTCCGGCCACGCGGGAATCCCGGGGCCGGGCACCGGGCTGGAGAGTCATGCGCCGACGCCGCTGTTCGCCGATCACGCTGCTGACACTGTTGGTGATCTTCACCGCGCCGCAACAGGCTTTCCAGGACGCGCGCCCGCCCGCCCCGTCGCCCGCGCCGCTCCAGCAGGTGCCCGTGGACCTGTTCCAGCTGCCCGACGGGCTCGAGGTGACGGTGTGGGCCACGTCGCCGCTGCTGCGGAACCCGACGAACATCGACATCGACAAGGACGGCCGGATCTGGGTCGCCGAGGGCGTGCGGTACCGGTCGCACCACGCGCGCGAGACCGCCGGCGATCGCATCGTCGTGCTCGAGGATACGGACGGGGACGGCCGCGCGGATGCGTCGCACACGTTCGTGCAGGAGCCCGCGCTCGTGGCGCCGCTCGGCGTGTCGGTCATCGACAACAAGATCATCGTGGCGCAGCCGCCCGATCTCATCGTCTACACGGACGTGAACCGCAACCTGCGCTTCGATCCGGACGTCGACATCCGCGAGGTCCTGCTGACGGGCTTCCAGGGCATCAACCACGACCACTCGCTGCACTCGGTCACGGTGGGCCCGGACGGCAAGTGGGTCTTCAATTCCGGGAACATGGGCGCGACGTTCATCGACAGGTCGGGCCAGACCTTCCGCATCTTCAGCCCCTACCAGCCCGACCCGATCGGCCCATTCGTCTTCCCCCACAACCCGGCGATCTACGCCGGCAAGCCGAGCGACGATGGCCACGTGTACGTGGGCGGGTTCACCGCGCGGATGAACCCGGACGGGACGAACGTCGAAATCATCGGGTACAACTACCGCAACTCGTACGAGCAGTCGGTCACGTCACTCGGCGACGTCTTCCAGCACGACAACGACGATCCGCCCGCCTGCCGCGTGAGCTGGGTGATGGAATACGCGAACTTCGGGTTCGCGTCGAGCGACGGGCAGCGCACCTGGCAGGTCGACAGGCGGCCCGGCCAGTCGATCCCGACAGCCGAGTGGCGGCAGGACGATCCGGGCATCGCGCCGGCGGGCGACATCTACGGCGGCGGATCGCCGACAGGCAACGTGTTCTACGAGAACGGCGCGCTTGGCCCGGCCTGGGACGGCACGTTCCTCGCGGCCGACGCGGGACGCAACGAGATCTTCGCGTATCAGCCGGCGCGCCAGGGCGCCGGCTTCGCACTCGATCGATCCGTGTTCCTCACGTCGAACGCGAAGCAGCAGTACGCCGGATCCGACTTCGTCGGCGGCAACCGCACGGCCACGGGCGCGCTCGAGACCCTGTTCCGTCCGTCGGACATTGCCGTCGGCCCGGACGGTGCGCTGTACGTCAGCGACTGGATCGACGCGCGCGTCGGCGGCCACCAGGATCTGGACGACGCGCTGTCGGGCGCGATCTATCGGATCGCGCCGAAGGGCTTCGTGTCGCGCGTGCCGTCGTTCGATCCCGCGACGCTGGCGGGCCTCATCACGGCGCTTCGCTCACCCGCGGTCAACGTGCGCGCGATCGGCTTCAACGGGTTGAAGGCCAAGAGCGCCGAGGCCGTCGGCGCGGTGGCCGCGATGCTCGACGACCCGAGCCCGTACATGCGCGGCCGCGCCATCCACCTGCTCTATCAGCTCGGCCCCGAGGGCCAGCGCCGTGCGGGGCTGCCCTCGTCGTACACCGATCCCGTGATGCGCATTGCCGCCTATCGCGCCATGCGACGCGCCGGCCTCGACGTCGGTGCCGAAGCCCGTCGCCTGGTCCGCGATGCGGATGCGGGCGTGCGGCGCGAGGTGGCGCTCTCGCTGCGCGATCGCTCCGCAGCCGAGTCTCTCGATCTGCTCGTCGAGCTGGCACGCGGCTACGACGGCGAGGACCGGTCGTATCTGGAAGCGTGGGGGACGGGCGCGACCGGCAAGGAGGTCGCGCTGTACGATCGCCTGCGACGCGATCTGAACATTCCAACCGATCCCCTTGCCTGGTCGCCATCGTTCGCGCGGCTCGCGTGGCGGCTGCACGTGCCCGCGGCCGTGGCTGATCTCCAGGCGCGCGCCGCGTCGACGCGCCTGTCGATCGAGGAACGGCGCCTCGCGCTCGACACGATCGCGTTCATCGACGATCCCGCGGCCTCGACAGCCACGCTGGCCCTGGCGGCCCCCGACAGTCCGCTGCGCGAGCCCGCCACGTGGTGGCTGCTCAACCGCATGTCCAACAGCTGGGCCAGCCACGACCTGCTGCCCCGCCTGAAGACCGCGGGCATCTACGATCCGGACGCCATCACGCTGCAGGCCGTCACGGTCCCCGCCGCGCCTGACGATCTGCCCGTGCTGACCGTGGATCAGGTGGCGCGACTCACGGGCAATGCCCAGCGCGGGCGCGAAGCCGCCAACCAGTGCCTGATGTGCCACACGATCGGCGGGGCCGGTGCGGAGCTCGGTCCGGCGCTCGACGGATGGGGACGTGGCAAGTCGGCAGAGGTCATTGCCGCGGCGCTCATCGATCCGAACGCGGAGATTGCCCTCGGCTTCGGCGGCACCGAGATCCGGACGAAGGACGGCCTGTTGATCCAGGGCCTGCTGCTCAAGCAGGGCGAGCCGCTGATGATGCGCAGCATGGGCGGCATCACGCAGATCATCCCGTCGGACCGCGTCGCGGCCCGACGCAACATGGGCACGTCGCTGATGATGAGCGCGGCGCAACTGGGCCTGACCGCGCAGGACGTGGCCGACGTCGTCGCGTTCCTCCGGAGCGAGTAGCGGGATCAGTCGCGCTGGCGGACGCCGTCGAGGAACCGGAGGATGGCGGTCATCACCTCGCGGCCGGCGAGCAGCGCCAGATCGTTGTGGTCGGCGTCCTCGATCGTCGCGAGCCACTTCGGTTCCGGCGCCGCGTCGTAGAGCGTCTCGCTCGACTCGGGCGGCACGATGCTGTCAGCCGTCCCCGCGATGACGAGCAGCGGCGTGGCGATGTCGATGATGCGATCGATCGAGGTGAACCGATCGCGCAGCAGCCAGGCCACGGGCAGGACCGGATAGTGGTGGCGCCCCACGTCGACGAGCGACGTGAAGGGCGACCGCAGGATCAGCGCGTGCGGCGGCCGCTCGGTGGCGAGCCACACGGCCACGCCGGTGCCCAGCGATTCCCCGAAATACACGATCCGCGCCGGATCCACGTCGTCGCGGCCGAGCACGGCGTCGAGGGCGGCACGAGCGTCGCGCCGCAGGCCGCGTTCCGAGGGCAGGCCCGGGTTGCCGCCGTACCCGCGGTAATCGAACAGGAAGACGGCGTGACCGGCGCGCGCGAGGGCGCTGGCCAGCGGTGCGCGGTGGGCGCGATTGCCGGCGTTGCCGTTGAAGAGGATGACCGTCTGTCCGGTGGGCGCGGCGACCGGCTGCACGAACCAGCCTTCCAGGCGCAGGTCGTCGGTGGTGACGAACGCG
Source organism: Acidobacteria bacterium SCN 69-37 (assembly GCA_001724025.1). Taxonomy (GTDB): domain Bacteria; phylum Acidobacteriota; class Vicinamibacteria; order Vicinamibacterales; family SCN-69-37; genus SCN-69-37. The sequence goes on along the minus strand of MEDJ01000007.1, from coordinate 62,649 downwards.
ACGGGTTCGGCCGTGGGCAGATCGAGCGCGCGCAACGGCGGCAGGACGCGCTCGGGGAAATAGATGAGCCACCGTTGCGCGAGCCACAGCCCCAGGCCCACGACCGCTACCATCACAAGTACCTGCGTCATCCGGCCCCGGCCACGCCGCAGCATACCAGCCACGCCGATAGCCACGGGCCGGCCGGGTCGGCTACCATGAGCTATCAGTCGGGGCGTGGCTCAGCCCGGTAGAGCGCTCGCTTTGGGAGCGAGATGTCGCTGGTTCGAATCCAGTCGCCCCGACCAGATTTCACAGCGACGTGTCCCTCATGTCGTCGAGCATGGCGCGCACGAAACGTTGACCAGCCAGGTCCCGGCGCCACGCCTCGGGTCGCCATCCGGCGAGAAACCGGCAGAAGTCGAGCCGGGCCATGGGATAGAGACTGAGCCACTCGGCTTCGAGCGCGTCGATGTCGACAGCCTCCGCATCGGGGCGACGGCCGAGCGCGCGGCGCAGGTGCCTGAAATACGTGTCGAGCCGGCGACGATCGATGCCATCGGCCGGTTCGTCGCTGCGGCCGTACAACAGGTACGCGACATCGCTCATGGCACAGCCGGCGCCGACGTACTGGAAGTCGACGGCCGCAACGTCGGTGCCGCGCGGCCCGAAACAGAAGTTGGCATCCTTCGCATCGCCGTGCACGAGCGTGCGATAGCGCACGGCAGCCAGGCGGGCGGCCACTCGAGGGGCGATCGTGCGCAGCGCGGCATCATCGATCGCCGCAAGTTCGTCGAGACGAGTACCCAGGTGCCAATAGGTGCCGGTCGGCCACAATCCGTCGACGGACTCGCCGAGAAACCGCGCGTGAAAGCTCGCCAGCCACGCGAGCGCCGCCTCGAGCTGCGCCCCTGCCGCTTCCGCGACACGCGTGTCGTAGCCCGAGGCATCCAGATCCTCGAGCACGAGGATCCACTCACCGGTCTCCCCGCCGCCTCGCGCGGCAAGCAGCACGGGCACACGGCAGGTCTCGTCGCACCGCGCCGCCACACGCCGGTAGAAGGTCGTCTCGACGTCGAACGATTCGCGCTTGCGCGCAGCCGATGGTTCGTCCGCATCGCGCGGCGGCCGCGCCCACTTCACGATCGCCCGCCGCACGGCACGACCCGAGAGCTCGATCCGGAACAGCTCGCCGTAGCCCGCCCAGAGTGGCTGGATGCTTCCGGCATGACGGGCCTCACGCGCGCCCAGCGTGTTCGCGATCCAGGACAACACCGCTGACCGATCGACCAATGCACTTGCCCCCACCATGCGCGGCAAGCGTACCGAAACAGGGCGATGCGCACAATCGGGCCTGCAGGCCCATCGCGGCACCATTTCAAGTATTCTCAGCCGATGCTCACGAAGATCCTGGATCCGGCCCAGGACGAGATCCTCAAGGACGAGCGGCGGCTCCTCGGACGCCTGCAGGCGGCGCTCGTCACGTTCGACGCGGCGCCCGACCAGCGCGCCGCGCTCGATCGGTCCGTCGAGCAGCTCGACGAGCTGTTCCTCCTTGTCATCGTCGGCGAGTTCAACGCCGGCAAGAGCGCCTTCATCAACGCGCTGGTCGGCGCGACCGTCGCGCAGGAGGGCGTCACCCCGACCACGGCCCAGATCAACGTCCTGCAGCACGGCGAAACCACCAGCCGCACGATCACCGATCGCGCGCTGCACGTCGTCACGGCGCCGGCCGACATCCTGCGGGACATCCGGATCGTCGACACGCCGGGCACCAACGCGATCATCCGCGAGCACGAGGCGATTACCGCCGAGTTCGTGCCGCGTTCAGACATCGTCCTGTTCGTCACGTCGGCCGATCGGCCGTTCACCGAGACGGAGCGGGCGTTCCTCGAACGGATCCGCGAGTGGGGCAAGAAGGTCGTGCTCGTCATCAACAAGATCGACCTGCTCACCACGCCCGCCGACGTCGACGAAGTCCGGACGTTCGTCGCCGACAATGCCAGGGCCCTGCTCGGTTCGAGCCCCGAGATCTTCCCGGTCAGCGCGCGACTCGCCTTGAAGGCCAAACAGGGCGATCAGTCCTCGTGGGCCCCCAGCGGCTTCGAGGCGCTCGAACGGTTCATCGCGTCGACGCTCGATGCGCCGGGCCGCGTACAGTTGAAACTCCTCAATCCGCTCGGCGTGGCATCGGCGGTGACAGGCCGCCTGCAGACCGCCGTCTCAGAGCGCCTGGCACTGTTGCAGGACGACGTCGGGATGCTGGACGACGTGGAACGCCAGCTCGAGGTGTACGGACAGGACCTCACGCGGGACGTGAACCTGCGCATGACGGACATCGCCGCCGTCCTGATGTCGCTGGAGCGTCGCGGGCAGGACTTCTTCGACGAGACGATCCGGATCGGACGCGTCGTGGACCTGCTCAATCGGAGCCGCGTGCAACAGGCGTTCGAGCAGCAGGTGGTCGGCGACGTTCCCGAACAGATCGAGCGGAAGGTGGCCGAACTCGCCGACTGGCTCGTGTCGGTCGACCTGCGGCAGTGGCAGGCGATCACGCGTCATCTCGCCGATCGACACCGCCAGCACCAGGACCGCATCGTCGGCGGCGACGCCGGCCAGTTCCACGACGATCGGACGCGGATCATCGACGCCGTGCGCCGCGAAGCGCAGCGCGTGGTCGAGTCCTACGACAGCCGGCGCGAGGCGCAGCAACTGGCCGACAACGCCCGCAACGCGGTGGCGGCGGCCGCGGCGGCCGGCGCCGGCGCGCTGGGTCTGGGCGCAATCGTGACGGTGGCCGCGTCGACCGCGGCCGCCGACATCACGGGCATCGCACTGGCCTCGGTGCTGGCGGCCATCGGCTTCTTCATCCTGCCGGCGCGCCGAAAGCGGGCCAAGGACGAGATGCGCGCCAAGATCGCCGGCGTCCGCGAACGGCTGTCCGACGCCCTGCACCGGCAGTTCTCCCGCGAAATCCAGCACAGCAGCGATCGCATCCGCGGGAGCATCGCGCCCTACAGCCGGTTCATCCGTGCCGAGCACGACAAATTGCGCGGCATGGAGCGCGAACTGTCGAAGATCGACGCCGCACTGGCCTCGCTCCGCGTCCGCATCGAGTTGACAGCAGAGCGCGCGTCGCGCTAGCACCCGTCGCCTGCGGCTCCGCTCGGTCGTGAGTGCCCGGCGATGAAATTAATACTTGTCATCGAGGCGTCAAAGTAACAAGCTAACTGTGCACATAGACAAGCTTGATGTTCAATGTCACGTTCGAGGGCCCGCCCCGAGAGCCCTCCATCAAAGGATGTCACTCATGACAAAGAACCTTCCGAAATCCATCGGCCGGTGCGCCCTGTGGTTCTCGCCCGTTCTCGTCGTCGTCATCGGTTTCTTCAGCGCCATCCCGTGGCTGAAGCAGCAGAGTGACGCGCTGGTGCTGACGCTGACTGCCGCGGTGTCGATCTTCGTGATGGGCTACTCGGTCTTTCTGGCGAACAGGCAGCAGCGGCGCCTCGACGAAGTGCAGATCGCCAGCCAGGGATTCGCCAGCTCCCGCGGGTGGACCTGGGGAGCGATGGCCACGGTGGTGCTGTTGATGTTGCCACCGGTGGCGAACGGGTTGACCGACCTGGCGAACAGGCTCGGCACCGGCTCGCCCGACATGTCCGATCGCGACGCCGTGCGGCTGGCACTCTTCTTCGGCCTCATGCTGGTCGTCTTCATGCAGCTGATCGCCGTGATGGTCGCCTCCGCGATCTGGCAGCGGCGCATGGCGCGGCCGTGACCAGCGGGCTGGCCTCATGAAGAACCGCATTCGCGTACTGCGCGCGGAGAAGGGCTGGAGTCAGGCCGAACTGGCTGACCGCGTATATGTCTCGCGCAATTCCATCAACGCGATCGAGAACGGCCGTTTCGATCCCTCCCTGCCGCTGGCCTTCCGCATCGCCGGCGCTTTCGGCCTCGCCGTCGAGGACGTGTTCGACAAGACGGGTACATGCCGATCTTGACAGACATCCCCAGCATCCGAACTGCCCTTCGCCGCGACCCGGCGTGGTCGGCCTATGCCCTCTGCGACCTCGCGCCGGATCTCTTCCCATCGACGCGGTGGTTCACACCAGGCATCACGCTCGTGCTCCACGCGTACGACACGTGCATCCTCTTTGCGATGGACGCTGAGTGTCTGCCCGAAGCCATGGCGCACACCACATGGCCGTTTCACGTGCAGGTTCAAGACGACGTGTTTACCGAGGTGAGCAGGCGGGCGCACATCGAGCACGACCGGCGGATGTGGCGGATGCGACGAACCACACCGACCGGGGATGAGCACGACGCGCGCGTCGTACCGCTCGGCCCCGCCGACGTGCCCGCGCTGCACGCGCTCTATGCCGATGGCGACGCCACCGGCGAAGCGCCCGACTTCTTCATGCCTTCGTCGGTGCAGGACGGCGCGTATTTCGGTATCTACGAGGAGGGGCAACTCGTATCAGCTGCCGGCACCCATGTGCTCGCGCGCCAGGAACGCGCCGCGGCCATCGGTAACGTCTACACACGGCGCGACCGTCGCGGGCGTGGCCTGGCTCGCGCCACGACACAGGCGGTCGTCCGCGCGCTGGCAGACATCGAGACGGTCGTATTGAACGTCCGCCACGACAACGCCCCTGCCCTGCGCGTGTACGAGAGCCTCGGATTCGAACGGCACTGTCCCTTTCACGAAGCCGTCGCAACGGCAGCAAAAGCCGAGATTCCGTAGCTGGAGGCCGGCGCAGGCAACACATACGCCGAAGACGTCCGAAGCCGATCGTGCCGAGCCGTCGTGCGGTCGCGTCAGTCCTGCGTCGCCGGCTCCAGTGCGCCGCTGGATCGTATGATCCTTGCCGCTTCGTAGAGCGTTTCCGGCGCAATGTCTGCGCCGTTCGGCCACGCAACTGTACCGCCGTCAACGAAGAACTTCCGGAAGTAGCGGGCCTGCTTCAGCGGCTCGAAAACGGGCCCCGTCAGCCATGGCCGAAAGTCGACGGTCGCTTCAACGCCGTCGTTGAACATCAGGCGAATCTTGAATCCGCCGGCGTGCTCGGCACGAACGACGTTCGGAAGAAATGCCATGCCCTGCTCCTCAATCCAGCGGTGGAATGCGATCCAACGGCTTCCCGGCCTTGATGTTAGCCCAATTGGCATCGAGGGCCGGCCGATGAAGTTGCGCCCACTGGCGAATCAACGCGAGGGCGTTCTTCGACGTGATATTGCCTACGGTCTGATTGCCGTCGAAGTCGAACTTGCCCTGCTGCGCTTGATACTCGGCGTGAAAATGCCGCGGTTCGTGCTCCTTGTAGTGCATCCGGATCACGATGCCGAAGAACAACGCGATGACGGGCATCGCCAAAGTATAGCGTCGTCAGAGTACGGCTGACGGCCTGTCCGGCACCGCTTCCTACCAGGCCCTGTCGCTGAGCGTGCCGAGCAGGGTGGCCGCGGTCTCTGGGTCCGCCATGACGCGCAGGAACGGATGAGCGGAATGAACCAGCCGCTGTTCCCCGGTGGAGCGGCTTCGAGTGCGGCCAGCAGCAACCGCATGCCCTCGACGATGCGGCCGTCCGCCTTCAATGCGGCAGCACGGGCCACGTGCACCTCGAACGGCACGTGCGTGGGAAGACCGCGATCGGCCGCATCGGGATCGACGGGCCGCGATGTGGCCACGGCGTGCAGACGAACCTCGAGGTGCGCCGCCACCGAGCCGTCGTCGCCACGCGCGTCGAGGATCGCCAGGCCCAGATGCGCCTGCGGATGCCCGGGCACGCGCCGGATCGCTTCGTCGAACGCCTCGCGCGCCACCTGTTCGTCCGACCGGAGGTGGCACGCCCCGATCCCGCACCACGCCTGCGCCGCACATTCGGATGCGTAGATGTGCCCGTCAATCTCGAGTGCCACCTCGCGCTGAAACGATGCGATGCCCTTTTCCACCTGCCCGTCGGCCAGGAACAGCAGGCCACGCAGCCAGTGCAGCCCGACGGCCTGAAAACGCGCCGAGAGACTCGCATCGCGCGACACGATCGCCAGCGCCAGATCGAGCTCGCGCGCCGCGGCCTTCAACGCGTTTCGCGCCACGTGTACCGAGGCCACGAGCCAGTGCGCCATCGGCAGGCCAGGCATCAGCGTCAGCACCCGTGCGAGCGCCTCGAGCCGCGGTGTGCCCCAGGTCACGAGTGCGAGCCGCAGAAAGACCCGCCAGTTTCCCGCGTCGATCCGCATGGCGCAGTCGAGCGCCGCCCGTGCCTCGCGATCCCGCCGCATGATCCCCAGGACGAACCCGAGCGTGGCCCACGCTTCGGCGCGGTCGGGCGCCCGTTCAGTGGCCGTCACCGCGTGCCGATACGCCAGGCGCCGCGACGCGATGTCGGGCACGGCACTCGCGCGCGAGTGCTCGGAGATCATGGCGCACGCGTTCGCCAGGCCGATGTGCACGCGCACGTCGTCATCGCCACCATCGCGGAGCAGATCCTCGAAGACGCCGCGGGCCTCGATGACCTGCGCGATCACCAGGCTCTCGAGCATGGCGCGGCCATCGAACCACGATTGGTGACGGGCCAGCACGTCCGCACGGTCCGCGTCCGTGAAGCGCGGTGCGATCGCCTCGACGACGGCCACGAACCGGTAGCCATGTCCTCGCACGGTTTCGATGTACGCCGACGGAGCATCCGGATCCAACGTGTCTCGGATCAGCAGAATGGCCTGCGCCAGGCTGTTATCGGAGGCGGACTGATGCTGCCAGGCCACGCGGATCAGATCGTCTTTCGACACCACCTGTCCCGCGCGCGACACCAGCGCGTGCAGCAGTTCGACGTGTTTCATCGGCAGCACGACGATGACGCCGCCGCGGGTGAAACGCAGCACGCGCACGTCGAGCCGGTAGGGACCAAACGCGTAGACGACGTCTGTCCGCATGGATGGGAGGGGGCATTGTAGCTCAGTGCGAGGGTGCGGAGGTGCAGCAGGAGATCGGGCGGGACGCATGCGCCCCGCCCGTGTGTCGACGTCCTCCGGACGAGTCCCCTCCGGTGGGATCCCCGTGTCAGGACGCCTTCTCGAGCAACGCCACGGGCACCTCGGCCTGTGCGGCTGGGGGTGAGGCGGCAACGTCGTCCGGCTGCAGATGACACACGTCTGCCGAAGGATTATCTGGAGTCGCGTCTGCGGCTCGAGTCGTGCACCGCGGCGACAGCCGGACACAAGGCAGCGGGTGCGACGACTCGTTTGGTTGTTGGGCCGCTGTGCGTCACAGACGCTGCGCCCCGTCAATCTTGCTCAGATCGCGATCAAAGGTGCCGAGGGGGGTGTGCCCGGCCTTCCGAGCGATCTCCACCAGGAGACAATCGGAGAATCCGACTTTCGGTCGCCGCCGAAACTGTGCGACAGCAGCGTCGACCGCCTCCGAGTCTTGAACGGTCAGGTGTTCGTGACTCAAGAGCATCTCGACAGCCGTCGCGATCGCTGCGGCGTCCCGCCCATAGACAGAGGCGAGGACCCACGTGGCTTCGGCGACCGCCAGATGCGAAACCCAGGCCCCAGGCGCGACGAACGCGTCGGCGGCAGCCGCCTGCTTGGGGTCATCACGCGTCATGAGCCAAACCAGCACATTGGTGTCAACGGCCCGCATGGCGCTTTTTGATGTCCTGCCGAATGCCGGTCTTCATGTCTTCGAGGCTGCGCGGTCTCGGGGGCTTCGAAAACAGCATCCGATGAATATCTTCGGATGAATAGCGGCCCGCCCGCCGAACGATGACGCGGTCGCCGTCCTCCTCCCACTCCAACACCGAGCCGGGCCCCACGCCGAGTCGTTGGCGCACCCTGGCGGGAACCGAAACCTGCCCTTGAGCCGTGACTTTCGAATGCGCCAATGCCATCTCGGCATATTACCACGGTAATGACCTGCCGGATTCCCTGCCGGACACGTTCACAATCGCGTGTCGTGTTCTAAATCCAGAGCACCCAGCGGTAGACGCCGTAGCCGACGACGGCCAGCGTGATGAAGCCGACCGTGGCCTCGAGGACCACGTCCTCGGGTTGAAACCCACGATACCGACCGAACGAGACCGCCTTCATTGCGCCCCATCCCACCGCCTGCAACCCGGTATCAGTGATGATCTTTGCGAGTAGTTCGAGCATGCGTTACTCACTCCTGGATCAACCTGACAAGTAGTGAACCCGCAACAACAGCGGTCGTCGTTCGGAGACACCTGCCGACCAAGGCCGGCGACCAGATGCCGGGCAGTTCCCTCGCAAGTCGATGAAGACCGGCATGGTAGCACGCATCCTCTGACCGGCATCAGCTGGAAAGGCGCTGGTTTGTGTCCGCTGCGGCCCCAGGTGCCAAAGCGAGTCGGCACACGAGAAACGTGCGCGTTCCGGCCGTGAAGTCGTCGCCGGGAGACCGACGGACGGGCTCGTCGGATAGTTGCTGATTGCCGTACCGCCACGCGCTGGACGTGCGTCAGCTGTCCCCGTCGGTCCCCAGTTCGCGAGAGACGCAGTCGGCGATCTCTCTGGTGTTCCTGACAAACTCCGCCTCGAGGTCGACGCCAACCTTGTCCGCAAGAACCATGATCGACCACAAACAATCCGATAGCTCATGGCCCAGTTTTGCCTGGCAGTCCTCAATGGTCCGGACGCCGGCGTTCGCCTGGATCAACTTTGCCAGATCGCCGACGTCCCCGACGAAACCGAGGGCGATCTCTTCCGTAGTCCAGACGCGCCCATACCTCTTGATCTCGATCTGTTCGTAGAGTTCGTTCAGCTTCAGCGCCGATTCTTCAAGATCACGAAATGTCATGTTGTTGTCCATGCGAGAAAGCCGCTCGGGCACGGCGACCGCTACTCCACCTGCAACGTGATCGCCGGACGGTGCGATGCGTCAGCCCGAAAACGTCGGCCGCGTGAGCCCCACACCCCGGGGGCAGAAGACTCACGTCATGTCCCGCCCTTGATGACCGACGCGCCGCGGGCCTCCAGCGACGACAAGGATGTTCCTACGTCCCTGATGCGAGCGGCTCTTGCATGCGGCGCATTGTCGTGCCAGAGCTTGCTACGATCCGCTCAGGCGTCGCGGAGTCTCGTTCTCCAATGGGCTGGTTTGCGCCCAGCCGGAGCGATGGCGACAACATCGACTTCACGCTCGTTGTGTAGATACACAAGGAGAACTTGAATCGGCGGTCGATGACTCGGCGTGTCCTGTGCGTGTCCGATGGCCAGATTGCTGGCGTCTCGGCGGCCTGCATCTCGACTTTATGGACAGCCTTGTCGTACCGCTCCGCGAGCCGAGTGCTGATGCCGACGTAAGAAACGACCTGATGCAGGAACTCGGCGCGAGCGTCAGGGTGATACCGGACGATTCTCGCCGACGGATCAGGCGGCGGGCTTCAGCGTGAACGTCTTCGGACGCGATCAGTTCGACTGAGCCCGACTCGATCTCGGCGACCCGCCGTTCGATCTCACGGTCCCAGGCAGCCTCGGCTTCGACATCGGGCTCGCCTTCCAGAGAATCAAGCAACTCCTCGGCGAGGCGTGCACGGCCCTCGGCCGGGAGGGCCTTGGCTCGGGCAGACAATTCTTCGACCAGGGTAGGCATAGCAAACTCCGGCGACGAAGGACACAGTGTACAGTGCCGACGCTTCGAGTTCACGAAATGTCTTGTTGTGCCGCCCAACGACGGCTTCAGCTACAGCGACTCAGCGGGATCCACGCGAGAAGCGGCCCGCGCTCGGCGACCGCTACTCCACCCGCAACGTCACCGCCGGATCGACGCGAAGCGGGAATCAACGCGGCCAACAGACCCGCCGACGTCAGAGACGCTGACTGACCACCGCGACGAACTGCAGCAGGTCGTCGAGCCGGTGACGGACGATCTCCTCGACAACCACCAGGTCGACATCGTCGTAGCCGTGAACCAGGACGTTGCGGAAGCCGGCCATGCGCGACAGATGTGCGGCCAGCGCGTCATCGATCCAACCCGCGCGGACGAGCAGGTCGAAGAGATGCCGGTTGGTCTGCGGTTCGCCGAGCGACTCGTCCGACACGATGTGCGAAGCCACATCGAGCGTGGCCTGCATCGCCAGTTGCAAGGTGTGTTCGATGAAGCGCTCCTCGCGCACGTCGTGCCGCAACTGGTCGACCCTGGCCAGACGCCGGAGATCCGACACGGCCGAGACGATGGCGGCCAGCTTCTTCTCGACGAGCGTCCGATCCGTCATGACGCCGCCGCAGCGCGTTCGATGGCACGCTTCCGGTAGCGTGTCAGGAACGGCTCGAGGTCGAAGAACAGGTTGCGCGTGCGCACTTCGAACCGCAGCCTGGCACTGCGATCGCGCTCCATGATGACGAGGCCGTCGCGAAGCACACGGTGAGCCAGATCGGGAGGTGCATCGTTGAGGATGACCAGTTGCACCGGGACGCCCAATCGCCGTTCGAGTTCGGCTTCGTAGTCGAGCAACCGCCCCTCGAGTGTCGATGCCGGGGGCTGCGCGAGCAGCACGCCGAGATCGACGTCACTCGTGGGTGAGGCCGTGCCGCGCGCGACGCTGCCGAACACGTATGCGGCCACCACCTTCGCCGGGGCCTCGGCCAGCACGCTCCGCAGATGATCAATCGTCGGCATGACGGCCATGGGCGCAGTATAGCGGCCAGCGGTATAGACTCGCCACTTCAGCGCGTGGTGAGTAGTCTGCGGCGATCTGGTCGGGTGACGACGGCGGCTTCACCATCGAGAACGTCTGGCGCTCGGCCTCGGTGTCTGTCCGGATGTGTGTCGCCTGCGCCGGCCTCCAGCCGCACGCTCGCGCGACCTCCGCTCGACTGGAACGTCGGCCGCGCTGCGGCAAAGCCGGCCGGCCGCAGACGACACACATCCGGACAGACGCGTCAAAGACCGCCGTTCAGTACGAACCCATCGCCCGGGCGTTCGCGTGCGTCATCCGTCACGCCAGGCGTTCAGTCCCACTGGCCCACGTTTCGAAACGCCAGGCGCGTCTGAAGACACTTCGGGCACAAGTACCGTCCGCGCCATGGCCCTCCTGGAACCCACTTCAAGGGTCGTCCTTCGAGCCCGCCGGGTCTTCTGGCGGTTCGGTGTAGACCTCGACGTCGACACTCGCACATTCCGCGCAGGTGAGCGGCGACACGCGCTCGTTCGCGCGGCAGACGGCATGACACGACCGGCAGTGCACGGCGGTGATCTTCATGACTCCACTGAGAATAGCCGCTTGTTCAGCGCCTCTCCGTCGAGGACACCGCCCCCCGGGTCTGAAGACCCGGGGCTCCATTGCATCGCTGCCACGAAAAGGCACACCGGGCCTTCACACGCGGTGGAGCGCGCCGGCCTTGTGCGCGGCGATGTGATCGGTCCTGTCGCTCTTGATTTCGTACTGCGGCTCGTCTTCCGACGCGTGATGCGTGTACCCCTTGTAGTCGAAGTCGCGGGTATGGACCGCGACAATCCGTCCCGTCACCCGGCCGGCCTCTGAATTCCAGCCGACGTGATCGCCAACCTTGAACGTCCTGCTCACCCCGGCCGCTCCTTTCACGTCATGTCCCGCACGGACGTGCGCGCCCTGAGGCTGAAGCCTCAGGGCGCCGGCGCGTCGTCGAACGGGTGCCGCGTCACCGGCGATCCGACCACGACAACGCTGGCCTGCGGCAGCGGCCGGAGAACCCGCCTACAATGGGACGTCATGTGTGCGTCAGCGCTCCCATCGACCGCGAGGATTCGCGCGCTCGCTGCCGATCCCCGGTTCCCCGAGAAGTTCAAGCCGATCGTCGACGAGTTCTTCGCCGCGTACCGGACCGCGCTCGTCGAGGGCGGTCTCGACGCCGACGACTACGACCACCTGCTCTGCGGCTTCGTCGACCGCCTCGAGGAGCAGCTCGACCAGCCGTTCACCTTCGAGCCCTACCACCAGCAGATCCTCGCGCCGTTCGACTACTACACCTACGGCATCGAGTTCCTGCGCCCGCTCGTCGACAAGGCCCGCTCGTCCGTGCGTGGCGCGGCCACCATGGATCGCGTGGCCACGCAACTGGCCGCAGGCGACAACGTGATCTTCCTCGCCAACCACCAGACCGAGGGCGATCCGCAGGCGATCAGCCTGCTGCTCGAGGACCGCTGGCCCGACATCGGCCGCGAGATGATCTTCGTGGCCGGCGAACGCGTCACCACCGATCCGCTGGCCGTGCCGTTCAGCATGGGCCGCAACCTGCTGTGCATCTACTCGAAGCGCTACATCGACCACCCGCCCGAGCAGCGCACCACCAAGCAGCGCCACAACCAGCGGACGATGGAGCGGATGAGCGAACTGCTGGCCGAGGGTGGCCAGTGCATCTACGTGGCGCCGAGCGGTGGCCGCGACCGCATGGACGCCCACGGCGTCGTCCAGGTGGCGCCGTTCGATCCGCACAGTGTCGAGATGTTCTACCTGATGGCCGCGCGCGCGGGACGACCGACGCACTTCTACCCGATGGCGCTCGACACCTATCACTTCCTCCCGCCGCCCGGCACGATCCAGACCGAACTCGGCGAGACACGCATCATCAGGCGGACGGGCATTCACCTGGCCGTGGGCGACGAAATCGACATGGACCACCTGGCCGGCAGCGACCCGGCCGATCGCCACGAACGTCGCGCCAGGCGCGCGCAGGCCATCTGGGAGCGCGTGCGCGCCGACCACGATGCGTTTGCCGAGGCTCGACGCGCGGGCCTGACTTCACGCGCGGTTCACGGTCGGGCGCTATAGTCCGACGGATGTACCGTCAGCGCTGGTGTTCCTCGATTGCCCTCGCCACGATCCTCCTGTTCACCCTGCCTCCGCCCCCCGCACACGCCCAGGACGATGCGACGAGCGGCCCGGCAGCGCGCCGCACCGTCACCGCCGTACGGCTGACCGCCGACGAACGCGTGACACTCGACGGCCGGCTCGACGAGCCCTTCTGGGCCAACGCCCTCCCGGCCACGGACTTCATCCAGCAGGATCCGCGCAATGGCGAACCGGCCACCGAACCGACGGAGGTCCGCATCGTCTATACGGCCGATGCGCTGTATTTCGGCGTCATCTGCTTCGACTCCGAACCCGACCGCTGGATCGGCTACCAGCGCCGGCGCGACGAGTTCCTGCGGTCGGACGACCGCTTCATGTGGTCGATCGACACCTACCTGAACGGCCGCACCGCGTACTTCTTCGAGATGAACCCTTCCGGCCTGATGGGCGACGCGTTGCGCGGCATCGGCATCAACAACCATCAGTGGAACGGCATCTGGACCGGCCTGGCCACGCGCGACGCACGCGGCTGGATCCTGGAGGTCGAGATTCCGTTCCGCACGCTCAACTTCGATCCGGACAGCGACGCGTGGGGCGTCAACTTCCAGCGGACGGTGCGGCGGAAGAACGAGGAATCGCTCTGGTCGGGCTGGCTGCGCAACCAGGGGCTGAACCGAATGACGAGCGCCGGGCTGCTCACGGGCATCCACGACGTCTCGCAGGGCCACGGACTGGACATCCGGCCGTACGGCCTCGTGACGCACGACAGCGCACCGGGGCGCGGCGACAGCCGGAACCGGCTGAAGGCCAACGGCGGCGTGGATCTGTTCTACAGCCTGACCCCGCAGCTGCGCGCGGTGGCCACCGTCAACACGGACTTCGCGCAGACGGAGGTCGATCAGCGCCAGGTCAACCTGACCCGGTTCTCGCTGCTCTTCCCCGAACGTCGCGACTTCTTCCTCGACGGGTCCACGTTCTTCGATTTCCGCAGCGCGGATGCCGGCGGCGTGGCCGGCACGGTCAACCCGTTCTTCACGCGCCGGATCGGACTCGGCAGTGACGGCACGCCGCAGCGGGTGAACTTCGGCACCAAGCTGACGGGCCAGGTGGGCGCGCACGACATCGGCGTGATGCACGTGCGGACCGGCGCGGAACACGACCTGGCGGGCGAGGACTTCACGGCGCTGCGCCTGAAGCGCCGCCTGTTCAGCCAGTCCTATGTGGGCGGCCTGTACACACGACGGGCCGCACGGAGCGATGGCGCCGAGGCGGCGCACACGGCCGGCGTGGACCTGCTGCTCGGCACCTCCTCGTTCCTCGGATCGCAGAATCTGCAATTCGACGGCTACTACCTCCACGCCCCGGCGCCGGGCCACACGGGCGGCCAGGCCGCCGCCTACGGCGCCACGCTCGCCTATCCGAACGATCTCTGGGACGCCGAGCTGGTGTTCCGCGAGGTGCAGGCGGACTTCGATCCGGCCGTCGGCTTCGTCACGCGCACGGGCTACCGGCTCTACGCCGGCGAGGCCGTCTTCGGGCCGCGCCCCGAACGCTATCCCTGGCTGCGGCAGTACACGCTCGGCACTGAATTCGATCTGCTCGTCGACCCGGCCACGAACCGGACGCTCACGCGCGTGCTCGAGTTCCCGCTCGGCCTGACGCTGCAGTCGCAGGACACGCTCGATTTCAGCGCGATCGCGTCGCATGAACGGCTCGAAGAGGACTTCGACCTGGGCGGCGCGGTGCTGGAACGGGGCCGCACGTTCGACTTCGTGCGGTACCAGCTGCGTGCCAGCACGGCCGATCACCGGACGATCGCCGTGAGCCCGTCGATCGAGTGGGGTGAATTCTTCTCCGGCCACCGGCTCGAGACCGGCCTCGACCTGACACTGCGCCTGCGGCCGGGACTGATCGGCTATCTGTCGGCCGAGCTGAACCACGTGGACCTGCCCGAGACGGACCCGTTCACGGCGCGGCTGTATCGCGCCGTCCTCGAGACGCAGTTCAGCCCGTGGATCGCGCTCGTGAACAACGTCCAGTACGACACGCAGAGCGCCGTCATCGGCTGGCAGTCGCGCTTCCGCTGGATTGTCAGGCCGGGCAACGACCTCTACATCGTCTATACGCACAACTGGCGCGACGACCCGCTGGTGCCCGAGCGCGGCTTCCAGACACTCGGTCGCCGGGCCGCGTCCAAGGTGATCTACACGCTGCAGTTCTAGTGAAGAGCGGCGGGCGGCGGGCGGCTCCGGGTATCCTGCAGGAGGAGGCGCCTCGATGGTCATCACGTGTGGATCGTGTCAACGCAGGAATCGCGTCCCGGCGTCGAAGCTGACGCACACCGTCCGCTGCGGCGCCTGTCAGGCCCCGCTGACGCCGATTCGTACGCCACTCGCGGTCGACCCGGCGTCGTTCGACGAGATCGTCGCGTCGGCGTCCGTGCCGATCCTGGTCGATTTCTGGGCCGAGTGGTGCGGCCCCTGCCGCCGGGCCGCGCCCGAGGTGGCGCGCACGGCCGACACGATGGCCGGCCGCGCGCTCGTGCTGAAGGTCGACACCGAGGCGCACCCCACGCTCGCGCAGCGCTTCCGCGTGTCGGGCATCCCGAACTTCGTCGTCATCAAGGACGGCCGGACTGTCTTCCAGCAGGCCGGGCTCGTCGAGTCCGCGCAGATGGTCCGCTGGCTCGAGCAGGCGTGAGCTCGTCGTCCGATGGTCGCAGCCAACGGGCGGCTGCGATCGCCTCCCCGGGTCTGAAGACCCGGGGCTCCATCCGGAGCGCAGGGGCTTCAGCCCCTGCGAATCACGTCGCCAGCAGCGTCTCGATCTCCGCAATCACGTCCGGCGGCAGCTGCACCGCGCCGGCCTGCACGGTCTCCTGAATCTGCGCGGGTCGCCGGGCGCCCGCAATCGCACTGGTCACCGCCGGCAGCCGCA
This sequence comes from Acidobacteria bacterium SCN 69-37, assembly GCA_001724025.1. Classification (GTDB taxonomy): domain Bacteria; phylum Acidobacteriota; class Vicinamibacteria; order Vicinamibacterales; family SCN-69-37; genus SCN-69-37. The sequence goes on along the minus strand of MEDJ01000007.1, from coordinate 46,939 downwards.
GCACCCAGGCCAGCGCCAGCTCCGCGACCGTGATGCCGAGCCGTGCCGCGATCGGCCGCAGCCCATCGACCACGCGGAGGTTGGCCGAGAGCATCGGCTCCTGGAAGAACGGATTCCGGCTGCGCCAATCGTCGGCCCCGAGCGCCGCGGCGCGCTCGCGCGTGAAGGCGCCCGTCAACAACCCGGCCTGCATCGGACTGTAGGCGACGATGCCGACACCGTGCGCCTCGCACCACGGCAGGATGTCAGCCTCGATATCGCGCTTGAGCATGCTGTAGGGCGGCTGCAGCGACGCAATCGGGTGAATACGCTGCGCGCGCTCGAGCTGCGACACGCTGAAATTGCAGACGCCACCGAACCGCACCTTGCCGATGCGGATCAGGTCGGCGACCGTCGCCCAGCCCTCCTCGATCTCCTCGTCCGGTTCGGGCCAGTGAATCTGGTACAGGTCGATGACGTCGATCCCGAGCCGCGCGAGACTCGCGTCGACCTCGGCCACCACGCTCTCGCGACACAGCCGCTTGCCAATCGTCCGGCTCTCGTCCCAGACGCGGCCGCACTTGGTCGCCACGATGACCTCGTCGCGTCGTCCGGCAATGGCCTGGCCGACGATCCGCTCGGCGCGGCCGAGTCCGTACACGGCGGCCGTGTCGATCCAGTTGATGCCGGCATCGAGTCCCGCCCGAATCGCCCGCACCGACTCCGCATCGTCCTGCTCGCCCCAGCCGAACGTCCAGCCGCTGCCGCCCATGGCCCAGGTGCCGAGGCCGATCGTGGTGAGGTGCAGGCCGCTCCGGCCAAGGGGACGAGTGGAAAGCAGAGGTTGATTGGACATGAGGATCTCGATGATATCGGCTGCCGGCCGCCGGCTGCCGTGCATTCGGCTCGGAGCCCAGAGGCTTCAGCCTCGGGGGACATTCCCTGGGGCTGAAGCCCCAGGGCTCCGACTGAGACATTCCCTGAGTGGAAGCCCCAGGGCTCCGACTGAGACATTCCCTGAGCGGAAGCCCCAGGGCTCCGGCCGAGACACTCCGGCAGGCTCCTGGACAATCCGTCCGGGGGCCGATGGCCGGTCGCCGACAATGAACATGCTCACCCGCGTCGTCCGAGCCCCACCGTGCGCAACAGGCGCAACAGCAGCGGCGACGTCCAGATCAGGAGCGTGGCCACGCCGAGCACGCCAGCCACGGGACGCTCGAAGAACGCGAGCAGGTTGCCGTCGGCCTTGATCATCGACGTGACGAAATGCTGTTCGAGCATGCCGCCGAGCACCATGCCCAGGATCGTCGGCGCGATCGGGAATCCGTTCGATTCCATCACGAAGGCGACCAGCCCGAACACCAGCATGACGCCCACGTCGAACAGCGAATTGTTGATCGCAAACGAGCCGACCACGCAGAACAGCAGGATCACCGGCATCAGGATCTCGCGCGGCACGCGGAGCACGTGGCGCGCGGTCTTGATCAGCAGCCATCCGAGCGGGAACATCAGCAGGTTGGCCAGCAGGAACACCAGGAACACGGCATAGATGCTCGTCGCGTTCTCGATGAAGATCGTCGGTCCCGGGTTGAGACCTTTCAAGTACAGGACGCCGATCACGATCGCGGTGATGGAATCGCCGGGAATGCCGAAGACCAGCGCCGGAATCCACGCGCCGGCCAGCGCCGAGTTGTTGGCCGCACCGGCTTCGACCACACCCTCGATGTGCCCGGTGCCGAACTTCTCCGGCGTCTTCGAGAACCGCTTCGAGACGCCGTACGACATCCAGGCCGCGATGTCCGCGCCTGCGCCCGGCAGCGCGCCCACGAGCGTGCCGAGCACGCTGCCGCGCACGGTCGCGGCCGGATATCGACGCAGCAGCTGCCACTGCCCTGCGAAGATCGGTCCGATCCGCTGCTCGACGCGCTCGAGCGGCTGATCGACGGTGACGGCATAGCGCAGCACCTCCGACACAGCGAACATCCCGATCATCACCGGGATGAGCTGCACGCCGCTCATCAGGTCCGTGGATCCGAACGTGAACCGCGGATAGGCCGCCGGGTTCTCGAAGCCCACGCTCGCGATGAGCAGGCCGATCATCAGCGAGATCAGCCCCTTCAGCGGCCGATCGGGCGTCACGAACACGGCGCAGGTCAGGCCGAGCATCACGAGCCAGAAGAACTCGAACGACCCGAACATCAGTGCGGCCTCGGCCAGCGCGGGCGCCGCGAAAATCAGCGCGATCGTCCCGACAATGCCGCCGATCGCCGAGAAGACGACACCGGCGCCGAGCACGGTCTCGGCCTGGCCCTTGCGCGTGAGCGCGAACGCCTCGTCGCAATACGCGGCCGACGCCGGTGTGCCCGGCATGCGCAGCAGCGCGCCCGGCACGTCGCCGGCGAAGATCACCATCGCCGTCACGGTGACCATGCACGCCACGGCCGGCAGCGGCGGCATGAAGAACGTCACCGGCACCAGCAGCGCCACGGCCATCGTGGCGGTCAGCCCGGGGATCGCGCCGATGAACAGACCGAAGACGGCCGACACGAGGATCACGGCCAGCACGTAGGGATCGAGCAGCAGGCCGAACGCGGCGGCCAGGTGCGCTACCATGCGATCCCCTGCAGCACACCCCACGGCAGCGGCACACGCAGCAGCGAATAGAACACGTAGTGGATCACCAGCGACACGACGACGGCCACCGGCACCGTCACGCGCAGCGGCGCACCGAGTGCGCGCATCAGCACGCCCAGGAACACGATGCTCGTGACGAGGAAGCCGACCGGCTCGACGGCCACCACGTAGAACCCGAGCATGGCCATGACCAGGAGGCCGTTGACCACCATGCGCGGCCGGCGCGTCCAGGGGGCGAACTCGACCCAGCGCGCGCCGAGGTTCGCATCGGTGGCCGCCAGGACCGCGCCGAAGATCAGCAGGCCTGCGCCCACGAGGGAGGGGAACAGCGCGGGCCCGATGTCCTGTCCGAGCATGGGCGGAAACGTACGTGCGTAGAGGATGACGGCCAGGCCCAGGAGCGCGGCGAGCAGGCCTGTCAGGCGATCGCTCAGGTGCATGCCGCGATCACCGCGCGAGGCCGACCTGCGTCATGACCGTGCCCATCTGCCGATCGGACTCGGCCATGAACGCGCCGAACTCCTCGGGGCCGGCCCAGCGGCGGCCGAAGCCGCGCGAGGACATGAACGCCTCGTACTCGGCGCTGTCGTAGGCGGCCTTGACCGCCGTCTCGAGCCGCGTGCGAATGTCGTCCGGCAGGTTCGCCGGCGCCCCGATGCCGCGCCACACGCCCATCTGCCAGGTCGTCCCCACCGCCTCGCGGCCCGTGGGCACGTCGGGATAAAGCGCCGATCGCTGATCGTCGAGCACGGCCAGGCTCCGCACGCGCCCGGCGTCGATGAGCGATCGCGATTCGGGGAGCGAGGCCGTGACGATGTCGACGCCGCCAGCCACCAGATCGAGCAGGCCCGCCGCGCTGCTGTTGCTCGGCACCCATGGCACGGCAGCCGGAGCGATGCCCTGCTCGTCGAGCAGGCCGTACAACGACACGTGCCAGATGCCGCCCTGCGCCGTGCCCGAGGCCCGATGGCGGCCGGGTTCGTTGCGCACCGCCTGCAGCAAATCGCCCAGCGTCTGCCAGGGGGCATCGGCGCGCACCTGCACGCCCGTGGCGTCGTAGTTGACGAGGCCGAGCGGCGTGAACGCGGCCGGGGTGAGATCGGTGAGGCCCTGGTGGTGCATCATCGCGATCTCGACGGTGAGCAGTCCGATCGTGTACCCGTCGGGCAGCGCCCCCGCAATCGCCTGGTGCCCGACGACGCCGCTGCCGCCCGTGCGATTGACGACGTTGACCGGCTGGCCGAGGTCGCGTTCCATGGCCGTGGCGATGACGCGCGCGACCGCGTCGGTGCCGCCGCCCGCGCCCCAGGGCACGACCATCGTCAGCGGCCGCGACGGATACGCAGCGGGCTGTCCGCTGCACGCCACGGTCGCCGCGGCGACGATCACCCACGCGGCGGCCCACACGACACGGCAGATCTTCATCGACACTCCCTTTCGTCAGTTCCGGCCGGCTATTGTCCCGTGCCGCGCGCCCGGCGTCCAGACGCCGCGCGCCGGCGGCCGGCCGCGCGCCCGCACCGTCGAGAAGCTCCTAACTATAGCGGTCTCCGCGCCGATTTCGTGCGATCCCGACCCCGCCTTTCGGACAGGTCGGCCACACGGGCATCAGGGCGCCTTCACCGCGTAGCCTTCCTGCGCCAGGACGTCCCGTGCCCTTGGCTCGTCGTCAGGGGCCACGTAGAAGAACGCGCCGGTGCGCTCGGTCCGGAAGATGACGCCGGCGGTGAACGTGTCGGTCTCGACGACGTAGTCGATGTCGGCCGCGGTCAGCAGGGCTTCGACGCGCACGGCGTGGCGGAGCTTCCGGGCCACGTAGACCAGCGCGGGCTCGACCCCGTCGAAATGTTCCGGCTCCCTGCGTGCCATGGCCCGTCCCTTCACACAGCCGCCCGGTCCCCGTGGGGGCGCCGCCGGCGGCGCGGCCAGCATACCGTGTCGACTCTTACGCAACTCTTACATTCCGCGCCGTACCCGGTTGGTATCGTGGAGCCCGCGGCCGCTCCGTTCGACGGCGCCGGCCTGGAGGGAAGGACAGCAGATGAGTACAACGGCAACGGCGGGAAGAGTTCGGCAGTCCGGCGGCACGGCGACGATGGCCGGCGCGGCGGTCAATCGCTACGACACGGTCGCGTGGATCACCTGCGTTTTCATGGTGCTGTTCCACATCGGCGCGGTCATGGCACTGCTGGACTTCACCTGGTCGGGCCTCGTCGTCCTGCTGGTCACCTACTACATCTCGCTGGTGTTCGGCATCGGCATGTCGTACCACCGCCTGCTCACGCACCGGTCGTACAAGACGTCGAAGGCGATGGAGTACTTCGTCACGGTCTGCGCGACGCTCTCGCTCGAGGGCGGTCCGCTCTTCTGGGTGGCCACGCACCGCCGTCATCACCAGCACTCGGACGCCGATCTCGACCCGCACACGCCGCGACACGGCGGTCTGTGGGCCCACATGGGCTGGATCCTGTTCGGCCACAGCGAACACAACGAGGTCAACATCACCTCGAAGTACGCGCCCGACCTGGGCCGCGATCCCGTGCACGTCTGGCTGAGCCGCTACCACTGGCTGCCGCTCACGCTCCTGGGCCTGGTGCTCTACGCGTTCGGCGGCTGGAACTGGGTGCTGTGGGGCGTCTTCCTGCGCACGACGATCGGCCTGCACGCCACCTGGCTGGTCAACTCCGCCACGCACATGTGGGGATCGCGTCGCTTCGACACCCGCGACGACTCGCGCAACAACTGGTGGGTGGCCCTGCTGACGTTCGGCGAGGGCTGGCACAACAACCACCACGCGCACCCGGCGTCGGCAGCGCACGGCCTGGCGTGGTACGAGCTCGACGTGACGTACCTGCACATCCGGCTGTTCGAGAAGCTCGGCCTGATCTGGGACGTGCGCCGGGTTTCGGTCGACGGCAAGGTCCAGCGCGCGGCGTAGAACGGGCACGGACCTGACCACTCGCTCCGGGCCTGCGTGCGTGCGGCAGGCTCCCGGAGCGCCGCTCGGCGTATCCTGAGGGGCGTGAGCGTTGCTCCGGGCCGCCGCGGCGCCATCGCGTTCTTCGTCACGTTCAGCGTCTGCCTGATCGCCCTGGCGGCAGCGCTGAACGTCGGGTGGATCGTCCTCACCTGGCAGCAGGTCGTGCCGCTGCTCCTCGGCGTGCTCGTCTTTGCCGCGATCATCACGGGCCTGATCCTCAACACGACCTACCTGGTGCGCGAGATTCGACGGAACGAGCAGCACGACGCCTTCGTCAACGCCGTGACCCACGAGTTGAAGACGCCCGTCACCTCGATCCGTCTGCACCTGGACACCCTGCGCGCCCGCAGTGCGACGCTTCCGGAGGACAAGCGCCAGGAGTTCTATGGCGTGATGCACGAAGACACCGACCGCCTGCTGCACACGATCGAGCAGGTGCTCCGGACCGGCCAGGCCGGCCGCGGTCCGCTGCAGCGCGCGCGGTTCGACCTCCGCGACCTGGTCGCCGAGCAGCTTGCCCTGGCCACCACGCGCCGGCACCTGCCCGAGGGCGCAGTGCACCTGGTGCCGCACGCCGAGACCGCCCCGGCCATCGTCTTCGGCGATCGCGCGGAACTGGCGAGCGCGATCACGAACCTCGTCGACAACGCCATCAAATACTCGGGAGACCGGGTCGACGTGGCGGTGGCCGTCGTGCGCCACGGCCACCGCGTCGTCGTCCGCGTGACCGATCACGGCCCGGGGATCCCGCCCGAGGATCTCAAGCGCGTCTTCCGGCGGTTCTACCGCGTCCCCGGGCCGCTGACGCAGCGTATCCGCGGCACGGGGCTCGGCCTGTTCATCGTCTCTACGGCAGCCAGGCGCCATGGTGGGCGCGCCTGGGCCACGAGCCACGGACCGGGCCGCGGGGCCACGTTCCACCTGGACCTGCCCCTGGCCCCGGAAGGCGTGGTCTGACGATGGGCGCCCTGCTGATCGTCGAGGACGAGCCGCACATCGCCTCGGGCCTGCGATTCAACCTGGAGGCCGAAGGGCACACGGTGCAGGTGGTCGACACCGGCGAGGCCTGCCTCGACGCCATGGCCGAGGCCGGCGATTCGCTCGACTGCGTGGTCCTCGACGTGATGCTGCCTGGCCTCGACGGATTCCAGGTGGCCGCGAACCTGCGCGCGCAGGGCCACTACGTGCCCATCCTCATGCTGACCGCGCGCGGCCGCGCCGAGGACGTGCTCCGCGGCTTTGCGGCCGGCGCCGACGACTACCTGCCCAAGCCGTTCGATCTGGCGATTCTCGTGGCGCGCGTCCACGCCCTGATCCGCCGCCACGCGTGGCACGCGAAGGATCGACCGGGTCCGGTCCCGGCCGGCGATCAGTTCACGTTCGCCGACAAGACCGTGGACTTCGATGCCCAGGAACTGCGCGTCGGCGACCTCGTCCACCCACTGACGCTGATGGAGGTCAACCTGCTGCGCTATCTGATCGAACGGGAAGGCCAGGTGGTGTCGCGGAAGAGCATCCTGGAGGATGTCTGGAACCTGCGGGAGGATACGGACACCCGCGCGATCGATCACTTCATCGCGCGGCTGCGCAAGTACATCGAAGACGCCCCGTCACAGCCAAGACACGTGCTGACCGTGCGGAGCGTCGGGTACCGCTTCGTGGCGACGCCGCGGGACTGACCCGCGGCACGCCTGGCGGATCAGTGGACGCGCGTGGGGACGTGGCGCTGAGCCGTCAGATCCCCGTCCTCCTCTTCTTCGTCGTCCTCGTCGTCCTCGAAGTCATCGTCGAGTTCTTCGTCGTCGCCGTCCTCGTCGTCCTCGTCGCGCAGTTCGTCGTCCTCGTCGAGATCGTCATCCTCGTCGTCGAGATCCTCGTCCTCGTCGAGGTCGTCGTCCTCGTCGTCATCGTCGTCGGCCATCAGATACGGCAGGAGGGACACCTGCTCATCGGCAGGCGTCCGGCGATCGGCCGGAGCGAGAAGAAGAAGGGCACGTGTCACCGGGCGGTTGGCCATGATTGCGATCCTCGCGCGCGTGTGCCGGCCGGCACATCCACCGCCCGACAGCGCGTCGTCAGTCGATGGTGGCAGACATCCGGGGGAAGTGCAACGGGCTGACGAGACCGTGACAATCCGCGTCACGCGAGCAGGCTGCGCAGCAGCCACGTCGGCGTGGCCGGGGCCCGTTCCAGGTCCGGGCGCTGCGACACACCGGTCTCGATGAGCACGGAATCCAGGCCGGCGCGCGAGGCCCCGAGCACGTCCGTGACGAGTTGATCGCCCACCATCACCACGCGACGCGGATCCGGGTGTCCCACGCGATCGAGTGCGGCGTCGAACATCGGTGCGTACGGTTTGCCCAGCGGCTCGAACCGGATCAATCCATCCGGATCGCGCAACCGGATCACCGCTTCGAGCAGCGCCGCCAGTCCGCCGGCGGTGAACGCGAACGTGCCGACATCGGTGGGATAGACGACGTCGGGATTGGGCAGAATGAACCGCATCGGCTGCCCGGCGCCCAGGCGCCGGAGCAGGAGCGAGATGGTGCGGTTGACCGTGTCGAGAAACGATGCGCCGGGCTCGTTATACACACCGCAGACCACGCACACCGACGCGCTGTCGTCGCCGGGATCGACGACGAGGCCGCCCGCATCCCGGACGTACTCGCGGGATTCCGCGGTGCCGAGCACGACGCAGCGCGAACCGGCCAGGCCTTCGCGCTCGAAATACCCGCCCAGCAGCGCCCCCGACGTCAGGACGCGATCGGCGGTGACCGGCAGCCCGAAGTCGCGATACCGCGCCACCGTCGTGTCGATCGAACGCGAGGCATCGTTCGACACGATCATCCAGGCGCGGCCCTCGCGATCGAGTCGATCGAGAAACGTTGCCGCGCCCGGCAACGGCCCGCGCGTGGTCACGAGCACGCCATAGGCATCGAGCAGGAAGATGTCGTATCGCTCGATCAGACTGTCCACCGTGCACTCGGCCGCTGCTTCACCCACTGTTCTCGTCACGCTCCGATTCCCTTCACCCATCTCCAGGGAGCCGACGCCCCCGACATTCCACACGCGCAGGAGCCCCGGCCTCCCCGACTCCCCGCCTCCCTATAATTGCCCAATGATCACCGTCTACCAGTACCCCAGGTGCAGCACGTGTCGGAACGCGATGAAGTGGCTGGCCGATCGGGGCCTGGCGGTCAACGCGATTGACATCGTGACCGCGCCGCCGTCAGCCGCGACGCTGCGGCAGTTACACCAACGGTCCGGCCTGCCCCTGGCCCGGTTCTTCAACACGTCCGGCGAGAGTTACCGCAACGGGCGCTTCAAGGAACGGCTCGCGACGATGTCCGACGCCGAGGCGTACGCGGCCCTGGCCGCCGACGGCAAGCTGATCAAGCGTCCCCTGGTCGATGCGGGCGACACCGTGCTCGTCGGCTTCAAGCCCGATGCGTGGGCCACGGCCCTCGCGCGGTGATGGTCCACGACGTATCATGACCGGATACGCGTTCGCCGGTCGACGGCGACGATGACCAGGATGACCAGCAGGAGGTCGGCATGCACATCACGATGGTCAAGAAGATCCTTGCGGACGGGACCGAGTGCCGCAAGTGTGCCGAAGCCACCGATCACCTGCACTCGCGCGGGCTCTGGTCCCGCATCGACGACATCGTCTGGGCCCGCGAGGGCGATCCCGACAGCCCGGGGATGCAGCTGAGCGCGCGGCTCGAGGTCGAGCGCGCCCCGTTCTTCATCGTCCGCGACGACGACGGCCGCGAGGCGGTGTACGTGAGCGTGCTCCAGCTGGTGCGCGATCGCCTCGACAGCGCCGTGACCGATCACGAGCAGGCGATGGCCATCGACGCCGACGACGTTGGGGGAATCTAGGAAGTGAGAAGTTGGAAGTTAGAAGTGCGAATTCTCGAACAAGTTCGAACTTCGAAATTCGAACTTCGAGGCACTTCCAACTTCTGACTTCTAACTTCTCACTTCCGCTCTACCCGACGTTTCCTGCGTGCAGGCCGCATTCCTTGCGGGTTTCTTCTTCCCACCACCAGCGGCCGGCGCGTTCGTGCTGGCCGGGCAGCGTCGGGCGCGTGCAGGGCTCGCAGCCGATGGAGATGAAGCCGCGCGCGTGCAGTTCGTTGAACGGCACGTCGTGCAGGCGGATGTAGTCCCAGACCTGGCGCGAGGACCACTCGCTCAGCGGGTTGAACTTGACGAGCGGCCGATCCGGCGTGCCGAACGTGCGATCGAGCTGCACCACGGGCACGGCCGTCCGCGTGCCGGGACTTTGATCGCGCCGCTGCCCCGTGATCCACGCCCCGAGCGGCTTCAGCGCACGCACGAGCGGTTCGACCTTGCGGATGCCGCAGCACTCCTTGTGGCCATCCTTGTAGAAGGAGAACAGCCCCTTCGCGCGCACGAGGGCCTGCACCGCCGCGGACTGCGGGAACATCACGTCGATGTCGACGCGGTAGTGGCTGGCCACGCGATCGAGGAAACGGTAGGTCTCGGCGTGCAGGCGGCCCGTGTCGAGCGTGAACACCCGCGGCTCGATCCCGAGCTTCGTCGCCATGTCGATGAGGACCACGTCTTCGGCCCCGCTGAACGAGATCGCCACGTCGCCGCCGAATTCGCGGAACGCCAGCGCCAGGGTCTCCTGCGGCGACTTCGTCGCGTAGTCGGCGGCCATCGCGGGAATGGAAGTCGGATCGAGCGCCATAACCCTGCGACGGTAGCATGCGGGGACACCCGGCGGCTACCGGAGAGGGCGGCGGGCAGCGGATCTCATTCGGAGCCCCGAGGCTTCAGCCTCGGGGACGTTCCCCTGGGGCTGAAGCCCCAGGGCTCCGGGTAGCCGGTAGCCGGTAGCCGGTAGCCGGTAGCCGCAATAGACTGAGCCATGCGCCCGTTGCTCCGGTTGTTGCCCCTGATCCTAGCCTGCCTGCTGCCGGCAACGCTGGCCGCCCAGGCTCCGCAATTGCGCGTGGTCGATTCAGGCCCGCGCGGCACACTGAATCAGCCCTCGGACGCGAACGAGATCCGGATCGTCTTTTCCGAGCCGATGGTGGCGCTCGGCCGCATCCCGTCGAACCCCTCGATTCCCTGGGTGACGATCTCGCCTGCGGTCACGGGGACGTTCAGGTGGTCGGGCACCACGGTGCTGCTCTTCACGCCGGACCCGACCGCGCCGCTGCCGTGGGCCACGACCATCACCGTAACCGTGGCAGGCTCGGCCACCAGTGTCGCCGGCCGCACGCTCGGCACTCCGCACACTTTTTCCTTCACCACGCCGACGCCGCGGCTGACCTCGATGCGCTGGTACCGGCGCAACGACCGCTTCGATCGCCCGGTCGTGCTGCTGCTCGACTTCAACCAGCCGATGCGCGCGGCAGACGTGCTGGCGCACGCCTCGCTGCGCTACAGCGCGCACGAGATCGACACCCCGACGCCGTCCGTGCTCGAGCGGGCGCGGATGAACGCCGCGAGTTCGACCGCCCTGCGCGCCTTCGACGCGAAGATCACGGCCGCACGCACCGCCGCCGCCCGCACCGATGCCCTCCAGGCCCGCGCCACCACCGACTGGGATCGCGAGCGCTATCCGGCATCGGACACGCTCGTCGTCCTGGAAACGACGACCGTGCCACCGCCGGGCACGTGGATCGCGGTCACGCTCGACGCGCAGTTGACGGGCCCCGGCGGTCCGCGACCGGCCGGCCAGGCGCAGACGTCCGTCGCCGAACTCGACCCGGTGTTCTTCGCGCAGGGATTCTCGTGCCGCCTGGCGTGCAACCCGTCGGGATACAACGGCCTGCGGTTCACGGCGCCGGTGGACGTCGCGCGCTTCGCATCGGCGCTGGCGGTCCAGGACATCACGACCGCCTCGGCCGAACGTCCCGTCACACGGACGTCGACGGTCCCGGCCACCTCGCTCGATCGATCATGGTCGCCCGAACTCCAGGACGCCGGCTTCGATCGCCAGCCGCCGGCAACCATCTACGCGTACCGCCTCGACGCATCGCTCGAGGCCGCCGACGGCCAGCCGCTCGGCTACCCCTTCGTCGGCATCGTCGAGACCTGGCACGAACGGGCGTTCACGAGCTTCGGGGACGGCCACGGCGTCTGGGAAACCAGCGGCGGCCCGCAGATCCCCTTCTCATCGCGCAACTTCACGAGCGTCACGCAATGGCTCACACGGCTGCAGCCGTCCGACCTGATGCCGCGCATCGTGGCGCTCGAGCGAAATGATTTCCGCGATCTGCCGCCGGGCACGGGCACAACGCGACAGCTGCCCGTCACCCCGGACGCGATTCAGGCGCACGGCCTCGATCTCGGTCCGGTGCTGTCTGACGGCCGCGGCGTGGTCTGGGCCGGCCTGCGCCCGGGCACCCCGATTGCGCGTGCCGATCGCGCGGTCCGCGAGGACCGTGCGGATCGCTCGACGATCGTGCAGGTCACCAATCTCGGGTTGAGCGTCAAGGACAGCCCGCAGTCGACGCTCGTCTTCGTGACGCGACTCGACACCGGCGCACCTGTCAGCGGCGCGGCCGTGACGATCGTCAACACGGACAACCAGCAGCTCTGGCGCGGCACCACCGCGGCCGACGGCGTCGTCGTCGCGCCGGCGCTGCCGCTGCGGGATCCCGACTCGTGGTACTCGCTCGCGTTCCTCGTCACCGCGGAGAAGGACGGCGACGTCGCGTATCTCGCCTCCAACTGGAACGAGGGCCTCCTGCCGTGGGACTTCGGCCACGACTTCCAGTTGTGGGAATCGACGAACATCCTGCGCGGATCGGTATTCACCGATCGCGGCGTGTATCGTCCGGGTGAGACGGTCCACGCGAAGGCGATCCTGCGGATCGACACGCCCACGGGCATCAGGCTGCTGCCGGCCGGGGCGCCGGTCGACGTTCGCGTGAGCGACAGCCGCGGACGCGAGGTCGATCGCCGCACGCTTGCCGTCACGCGCTGGAGCAGCGCCGAGTGGGAATGGACGGTCCCGTCCGAGAGCACGCTCGGCGACTACACCGTCCAGGTGGCGATGCCGGGCGCCGACGCGCCGGCAGACGCGAACGACGGCCAGCGTCGGCGGACGCGCGCCGAATGGCTCGAGCGCGTGGACGGCTCGTTCCTCGTGGCCGCGTACAGACGACCCGACTTCCGCGTGGATGCGGCCCTCACCGCTGACAGCCCCGTGGCCGGGACGCGCCTCAGCGGCCACATCGACGCGGCGTACCTCTTTGGCGCGCACATGGCGGACAGGCCCGTCCGCTGGTCGATCCAGCGCGCGCTCGATCGCACGATTCCCGCGCCCATCCTCGAGCGATTCCCCGACGACCAGTACGCCTTCGGCTACGACTCGGATACCTATCGCGGCGACGAACGCGTGGCCGGCGCCGATGCCACGCTCGACGCCAGCGGCACGCTCGACGTCTCGGCCGACACCATGCGCGACGTCGATCAGGCGTGGCGCTACACGCTCGAGGGCGAGGTCGAGGACGTCTCGCGCCAGCGCATCGCCAACCGTGCCAGCCTCGTCGTGCACCCGGCGCCGTGGTACATCGGCCTGCGGCGGCCCGCCTACTTCGCCGACGTGGCCACGGGCACGCGCACCGACGTGGTGGCCGCGGCGCTCGACGGCACGCCAGCGGCCGGTGTCCCCGTCACAGTGCGGCTGACACGCCTGCAGTGGAACTCGGTGCGACGGGCCGAGGGCAGCGGGTTCTACACGTGGGACACCGAGGAAATCCGCACGCCTGCCGGCGAATGGCAGGTCACGACCGCCGAGGCGGCCGTGCCGCTGACGATTCCGGTCCCCGAGGGCGGCTCGTACGTCCTGAGCGCCACCGCGACCGACGCGGACGGCCGGACGACGAAGACCGAGACGCATTTCTATGCGCTCGGCCGTGGATACACCGCGTGGCAGCGCTACGATCACAACCGCATCACGCTCGAACCCGAACGGCGGACGTGGAAGCCGGGCGAAACCGCACGCGTGATGATCCAGTCCCCCTGGGAGACCGCCACGGCGCTGCTGACCGTCGAACGCGAAGGGATCCGGCGCCACGAGCGGTTCACACTGACGTCGACGCAGCAGACCGTCGAAGTGCCGATCACCGAGGACGACATCCCGAACGTGTTCGTGTCGGTGCTGCTCGTGCGCGGTCGCACCTCGGACGATCCGGGTGCCGATGGCAGCGACCCGGGACGTCCCGCGTTCCGGCTCGGCTACGCCGAGCTGTACGTCGACGACGCCTCGCGGCAGTTGACGGTGGACGTCTCTGCCGATCGACAGGAATACCGCCCGGCCAATACCGCACGGGTCGAGGTGCGCGTGCACGATGCGGCCGGCCGTCCGGCCGCCGGTGAGGTGACGCTGTGGGCCGTCGATCACGGCGTGCTCTCGCTCACCGGCTACGACGCGCCCGACGTGCGCAGCGCCGTGTACCGCCGCAAGGCGCTCCAGGTCCTCAACGAGGACAGCCGCCAGCGTATCGTCAGCCGCCGCGTGCTGACGCCGAAGGGCGGCGACGACGGGGGCGGCGGCGGCTTCGAGTCGGGTGCCGGTGACGTACGCCGCGATTTCAGACCGCTGGCGTTCTGGCTCGGGTCGGTCGAGACCGGCGCCGACGGCACGGCCTCGCGCGAGGTCACACTGCCCGAATCGCTGACGACGTACCGCATCATGGCCGTGGCGGCCGACAGCGCGTCGCGCTTCGGATCGGCGCACGCCGAGATCACGGTCAACAAGCCGGTCACGCTGCTGGCCGCGTTCCCGCGCTTCCTCACGATGGGCGATCAGGCCAGCTTCGGCGCCACGGTGAGCAACACGCTGACGCGCGGCGGCCGCGCACAGGTGACGATTCGCAGCCTCGATCCGGCAATCCTGCAGATCACCGGCAATGGATCGCAGACCGTCGAGCTGGCGCCGGGCGCCACGGCCGCGGTGCGGTTCGCCGCCACGGCGCGCGGCACGGGCACGGCGCGCGTGCGCATGACCGTCCGCCTCGGTAACGAGAACGACGCGTTCGAAACCACGCTGCCGGTGACCGCCCCGGCCCCTGCCGAAACGTCGGTCGCCTCGAGCCGCGTCGACGATCGCTACGTCGAGCGCCTGGCAGTACCGGCCGGTATCATTCCGGGCCTCGGCCGCCTGAACGTGTCGCTGTCGTCGACGGCGCTGGCGGGGCTCGGCGAAGGCGCGCGGTATCTCGTGGATTATCCGTACGGCTGTGCCGAGCAACGCGCCTCGGCCGCGCTCGCGCTGACGCTGGCATCCGACCTCGGCGGCGCATTCGCCATGGCCGGCATCGACGCGGCCAGCGCGCGCACGCGCGCCACGACGCTGCTGAACGATCTGCCGCGCTTCCAGTGCGCGAACGGCGCGTTCGCGCTGTGGCCCGGCGCGTGTTCGACGAGCCACGCCTATCTCACCGCGTGGATTCTCTCCGTCATGAAGACGGCCGGCACGCTCGGCATCCAGCCGGACGACGCGACCGTCGATCGTGCGCTCGACTTCCTCGATGCCGAGGTGCGGCGCACGACACCACCCGCGCAGGTGCAGTGGCAGGGCGTGTGGGCGTCGAGCCAGGCGTTCGCGGTGAAGGTGCTGGCCGAGCACGGCCGCAACCAGGACTCGAACATCACGCGGCTGATGGGCCTCGTCGATCGGCTGCCGGTCTTCGCCCTGTCGTACCTCGCGGACGCGATGGCCGCCTCGAACCAGCGCGGTCCGCGGTACGCCGACGTCATTGCGCGCCTGTCCAACGCGATCCGCATCGAGGGCGACGCCGCGCACGTGCAGGACGTGACCGACGATGCGCTGGCGTGGGTGTGGCACTCGAACGTGCGGACCACCGCCGTGGTGCTCGAGGGGCTGGTGCGTCGCGGCGACGAGACGCCCGTGACGGCGCAGATGGCGCGCTGGCTGCTGGCCGCGCGCGAGGACGGCCGCTGGGGGAACACGCAGGAGAACGCCACGGCGCTGGCCGCGCTCGTCGCCTACTACAGGCGCGTCGAGGGTGAGACGCCGAACCTGACCGCCACGGTGCGGATCGGCTCGCGGCAGATCGGCACGGCCACCTTCCGCGGCCGGACGACCGACGCGCAGCAGGTGCAGCTGGCCATGCCCGACCTGCTGCGGCGCGTGCCGACCGGCAGCGAGAGCGAGCTGAGCATCAGCCGTGCGGGCACCGGTGCGCTCTACGTCACGACGCGCCTCACCTATACGCCGTCGCAGCCGATCGGGGCGACCAACGCGGGCATGACGGTCGAGCGCCGCTACGAACGGTTCGTCGAAAACGGCACGGGCGAGGCGGCCTCGTCGTACGCGGCCGGCGACCTGATTCGCGTCACGCTCATCGTCACCGTGCCGCAGGAACGACGGTATGTCGTGGTGACGGATCCGCTGCCGGCCGGCCTCGAGGCGGTCGACGGATCGTTCAGGACGACGGCCAGCGATCTCGCGCGCGAAGCCGGCGTGATGCGGACGGACGACCAGACGGGCTGGTGGTTCGAGCGGAGCGGCTTCGATCACGTCGAGCGGCACGACGATCGCGTGACGCTCTTCGGCACGCGGCTCTCGCAGGGGCGCCACGAGTTCTCGTACCTGGTACGCGCCACGACGACCGGCACGTTCCGCGCCGCCGGCACACGCGCCGAGCAGATGTACGCGCCCGAGGTCACGGGCCGGACCGACCCGGCCGTCATCGAGGTGCGATGATCGCCTGGCACCGGCGACGGGTCGTACGCCTGGCCGCCGCGACGGGCGGCATTGCTGCACTTGCGGGCCTGCTGTGGCTGCGGATGGGGCCGTTGCCCGCGGGCCTGCTCGACGACACCGCGCGGCCGTCGACAGCGATCACCGATCGCCACGGCGAGGTGCTCTACGAGGTGCGCGCGGCCGACGGGCGGCGCGGCGAGTGGCTCGATGCCGCACAGGTCCCCGACGGACTGGCCCATGCCACGCTGGCCGCCGAGGACATCCGCTTTCACTGGCACCCGGGTGTCGATCCGATCGCGATTGCGCGCGCCGCGTGGCGCAACGTGCGCGCAGGCGCCATCGACGAAGGTGGATCGACGATCACGCAGCAGGTGGTCAAACTGCTGCTCGCGCGGCAGGCGGGCGGCGCGGTCGCGCGCGGCTGGCGCGCCAAGATCCGCGAGGCGGTGCTCGCCCTGCGCCTCGAGCACCGCCTGCGCAAGCCGGACATCCTCGCGCTCTACGTGAACCTGGCGCCGTACGGCAACCAGATCCAGGGCGCCGCGCGCGCGGCCCGCGCCTACTTCGGCCGCGACGTCTCGTCGCTGACGCCGGCGGAAACCGCGTTCCTGGCCGCGCTGCCGCAGCAGCCCGGGCGCTTCAATCCCTGGCGCGATGCCAGCCGCGCCAGCGGCCGGCAGGCGCGGATTCTGGCCACCATGCACGATCGCGGCTGGCTCGCAGCCGCGGACCTCGACGCCGCCCTGTCCGAACGGATGGCGCTGACGCGCGAGGCGCAGGCGTTCCTGGCGCCGCACTTCGTGGAACGGGTGATTGCCGATGTGCGCGATCGGCGGCCGCGATCGGTCCGGACCACGCTCGATGCCCCGCTCCAGCGGACCGTGCAGGGCATCCTGCGCGCGCAGCGGCCCTCACTCGACCGCCACGCGGCGTCCAACGTCGCGGTGGTCGTGCTCGACAACGCCTCGGGCGACTGGCTGGCGTGGGAAGGGTCGGGCGACTACTTCGACGAGGCGCACGGGGGCACCATCGACGGCGTCGTGTCGCCGCGCCAGCCGGGATCCGCGCTCAAGCCGTTCACCTACGCCGCCGCGTTCGAACGCGGATTCCACCCGGCGTCGGTCCTGCCCGACGTGCCGTCACAGTTCCCGACCGCTGTCGAGGGTGTGGCCTACAGCCCGCGCAACTACGACGGTCGTTTTCGCGGCCCGATGCTGGCGCGCACGGCGCTGGCCGGATCGGAAAACGTCCCGGCCGTGGTACTCGCCTCCGAGATTGGCGTGCCGGCCGTGGCGCGACTCCTCCGTCGCGTCGGGCTGACGACGCTCGAACAGAACGCAGCGCACTACGGATTGGGACTCACGCTCGGCAACGCCGAGGTGCGGCTCGACGAACTGGTCGCGGCCTACGCGACGTTTGCGCGTGGCGGCGCCTGGCAGCCGTCGCGCCGGGTGCTGGCCGTCGACGGCACGGCCGCGTCCGCACCGGGGCTCGAGCGCGTGATGGCGGAACGCACCGCGTTCTGGATCACCGACATCCTGTCGGATGCCGACGCGCGGGCGTACGCGTTCGGCCGCGGCGGCAGCCTCGAGTTTCCGTTCGCGGTTGCCGCCAAGACCGGCACGTCACAGTCGTACATCGACAACTGGGTGGTGGGATACACGCGGGACGTGACGGTGGGCGTGTGGGTGGGCAACTTCGACCGGACGCCGCTCCGCGGATCGTCGGGCGTGACGGGCGCCGGGCCGATCTTCCACGCCGTCATGCTCGCGGCCGTCGAACGCGTGCGCGGCCAGGTACCGCTCGACGATTACGCGCCCGTCGTCGCCCCCACGTCCGATACTGAAGAGCGCGAGGTGTGTGCGCTGTCGGGCATGCTGGCGGGCGCGGCCTGTCCCACGCGCACACGGGCGTGGCTGCCGCGTAATGGCGCGCACGACGAGGCCACATGCACGTGGCACCACGCGACGGACAGCGGCCTGGTCACCACCTGGCCGGCCGAATATCACGACTGGGCCAGGCAGCAGGGCATCCTGAGCGAGCCCGTGCCGGCTCGCACCGCCGGCGTGCCGGTCCGTGCCCGCGCATCGGCAACAGCCACCGGGCCTCGACAGACCGACCGGCTGACGATCGTGCGCCCGCTGCCCGGCGCCGTGTTCATGCTCGATCCCACGCTGCGGCCCGAGTTCCAGGCCGTGACGTTTGCCGCGCAGGGCGGCGTACGGCCGCTCGAGTGGCAGGTGAACGGCCAGCGCCTGCGCACCGACGCCAGCGGTGCCCCCGAGCGCTGGCCGCTGACACGAGGGCGGCACGAGGTGATCGTCCGAGACGCCGCCGGCGCGACGGCCACGGCGCAAATCGAGGTCAGATAGCCGCGCCCGAACGCTTGCCGGCGAAGACCAGCACCGCACCAGCCAGGACCGCGATGCCGCTGGCCACGGGCGTGAGCGGCACGGACTCCCGCTTCTCCGCCTGGATTTCGATGGGCCCGGCGTCGAGTACGGTCTCGTCGCGCGTCCACGAGATCCCACCGAAGACGAATCCAATCACGCCGAGCACGATGAGCACAATGCCGATGAGTCTCACGTCCGCACCTCCGGGATCCGTGGCTGTGCAAGGTGCGGGCCGGCGACAGCGGTCCCTGAGGGCGTCCGGAGCCGTTCACGTGGGCGATGGCTTGCCAGATCTGGGCATTCCCGCGCCCGGACGTGCGGCACACCACGGCTCGTCGACAACCGGCAGACCTCCGATGGCCCGTCGCCGGTGGCCGGCCGTCGCCACGGTCTACCGCCAGCGGAACAGCCACATCGCCGCGATGAACGAGACGACGAGCCAGGCGATCATCGTCAGCACCTGCGGCCACAGCGCCACCAGCGTGATGCCCTGCAGCATGCTGGCGCGAATGGCGTCGATCAACGCCGAGAGCGGGAGGGCGCGGATGAGCGGCTGGACCGCGTCGGGGAACCGATCGGCCGAGAAGAAGACGCCCGAGAGGATCCACATCGGCATCATCACGAAGTTCATCAGGCCCGACACGGCCTCGATGGTCTTCGCACGCGACGCGATCAGCAGGCCGATCGCGCTGAACGTCATCGAGCCGAGCATCGCGAGCAGGGCCAAGTCGATCATGCCGCCGCGCACGGGCACGTCGAACGCCACGCGCCCGAACAGCACGGGCACGCCCACCTCGACCGGCAGCAGGAGCACGCGCCAGGCGAGGAACGATCCCAGGAACAGGTGCCGCGGCATCGGCGTGGCGATGATGCGCTTCATCAGCTTGCGGCGCCGCGCGTCGACGATCGAGAAGCCCAGGCCCCAGATCGCGTTGCCCATGATGCCCATGCCGACAAGCCCGGGAATGAGGAAGTCGATGTACCGCGCCCCCGTCTCCCGCGTGATCACGTCGTCGACGCGGACCGGATCGACGCGGCCGGACGCCACCTGCAGCGCCTGGTTCGCTGCCGCGCGCGCCGCCCGCGCCTCCGGGTTCGTATCGTCGTAGCGATAGGCCGCGCCGCCGTCGGCCCCCGGTTCGACGACGAGCAGGATGCGGCCGCTGCGCAGCGCACGGGCGGCCTCGTCCGGGGTCATCGCCACCACGTCCAGCACCGGGTCCTGTCGCAGCGTGGCCGCGATCGCGTCATCGGTGACGGCCACACGCACGACCTCCGGGGCCTCGCCGCGGAAGGCGATGCCGAGCCCGCCGGCGAGCAGGATCGGGAAAATCAGCGCCCAGAACACCGCCTCGGGTTCACGCAGGAACTCGCGGAGCCGGAGCAGGGTGAGCTGCACCAGGGGATGAGACCTGAAACCGTCACTCATCGCGGAGGTGCCTGCCTGTCAGCGCCACGAACACGTCCTCGAGCGTGGCGGAATGGGTCCGGAGTTCGGTGAGGGCCAGCTTCTGCCGGCCCAGTTCGCCGACCAGGGCCGGCACGCACGTGTGGAGTTCGGTGACCTGCATCTCGAAGAAGCCGCCGGCCGGGTGTACGTCCTTCACGCCGGCCATCGTGCGGATTGGTGCGAGATCGACGTCCCCGGCCGTGGAGAACTCGACGATGTGCTCGATGCCGATCGAGTCGATCAATTCCCGTGGGGTGCCGCGCGCGATGATGCGGCCGTGATCCATGATCGCGATCCGCTCGCAGAGCTGCTGCGCCTCGTCCATGTAGTGCGTGGTCAGCAGGATCGTCCGGCCATCGCGTTTGAACTGCTGGATGAGATCCCAGAGCTGACGGCGCGCCTGCGGATCGAGTCCCGTGGTTGGCTCGTCGAGGAACAGCAGGTCCGGGTTGCCCACCAGCGCACAGGCCAGCGCAAGACGCTGTTTCTGTCCGCCCGAGAGGCCGCCGACGCGCGCGTGTCGCTTTTCGTCGAGCTGCACGAGCGCCAGCGCCTCGGCCGGCAGCGGGCCCTCGCGGAAGAAGCTGCGGAACAGCTCGAGCGTCTCGAGCACGGTGAGCTTCTCGGCCAGCTGCGTCTCCTGCAGCTGGATGCCGAGCCGCTGCCGCAGTTCCTTCGCGTCGGTCTCCCAGCGCAGCCCGAGCACCTCGACCACGCCGGAGTCGGCCGGCGTGAGGCCCTCGCAGATCTCGATGGTGGTGGTCTTGCCGGCGCCGTTCGGACCGAGCAGGCCGAAGCACTCGCCGGCAACGAGCTCGAAGTGGATGCCGTCGACCGCCTGCACGTCGCGATAGGCCTTCTTCAGGTTGTCGACACGCAAGGCGACCCGTGGTGACGCACTGGGCATTCCTCCAGTATTGCGACGGGCGACGGGCCAGGTCAAAAGGAAGTTCGGTAGACTGGGCCGTGGTCCGTCCCATCGGCATCGGCCTGATAGCCCTGTGGAGCCTGTGGGCGATCACGCCCGTGCGCGCCCAGGCGCCGGGGCGCGCCCCCGAGCGATGGCGCCTGGTCGAGATGTGGCGATCGGGTGGCGACCCGACGCTCGACGTCTCGTTCGGCAGCGTCGCCGATCTCGAGGTGGCGGCCAACGGCCAGCTGCTCGTCCTGACGCGCGGGCGATCGCCGCGGCTCGTCTGGGTGAACAACACCGGTGACCCGGTCCGCGCGATTGGCGGCACGCACGCGCCGCCCCTGCTGCACGCCCCCAACGGGATTGCCCAGTTCCCCGACGGCCGCATTGTCATCAACGATCCGGAAGTCGGACGATTCGTGATCGTGTCGGACACCGGCACGTTCATCCGCGAGATCGACTACCAGCCGTGGGGCTGGACGGTGCAGTGGCTGGGGTTCGTCGGCCCAGGCGGGGCGCTGTTCGACCCCGTGGCCGACGGACCGCGCCTCGTCTGGCGACGCTGGGCCCCGGACTTCTCGGCGTCGCAACTGCTGCCCGCGCTGCCCTGCGACGTCGGCCTGGTGCGCGCCGATCCCGGCACGACGTTCCACGTCGACGGCACGGCCGGCCGTGCGGCGATTCCCGTGCCGTTCGCGCAGCCGCCGATCGCCCTGGCCCGCGCGGCCGATGGATCGACGTGGAGCGGCATCGCCCCCGACTATCGCCGCATCGTCCACACCGCCTGGCGACGCTGCGACGACGCCCCGCCTGCGATCGTACTCGCGGGCGAGCCCTTGCCGGTGCCCGCCGAGGCGCGGCAGGCGGCCATCGATCAGATCGAGCAGATCGCGATCGACGTCGGGGCGCCGGTGCTCCCGGACCTCGACCGGCTCCCGGCCACGCAACCGCTCTTCCACGCGCTGCGGATCGATCGCCAGCAGCGGCTCTGGGTGGAGCGGCTGACGGCGTCCGGCGACGCGCACGCGTTCAGCGTCTTCGATCCCGACGGACGCCCCCGCGCGGCGATCGCCACGATCCCGGTGACCATCGATACGACACGTCCCGTTACCTTCAGCGACAACCAGCTGTTCGTGTTCACGACGGACGATTCCGGGTGGACGTGGCTCGTCGCCCTCCGCATCGAGCGGATTGGCTGACGCGCACGCTGCCATCACATCCCTGCGAGGCCCTCATGACCGATCACCCTGCCGCCCCAGTCCTGCCGCGATCGCAGCCCTGGGACGCGTCCGCGTACGACCGTGCGTTCAGCTACGTCAACGTCCTGGCGGCGTCGCTGCTCGAGTGGCTGGCGCCGCGGTCAGGCGAGCGCATCCTCGATCTGGGGTGCGGCACGGGCGACCTGACGGCGCGCATTGCGGAAACGGGAGCGGTCGTATCGGGCTTCGATCGAGACGCCGGGATGATTGCGCAGGCACGGACGAAGTTTCCGTCCATCCCGTTCGACGTGCGCGACGGTCATGCGTTCGCGCTCGACGCGCCCGTGGAGGCCGTGTTCTCGAACGCGGCCCTGCACTGGATGACGCGCGCGGACGATGTCATCCGCTGCGTACACGAGGCGCTCGTGCCCGGCGGGCGTTTCGTGGCGGAGTTCGGGGCGGGTGCGAACGTCGCCGCGCCGATTGCCGCGCTGCGATCCGCGGTGACCGCACGCGGCATCGGTCTGCCGGTGCTGCCGTGGTACTTCCCCACGCCCGCGCAGCACGCCACGCGGCTCGAGGCCGGGGGCTTCGAGATCCATCGCCTCGACTATTTCGCCAGGCCGACGGCGCTGGCCGATGGACAGACGGCGGCCGACTGGTGGCGGATGTTCGGCCCGTCGGTGCTCGCCCAGTTGCCTGCCGATCAGGTCGACGACATCCTGCGACAGGTGGACGACATGCTGGCGCCGCAGATCGTTGACGCCGACGGCCGCTGGATCATCGACTACGTGCGCCTGCGCTTCATCGCCGTACGGCGCCGCTGATCGCCCGATCGCGCGAGGCCGCGAGCCGGCCCACCGCCGGCGGGTTCACGCGTGGTCGTGGCGATCGCCAGGATCCTGTCGACCGTCGCGGTGCATGCGTACCAGCCGTTCGACCAGGCCGTTGCTTGTGGGCGCTGTCATCACACGGGCGTTCGTCGCCGCCGCGAGGTCCGACACGCCGTTGGTCTCGATCGAGACGAACGGAATCCGCCGGCCGAACAGATCGTGCAGCGTGGCCGGCAGGTCTCCGGCGACGCCCGGGACGAGTACGAGCGTGCGCGGCTGGCGTCGGAACCACTCCAGCACGTCCGCGGTCCCGCCTGTCTCGACGATGGTGATCTCGAGTCCCGGCAGGTGCGCCAGCACGTCGAGGATGAACGAGGAGACTGACTCGGCCTCACGACTCGGCGGCGTGCCGAGAAAGGTGACGCGCCGCAGCGGCCCGCGTGCCTGCGCCGAGTCCGCCAGTGCGCGACAGACCAGGGCCAGGCCCGCGGCGGGATCGAGCCGACCGAAGAACACCAGGTGCTCGAACGGACCGGCGTGATCGACGGCGCGTGGGGCCGTGCCGATCGGCGCCGGGACGGAATCGGCGTCGGGCCGGCGACCTGGCGTCGCGGGCGCGAGACGAGAAGGATGCATCGTCTCACCACACGGCAAGGCCGATGCCACGGCCGGAGGACGGCGCCTGGCCGCGGCTCGTCCGTTCCACGCACTCATCGACGCCCGAACTGTCGGCGCACTGACGCGCGCTGTCGGTGCGGCGTCGTGACGATGCGCACGGCCGGTGCCCCGACGTCACGGACTGTAGATATCAGAACGTACGGTATGCGTAAGGCATGACCAAGACAACCGCACCACCCCCGACGCTGTCGTTGTTCCGGGGAACGGGTCCGTCGATCGCTGAAGATGTCGAACGCGCACTCGAAGGCTCCGGTCACCGATGATCCTGCTCGACACGGGCGGTCTCTACGCCGCTCTCGATGCCAACGAGACGCCGCGCGACCGCGCCGTGGTGGCTCTGGTCGATACGCGTCCCCCACGAGTCATCTCGCCTTTCCTGCTCGCCGAACTGGACCATCCAGCTCAGCCGTTCATTCGTGCACGGCGCGCCGGCGCAATGGCCACGGCCACGCCGGCGAGAATGGTCGCGATGCCCGCGAATGCGAGCGGCGTGATGACCTCGTCCAGGAACGCGCGCCCCAGTATCAGGGCGATGATCGGCGTGATCAGCGTGCTCAGGCTGACGACGGTGGCGTCGAGACGCTTGATGAGCCAGTAGTAGAGCGAGAACGTCACGACCGACCCGCACACGGCCAGGTACACCAGCGCGCCGACGTTCCCGGCACTCCAGGCCACGGGCGCCGAACGCTCGAAGAGCGCGCTCATCCCGAGCAGGCACACGGCGCCGAGCCCCATGCTGAACAGGTTCAGCACGAACGGATCGCTCTTCGCGCCGTGACGCTTCACGATCACCAGCGCGATCGACGAGCACGTGCTCGCGAAGAGCGCCCCGAGCATGCCGGGCATCTGCGAGGCGCCCAGCCGGTCGTCGGGCCAGAACAGCAGCAGCGTCCCGATCATGCCGACCGCGATGCCCGCGAGCTTGCGTCCGCCCATCACCTCGTTGCGCGTCCAGAACCGGCTCAGCATGGCCGTCGTCAGCGGCATCGTCGAGAAGATCACGGCCGTCAGGCCGCTCGAGATGCGCATCTCGGCCCAGTAGACCGCGGCGTAGTTGAACCAGAAAACGAGGATGCCCTGCGACACGATGCAGATGCGGTCGTCGCGCGTGAGGCGGATCGGCTGCCGCCGCAGGACGAGCACGACGGCGGTGACGGCCACGGCCACGGCCACGACGAAACGCAGCCCGGCGCCGAGAAACGGCGGCACGCCGTCGAGCCCGATCTTGATCGCCAGCCATGTCGATCCCCAGATGAGACAGACGGCGACGTACGACAGCGCGGTCATGACCGACGATCCTATCGCGACGGCCCGCAGGCCCTGCGTCGCCGCGACGCTCGGTGATACCCTCGTCGCCCATGCGTCTCAGCAGGTGCGTCGTCGGCCTCGCACTCGGCGTCCTGATCGGCTGCGCCCCCCGTACGGACGTGGTGCTGCCTGAACTCGCGTCCAGCCTCGTCTGTTTCTACGACTTCGATCATCCGGACGACGGCGACGACTCCGTCGAGCAGGACCGTGGCGCGTCGAAGACGCCCTTGACCCTGATCAACGGCGGGGCGGCCATGCGCGTCAGGGACGGGGCGCACACGCGCAGCACGTTCTCGCTGCAGACGCGGCAGATCGCACCGGACACGGCCGGCAACGACGACTGGAAGGCCGGGGTCTACGAGGCGAACGGCGTGCCGTCGCTCTCGGCCTTCAGCAACACGACGGGTATCACGCTCATGGGCTGGGTCAAACCAACAGGCCCCAATCCGGGACTCAACACGACGACGCCGGATCCGGCCGATCGGTTCGGCGCGGTCGGACTGTTCGGTCTGCTCTCGGGCACATCGGATGGTCACGGCGTGCGGGCCCTGCTCGAGGTCATCCAGGTGTCAGGCACGCTGCGGCTCGTCGCCCTTGGCCGGCGTCTCGACGACGGTGCGTCACTCGTGCTCGCGGCTGACGACGACTGGCGCGCGCTGCTGCCAGTCGACACGTGGACGCACCTCGCGGCCACGTTCGACTTCGACGCGGGCACGATGGCGCTCTACAGGAACGGCGCCCCGCTGACCTCCACCTACGCGACGGACGACGATGCGTGGGCCGTGAGCGGCCCAGCCGAGCCCGATCGCACGTCCGCCGCGGCTCCGGCGGGCATCAAGATCGGCGGCAGCTTTCCGCAGAACACCGCCGAGCGGAACCCCTTCACCGGCCGCCTGGACGATCTGATGTTCTTCGACACAGCGCTCGATGCCGGCGACGTCCGTCGCCAGTATGCGCACGTCACGGGTCTTCGCTGATCCGCCGTCCCCCTATCGCCCCAGCTTCGCGAAGGCCGCGGCCATCGAGGTGGATGACGACGACGGTCGTGGCTGTTCGCGCCGGGGGCCGGCCTGACGCGCTCCGGGTCCACTCGCCGCGGGCGAGTCCGGACCGGCAGGACGTCGAGTCGCCGCCACCTCGTGCAGCTTCATCGTCAGGCTGATACGGCGCCGCTTGAGATCGACCTCGACGACCTTCACCTTGACGATCTGCCCCGCCTTGACGACCTCGCGCGGATCCTTCACGAAGCGATCGGCAAGCTGTGAGACGTGCACGAGCCCGTCCTGGTGCACGCCGATGTCGACGAACGCGCCGAAGTTCGCCACGTTCGTCACCACGCCCTCGAGCATCATGCCCGCCTGCAAATCCTTCATCTCGTGCACGTCGTCCTTGAAGGCCGCCGTGCGGAATTCCGGTCGCGGATCGCGGCCCGGCTTCTCGAGCTCGCGCAGGATGTCGCGCACCGTCGGCTCGCCGAACTGCGCATCGGCAAAGTCGCGCGGCGTAAGTGCGCGCAGGACCGTCGTCTGACCGATCAGGTCGCGCGCGGCCACGCCGGCCTTTCCCACGATGCGCTCGACGACCGGGTACGCCTCCGGGTGGACGGCCGACGCATCGAGCGGATTCTCGCCGTCCATGATCCGCAGGAAGCCGGCCGCCTGCTGGAACGTGCGATCGCCGACGCGCGGCACCTTCAACAGTTGCTGGCGCGTGCGGAACGGGCCGTGTTCGTCGCGAAACGAGACGATGTTCTTCGCGAGCGACTCGGTCAGGCCCGAGATGCGCGCGAGGAGCGGCGCAGACGCCGTGTTGACGTCAGCCCCCACCGCGTTGACGCAGTCCTCGACCACGGCATCGAGCGCGCGGGCGAGCTGCACCTGGCTGACGTCGTGCTGATACTGCCCCACGCCAATGGCCTTCGGCTCGATGCGCACGAGCTCGGCGAGCGGATCCTGTAACCGCCGCGCAATCGAGATCGCGCCGCGCAGCGAAACATCG
Source organism: Acidobacteria bacterium SCN 69-37 (assembly GCA_001724025.1). Taxonomy (GTDB): domain Bacteria; phylum Acidobacteriota; class Vicinamibacteria; order Vicinamibacterales; family SCN-69-37; genus SCN-69-37. The sequence goes on along the minus strand of MEDJ01000007.1, from coordinate 19,851 downwards.
ACGTCCGGGAATTCGCGCGAGGCGATCTCCGACGCCGAGTAGACCGAGGCCCCGGCCTCGGACACCACGACCTTGGTGAGGTTCGCCTCCGGATGGCGCCGGATCAGGTCGCCGGCGAGCTTATCTGTTTCGCGCGATGCCGTGCCGTTGCCGATGGCGATGAGCTGCACGTGATGCTTCGCCGCCAGCGCGCCGATGGTGCGCAGCGCGCCGTCCCAGTCGTTGCGCGGCTCGTGCGGATACACCGTCGCCGTGTCGAGAAGCCGGCCCGTGCCATCGACCACGGCGACCTTCACGCCCGTGCGGATCCCCGGATCGAGTCCCATGGTCACGCGCTGGCCCGCCGGGGCCGCGAGCAGCAGATCCTGCAGATTGCGGCCGAAGACGCGAATCGCCTCGGCCTCGGCCAGTTCGCGCAGCCGCATCTCGGTGTCGATCTCCAGGTGAATGGCCAGCTTGAAACGCCACGCGTGCCGCACCGTTTCGACGAGCCACGCATCGGCCGGCCGCCTGCGATCCTCGACGCCCACGCGCGCGGCGATGCGCCGCTCGGGATCCGTGGGTCCGACAGCGCCCTCGGGCTCGGGCATCACAATCGAGAGCCGCAGCACACCCTCGTTGCGACCGCGCAGCAGCGCGAGCGCCCTGTGTGACGGCACGGCCTTCACCGGCTCTGAAGCGCTGAAGTAGTCGGAGAATTTCGCGCCCTCCTCTTCCTTGCCGGGCACGACCGTGGACCGCCACTCACCGCGTGCCCACATGAGCTCGCGCAGTTCGCCGACGAGCTCGGCGTGTTCGGCAAACGTCTCGACGAGAATCGACCGCGCACCGTCGAGCGCGGCCGCCACGTCGGCAACGCCCTTCTCCGCGTCAACGAACGCGACAGCCGCCACGTCCGGCACCTGCGTCGGATCGCCGTGCAGCAGGAGCGCGAGCGGCTCGAGTCCGGCCTCGCGCGCCATCTGCCCTTTCGTGCGCCGCTTCGGCTTGTACGGCAGATAGAGATCTTCGAGCCTGGCCTTCGTGTCGGCCTCGGCCACGGCGGCGGCCAGGTCCGGCGTCAGCTTGCCCTGTTCGTCGATGCTCTTGCGGATGGTCTCGCGCCGCTCCTCCAGTTCGCGCAGATAGCGCAGCCGCTCTTCGAGCGTACGCAGCTGTATGTCATCGAGCCCGCCCGTGGCTTCCTTGCGGTAGCGGGCAATGAACGGGACGGTGGCCTTGTCGTCGAGCAGCGCGATCGTCGCGTCGACCTGGTGAACCTGGACGTTCAACTCCGTGGCGATCCGTTGGGCAATGGGCGGCAGCATGATGGCGATTCCCGGGCGGGCGCGAGCCCGCGTGATGGCGATCAGGAGATGTCAGAACTCGAGACGCGCGCCCAGCCGCAGCGTCCGCGGCGGCTGTACGATCGTCGACAGGCGGAAGGACGGGCCGGTCAGCACGTCTTCTTCGAGTTCGTTGGCGTGATTGGTGAGATTGAAGATGTCGAGCCGGATCGACGCGCGCCGCCCGGCTCCCCAGCCGAAGCCCTTCTCGAGGCGGGCGTCGACGGTGGCCGTGTACGTGAAACGCGTGCGGCCCATTGCGTAGGCCTGCGTGATCTCGGGTCCGCCGGCCAGGTCGGCGGCCACCACGTAGCGGGTGAACGGCTGGCCGTCCTGGTAACGCACGACCGCGGCGAGCCGCACGTCGCCGGGTGCGCGATATGCGGTAGTCCACTTGCCGACATACGCCCGATCGAAGAACAGCCGGCCGGCCTCGTCCTTCGACGCGTTCGGGTTCCAGGCGCGATCGCCAGGCACGAGCGGGTCGTTCTCGAGCACGCCGTAGCCGATCAGTCCCCCACGACCGAGCGTGCGATAGGCCGTCGCACCGAACAGCACGAGCCAGCGCGGCGATGAGAAGGTGTAGGTGACCTCGATGCCGTCGTGCGCCACCGGATCGACGGACGGATTGGTCAGCACGAGTGCGTCACGACCGAAGCTCGACGGCGGCCGCTCGTAGATCGGCAGCAGTTGATCGTCGCGATCGCTGCCCTCGTCGTGATTGATGTCGGGCACGAAGGACGTCCGGTAGTCGTCGGGCGTCAGGCCGGTATTGAGCACGCCGACCAGGTGCGTCTGGCGCCGGATGACGATCGATCCGCTGAGCACCGATCGCGGCGAGAACCTGACGTCCGCGCCGGCGACCCACTCGGTGGTGCGCGGCATCTGCAGGTCGGGATCGATCGAGCCGACACCGGCCCCGCTGCCCGCACGCGCGACCAGGACGCCCGCTTCACCCGCGTCGTACCGGCCGTTGCCGTCCTCGTCGCGCCAGCGCGACACGTCCCACGTCACCGCGCCCGGATCCCCGAACGCGAGGAACGACAGCGGCTGGCCGCCCACGTACCGGCCGACGCCGCCGAAGAACGCCAGGGCCGACGGGCTCCAGCGGAACGAAAGCCGGGGCGAGAGCGCAGCCGCGCGGAGGCCCGTCTCTCCGCCGTTCGCTCCGCGCACGACATCCAGGCGCAGGCCGGCGTCGACGGTGAACCGTGGCCCGATCAGCCAGCGATCGCCGGCAAAGATTCCGATCTCGGTCAGCGTCCGCCGCGACGCGACGTCCGGCGCCACGGGCGACCAGACGCGCGCGGGCAGGCCGGCGACCGATTCCGCGACCGTCGGCAGCGCCACCATGTCGGCGGCCAGCGACGTGCGGCGGATCGTCACGCCCACGCGTCCTTCGCGGTGCAGCGGGCCCAGGGTCATGATCGGCGCCCGATAGTCCGCGCGCACGTCCGCCTGCGTCTGCGTCAGGTCAGCCGACGGCGGCGGCACGACGCCCTGCCACACGCGGTCCATGGTGCCGCCCACTGCATCAGCCTCGACGTGCGGCCGCCACCCCCCGCGCTGCGCTTCCACGGCCAGCGACAGGATCCCGTTGCCGGCGGCCACCCGATCCCACGCGATCTGGCCACGCGCGAACGTCGCGCGCTCGGTCACGTCGCGATTCGCGAACTGCCAGCGGTCGATGAACGGCGTCGTCGTGCGCTCGGCCGCCGCACCGGCGCGCCATTGATCGCGCGTCGACCGTCTGGCGGTCACATGGGCGACGAGGCTGCGCGTCTCAGCCGTCAGCCGCGGCGGCATCTCGCGCTCGAGATACCCGGCCCGCGAAAAGGCGGCCGAGACGAACGCATCGGCCCGCTCGCCCACGGGGCCGCCGGCAAACGCGCCGGCGCCGCGCCACGTCTCGAGGCGTCCAAGCGAGGGCGCGTGCGGCAGGCCGTTCACGCCCACCATCGACGGGCCCGTGGCCGACACGTCCAGGCCACCGGTCCAGTCGGCTGTCGCGGCTCGCGACGTCCAGTCGATGACCACGCCGGGCGTGTCGACGTCGATCGGGGCCAGTCCGGAGGTCACGCGCACGGACCCGGCGGCCAGCATGTCGGGCGACACGGCCAGTTGCCCCGTACGCGTGGGCAGCCGCACGGGCAGCCCATCCATGCGCACGACCGTGGTGCCCCAGGATTCGCCACGGCCGCTGACCAGCGCCGATCGGCCCGCACCGATACCGCCGGTGTCGAGTCGTGCCGCATCCGGCCTGTCGGCGATGACGAACGGCGCGGCCGTATCGACGAGCGACCAGAGATCGCCAGCCGAGGGCAGATCGCGCAGCGCACGCGCGTCGAAGATCACGGCCTGCCCGGCAGACGCCGAGTCGACGCGCGCGATCCGCAGGCGCGACGGCTCGCCGTCGGCGGGTGCGATCGCCACCGTCACCGTCTGCCCCGCGCCAACCGTCACCCGATCGCCGCCGTTGCGGCCATCGGCCAGGGTCATGCGAATGTCGTAGTCGCCATCCGCCAGCCCGTCGATGCGTCCGACGGGTTGACTGACGTCCAGTTGGATCTCGCGCGTCGAGGTTCTGCCGTCGTCAGAGGAGACGACGATGGTCGCCGGGCCGGAGGCCACGAGACGGGCATCGAGCCAGATGCGGAGCGCACGTCCTTCGTCCGCATGCGCCACCGCCGTGCTCATCAGCACGGCCAGGCACACACGCCAGACCAGTCCCGGGACGCTCATTCGCGGTAGTTGCCGAACGACAGCTCGACGCCGAAGTCCTGCGTGCGCAGCAGCGCGATGGTCGCCTGCAGGTCGTCCTTCGAGGCCGACGACACGCGGAGTTGATCGCCCTGGATGGCGGCCGTGATCTTCTTCAGCTTCCGATCCTTGATGAACTTGACGATGTCCCGGGCCGCGTCGGCGGGAATCCCCTGCTGGAGCGTCACGATCCGCTTCACGAGGCTGCCGCCCATCTTCTCGAGATCGCCGAGCTTCAGGTTCTTCACCGGCACGTTGCGGCGGATGAGCCGCGTCTGCACGATGTCCCACAGCGCGTCCATCTTGAAGGCGTCGTCAGCTACCAGATCGAGGACGTTCTCGCTCTTCTTCAGCTCGACGGAGGCCTTCGAGCCCTTGAAGTCGTATCGCTGCGCGAGTTCCTTTTTCGCCTGGTTGACGGCATTGTCGACCTCCTGCAGGTCGACGCTGGACGTGATGTCGAATGAAACCTGACCGGCCATGGGGAAGATGGTAACAGGCTGCGAGGCTGCACGGCCGTCGGCGGCGCGGCCGTGCAGCCTGTCGCGTGCCCTATGCCCGACCGTGCGGCAGCCCGCGCGAGTTCGGCCGCACGCCCTGGCGGCTCCAGTGCTCGCCAATCGCCTGCGTGAACTCGGCGCGGACCAGCTTGGCCCGCTGCGCCAGCCAGCCGTCGTCGTCGCGCCGCACGTAAATCCCTTCGCTGGGCCCGTCGGAAAACTGCGACAGTCCGAGGAGCGCGACGAGACCGGCGCGATCGAACCGGCCCTCGGCCCTGCGCGGTACCACCGTCGCCCCAATCGCGGCCATCAGGACGTTGCGCCTGTCGACGCTCCAGAACCGGTCCGCGGACCTGTCGTACACGTCGAATCCGACGAACCAGTCCGGCAACTGCGTGTAGGGCACGCTGTGCATGGCGTAACACCACTCGCCGAACACGATGAGATCGGGCGTGAGCGTGTCGAGCAACCGCAGGCGATGCTCGGCGAGCCACTGACGGAGCGGGCGGAACTGCGGGTGCAGGGACGCCGGATCGAGATAAGCGCCACGATTCTGCGCGCGCACCTCGCCGCGTTCATCGAGCGACAGCCCGAGGTTCGCACCGTCGAGCTTCTCCTCGACGATGATCGGGCCGGCGAGCAGGTCGTCCACCTCGGCCTGACTCATCACCTTGTCGTCGCGCGGCTGGCCGGAACCGAGCCAGGCCAGATGCGGCGTGCGGGGAAACCGGACGAAGTCCATCGTCACGTCATCTTCTCGCGGAACTTCTGCGCGATTTCGTCAGGACACAGGAAATGGATCGTCACGCCAGCCTCCGCCAGCGCGCCGGTCCAGCCCCACCACTTGCTGTCGAGCGTCTGCAGCACGGGCGGATGATCGGGATGGGCCGCGGCGACCGCGAGGAACTTGCGATCGGCCGGATCGTAGCGCACGTCGGACGACGGCACCGGCAGTTCCTCGAAATCGTCCGCGTCGCCGGCCCTGGGCGTCAGGTGCACCCGCGTCACGCGCGCCATGTTGAACTCGTGGGCGATGATCCACTCGAGGAACTCCTCGCCGGCGTCGGTCTTGCCGGCCAGGTCAATGCCCTGCCGGTACTCGGCAATCACGCGCCCGCCGTCATCGATGAAGACGTGGCCGTGCGTCATCAGGTCGCGCAGGGCGGCGATGCTCGCCTCGACGCACGCCGGGCTGGCCGCCTCGTTCGCCCCGGCCGCGGTCACGAGCACGTTCGTGTCGACCACGCAACTGAGCGGGATCACGCGGATACCCCGTGCGCGCGCCGGACCTCGAGCCACGCCCAGACGACCGCCATCCAGAGCAGGTTCGACATCACCAGGTGCGCCAACTGGAGTGCGAGCGGCGCCAGGAGCAGCAGGTTGATGACGCCGAGCAGCGTCTGGGCCACGACGGCCGCCACGATCAGGCGCGTCGCACGGCCCGGGACGCCGCCGCGGCTGACCATCACGAGCAGGCCGATCGCCGTCAGGCTCGCGAGCACGGGATGCCAGAGACGCAGGCGAATCAGCGTGTGCGATGTCGCGTCGAAGTCCGCAGCCATGCCCTCGGCCAGCGATCCGTGCGGGAAGAGCGTGTCGCCGAGCGCGACAATGGCGCCCGAGGCCGCCACGACGAGCAGCGCGATGAGCGCCACCGTCCAGGCCCGCGACGACGGGGCGAACATCGCGCCGAGCCGCAAGCCGGCCGGCCGCCCCTGCGCCCACCAGATCATCGTCAGCATGGCGCCGACGAGCAGGAGCGTGTTGACCAGATGGCCACCGACGTAGACCGCGCGCGCCAGCGATGCGTTGTCGCCCACCAGCCGCAGCAGCACGATCCCGGCGCCAATCGCCGCTTCGATGAGCATGAAGGTGAACGCGATGCGCGCCCACCGCCGCACCTGATCGCCCGCAGGACACAGGCGACGCGCCCACAGCAGCAGCCCGAGGGCCAGGCTCATCACCCCGCCGCTCGTGATGCGGTGGACGAATTCGATGATGGTCTCGACCGCCGGATCGAGCGGCAGGACGTTGCCGTTGCAGAGCGGCCAGTGGCTGCCGCACCCGGCCCCCGATCCCGTCGCACGCACGACCGCGCCCCAGACAATGACGAGCAGCGTCACGCCGAGCGTGATCCACGCATACGTCAGGAACGCTCTCGTCGGACCTCGCACTTCGCACTTCTCGCTTTCTTCGCCAGCGGGCCGCGGGCGGCCGTCTTCGGAGCCCCGGGGGCTTCAGCCCGGGGACATCTCCCTGGGGCTGAAGCCCCAGGGCTCCGGATTGTCTATCGCTCAGGCTCCGGATTATCTGTCTCCCCCAGCGCTCCGGACAGCCCGGCAGTCGGTCACCGGTCGCCGGTCGCCAGCAGCTGGCCGTCGGTCACCGGCAGCTGGTCGCGGGTCGTCGGTCGTCAGTAACCGATCGCGCCTGGCCCGTGAACGGATCGGCACCAATCGTCCCGACCAGTTCGTCGAGATAGGCCGGCGAGGAGACGCGCGCCAGGCCTGCGCCGGCCACGGACTCACCCACCGCCGCCACGTGCCGCGTCCAGAGCGCGATGTCGCGCGCCTGTTTCACGCGCAGCCGCTCGCGATACCAGTCGCTCGCGAGCAGGGCCTCGCGCGTGAACATCGCGCGCAGCGCCGGATCGTCGACGTCGCGTCCCTCGTAGTGTCCGTGCACCATGATGTGCAGCAGCGCCTTCACCGGCGGGCATGCGGCCTCGACGCTGCCGTCGGCGAAGTAGTACCCGGCCACCAGCCGTTGCGCCTCGCAAATCGCATCCACGCCCGAGACGAAGACGGCCAGGTCCTGCTTCTCCGGACGCAGCAGCAGTTCGGGGAAGACGGCCGACGGCATCTCGAACATCCGGCCCAGGAAGCGATCGACGAACGTCGGCGTAATGCGGTACCCGAGCCGGCTCGCCCGGATGGTGCGGCCTTCCCAGGTGAAGTCGTTGATCCGCTCCAGGCAGCCGTTGGCAATGAGGAACGCCGGTTCCCGCTCGTGCGTCCGCATGCGCGACCAGACTTCGGGCACGAGCATGCTGTTGTCGTGGTCGACCCGGTAGCGCGGCCCGATGTACCCGGCGGCGGTCGTGAAGCCACCATAACCGGTGAGGATGAACGCGACCATCGCGTTGTTCACGTCGACCACCGGCCACAGCGCGTTGAACGGCCCCTTGGTCAGCGCCCCCTCACTGCCGAAGCCCGTGGTCGACGGCGACTTGCCCGTCAGGCTGCAGATGAAGTCCATGAACAACTCGGGCAGTTCCTGGTAGTGGATCGGGCTGAAGACCGCGAGCGGCGGCAGCCCGGCTTTCGGATCGGGCGGGTTGTTCCGGCGGCCGGCGAGCACGGCGTTGACAGGAAAGTGCACGGGGCGATCGGCGGTAATCTCGCGCGCGAGCCGCGTGCCGATCCCCGCCAGGTACGCACTGCGCGGATCGACCAGATCCGGCCGGCGCTGCAGGTAGCGCGGGTTCCTGGATGGTACGCCGTCGACGATCCGCGGGTGCGCCGACGACACGACGTAACCGGTCGATGCGTGTGCAACGAAGCCGCCAATCCGCTCGCGCATCGCCTTCGTGTAGAGATCGAACTCGACGACGTTGTCGACGAGCGCGCGCGCGGCGGCCAGATCGAGCGGCTCGTAGTTCGACAGGAAGGTATCGGGCCGCGCGATGTCGGCCTCGGCCGCCTTGTCGAACCCGCGGTGGATCGCATCGTCGGGCCGCTGGAAGAGGAAGCGTTCGCAGTTGGCGACGAGCTTCACGCTCGGGTGCGGATACTCCGGATCGAGATCCGTCAGGCTCTCACGCGGCAGGACGACGGAGGCCGTGATGTCGTCCTCCATCTGAACCTTGTCGGCCGGATTGAAGTCGGGCCGCAGCTTGTAGATGCGCCACGACCCGTCGGGGTCGTAGCCCACACGCAGGTAGTTGCCCACCAGCTTCACACTGCGGAACTTCAGCTCGTGCCCCAGGGATCCGTTGATCCGATCGACGCTGAAGTGCCGGCGCCAGTTCTCCCCCCACTCCGGACGGTAGTACCGCTTCACCGCGACGATCAACTGACGGACGCTGTCGGGCAGCTGCCGCAGCCACGCATTGTGCGCGTCGGTGTAGTCGTCCGACGGCGTCAGCAACTTGATGACGGAGCCAAGCGATCGCTGCCCGCTCAGGATCGGCCGGGCCGCGCGCACCGGATCCTGCGGCACCTTCCAGATGCCGGAGAAGTCACGACCGAGGATCTGCGCCACCTGCTCCATGTCGGCGTGGAAGTCGGCGACGAACACCGGCCCCTTCAGCAGGATGCCGCCGAGCGACTTCGAGATTTCCGACTTGCCCCCGCCCGAGACCGTGCACGGCTTGTGACACAGCACGCCGTCGGCGCGTACGGCGATCAGCCGCCAGACAGCGCCCCCGCGCTGCTTCTCGAGCCGGATCTTCGTGCCCCACGGCAGCACGTAGGTCTCGCCGGCGCGCAGCACCAGCGACTGCGTGCCCCCCTCGACGGGCCAGCGCACGCACCCTTCGCGCACGAGGAAATCCGCGTTCTCGGGTACGTAGAAGATGTCCGGATACGTGCGATCGACGGCGTATCGTCCCGGCTTGATCTCGACGCGATCGCCCAGCAGCCGCATCGCGTCCTCGAAGATCACCTGCTTGGTCAGCACCGTGCGGCCCGCAAAGAACTGCTGGCCCAGCACGTAGGCCGGGAACGCCAGCGCCCCGCCCGCGTGCTCCTCCTCGCACAGTCCGAAGAGGTTCGCGGCATAGCTGATTTGCGTCTTCACTTCCTTCTTGCAGTAGCCGTAGTAGTTGTCCGCGATGATCGTGACGATGACGCCGCGCGCGTCGCGCGTCGTCAGCTTGAAAGGACGCCCGTCGTTGTAGCGATCGTCCTCGTGCGTCCAGCACATGCCGTCGCGGCGCTGCCGGGCCGTGGCTGCGTCGACGTGCGGCAGTCCCAGGTCCTTCTTGCGCCGCCCGACGATGTGGGGCGCGAGGATGACGCAGCCGCTGTGTCCGGTCCAGTGCTCGACATCGCGCGCCGCGTCGTTTTCCGGCAGGTACGGATCGCCGGCGTTGCCGAAGATGCTCTCGACGAAATCGAGGTTGCTCACCAGGCTCGCCGGCGCGAAAAACCGCGTCTCCATCGTCCGCGCCGAATCGCGGCCCGTGGCCGGGCACACGAGCGGACGCAGCAGCAGCGTCACCCACAGGTGAACGGGATTCGTGTGGTTGGCCGTGAACGGCAGCGCCAGGACGTTCGGGGGCGGATGCAGGGCCGCCCCGAGCAGGGCTCCGAACGCCTGTGTGGGCACGGCGATCTTGTCGTCGGGAATCGGCAGCCCGTCCTCGACGATGTGGAAGATGCCCTGCGTGGTGCGGCGATCGGCTTTCGGATTGTGCAGCACGCCCTGAGCCACACGGTACGACTGCAGGTACGGCGAGGCGTAATGATCGCCGTGCGCCGGCAGCGACATGGCCCGGGCGAGCCCCGGCCGATCGAGCACGAACGTATGGGCGGGCAGCCGCGGCGCCGGCGTTCCGGTCCCCGCGAGCACATCGTCGATGTACGCCTGGATGCGCATGTCGGCCGCGCACAGACGATCGCCGAGCAACTCATCCTTCTCGTGATGATTGCGCAGCAGCGGCCACGCCAGGTCGAGGAAGTACGGGTCGCTGCTCGCCTGGACCGACTGGCCGAGGGCCGCGAGCTTCAAGTCGATGTAACGGAACAGTTCTTCCTGCGTGCGGGGTCGGTGCACCGATGATCTCCAGCGGACGACGTGGGCCGGGACGCGAGGCCAACCGCTGCGACGGCGCCGTCGGGCCGGACCGGGTATCCGATCTAGCCTATCGCGTTATTCCTCGACCCGGAACGCCGAAGCCGGCGCACCCGCGAGATGATCCGCGTCGTTGACCGCGTGGACGTGCCAGGCCACCGCGCCCGGCTCCGGCCACTCGGCCTCCAGGTGCATGATCGCGCAGTTGCGAATGGGCACCGACGCCGGGGCGGGCGCGCCGTCGACGAGCCGCAGACGCCCGTCACGGAGCAGATCGAGGATGTTGCGCAGGACCGCGCCGTGCGTCACCACGGCCACACACGAGACCGACGCGTAGTCGCGTGTCGTCTCGTCGAGCGCCGCCATCACGCGCGCGTGGAACGCCGCTGTCGTCTCGGCGCCCGGCAGGTCCCAGTGGCCGCTGGCCGCCCGCCAGCTGTCGGCCTCGCCAATCGTCCGGCCCTCGAACGGCCCGAAGCCGCGCTCGCGCCAGGCCTGGCGCGCGTCGATGGCCAGATCGAGCGCCTCGGCCAGCGCCTCGGCCGTCTGCCTGGCGCGCGCGAGGTCGGACGACACAATCGCGTCCACGCGCGGCACATACGTGCGAAGCCGCAGGGCCAGGTGCTGCGCCTGCTCGTGTCCGGCCGCATTCAACGTCGTCTGCGATTGTCCCTGGAGGATGCCGCGCGCGTTCTCGTCCGTCTGACCATGGCGAAGGAGAAGAAGATGCATGCGGGCATCACTGTACAGGCTTCCCGCCTCCTTCCAGCCCCCCCGGCTTTCCGTCTTCAATATCAATGTGATATCATTATGCTATCCCAACGGAGGGGACTGCCCATGGCTCGCGAAACGGTTCGTCGCACGATCTCTGGATGGCTGATGCTCCCGGTGCTGATTGGCGTCGGAGCGACCCTGGTGGTGTCGATCGCGAGGACGATCGGGCAGGGCGCGCCCGGGACGATCGTCGTGCTCATTGCCGGCGTCGTCCTCACCGGTCTGCTCTGCGCCGGCTTCTTCATCGTCAATCCGAACCAGGCCAAGGCGCTGCTGCTCTTCGGGCGGTACAGCGGGACGGTGAAGACCGCCGGCTTCCACTGGGCCAATCCGCTCTTCGCGAAGCGGCGGCTCTCGCTGCGCGTGCGCAACTTCGAGAGCTCGAAGATCAAGGTGAACGATCACGACGGCAACCCGATCGAGATTGCCGCGGTCGTCGTCTGGCGCGTGGTCGATACGTACGAGGCGCTGTTCGAGGTGGACGACTACACCCACTACGTGCAGGTGCAGAGCGAGGGCGCGCTGCGCAACCTGGCCACGCAGTATCCATACGACGCACACGTCGACGGAGAGACGTCGCTGCGCGGCGACACGCTGGCCATCGCCGACCAGCTCAAGACCGAAGTGCAGGAGCGACTGGCGCAGGCGGGCGTCGCGGTGCTGGAAGCGCGCATCAACCACCTGGCCTACGCACCGGAAATCGCCGCGGCGATGCTGCAGCGGCAGCAGGCCGGCGCGATCATCGCGGCGCGCCAGCGGATTGTGGAAGGTGCGGTCGGGATGGTGCAGATGGCGCTCGAGATGCTCGCACAACACGACGTCGTCGCGCTCGACAACGAGCGCAAGGCGGCGATGGTCAGCAACCTGCTGGTCGTCCTGTGCGGCGACCGCTCGACGCAACCCGTGGTCAACACCGGGACGATTTATCACTAGGTCCACGGCCCCGGCGCTCGACGCGCCGGGGCCTGCGATTGCACTGCCATGGCCGATCGGAAGCCCTTTCTCCTGCGCGTCGACCGCGCGCTGCTCGACGACCTGCAGCGCTGGGCGAACGACGATCTGCGCAGCCTGAACGGCCAGATCGAGTTCCTCCTGCGGCGCGCGCTGCAGCAGGCCGGGCGCGTCAGGAAAGACGCGCCGGAAACGGACGACCACGGCGACGCGGACTGAATCGTCCGCGACGGTCCGTGACCGAACGCAGGAGGTCACGATGTCCCGCGACACCCGCACGTTCGTCGTGCTGCACGAGGAACCGTATCTGGCGGAGAGATTCGGCGAGTCCTGCGACCGCTATCGCGCAGCCGTGCGCCGATCGATCCCGGGCGCCGCCTATCGAGCCCGACCGTGACGGTGCCCGGACGCGTCGCCGTCGGTGTACTGGCCGCGGCCGGTGCCGCCGCCTGGATTCTCGCCAGCGTCCTGCTCTGGCTCATCGTCACGCGGCCGCTGCAGATGATCGAATTCGTGACGAGGATCGCACCGTGAGCCCGTGCGAACGCCTATCCGATGCGCGATGGCGCAGACGCGACGCATCCACTTGCCTCGTCGGTGGGCAGACTCGTGCAGGTGGACGACTCGATCCGGCGTGACCGGCAGATCCCGGGGACGCATGGGTATGGCACGATTCCCGCGCTCCGGGACGAGTAGGCCCGGCCCCCGGACGCGAGACGAACCATGGTCTATACTTTAGGTATAGACCATGGAGGCCACGTGACGACCACCGCCAAGCTGTTCAAGAACGGCAGGAGTCAGGCAGTCCGGCTGCCGCGGGAGTTCCGATTCGAGGGCGATCGCGTGCGCGTTCGGCGCCTCGGCCGAGGTGTGCTCGTCGAACCGATCTTCACGAACGTGTCGGAATGGTTTGCCGAACTCGATCGGTTGGCCACCGATCCCTTCATGCAGGAAGGCCGGCAGCAACCATCGACGCCGGTGAAGGACGTGTTCGATGACGACGTACCTGCTTGACACGAACGTCTGCATCGCCATGATCAATGGCTCCTCGCCGGCGATTCGACGACGATTCGAGCAGGCGCAGAGCCGGGGCGACGTGACGCTCTTCTCTTCAGTCGTCGCGTACGAGTTGTGGTACGGCGTCGAGAAGAGCCGGCAGAAGGAACAGAACGCTCGGCGCGTCCAGACGTTTTCCGCTGGTCCACTCGAATGGGCGGTGTTCGACGACGACGATGCGCGGGAGGCGGGCGCCGTCCGTGCCGCACTCGAAGCGACCGGCACACCAATCGGTGCGTACGACGTGTTGCTCGCCGGTCAGGCTCGCCGGCGCGGTGCCGTGCTCGTCACATCGAACACGGGTGAGTTCGCGAGGGTATCGGACCTGACGCTGGAGGACTGGGCAGTTCCAGTTGACACAGCGCGCTGATCCGCACGACCGTCATCAGTCGCCCACCGCCATACCGCCGCGCAGTCGAGCCGCCGACAGTGTGTTCCCCGGGTCTGAAGACCCGGGGCTCCGTTTGGAGTGAGGGCCGCCGCCCGCCGCCGCGCCGCCCCTACGAAACCCCGTCCTCCCTCTTCTTCCACAGCCGCAGCGTGCCCGGCAGCCGGGTGGCGACGTCGATCTGCTCGTAGCTCTGCGGCACACTGCCGCCGAACCCGTTGTAGGTGATGACGAACGTCCCGGGCCGTGCGCGCGACAGCAGCGCCGCCGTGGCGGCAATGTCCCGCTGCTGACTCCCGGTGGAGAACGTCACGTCCGGATCGGCGAAGCGCGCGGAGGAAAACGTGTACTCGCCGAACGGATTGAAGAGGTAGTACGCCTCAGCGTCCATCGTGCCCGCGGCCTCGATCCCGCCGTACACGAACGTGACCCGGTCGGCCACGCCGAAGGTGACGGCCAGATCGCGCGCCGCGCTGACGAGCGACGCGCGGTGCTCGAGACCCGTGAACCGGCAGCGTGTGAGCAGCGCCGCCGCCACGCAGAATTTGCCGGCCCCCGATCCGATGTCGATCACCGTCCGTGCCCGGGTCTCGCGCAGCCACGTCGCAGCCAGGCGCACGACGCGCACCGGTGTCCAGTAGTGCGCCGAGACGTCGCGCAGTTCGACGGGAAACGCCGCGTCGAACGCGACGTCGGCCGATGCCTGGCCGGCACGAATCGCCGCAGCAATCAGTCGCACCCGACGACTGTCAAAATCCGGGCGCCGGTCTGACGACGGCGGCCGCGCAGAGAACGCCATGCGTGGAGCATAACCGTCCCCGGCTGTCGTGTCGGCTGTACGCCTGGGGACGCCGTGTCACACGCGCGCGCCGCCGGGCGTGCCCGGCACGGGCCTGGCGAGTTCCACGCGCATCCGGGCGAAGACGGCTTCCCTGTCGGCCGCCGAGGCCTGCCTGTCGATCATCGGATAGAGGATGTTCTCCTCTTTCAGATTGTGCGCCGCGAGCGCCTCGAGCAGGGCCGCCTCGTCGGCATCGATCGCCATCGCCCCGGCCGCCAGCGTGGCATCGATCGCCTCGAGCAACTCGTTGATCCGCCGATGCTCGGCGCGCATCACGACCGTGGGACCGTTGTCGACCAGCCCCGTGAGCCGTTCGAACAGCGGGAACAGGATGTCCTCTTCCCACCCGATGTGGCGCTCCAGCCGCCCCTTGAACTCGCGATACAGCGCAACCGCGGCCTGGCGATCGCCCGTCTTCGAGGCGCGGAATTCGTCGAGCAGTCTGTCGATGTCGTCGTGATCGACGGCATAGAACGATGCCAGGGTCACCGGCGCGTCTTCCACCGGCCGGATCACCCACCCGGCGTCGGCCTCGTCGGCCTGCGCGCTGGCCTCGGCCGCCGCGACCTGACGTACGGTGCGCGCCAGCACCAGAAAAATCCCGCCCCAGACGAGCGTCCTGAACGACATGGCCGCCAGGCTCTGGGCGGCCACACCGGCGCCTGCCGCGTAGGCGATGCCGATCGACAGGAGGACGATCAGGTTCAGCAGGGCGATGACCGCGGCCCAGGTGCGCCCGCGCCGCGGATCGCGCCACGCGCGCAGACCGGCCATCACGTACACGACGCCCATGATCGTGTTGAAGATCACCAGCGGCCGGAAGACCTCGAACCCCGGGTCGAGCCCCGCCAGGACGCGGCCCCCGACGAAGACCGTGACGACGCCGAACAGGGCGGCCACGACCGCCACGAACCGCTGCATGATGGTGTCCTTTCTGCCTCGCCCATTCTGTCGGCCCGCACGGGCCTGACGTTTGCGCTGGCGCAATGCCCCGCGCCCGATTGCCACGGGGCCTGTACCTGTTCGTTCCCGGCCGCGGAGCCGAAGAAGCAGGAGATGAGGATTGCCGCCGCGCTCGCGGCCTGCCTGCTCCTTGCGCCGGTCCTGGTCCGCGCCCAGCCGACGACGATCAGTGAGCCGGACGATGCCAGGTCCCGGCCGCGACACGAACGACGGCTCTACGTCGCGATGTGGACCACGCACTTGAAAGACGACGTGCTGGCGCTCGACAACAACCGGGTCGTTGGCGTGACGGTGGGCGGCTGGTTCGCGGCCACGTTCAACAATTCGTTCGGCCGCCGCGCCTATGCGGCCGGCCTGCAGCGCCAGTTCCTGTCCGCCCGGCACGGGTGGACGACGACCTCGCTGGGGTACCGACTGGGACTCGTCTCGGGGTACGACGGGCGCCTGATGCGCCTGGCGCGCAAGACACCGGTCATGCCGCTCGTGCAGCCATTTGTCTCGTTCGATGTCGCGCGCGTCGGCGTCGAGGTGTCCTACACCTTCGTCGTCGTGTCCGCGACGGTGTCGCTGCGGTTCTGACGGGGGCCGCGGGCAGCGCGGCTACGTGGCCGCGGGCGGCACGGCGCCATGGCCGCACGGCACCTACGAAAAAAACCGGAAGCGGATTCCTCCGCTTCCGGCTTGGGTGGTTCACGATCCGCAGGGGCTGAAGCCCCTGCGCTCCGGTTCAGCCCGCAGCCCGCAGCCGCTATTTGACCGCGAACAGCCGCAGGTTGGTGATCTGCAGCGGCCCGGCAGCCGTGCCGGCCGACGTCTGCGTCACACGCACGAAGCGCGCCTGCTGCGCCGGGAACGCCGCGGCCACGAGCAGGCCGATCTCCCCCTGCGCCACGGGCTGGCTCCAGGTCGTGCCGTTCGTCGACACCTGCACCTGATACCGGCGCGGCTGGGGCGGTCCGGCCTGCGCGGGTCCACCACGGCCCGGTCCGCCGCGTCCGAAGCCCGGCGTGTTGAACTCGACCTCCGCCAGGGTCACCGCCGTCGGCAGTTCCACCTGGAGCCAGGTGCCCGCCTGATCCGGCGCGCCGGCTGTCGACCAGCCGATCGTCGTGAGCGCCTGCGCCGCCCGGTCGGCGTTGTGGCTCGCCGTCAGCCGCCAGGTGGCCTGCGGCTCGAGCACCGTCGGCAGCGCCGCCTCGATCTCGGGCGCCGTCCACATCGCATCGCGATTCGCCGTGGCGCGCCGCACGCGGGCGACGTCCTCGGGCGTGACGAACGCACCGGTATTGCCGAAATCGTTGCGGACGTAGGACGCCACCGACGCGATCCATTCGTCGGTCTGCGTGCCCATCGGCACCATCACGTTGGTGTAGGTGCGGCCGGCGAGCGGGCCGGTGAGCCCCTTCAGCAGGACCTTGATCACATAGTCACGATGGCCCTGCACGCGGGGCGATCCGCCGAGCGGCGGCGCCATCATCGCGCCCGGCTCGGCGCCGGTCATCGGCACGCCCGCGCCGTCCGGCGCGTGGCAGGCCGCGCACGTCTCGGCGTACGACCGTGAGCCCTGCTCGTAGAGTTGCTGCTGCGACGGCGTGAGCCCGGGCACGCCGCGACCGCGTGCCGCGTTCTCGATCACGCGCCTGCCGATTTCCTGGATGCCGCGCGCCTGGTTCGAGGCCATCGTGGCCTTCAACACCGCGTCGGCGTCCTCGACACGCAGGAAGTTCAGCGTCAGCACGGCCTGCAGCACGACGTCCACGTCGGCATCCTTCGCCGCCGCGCGGTAGTCGTCGGCAAACGACCGATCGCCCTGCTTGAAGAGCGTCTCGCTCGCGCGGATCGCCTGGATCCGCATGCGCGGATTCGGATCCGTCATCTGCTCGCGCACCAGGGCAGCGTCGAGCGCACCGAGCCCTTCGAGCGTCCACAGCGCGTGGAAGCGCCCGAGCAGGTTGTCGCCGTGCACGATCTGCTGCAGCGCCGGCACCACCGACTTGTCCTGCCGCAGCACGAGCAGCTTCTGCGCCGTGTCGCGCCACCAGCCGTTCGGGTGCGTCAGGTGCGCCACGAGCTGCGCGGGCGTTTCGTCGAGCATGCGCGGCTTCGTGAAGTCGGGCGCGATGGCCGGCAGTGCCGGCTGGCCCGGAATCTCGACCGCTGCCGGTCCGGCCGGCGTGCCCGGGAACGCCGGCGTACCGTCGAACCGCAGCCGCCAGATCCGGCCGTGATTGATGACCTTATCGAGCTGGTACTGCTGGATCTTGTGGCGCAGGTACGATCCCGGCCCGGTCCACTGCCCTTCCTGGATGATCCCGCGATACATGTCGCTGATATAGATCAGCCCGTCGGGTCCCGTCTTGATGTTGACCGGGCGGAACAGCGGATCCGAGCTCAGGATGAACTCGGACTTCGGGTAGACGTTGGTGAGCTGCGTCAGCCCTTCCTTCTTCTCGATGCGCGCGCGGCGGATCAGCCGGCCGACGGGCTCGGTGAACAGCAGGTCGCCATAGAGATCCTCGGGCATCCGGTGCGACCGGACGATGTCGGGGCCGCCGGTGGCGGTCATGTGGTTGACGAATCCGACGGGCATGCGCACGCGGCCCATGCCGCCCTGCATGTCGCCGAGGCCGACGATCGGGTACGGGATGATGAAGTCTTCGTCGTACTCACCCTCGATGCGGCTGAACGCGCCGTACTGAATCGGCACGTGGAAGTTCAGCGGCCCGTACTCGCACCCGGCGCAGACGAACCACATCTTCCCGTCGTCGTCCATCGTCAGGCCCCACTGGCCGCCGTTGGCGCCGGTGTTCTCGCGGATGATGCCGGTGGGCGTCCAGCGGAAGCGGAACGAGTTGTAGGTGCTGTAGATCCAGTTGTCGAGCCCCCAGACGAACCCGCTCTGCTCGTGTTCGAGGTTGCCGTCGCGGCCCACGCCGACGCCGGTGTAGAACACCTCGCGCGTGTCGGCCACGCCGTCGTTGTTCGTATCGGTCCACTTGACCAGGTCGTTCGACGCCGTCTCGTTGACCAGGATCGCGTTGGCGTCCCACACCAGCACGTTGCGCGGCAGGACGATGTTGTCGACGAAGATCGTCTTCGTCTCGTACTTGCCGTCGCCGTCCTTATCTTCCCAGCGGGAGATGCGGCTGCGCGGCTCGTGCTGATCGGTGCCCTCGACGTCGGGCATGTACGTGATGAACTCGGCGACGTACATCCGCCCGTTGCCGTCGAACTCGACGACGGCCGGCGTGTTGATGTCGGGCTCGCTCAGCACGAGTTCCATGCGGTAGCCGGGCGGCAGGACGAAGGTCTTCTCCTCGTCTGCGGGGCTCTTCGCCAGCACGGGGTCTTTCTTCTCGAAGTCCGCGCGCGTCTGCGGACCGGGCGGCGGCAGCCGCGCCTGGCCGAACGCGGTGATGCCGGCGGCGACGGCCATGACCACGACGAACAGCGGCCGGAGGGAACGATGGGTGCGGGCGATGGGCACTCGGGGCATATTCCTGACTCTCACGGCAGCACGGGCCGCCGACCTCTCGGACATGTGGAAGCGATTCCATGGCCTTATATCACAGGTACGACAGGGACGACGGGCGATCGGTGCGGCCCTGGGCGAACCTGGGCCGGTGGATCTCAGGGACGACAGGTCCGACGCGCGAATGGGACGGCCGGGGTCGGACTCAGGCCGATCCATTTCAGGTACGACAGGGACGACGCCCGATCGGGGCGGCCCTGGACGGACTTGGGCCGGTGGATTTCGGGCACGACAGTTACGACGGGCGATCGGGCGGCTCGGGGCGGGCTTGGGCTGATTCGTGCACACGAAGCGTCGAGCGACGCTCGAGTCTCTCGAATGCGGCCGCTTCGCTGGTTGACCAGTGCGATCCACTCGAAGAGTTCGCGGGGCGCTTCATTGGCGATCGCTCATCTCTCGCACGACAAACGACGCCAGTTGCTCGTCATCCCCGCGACTGGTTGTGACGCGCACGGAGAGCCCGTACGTGCCGGCGGCGAGGCGACTGGTGGGAATTTCGTACAGGAGATCCTGCTCGCGCCCCGGTTCGAATTGCTCGGCCGCCAACTGACGCCGCTCCTCCGCAATCACCTGTCTGCGCTTGATCCGATTTCGTGGACACGTTCCGAAAGGTGGATACGATGTCCCGCATGTCTCGAAGCAGTGGCCGGCGCCCGCGCCGGCGGTTCTCTGAGGAGTTCAAGGAAGGTGCCGTCCGGCTGGTCCTGCACGAAGGCAAGACGGTCGGCGCGGTGGCGCGCGAGCTCGATCTGACGGAGTCGGCGCTGCGGCTCTGGGTCGAACGGACCCGGGCCGAGCAGACCAGGGGCAGGAGCGGGCTGATGAAGGAGGAGCGTGAAGAGCTGACGCGTCTCCGGAAGGAAGTGCGGGAGCTGCGCCAGGAGCGCGACCTGTTAAAAAAAGTCTCGGCCCTCTTCGCGAAAGACCAGCGATAGCCTTTGCGGCGATCGCCGCGGAGAGGGCCC